>NZ_JAKRFG010000001.1:0-548224 GCF_022348135.1 Halomonas sp. McD50-4 | reverse complement strand
GGGGGAAGTGTGTCTGAACGACGGGAAGTGGTTAAAAAGTAGGCAGTTTAAACCGTGCCAATAGGTTTTTAGTAGCATTACGTCTTGGGTAAGATACTTGCTGAGGTGCTATGAGAAATCCGGGCTAGGTAACTACCGTTACTTTTTTTAGCGTCTGAGCCATAGTACGCCTACTGGGCTTGCAGGTGTAAAAAGTATTCTCCCAAAGGGGGTGGCAATGCGTAATAACGGCTATGTATCACAAACGAATTATCCGATTGAACCCGATGACTTCTTAATCTCCCGCACGGATATCAACGGCTATATTACGTATGCCAACCCGCGCTTTATCGAGGTGAGCGGCTTCGCCATCGAAGAGTTGATGAATGAACCGCACAACGTCGTTCGGCATCCGGATATGCCGCCCGAGGTGTACCGGGATATGTGGGCAACCCTGAGAGAAGGGCTCTCTTGGCAAGGATACGTCAAAAATCGCCGTAAAAACGGCGACCACTACTGGGTGCACGCCAATGTCGTGCCCGTCGTCGATAAAGGCGAGCTACAAGGCTACGCGTCGCTTCGCTCTTATGCGGGTGAAGAGAAGGCGCGCTATTTCGATCACCTGTATCGTCAAATGCGTGAAAACAACTGCCCCTACTATTTAAAGCGCGGCAAACTCAAGCGCAAAGGGTTGCGCGGCAAGTTGCCATCGTTTCAGTGGGAGGGAGTGAAGGCGCGCGTCGTTCTGTCGTCTTTGGCGAGCGTAGTGCTACTGGGGGGTGGCTTGTGGATCACGCAACGCTTTTCTCTCGAGAGCTGGTCTTTGGCTGTGCTTGCCCTAGTGCTGGCAAGTGCGATCTGGTCGGTGAACGCGTTGCTGCTAGGCTCCTTGAGTCGTTCGGTCGCATCGCTGAAAGACATTGCGCTGCAGCTGGCAGCGGGCAACTTGAACACGGTGATTCCTTCCACTCGCCGCCAATCGCTTCGTCAAACGCTTGAGGCACTTCAGCTCATGCGCCGCTCGCTGCTCTCTACCGCCAGTGATATTCAGCGCAATATGGACACCATTGGCCCGGTGGTGAGCCAAATTCTAAGCAATAACGCCAACATGGCGGATCGCCTGGAACAGCAAGCCTCCGCGGTACAAGAGACGGCTGCCAGCATGGAGGAGATTTCCAGCACCGTGCGTCAAAGCGCCTCGAATGCGCAGCTTGCGAGCAAGGCGGCCGATACCAACCTCGCCGAAGTGGGCAACGCGTCGCGCCTGACAGACGAGTTGGCTCAGGCCATGGACGCGTTGACCAAGCAGTCCGAACGGATGAAACACATGGTGCAAGCCATCGATGCCATCGCGTTTCAAACCAATATTCTGGCTCTCAATGCGTCGGTGGAAGCGGCGCGTGCTGGCGAACACGGACGTGGCTTTGCGGTAGTGGCCCAAGAGGTGCGAAAGCTCTCCAATCAGACCGCTGAAGCGGCCAAAGAAGTGCAGCGCATGATCGTGGACACCAATCAAAGCGTGCTGGAAAGCGCGTCTCATACGCGAGAAACGCAAGCGGCGACCCAACGTATCCGACATGCCAGTCAGCGGGTCAACGACCTGATGGCAGAGATTAGCCGAGCGGCCAGCGAGCAGAGCGACGGCGTTGCCCAAGTAGGACTAGCCATTGCCGAGATCGACAGCACGACCCAAGCCAGCGCCTCGGATATGGAGAGCTACCGGCGGGTGGCAGATACCCTCAGTGGGGAAGCCGCCGCTCTGACCAACAGCGTCAACGCCTTCAGAACCTCACAAGGCGCGCAGCCTTTGCCAGCGCTACGCCGCTCGCAGCCGCTTGGGCTCCATCAGTCCGCCGCCAAAGTGCTGCCCTCCAAGCAGTCGTCAGCGGGTGAGTGGGAGCAGTTCTGAGGTCTGAAAGAGAGTGACATACAGCTGAATAAGTAGTTTTTTATGTGAGAAGTTGCTTAGTCGACTAAAGGCTAATTCATTTAGCCTTTTTTTATTTCATCCATACTACCATACTAGTTGTATCAGTTGGCGTGCATAAGCACTTTCTGGAGTAACATGAAGACAGATTTGCAAGGGATGTGGCAGAGGGAAGGTAGTGATGTTTCGGTGCGCCAACGTCTCTATAACGTATTGCGGCAAGCGATTATTCGCATGGTGCTGGCACCGGGGCAGGCGCTTTCTGAAAAGGAGATTGCGGATTTATTCGCTGTCAGTCGCCAGCCCGTGAGAGAGGCGTTTATCCGCCTCTCAGAGGCAGGGTTGGTTGAAGTGCGCCCTCAACGAGGCACGTATGTGGTGGGCATTTCCCGACAGGCGGTTCTGGAAGCACGCTTTATCCGCGAGTCATTGGAGGTCGCCATTACGCTGGAAGCCGCCAAGGGGGCACTTACTGAAAGTGTGCTAATGGAGCTTAACGAACTGATTGAGCGCCAGCGCAGCTGTATTGAGCGCCAGGACCATGACCGCTTCTTTTTTCTTGATGAGATGTTTCATCGCACATTGGCCTTTTCCACAGGACAAATCATGGCATGGAACGTCATCGAAGATGTGAAGGCGCAATTGGACCGGGTACGTTATTTGAGTATTCCTGACTCTACACCGATCCCTAAGTTAGCCGATCAGCATCAGGCAATCGTCGATGCAATAGCGGCTTCAGATAGTGACGCCGCCGAGAAGGCGATGAGTGTTCATCAGCGTGAAATCCTGAATTCGTTGCCTGAACTTGAGCGTCGTTTCCCCGATTTATTTGCAGGAGTGGGATTGGCTGCTCCAGCACGTTCCACATAAACACAGCCATATAAACCAGATGAATGATTGCCCTGCATGACGTAGTTCCAGCCGTAATGCTGGTGAAAAAATGACCAATAATAATTATCTTGAGGAGTTGAAGATGAAACTCGCACGGTTACTCCCAGCGATTGCGCTGGTTGTCGCAAGTCAAACTGCACACGCTGCTTACCAGCTCAATGTCTCTATCGCATTGAGCCCCCAAGATCCTATCGCACAGGCTTTGCAGAGCGCTCAGCAAAGTATTGAAGAGCGTTCTGATGGTGAGCTGACGATCCAGATTTTCCCGAATAGCCAGTTGGGCTCCGATGAAGATGTCGTAGAGCAAATCCGCAGTGGTGCCAATATCGCTATTCTCATTGATGCTGGCCGTTTATCGGAATATCAACCAGAGCTTGGCATCTTAAGTGCTCCTTACTTGGTTGAAGACTCGCGTGATTACGCTCAAATAACCGCGTCGCCGCTGTATCAGGAGTGGGTGGAAGGGTTGGCAGGCGTGAGTGGCCTTCGTCTACTTAATTACAACTGGTTCCAGGGGTCGCGGCAGATGCTGACTCAGAATGAAGTCAAGGCACCTGACGACTTGAATGGCGTACGTGTACGAACAATCAACTCCCCAGTATGGGTAAAAACAATTGAAGCCATGGGGGCAACCGCCACTCCCTTGCCCTGGTCGGAAGTTTACTCTGCGCTTCAATTAGGCTCCATTGATGGCGCAGAAGCACAATTAACTGCTGCCGAAGGCCAAAACCTCCATGAAGTGATTACGAATGTGGCATTAACGAATCATATTCATTTAATGACGGGGATCGCCACTTCTGATCAGTGGTATCAAACTTTGCCTGAAGAGCTACGCACTATTCTCGATGAAGAACTCTTAAAGGCGGGTGACGCGGCGAGTCAAGCCACCATAGAAGCACAGGCCGCTGTGCGGGAGAGGATGGAAGCTGAAGGCGTCACATTTACCGATGTAGATATCGATCTATTCCGGGAGCGCGTTGGCAGCGTCTATGAAGAGTTAGGCTACGACCAATATCGCAAGCAACTGCTCTCTGGAGAATGAGTCTCCGCTCCTGCCCGTATTGGTTCTCTGGGCAGGAGCTTTCCCCTTTTCTCTTTGCTATTAACCCCACCATCCATATGCCCTATGGGGCGAGGAATGCTGTATGTGGCATTGGTACGATAAAGGTGAGGAGTGGTTAGCCATCTTGCTGCTCGGAGGTACCTCTCTCACGATGTTTATTAGCTCAACCGCTAGAGCCGTCGGAAGTCCCTTCGCCGGTGGTGCTGAATTGGCGCAATTCCTGTTTATCTGGACTGCCGTGTTAGGTGCCGACATCACGCTACGTCACGGTGGTCAGGTGCGCATTGACGCGCTGGTTATTCGGTTACCCGCTAAGTTGCAATTCATGATTACCAGTTTGTGTATTGCGATGATGCTGCTCTTTTTAGTTCTTCTTGCTTGGTATGGCTTTGGTTTAGCCACCTCAAACTGGCAGCGCCCAATGGGAGTGGCGGGGCTAAGTTATGGTTATATCACTTTGGCGCTTCCGATTGGTGCTTTGCTTATGATGGTTTCATTGGTACGTCGCATATCCGCTAATGGTGTTATGGGTAGCTTGATGGCTGACGATGACGACATGGTGGAGGAGTCGCTATGACAGCCGCGCTATTACTGGTTTTTGGCCTGTTTCTTATGGCCATTGGCATGCCTGTCGCATTTGCTATTGGAATTGCGGGCTTTTCTTACTTTTTGCTACCTGAAACATTCTTGCCAACGAGTATCGCTGTGCAGCGAGTCGTCTCTTCGACACAGTCTTTTCCGCTCTTGGCCGTTCCGTTGTTTATTTTTATCGGCCACTTAATGAATGCCAGTGGCATTACCCCTCGCTTAGTTCATCTCTCTACCCTGTTGGCGGGGTGGATGAGCGGCGGTTTGGCGCAGGCAAGCATTGTGCTGAGCACGTTGATGGGTGGGGTGTCAGGCTCCGCAGTGGCCGATGCCGCTATGCAGTCCCGTGTGTTGGGGAAAAGCATGATCAAGGGTGGCTACTCTTCTGGATTTACAGGGGCGGTGCTGTCTATCGGTGGCTTAATTACGGCGACGATTCCACCCAGCATCGGTTTGATTCTGTATGGCTACCTTGGGGAAGTCTCGATAGGGCGACTCTTCATAGCCGGGTTGGTCCCCGGTTTTTTATTGATGGTTGCGTTAATGGTGACTACTTACATTATGGCCAAACGACGCGGCTATCAGCCCGTTAGAGAGCACTTGCCTACTGGCTCAGAAGTCTTGAAGGCACTGCGTAGTAGTATCTGGGCCATACTCTTCCCCGTGTGGCTGTTGGTAGGTATCCGTTATGGATTGTTTACACCTTCCGAAGCAGGTGCGTTTGCCGTTGCTTATGCGCTGTTAGTAGGGTGTGTTATCCATCAGGTGATGGGGGTGAACGAAATCCTGAATGCCATGCGTGCCAGCGTGCGAGATATTGGCATGATTATGCTCATTATTATGTTCTCGGGCATTATCGGTTATGTCGTTTCTTTTGAAAGAGTCCCGCAAACAATCGCTGAATTAACCCTTGGCGTGTTCTCCAGCCATATCACCTTACTGCTTACCGTGTCGTTGCTGCTGGTCTTTTTAGGCATGCTGCTTGAGGCTACTGTTGTGGTGATGTTGCTGACCCCCATTTTAGTACCGGTTATTAAAGCGGCTGGTATTGATCCTGTTCATTTCGGGCTGCTTATGATGACACTGGTCACTTTCGGCGGCATGACACCCCCGGTCGGTATTTCGATGTATACCGTATGCGGCATTTTACGCTGCTCGTTTTATGAGTATAGCCGTGAACTACTGCCTTTCGCTTTTGCGGTCTTCGTAGTGGTTCTGGGTATTCTTTTCTTCCCGGATATTGTTCTGTTTTTGCCCAACTTGTTACTTGGGTAGAAGTTCCTATGAATGTCTCAATGACCCAGGAGTAACGATGAAGTTTAACGACCAAATTGAGTTCATAGGTGCAGATTTTTTATTGGAAAATGAAGCTGCCCGACGGCTCTATCATGAACATGCTGCTGTCATGCCGATTTGCGACTATCACTCGCACTTGGACCCACTTGAAATAGTTAACGACGTTCAATTTGATAACTTGACCCAACTTTGGCTCAAGGGCGATCACTATAAATGGCGAGCCATGCGGTGCGCGGGTGTCGCAGAGCAGCTTATTACCGGGAATGTCAGTGATCGGGAGCGCTTTCAAGCATGGGCAGAAACCGTGCCGGATTGCTTGGGCAATCCTCTCTATCATTGGACCCACCTTGAATTGCGCGAGCCACTGGGGATCAACGATGTGCTTCTTTCGGCAGAAACGGCGGAGGAAGTGTGGCAGACCTCGCAGCAGCGGTTGGCAACGCCTCAGCTCAGTGCTCAAGGGATCTTAAAGCGCTTCAACGTACGTACCATTTGTACCACGGATGACCCCACCGACAGCTTGGCCGACCACCAACGGCATGCAACCAGTGGCGCTGGCCCAACCATGCTGCCTACTTTCCGTGCCGACTTGGTACTCAAGATTGAGCAACCGGGTTTTATCGATTATCTGGCAAAGCTCGAAGCGGCCAGCGGCCTGACCATTCAGCGCTTCGATGATTTATTGGCAGCTCTTTACCAACGATTGGAACATTTCGAGGGGGCAGGGTGCTGCCTTTCCGATCACAGCTTAGAAAAGCCAGTGTTTGTCGTACCACCTGCCGCCCATGCGCTTGATCGTATTCTGGAGCGAAGAAAGGGCGGGGAGGCGCTGAGCAGTGATGACGCCCACGGTTTTACCACGGCTGTTCTGTTATGGCTGGGCAAGGAGTATGCCCGACGGGGCTGGGTCATGCAGCTCCACATTGGTGCCTTGCGTGACTTAAGCCAGCGGGGGCGACGTGAGATAGGAGCGAACAGCGGCTTCGATGCCATTGGTGATACTACCTATGCCGAACCCTTGGCGGCGCTGTTGGACGCGCTCGATCAGGAACATCAGCTTCCACGTACCGTACTTTATAACCTCAACCCACGGGACAACGAGATGTTGGCGGGTCTTGCCGGTTCTTTTCAGGGGGATGGCATTCCCGGCAAGGTTCAATTTGGCGCTGCCTGGTGGTTTAACGACCAGCGTGATGGCATGGAGCGGCAGTTAACGACCCAGATGCAGTTTGGTTTGTTGCGTCACTTCGTTGGCATGCTGACAGACTCACGCAGTCTTTTGTCCTTTTCCAGGCATGACTATTTCCGGCGTATTTTTTGCCAGATGCTGGGGGCTCAGATGATGCGTGGTGAGCTACCTAGCGACGTGGATCGAGTCGGGGAAATGGTGCGCGCCGTTTGTTATGACAATGTGCAGCGCTACCTCTTTGAGCGTTGATTACCTTTTACTCTTCGTAATGGAATAATGATGATTATAAGTGACGCTTATTTAATTGTTACGTCACCAGGACGTAACTTTGTAACACTCAAAATTATTACTGAATCCGGTGTTTACGGTATTGGTGACGCGACGCTGAATGGGCGTGAGCTGGCAGTGGTGGCTTACCTGGAAGAGCATGTTCTACCGGCGCTGATTGGCCGTGATGCAAGCCGAATTGAAGATATATGGCACTTTCTTTATCGCGGTGCTTACTGGCGGCGTGGGCCTGTCACTATGTCGGCCATCGCGGCGGTGGACTTGGCTCTTTGGGATATCAAGGCCAAGGTGGCAGGGTTGCCGCTCTATCAGTTACTGGGTGGGAAAAGCCGTGAGCGAGTGATGACCTATGCTCACTGTACTGGCAAGGATATTGATGCTTGTCTCAGTGAGGTAGAGAAACATGTGAAGCTGGGCTATCGCGCGGTCAGAGTGCAAGCAGGTGTCCCGGGTATTCCTACCACGTACGGCGTGACCAAGAAGGACGGAGAGCGCTATGAGCCCGCCGATGCAGAATTGCCCAGTGAGAATGTCTGGAGTACCGAAAAGTATTTGAACCACGTGCCCAAGCTATTCGAGGCCGTGCGGGAGCAGTTCGGTGCCGACATCCATGTCCTGCACGACGTTCACCACCGTTTGACGCCCATTGAAGCCGCGCGTCTAGCGAAGGAAGTAGAACCCTACCATCTGTTTTGGCTGGAAGATTGTGTGCCAGCAGAGAATCAAGAAAGCTTTCGGCTCATTCGCCAGCACTCAACCACGCCGTTAGCAGTGGGGGAGGTGTTCAATTCAATTCATGACTATCGCGAGTTGTTGGAAGCACAGCTGATTGACTATATTCGTACGCCGCTGAGTCATGGCGGTGGCATTACCCACATGCGCAGAATCGCTGATCTTGCGTCGCTTTACCATGTCCGTACGGGCTTTCATGGGGCCACGGATCTATCACCGGTATGCCTGGGTGCCGCTATTCATTTCGATACGTGGGTGCCTAATTTCGGTATTCAGGAACATATGCCCCACGAGGCAGTGGTAGATACCGTTTTCTCGCATGATTACCAGTTTGTCGATGGGCACTTCATTGTCGGTGAAACACCGGGGCACGGGGTGGATATTGATGAAACGCTGGCCAAACAATACCCCTATAAACGTGCCAGCCTTCCGGTGAATCGCCTGGAAGATGGTACGTTGTGGCACTGGTAGGAGCTAACGATGCCAAACGTTGAGTCTATATCTGCAGCTCCGCCATCGAGCCAGCTGGCCATTGTTCATCTCGGACTTGGTGCATTTCATCGTGCTCATCAGGCGGTGTACCTAGAGCGCTACCGTCAGCGCAGCGGTGATGTTGGGTGGGGCGTGTGTAGCGCTAATTTGCGTTCCAGTATTGGGCTGGTCGATGATCTTGCTGAGGCAGGGTATCGTTATCATGTAGCGGAGTACGCCAACAGCCAACACCTTACGCTGCGTGAAATCGGGGTGATCGAAGAGACCCTCTTTTCTGGCCGTGATCACGCTGGCGACTGGGGCCGGGATAGGGAAGCGTTACTGGCACGATTGGCCTCTGCAGACACTCGTATCGTTACTTTGACGGTCACCGAAAAGGGCTACTTTCTCAACCCGGCGAGCGGTGAGTTAAGAAGTGATGATTCTATGATCATCGAAGATATCGCCTCTCCGCAACAGCCCCGAACCGCGCCTGGATTGTTGGTGGAAGCGTTAGCGCGGCGGCGTGAGGCGGTGATTCCTCCCTTTACAGTGCTCTCTTGCGACAACATGCCCGACAACGGAACGCGTACACGGCAGGCGGTAGTGCAATTGGCCGAGTACCGCGATCCGACGCTGGCCCGCTGGATTGCCGATGAGGTTGCCTTTCCCTGCAGTATGGTAGATCGCATTGTGCCAGCCATGACGGATACAGACTTTGAGCGTTTGGCGGCGCTGGGAATAGCCGATGCCAATGCCGTGGTGTGTGAAGCCTTCTCCCAGTGGGTGGTTGAAGACCACTTTCCCCAGGGGCGGCCAAGCTGGGAAGCAGAAGGGGTGGAAATGGTGGCCGATGTGGCCCCTTTTGAAACCATGAAGCTGCGCATGTTGAACGGCAGTCATTCACTGCTTGCCTATCTTGGTGCACTGGCAGGCATTGAGACGGTTGTTGACGGTATTCATCAAGCTGAACTGCGCACACTGTTGCGTCGCTACATGCTTGAGGAAGCCGCACCGACACTCGATATGCCCGAGGGTATCGACTTAGTGGCTTATGCCGACTCGCTATTGGCGCGCTTCGCCAATGACAGTTTGCGTCACCGCCTGCAGCAAATTGCCATGGATGGAAGCCAGAAGCTTCCGCAGCGATGGTTGTCGGGTACGCTGGAGCGTGCTGGTACTGGCCAACCCTCACCTTGTGTGGCACTCGGCATGGCGGCCTGGATCCGTTATACCGCAGGTGAAGATCTCCAGGGTAATCGCTATACGGTCGATGACCCGTTGGCCAAACGCTTTGCGCAATTGCATCAGAGGCATGATTCCAGCAGCCGCTCAGACGCAGAGGCGCTGGTAGCCGCCTTCTTAGCCATGGACGATGTCGTGCCCAGCGAACTGGCTAAAAACGATGAGTTCGCGCTGGCGGTGACGGCGGCCTATCAAGCTCTGATCCAGAAGAGCTTTAGCGAGGCTTTAGCGGCGCTATAAGTTCTTTAGTACCAATCAAAGCCCCACGGTTGAGGTGTCAGTTCACAATCGTGGGGCTTTTTTTCAGCTTTTTGGCGGTTAGCGAGTCGTTGAGGTCGCTTCAGCGCCGGTGAGCGTTGGCTCTGGCACTTGCTCCATGCGCTGGCGTTCTTGGTCAAGAATTGCCAGTGCCTGATCAGGGGAGACCTGCGAGGCCGGTGTCAGTAGGCTCACAACGACCCCGGCCACCAGCGCAGCGAGAACGGCAGGGATGCTGGGATTGCCCCAGAAAGCTGTCCAATCGCTGTTGGCGATAATGATCAAGGAAGTGGCGGAGGCACATAGCAGTGTGGCAATGGCACCCTGCCAGTTGTAGCGTGGCCAGAAGCGCCCCAGCATGGCGCTCATAAACAGTCCTGACAGAATCGTCGAGATCATGCGGGTGATGTAGGTAATTACGTTGTCCGAGGCAAGCGCGAACAGCAGTGCTAAACCAATGGTGGCTACCAGGGCGATCCGTGAGAAGCGCACCACGTTGCGGGCTGACGGGGTGCGGCCCGTGGCGAGTACATAGAGGTCTCGGATCAGCGTGGACACACCGGCGATGGCGTCGGAGCTTGCGCTCGACATGGTCGCAGAGAGGCCTGCTACCAACAGCAGTAGCCCCAATCCTAATGGCATGATTTCCGTCGCCAGGAAGGGAAAGGCGTAGTTGCTATTCTCAAGCCCTGGATTGAGAGCGTGGGTGGCCATACCGATAATGGCAGGAATGATTGAGAACCCGAGATAAAGAACACCCGTGATCAAGAACGAACGACGTACCGAACCGACGGATTCGCCGGAATAGATCCGCTGCCGAAACGAAGGCGTGGCCAGCACGCCAATCGCAATGACAGCGGCTAGAGACAATGCCGGCAGTGCACCAATCTGACCAATGCCTAGAAAACTGATGGCACCTGCGTCCATACCTGCAGTAAGCCCTGAGAAACCGCCCACTTCCACCAGTGCCAGCGCGGCCATCAAAATAAAGCCTGCAAAGAGCACGATGGCTTGAATGGTGTCGGTCCAGATGACCGCAAAGTAGCCGCCCACCACGCAGTAAATGCCAAAGCCCAGTGCCACCAGAATACGTGCCGTGGTCAGGTCGATACCCGCCATCCAGGAGAGGTACAGGCCACCGCCAAGAATATGGGCACCGAGCCAGCCAATGCAGGCGATATAGATGAGAAGCGCAACAATGTTACGCACTAACCGATTCGCGCCAACGTAATAGGCCAGCTCTTCACTCATCGTCATGAAGCGAAGTTTACGCACAGGGGCAAAGCAGACGGCGAGTAGAAGCACCCCAATGGCACCACCGATACCGTAGAGCGCCCCCGCCCAGCCATTTGCATAACCAAAGCCAACGGCCCCCATGCTGGAACCGGTACCCACCATTGTGGCGACCGTGGTGCCCACGGTGAGAAATAGGGGAACACTTCGCCCGCCAAGCAAAAAGTCGTCACCGCTGCCACGTTTATGTCGTGACACCCACCATCCAAAGACGATCATGGCGATAATATAGAGCACAAAGGCGGCAAGGAATATTTGACTGTTCATGGTAACCTCTTATCGTTGTTTATCCGGCCGTTGCCGCGGCCGATAGGTAGGCAATGGAAGCGATTGCCGCGGGACTTTTATCGTGATCAAGCGGCAATCTGGCGCCGCACCCTTGCCGGGGTGCGGCTCTTTTTTGAGGTGCTGCTGTTGCGGTGCCTAGACGCGATCAGCTCGGTAACACTTCACATCGACTTCTACTTTGCAATCCACGACTAAGTCTTGAACGCTGCAAATACGAGCCGGTGGGTTGTCGCCGAATATTTCTTTGAAGACCTTGTTGAAAGACGTGAAATAGCGGGCATCGGTCAACACCGTAGTGACATGCACAACGTCTTCGACGCCATATCCTGCCTCTTGCATGATGGCCAAGCAGTTATCGAAGGCGAGGCGGGTCTGCTCAACAATGCCGCCCTCCACGACTTCACCATCGGTCATAGGGGTTTGTCCTGATACGTATAGCCAACCACCGGCCTCGACAGCGCGGGCAAACGGCAGTTTTTGACCGCCAGTACCTACACCGCCTTCAGTTCCATAACGTGTGATGCTCATGATATTGACTCCTGATTGGATGGTATTACTTGGGAAATACGCTCAGTGCGGCGCAGCATTCGCCCTGAACGCTGATCGGTGATAGACCCCTGGTAATAGGCGAGCTGGCCGTTTACCACGACCAACTCGATGCCTTTTGCAGCCGCAATCGGGGTTTCGTAGTTCGCTGTATCTTCCAGGACTGCAAGGTCGAAGAGGGTAAGGTCGGCATAGGCACCGACCTGGACGATACCTCGATCCGTCAGTCCAAAATTGGCGGCTGAAAGGCTGGTCATCTTGCGTACCGCTTCTGCCAGCGGTATCAAATTTAAATCGCGGCTGTAATGGGCAAGCACCCGAGGGAAGGCTCCCCAGAGCCTAGGGTGGGGGTGCGGGTCGTTCGGTAGGCCATCCGATCCCACCATGGAAAGCGGATGCGCCAACACCTGCTGCATATCCGCTTCGCTCATGTTGTGGTAAACCGCCCCTGCTGGCTGTAACCGTCTGGCTGCTTCCAGCAGCGATACTTCCCACTCAGCGGCGATCTCTTTTAAAGGACGCCGTGCCTGCTCCGGGTGCGGTTTCGACCAAGTAATGGTGATCTCTATCTCATCCGTCACTTGCCCGAGGTCCAGGGTCGAAGAGCCAGCCGTATAAGGGTAACAATCACAGTGAGCATGCTGGTGCTGGGCGGCCATTTCCAACTTGCTCAGTGCCTTTCCTGCTCCTCCCCAGTTACCTGCGCCTGCACATTTCAAATGCGAGATCACGAGTGGTACCTGGCCTGCGCGAGCAGTGGCAAATGCTTCGTCCATCGCGTCCAGCAAGCCTGCAAATTCATCGCGAAGATGGGTGGTATAGACGCCACCCGAATACCCAACGGCAGCCACCAAAGGGGCCATCTCCGAAGTTGGCGCGTGTATCGCGTTACGATAGGCAAGCCCGGAGCTCAGGCCTAAAGCACCTTCATCAAGTGCCTGACGAAGCAGCACTTCCATGGCAGCGATTTCATCGTTACTGGCAGGGCGGTCAAAGCTATCCATGACTTGGCTGCGCAGGCTGGTATGCCCAACTAGGGCAGCAACATTGATACTGGGCCGTGCGATATCGACGGCCGAGGCGTAGTCAGCGAAGCTTGGATAGCGGAAGTCTTCGGCGCTACCCAGTAAGTTCATCGGATCGGGGACGTCAGCAGTGAGAGTGACCGGGCTGACGCTTATTCCGCAATTACCGACGACCACGGTGGTGACGCCTTGGGTCAGCTTTGGCAGCATTTCTGGAGTGCGAATGACGTTGGTATCGTCATGGGTGTGGACATCGATAAAACCGGGTGCCAGATAGCGCTCGTCAGCCTCAATGGTGGTCGTAGCGGTGGCATAAGGCATCTTGCCAATGGCGCAGATACGCTCACCTTGGATAGCGACATCGGCCAGGAAAGGTGGGGCACCGGAGCCATCAAGCACGTTGGCGTTACGGATCAGCAGATCGTAAACCATATTAATCTCCTAAGGGCTGGCGGTTATCACCACCACGATGGTCGTCCAGGCTGAGCTTGAGCCGACGCAGCTTAGTCCGCGAACGTTCGCGATGGCGCATGGCAAGCTCCAGGGCTAGCACATCAATGACGGCGAGCATGGCGTAGCGTGATGCAGAGGGATGGTAGATGAAGTCAGTTTCGCGGGAGGTGATGGGCAGCACGATGTCGGAAGTGTTGGCGAGTGGTGAGTTCAACGCTGTAATGGCAATCACTTTAGCACCGTACTGCTTGGCAATCTGCGCCGACTCCACCATCTCTGGGGTGTAGCCGGTGACTGAGAGCACAACGACGACATCATCTGGATCAAGGGTAGAAGCCACCATGCGGGGCAACAGCGCTTGAGGATAGGCGCTGATCGCATAGCCCAGGCGGACAAGGCGAAACTGTAGCTCTTGAGAGAGTGTGCTTGAACCACCTCCAGAGCCGAAAACTAGTATCTGGCGTGCGTTATCCAGCTGTTCAACTGCCCCCGCTACATCGGCCTGAGCCAGCAGGTCACGGTTGAGTGCAAGGGTCTGTGTGGCGATGTCGTAAACCACGCTGGAACTGTCTTCAGGTGTTGCTTCCTGGATGAAACGCCTTCCGGCTGCCAGCGCCCGGGTCAGGCGCGTTTTCAAATCACGCACATTGGCGCAACCGATGGCACGTGCAAAACGCGTCACGCTGGCATCGCTGACTCCGGCACGTTGGGCAATCTCGCCGATACTCGCCTCGGTAACAAAGTCGATGTCGGCGAAGATCAATTCGGCGACTTTTTTTTCTGCATCGCGAAGAGCTGCAAAGTCAGTGGTAATACGGGACAAAATATCTATTTCTTGGCTCACCGTGGACTCCTGAAGGTTGCCTTGCCTAAAAAGTATGTTAGTTTCTATCTTGATGTCAATAAGTGTGAAAGTATCTAACATTTCGGCCCGTGAGCCGGATGTTTCATTACGCGCAGTGAATGAGGAAATGGGGTCATGCAGCAAGAAGCGTTAACGATAGATAAGGGTGGGGTGGAGATCAGTTCCAATCTGTTGGCTGGTGTTAGCCTGCCTGCAGCGGTGGTGCATGAGACTCCCCTTACACATAACCTGGCGTGGATGCAGCGATTTGCTGAATCCCATGGAGCTCAGTTGGCCCCCCACGGTAAAACCACCATGACCCCAGCGCTTTTCCACCGCCAGCTTCAGGCCGGAGCGTGGGGAATCACTCTGGCAACTGCTGCCCAGTGTCGTGCCGCGTTCAGCAATGGCATTACTCGACTGCTGATGGCTAACCAGTTGGTTGGTCAGGCCAACATGGCCATCATTGCCAGCCTAATCGAGCAAGGGGCGACTTTTTACTGTGTGGTCGATAGCCAAGAGAACGTGCGCCAGTTAGGTCGTTTTTTTGCCGAGCGTGGTTTGACGTTGCCAGTGCTGATTGAAGTAGGCGTGGCAGGCGGGCGGTGTGGGTGCCGTACTCAGGAGCAGATTCTTTCGCTTGCCGAGACGATTACTAATGAGCCAGCGCTGGTGTTGGCTGGGCTGGAGGGCTATGAAGGTGTCGTGCACGGGGATAATCCTGAGGAGGGCATCCGCGCTTACGCTAACTATCTTGTGGAAGTGGCGGTAGCGCTTGAAGCTGCTCAACGCTTTGCAGCACCTGCCCCGATTGTCACTGCTTCAGGATCCGCTTGGTATGACATCATTGCCGAAGCCTTTGACGGTGCGCCGCTACATGAGCATTTTACGCCTGTATTGCGGCCGGGGTGCTATGTGGTGCATGACCATGGATTGTATCGCGAGGCGCAGTCCGCCGTATTTAGTCGTCGGCCCGATTTGCAGCAGGGGCTCGAGCCCGCCCTTGAAGTCTTTGCCCAGGTGCAGTCGCTTCCCGAGCCTGGTCTTGCCATTATTGCGCTAGGCAAGCGCGATATTGGCCATGATCAGATGCCGATTGCCCTGCGTCGATATCGGGAGGCTGGTACCCCCGCGCAACTGCTATCGGTCACTGGCTGGGAGGTGACGAAAATCATGGATCAGCACACATTCGTGCGTCTGCCTAACGATGCTCAGGACGTTGAGGTGGGAGACATCGTGGCGTTTGGTGCCTCCCACCCCTGTCTGACGTTCGATAAATGGCGGCAACTATTATTAGTTGATGATGCTTTGAATGTGAAAGAACGCTTGGCGACCTGCTTTTAAACGCGATTCGGGTCGCCACGTATGCGCTAGGTGTTGATAGTTGTCATTAGCTCCCCAATGACCGCTGGCAGCTCGTTGGCGTGGTGGATACCCACCGCGCCCTCGGGCGTGCTCTCCTCGTTGGGAAAGTGGTTGAGGTGGATAACCTGCATACCTGCCGCCAAGCCTGCTTCTACGCCCACCGCCGCATCATCAATCACAATGCAGTGCTGTGGAACAAACCCCATGGCAGCTGCTGCTTTACGGTACAACTCTGGGTCTGGCTTCCAGACATTGAGGGTGTAAGCGCTGAATAACTGGCCTTGAAAGTGGTTTTCCAGCTGTGTGCTTTCTAGCGCGCAGCGGATTTTTCGCTCAGGGCCGTTAGACACCACTGCTTTGGGGTAGCTCTTTAACTGCGCGAGCGCATCCGGTATGCCTGGGATGGCCATCAATTCGGCGCGCATGCGTGCTTCCATACGAGTCCGCATTCCTGCCTCAAGCTGGTTAAGCGCTTCCTCTGTTAACTTGTGGAAGCGATGCTCCAAAATGTGAACGATGGTATGGAAGCGCACGCCACGAAACTCCTCCATATACTGCTGTGACGAGAAGGGAAGGCCAAACTCAGGAAAGATCTCACCCATTACGTCAGCAAGAAGTATTTCGCTATCCACTAGGGTGCCGTCGCAGTCGAATAGAAGGCAGAAGTGCGAGGGTGTGCTGTGGCCTGAACTCATTGATTTACCTCTTCGTTCACAAGGCTGATCGGCGGCTCACCCTGCAGTGCTAAACGGATATTATCGACCGCACGCTGGGCCATGGCGTCACGGGTTTCATGGGTGGCAGAGCCGATGTGAGGGAGGGCGACCACATTAGCCATGTGAGGCAGTGGCGATGAAGTGGAGAGTGGCTCCTGCTCAAAGACATCCAGGCCTGCGGCTTTGATCACCCCGTTTTCTAGGGCATTGATCAAGGCGCTTTCATCGACCACCTTGCCACGCGCAATATTGATAAAAATAGCGGTACGCTTCATCAGCGCGAACTGTTGGGCACCGATCAGTCGTTCAGTGTCGGCGGTCAATGGAACGGTCACGCAGACAAAATCAGCTTCGGCCAGTAATGCGTCCAGTTCACGGCGTTCAGCACTTAGCTCTCGTTCGACGTCGGGCTTGGGTGAAGCGTTGGAGTAGAGGACCTTCATATCAAAACCCAGAGCAGCGCGTCTAGCAACGGCTTGCCCTATGCGGCCAAAACCCACCATGCCCAGCGTTTTGCCGTGCACGTCGCTGCCATAGAGCGAAGGGCCAATACTGGCCTCCCACTGACCGGCTTTGACCCACTCTGCTAACTCAACGACCCGCCTTGCGGTGGCCATGATCAGGGTAAAGCCAGTATCAGCGGTGGTTTCGGTGAGTACATCGGGTGTATTGCACAGCATGATGCCGCGACGGGTCAGTTCATCGACAGGAATGTTGTCGTAACCCACCGATATAGTCGAGATGACTTCAAGCTTGGGCGCTGCATCCAGTAATTCGGGGGTAATCGCAAGGCCAGAACCGATAATGCCATGGACTTCTGCTAGGTGATGGCGATTTGTCGGAGTGTCCAGCGGCATCGCTTTAGATAGCTGGGTGACTTCAAATAGATGCTCAAGGGTGGCTAACTGAACGGCACTGAGTTGGCCTTGCACGAGTAGGCGTTTTTTCATTGTTATCTCCTTGGATAGTGTAAGTCGTTGGTATTAAAATTTTTGTTCTGCTTCTAACGCTTGAAGTCGTGAGCGGTGGGGTAGGCCTTCCATATCACCAATGACTTGAATGGCTTGCGCTCCAATGAGATTGCCACGTTGGGCGGCTTGGCGGGCCGAGCAACCGTCGAGCAGCGCGCTGATGACACCCACCGCGAAGCCATCGCCTGCGCCTACGGTGTCGACCACTTCCGCGACATGGCAGCCTTCAACGGTAAAGCTTTCCTCGTAGCCGGCTAGGGTGCCGCGGTAGTAGCTGCCTTCTGGCCCCAGCTTGATGATGACCGCTGAAGCGCCTTGATCCAGATAGTAACCTGCTATGTCGTAGGGCGTTTTCTGACCAGTAAGGAGTTGGCCTTCCGATAACCCGGGAAGCACCCAGTCAGCTAGTGAGACAAGTTCATTAAGCGTGTCGCGCATCTTCGTTTCACTGGGCCATAGGGAAGGGCGCAGGTTCGGATCAAAGGAGATCGTGGCCCCCCGAAGGTGCGCCTGCTCCATGATATGACGGGTTAGCTGGCAGGCGCTGTCTGAAAGGGCGGGTGTGATGCCGGTGGCATGGACATGCTGGAGTGCATCAAAATCTACGCCGTCGACATCGTTAGAAGAAAGATGGCTGGCGGCGCTGCCGCGTCTGAAATAGGTAACTTTGGGGTCGGCTCCTCCGCTGGCGCGCTCTTTGAATAGCAGGCCGGTAGGGTGCTGGGAGTCGGTATGGATATGTCGGCCATCGATACCTTCGGCTTCAAGTGCTTGGCGAATAAACTGACCAAAACCGTCATTGCCTACCCGGCTTAACCAACTGACATGGAAGCCCAACCGAGCAAGGCCAATCGCGACGTTATTATCCGCACCCGCCAAACGGCGCTGAAAATGCTCAATATCCGCCAGGGTTCCTGTGGTGTCTGCCACAAACATTGCCATGGCTTCGCCAAAAGTAAGTACGCTGGGTGAAGAAACAGAGTGTGTCATTAGTAGCCTCAAAACTTGTTTGATAGTGGCGGTGTCGTTATTAGGGGGACAAGTGAGCAGAGGGGCCTATCAACTGAGTGCTGCCCCGTGGAATAAGTACTGGCGGGTGATGGTGCTGCACTTCCTTCGCGGCCTTGGAAGGGAGGGTTTGATTGAGTAGGTAAGTGACTGCCGCGCTGCCGATTGCATCGGTTGGCTGGGCGAGAGTAGTGATGCCTGGGGGTACCAGTTCGCACCAGTCGAGCTCATCTATACCTATCAACCCTACCTCTCCCATGGCGATCTCTAAATGTTGAAAGCAGCGCGTCATGGCAAGCGTGGCATTGCCATTGGCACACAGCACGGCACAGGAGACCCCCCGGTTTTTTTGGATTAAGTCGCTCAGTGCCGGGGTCGTCTCTTGCTCGTCAAGGCTGGTTAATATGGCGCTATCCAGCCCTAACGAGGCACTTTGCTGTTGGTAGCGTTGCAGGCGCTCTTGACGGGCGCTGGCTTGCTCTGGGGCCTCACTAACGTAAAGCACGCAGCGATAGCCCTGATGGGATAGGTGGTTAAGTGCCATATCAATGGCAAGCGCATTATCAAGGCCAATCACCGGGGCGTTGATTTTGCCTACTTCACGGTCGATCAATACCAGCGGTAAGCCACTGTGCATAATGGTCTGCAGTAGTTGTTGAGGTTGTCCCGCTGCGTTTACAACCAGCCCCTCTACCTGGTAGGCCGCCAGAGAAGCCAAATGGCGTTGCTCTAGGGCGGGGTCGTTATCCGTATTGCAGACAATCAGTGCATAGCCGTGTTTACGTGCCGCCACTTCGACACCGTGGACGATGGCCACGGAAAAGGGGTTACGTATATCGGCTACCAGCATGCCTAAAAGCCTGGAGCCGCCGCCTTTTAGCCCACGTGCGATTAAATTGGGCTGATAGTGGAGAGCATCAGCGGCCTGCTTGATGCGCGTTTGAAGGGCAGGCGAGAGTTTGTGGCGTTCCGGCCCAAAATAGCGGGAAACACTCGTTTTTGAGGTGTTCGCTACATTAGCGACTTCGATTAGCGTAGCGCGAGAAGTAGGCGGCATAGATGATTTGATGGCTCTTTTTACAATGGTAACGTTCCCATTTTGATTTTTACACTAATCACTCCTGGCAAGAAAGGCAATAGACCGAGTGAAGGATCCGCCAGCTCGCTGCCTGATGGGTATGGCTTGGCGAGCGTTAACGATACAAGCAGGGTAAACTACGCGGCTTTGATATTGCGCTCGTTGTGATCATTCAGGCCTACATGCATGCACCCGACCTACGAATTAACCGACGCTGGCGACCGCTACTTTGATGGCTTGGCAGATAAGTTCTCTCGCTCGCTCTACCAAGCACCCCGGGGCGAGCTGCGCCTCGCGATGTTGGACTATCTGCTGCCGCAAATGCTGCGCTTGACGGCCCAGCCCGTGCTGGATGTTGGCGGTGGGTTGGGGCAGCTCTCCGGCTGGTTTGCCGCACGTGGTCACACGGTCACCATGGCGGAGCCTTCCCACGATATGCTGTCCCACGCCAAGGCGTGGCACGCTGAGCAAGAGGCCGCTGTGGCGTGGCCACCGGGGCAGCTTTGCTATGTGGAGGCTCCTCTACAGGCGCTGCCCAGCCAAGCACCTGGTCCTTGGCCGCTGATCGCCTGTCACGCGGTGTTGGAGTGGTTAGGCAATCCCGAGCAAGCGCTGAACACCCTCGCAACGCTGCTTGCTCCCGGTGGTCAACTGAGTCTGATGGTGTTCAACCGCGACGCGCTGCGCTTTTCCAACGTGGTGAAGGGCAACTATCAAAAAGCCTTGAGCGATCAGTTGGAAGGTAAAGGCAAGCGCCAGCGCTTAACGCCGATTACCCCCGTTACCCATGACGAGATTGGCCAGTGGGTGAGTCAGAACGGCTTACGTATCGAGAGTGTCGCGGGTATCCGTATTTTTCAGGATTACGTGCGTCAGGCGCCTGAGAAGGCAAGCGATCAAGCAGCGTTGCTGGCGCTTGAAAAGCAGTATTGCCAGCAAGACCCCCATTGGCGTTTAGGCCGCTATTTGCTTTATACCGTTACCAAACCCGAGGCTGATGTATGAGTGCTCAACTGCCTACTTGCCAGCTGCTGGAACGTTACTACGGGCAGGCCGCTCGGCTATGGCCTGTCGCGCCTCCAGACGATACGTGGCTGTTAAACCACTCCGCCGCGATGGTGAGTGACAATGTTGCCCTGCGGGAGCAGTGGCAGACCAGTGCGCGTCAAGCCATGAGTCCTTTCGCGCCGTTCGACTGCCTACCCGACGGTCAGGTGGTGCTGTTTTGGCCCAAAGCCCATCAGCTAGGCAAATGGTGGCTGGCGTGGCTCTGCCACGTGCTGCCTGACGATACGCCGGTCGATATCGTGGGCGAGCATCAAGGGGGCATCAAACGCGTGCCTAAGATACTGGATGAGCTGGGCATGGCGTGCGACAAGCTCGATAACGCCCGCCGCTGCACGCTGTTTGCCAGCCGCACGGTGAACATGGCAGCGCCTGAGAGCGCCTGGCAAACCTTTGACGCCCTGGATATGCGTTTGGTCAGCCACCCAGGCGTGTTTGGTCACGGCAAAGTCGACGAGGGAACGCAGCTTCTGCTGCAGGCCCTGGAGAAAGCGCTGCCGAAAAAAACGCTAAAAGTGCTTGATATGGGCTGTGGCGACGGCATCATCAGCGCGTGGCTCGCCAAACGCGGGCATGCGGTCACGGCTGTCGACGTCAGCGCCTTCGCCGCCGAAGCCTGCCGACGAACGCTGCGTGAGAACGCGCTGGAGGGCAGGGTGCTGGAGAGCGACGTTTACTCGGCGTTGGACTGCGAGCGATTCGATGTCATCGTGAGTAACCCGCCGTTTCACCAGGAGCGAGACATCAGCTATGGCCCCAGCTCGCGCTTGATCGATCAAGCGGTAGAGCACCTCCAGGCAAAAGGGCAGTTGTGGCTGGTGGCCAATGCGTTTCTGCCCTATCCGGAGCGATTACAGCGCGCGCTGGGCGAGTTCGAGACGCTGTCGGACAACCGGCGTTTCCGGGTGTATCGCGCCGTCAACTAGTCGTCTTTGGCGTCGAGCTCATGGGCCGCTTGGCGTATCGTAGTGAATGGCCGTCACGGTATAGAACGTTTCGCCGTTGGGAGTCAGCACCGTGACGTCGTCATCGACCTCTTTGCCCAACAGTGCCTTTGCCATGGGCGCGTCGATGCTGATCCAGCGCTTTTGCGTATCGAGCTCGTCGTGGCCGACGATGCGAATCTGAAGTGTTGCTCCCTCGTCGTCCTCCAGACTCACGTAGGCCCCAAAAAAGACCTTGTCGGTATTGGCGGGCAGCCGGTCCACTACCTGCAACTCGTCGAGCCGCTTGGTGAGATAGCGGATGCGCGCAATGACCCGGTTGAGTTCCTTCTTGTTATAGGTGTAATCCGCATTTTCGCTGCGGTCACCCAGCGCGGCGGCTTCGCCCACTTTGGCGGATAGCGCCGGGCGCTTTACCCGTGAAAGGTGATCGAGAATGCCGCGCAGTCGGGCGGCCCCTTCGGCGGTGATCAAATTGCTTTTGGGCGCTTGGCGTGGGTCTTTCGCCGGATCCCGCCAGCGGGTCATGTTGCGACCTTTCATACGTCCATCGTCTCCTTGTACGCCCAAACGGGCGCTTCTGCGGGTAGCCATAAGCTTACGTCGAGGGGGTGTTTTATAACAACGTCGTGAATGTCTGGCGAATCATTCAAACGTTCGTTACATTGTCTAGGTAAGCTATCGTTGGGCCTGAAGGCCCCGATGAAAAAGCCGCTACAACAACAAACCTGGAGGTTTCCATGCGCGCTATTCCCTTTTCCCGCTTGTTGATCGCCGCCGCCCTGGGCAGCACGCTGGCGCTGGCCCCCTTGAGTGCATCGGCGTTCGAGGGGGAGGTCTTTTCACTCAAGAACCGTTGGGAGCACACGGTGACGCAAATGCCCGCGAATCAGCGGGAAGACACGCTGAAAGCGCTCGCCAGCGAAGCCGAGCAGCTCGCCAACCAGTATCCCAATGAGGCCGAGGTGCTGATTTGGCAGGGTATTGTGCTGGCCTCCTACGCGCGTGAACGCGGTGGATTGGGCGCGCTGGGGACGGCCGGTGACGCCCGCGACGTGTTGGAGCGCGCCATCGAGATCGACCCCACGGGAGGCAACGGCTCGGCCTATGTCACGCTGGGTGCTTTATATGACCGAGCCCCAGGCCGCCCGCTGGGATTTGGTAACAGCGATACTGCCGAGCGCATGTTCCAGCGCGCGCTGGAGCTGCGCCCGGACGGCATCGATGTCAACTACTACTACGCGGCGTTTTTAAAAGAAGAGGGCAACACCCCAGCGGCGCGCGAGCATGCCCAGCGCGCGGTGAACGGCACGGCCCGAGAGAATCGCCAGGTGTCCGATGAGGCGCTGCGCCGTGAGGCCGAGGCGTTGCTTGGTCAGCTATGAAATGATGTACCTTTTCCCCTGAACCCTACGCGCGGTTAATCACCGCATTGGCATTCCCGGTGAGCAGCATTGATAATAGGACGATTGTGAACACCGGGAGTGCCGTATGGGCCCTACGCTTGGTCGTGAGGATGTCGATCTCATCCAACGCGATACCCTCTATCAAGGTTTCTTTCGCCTGGAAGCGCTGGAGCTGCGCCATCGCTTGTTCGAGGGTGGCTGGAGCAAAGCCATGCGCCGCGAAGTGCATCACCGCCACGATGCGGTCGGTGTGCTTTTGTACGATCCACACCGTGACGCGCTGGTGCTAGTCGAGCAGTTTCGCGCCGGGGCGATCGATGACCCCGCCTCTCCGTGGAAATTAGAATTCGTCGCGGGTCTCGTGGATAAAGAGGAATCCCTGGAGGACGTTGCCCGCCGCGAAGCGGTGGAAGAGGCCGGCTGCCAAGTAGGGCAACTGACCAAATTGCACACCTACTACCCTAGCCCCGGCGCCTGCAACGAGCGTGTGACGCTGTTTTGCGGCCTGGTGGATACCCAAGGGCTAGGCGGTGTGTATGGCGTGGACGATGAGCACGAAGACATCCGCGTGCATATCGTCACGTTTACTCGTGCTTGGGAACTCCTAGAGCAGGGAAGACTCGACAACGCCATGTCGTTGATTGGGCTGCATTGGCTGGCGGGGCAGCGGGCATCGCTGCGTGCCGCCTCGCAACGCGCCGCCCTCTCGACGACGGACGCCAAGCGAACCCAGTAAGGAGTCATCATGGCAAGAGCCGCCTACGTTACCGATTTAAAAACCCTGCAGGGCGAATGCAGCGCGAACTATTTGCGCCTGTTGCGTCTGGTGGGGGATATGGAGAGCGGTCAGCGCCGTGATATCGCCCTGCGTGGCGACCACCAGCACTTTGGCGATCTGCATCTCACCATTCTTCAGCAAGCGCCCTATACCACGCTGGTGGAAGTGACCCAGAGCGGGCCACTGGATAGCGTCTTCGAAGGGCCGCGCATGCGGGTACATCTCTATCATGATGTGCGTATGGCGGAGGTCATCGATTTTCAGCGCGAACGCCACTTCAGCGGCCGCTACCGCTATCCCAACGCCCGTATGCACCAGCCGGACGAGAAGCTTCAGCTCAATTGCTTCCTAGGCGAATGGTTGGCCCACGGCCTTGCCCATGGGCATGCTGTGGACATACCCGAACTACGTTAATTCACGTCGTACACGATTCAGGTCAAGGGAGCCAGGTGAATGCGGCTTATCCAAATCACCGATTCACACTTACATGCAGATAAGCGGGCGCGCTCCCGCGCGGGAATTCCGTGGCAGCAGTTCCAGCGCGTATTGGAAGCCGTTGCTGCCGAGCGACCCGACGTCGTCGTGTTCACAGGGGATGTCAGCCAAGACGAAACTGCCGCGTCCTATGCCCACGCCCGAGAAGCGCTGAGTGCGCTGCCCTGTCCGTGGTTTTGGATACCGGGTAACCATGATCAGCTAGAGCTGATGAGTGCCGAGCAGCCGCTGCTCGACGAAGTGGATTTGGATCAGTGGCGCTTACTGTTGCTCGATACCCAGGTCGTCGGCAAGCCCCACGGCGAGTTAGGGAGCGATACCCTGAGCGCGCTGGCAGAGCGGCTCGAGCAAGACGATCGCCCGACAATGATTGCCATGCACCACCCGCCGGTGGATGTGGGGGCTGCCTGGATGGATGCCATCGGCCTGCAAGACCGCGAGGCGTTTTGGCAGCTGTTGAGTGCTTACCCGCAGGTCAAGATGATTCTGTTTGGCCATGCCCATCAAGCCTATGCGCAGTTTCATCCAGTGGCAGGCAGTGATATCGGGGTCTACGGCTGCCCGGCCATGTCAGACCAGTTTCTGCCGGGCGCAGAGGCGTTTGCCATCGATGAAGCGTCGCGCCCTGGCTATCGTATCGTCGATATTCACGGCCATGAGTGGCAGACCTGGGTGGAGCGCGTCGCCGTCTAGCGTCTGTTAGGCATTATAGTTCTAAAAAGATAGTTATTAATTCTTTTGGGTTATTATTGACCTGGCGTTACCCTACCCACAAATGCCCGCTTTGCGTTTCGTGCGCATTGGGCAGTGTACCTGTTTGCAAAGGCTTCCTTGAAAAGCCGTCTAATAAACGCAAGCACCGTTTTGTGAGGGAGTAGGTAATGAACCAGTTTTCTGCGCCGTCGGCGGCGTCGCAACAGGTGCCAAGCGCACCAGATGCTGCCCGACTGACCCACTTGAAGCAGCTCGAAGCCGAGTCGATCCATATCATTCGAGAAGTGGCGGCGGAGTTCAGCAATCCGGTGATGATGTACTCCATCGGTAAAGACTCCTCGGTGATGCTGCACCTGGCGCGCAAAGCCTTCTATCCCGGCACGCCGCCGTTCCCGCTAATGCACATCGACACCACCTGGAAATTCCGCGAAATGATCGCGTTCCGCAACCGTATGGCGGAAGAAGCTGGCATGGAGCTGATCGTGCACACCAACGAGGAGGGGCGGGCGGCCAATATCAACCCCTTCGATCACGGTAGTGCCAAGTACACCGACATCATGAAAACCCAGGCGCTCAAGCAGGCCTTGACCCAACATGGTTTCGATGCCGCGTTTGGCGGTGCGCGCCGCGACGAGGAAGCATCGCGCGCTAAAGAGCGCGTTTACTCCTTCCGTGACAAGTACCATCGCTGGGACCCGAAGAGCCAGCGCCCCGAGCTGTGGAACGTCTACAACGCCAAGGTCAATAAAGGCGAGTCGATTCGTGTCTTTCCGCTCTCCAACTGGACCGAGCTGGATATCTGGCAGTACATCTACCTCGAGTCGATTCCGATCGTGCCGCTGTATTACGCCGCCAAACGCCCGGTGGTCGAGCGCGACGGCATGCAGATCATGGTGGACGATGACCGTCTGCCGTTAGCGCCTAGCGAAGTGCCCGAAGAGAAGTGGGTGCGTTTCCGAACCCTGGGCTGCTACCCGCTCACCGGCGCGGTGGAGTCCAAGGCCGCCACGCTGCCGGAAATCATCCAGGAGATGCTGTTGACCAAAACCAGCGAGCGCAGCGGCCGTGCCATCGACCACGACCAGGCCGGTTCCATGGAGAAGAAAAAGCGTGAGGGGTACTTCTAATGGCACACCAATCGACGTTAATTGCCGATAACATCGAGCAATATCTGCACGAGCACGAAAACAAAGACCTGCTGCGCTTCATTACCTGCGGCAGCGTCGATGACGGTAAATCGACGCTCATCGGCCGGATGCTCCATGACTCCAAGATGATCTTCGAGGATCAATTGGCAGCCATCACCCAGGCCTCTAAAACCAGCGGCACCACCGGCGATACGGTGGATCTGGCATTGCTTGTGGATGGCTTGCAGTCCGAGCGCGAGCAGGGCATCACCATCGATGTGGCCTATCGTTTCTTCTCGACGGACAAGCGCAAGTTCATCATTGCCGACACGCCAGGACATGAGCAGTACACCCGCAACATGGCCACGGGCGCCTCGACGGCCAGTTTGGCGATCATTTTGATCGACGCACGTTACGGTGTGCAGACCCAGACACGTCGCCACAGCTTCATTGCCGACCTGCTGGGTATTCAGCACTTGGTCATTGCGGTCAATAAGATGGACTTAGTGGGCTTCTCGGAAGCGCGCTTCAACGAGATCGTCGACGAGTACCGCGAATTCGCTACCAACCTGCAGGCGCCGGACATCCGCTTCGTGCCAATGTCGGCGCTCAATGGCGACAATGTCGTCAACCGCAGCGAGCAAACGCCCTGGTACTTCGGGGACGGCCAGCGCTACGAGGGCAAAACGCTGATCGAACTGCTGGAAAACGTCGAGATCACCCGCGACCAGAACCTCACCGACTTGCGTCTGCCTGTTCAGTACGTCAATCGCCCGAACCTGGACTTTCGGGGTTACTGCGGCACGCTTTCGGCGGGGGTGTTGCGCCCAGGCCAGGCGGTCAAGGCGCTGCCGTCCGGTAAAACGTCCCGTGTGGCGCGCGTGGTGACCTTCGACGGCGACTTGGATGCGGCCTATCCCGGCCAAGCGGTGACCGTCACCCTGGAAGACGAGATCGACATTTCCCGCGGCGATTGGATCGTCAGCGCCGATGCCGAGATTCCGCTGTCGAACGTCTTCAGCGCCGATATCGTGTGGATGCACGAAGATGCCCTCACGCCCGGCAAGCTCTACGACATCAAGCTGGCCACCCGGGATTTGGCGGGGCAGGTCAGCGCCATCGAGTACCAGATCGACGTCAACACGCTGGAGAAGCATGCCACCGATGCGTTGAGCCTCAACGCCATTGCCCGCTGTGAGGTGGAGTTGACCGCCGCTATCCCCGTCGACGACTATCGCACCAGCCCAGGCACCGGCAGCTTCATCGTGATCGACCGGCTGACCAACGTGACCGTGGGCGCGGGTATGATTCGCGGCGTGGCCAACGCTCGCGAGCAGGCGGTGGCCACCGACTGGGCTGCCTTCGAGCGCGATCTGAACGCCCTGGTACGTAAACATTTCCCGCATTGGGAAGCCAAAGATATCGGGTCGCTGCTGGGACGCTAGCGCTCGCACGACATGGACCCCCTGTTGACGCCGCCCTGCGGCGTCAACTTTTAGGTAAAGCTGAATCGAGACACCAAGGAGCGAGAGTCGATGTTAACCCTATTGGACGGTGGTTTAGGGCGTGAGTTAAAGCGGCTGGGTGCGCCGTTTCGCCAGCCGGAGTGGTCGGCGCTGGCGCTCATGGAAGCCCCCGAGTGCGTCACCCAAGCGCATCGCGCGTTCATCCAAGCGGGCGCCGAGGTGATTACCACCAATGCCTATGCCGTCGTGCCTTTTCACATTGGCGAGGCGTGTTTTGCCGAGCGCGGCCTGGCACTGGCGACGCTGGCGGGAACGTTGGCGCGTGATAGCGTGGCGGGGGAGGCGGTGACCGTCGCCGGATCGCTGCCGCCGCTGTTCGGCTCCTACCAGCCAGCGCTCTTCGATGCTCAGCGCGCGCCCGAGCTGTTGGCGACGCTGATCGAGGGGCAGGCTCCTTACGTGGACGTGTGGCTGGCAGAGACGCTGAGCGCCACGCAGGAGGCTCGAGCGGTGGCCACTGCGCTGGGGAACGATCCTCGTCCGCGTTGGTTCTCGTTCACCTTGCAAGACGCCGACGAAAACGGCGAACTGCCCTGCGCGTTGCGCTCCGGCGAGGGGGTGGAGGCGGCAGTGAATGCGGTGATCGAGGCGGGTGGCGAGGCGCTGCTGTTCAACTGTAGCCAAGCCGAGGTAATGGAAGAGGCGCTACGCCAGGCGCAGGCGGCCGTGGACGCCAAAGGGGCCACGCTGCGTTTGGGGGTGTACGCCAATAGCTTCGTGCCGCAGAGCAACCGCATCGCCGCCAATGCCGGTGTGAGCGATATGCGCGATGACCTAGGGCCAGACGCCTACGCCGACTTCGCCAAGCGCTGGCAGGCGGCTGGGGCCACCATGATCGGCGGCTGCTGTGGCATTGGCCCCGAGCATATTGCCAAGTTGGCCGAGGCGGTGCGTGACTGACCGCTGGTCGTAATTGATTGCATAGGACGACTCCCCCATGAAGAAAGGAACGAACGTGCCCGCCGAGGGGCACTTGTCAGGCGTGACCCGGCGCCAGTTTCTGCAGCACTCCGCCGCGCTGTCGGTGTCTGCCAGCGCTTTGGGCGGGCTACTGCTGCCACGCTGGGCGAGCGCGCAAACGGAGGCCACTCCGCAACGCGGCGGGCATCTCATTTTGGCGATCGACAATGCCTCCACCAGCGACCGCCTGGACCCGGCCTACTACTTCGAGCAGTACATGTACCACGTGGGGCGCCAGCTGTTTAACACCCTGACTGAACTTCACGATGACGGGTCGCTGGCGCCCGGTTTGGCCGAGTCTTGGGATACGAACGATGCGACGCACTGGGTATTTACCCTGCGGCAAGGGGTGACGTTCCACAACGGCAAGACCCTCACTGCCGAGGACGTGGTGTACTCGCTGAACCATCACCGAGCCGAGGACTCGCCCTCGGCGGTGAAGGGCTACATGGAGCAGATCACCGAGCTGGCCGCCCGTGGCAGCCACGACGTGGTCATGACGCTCTCTGCCCCCAATATGGACCTGCCGTATTTGCTGGGAGAGGTAAACTTTGCCATCACGCCGGCAGGTGCCAATTTCGATGAGGGTATCGGCACCGGGCCGTTCGTGCTGGAAAGCTTCGAGCCGGGTGTGCGTACCCTGGTCAAGCGCAACGACAACTACTGGAAGTCGGATCGTGCCTTCGTCGATAGCGTCGAAACCCGCGCCTTCAACGATGCCACCGCCCGGGTGGCGGCGCTGATGAGTGGGTCGGTGCACTTCGTCAACCGCGTGACGCCGAGCATCGTCAGCCGTTTGGAGGGCGCGTCATCGCTCACCATCAACCGTAATTCGGGCAGCTTCCAAGTGACGTTTCCTGGCTTGGCTGATCGTACGCCCTTCGATAACAAAGACGTTCGTTTGGCCATGAAATACGCCCTCGACCGAGAGCAGCTGTTGAATCTGCTGGTGCAAGGCTATGGCCAAGTAGGTAACGATACGCCGCTGTTCCCCAGCAATCGTTATTTCACCACCGACCTTCCCAGCCATGCCTTCGATCCTGACAAAGCGCTTCACCATTGGCGTCAATCGGGTATGGACAGGCCCATTCGGCTGAGTACTGCGGATGGCGCGACCTTCGAAGGGGCGGTCTCGGCAGCGGAACTTTACCAACAGTCGGCCCAGCGCGCAGGCATCCCGCTAGAGGTCAATCGCGTACCCGCCGATGGCTATTGGTCGGAAGTGTGGCGTCAGCACGAATTCTGCGCGTCCGGTTGGTCGAGCCGCCCTACGGCGGATGCCTATCTCTCCATGGTCAATTTATCCAACGCGCCGTGGAACGAAGCGCGCTGGGCCAATGAGCAGCTCGATCAATTGATCATCGCGGCGCGCGGCGAGCAGGACGAGGCCACGCGGCGTCAGATGTACCACGACATTCAGGTGCTCTATCAGCAGGAGGGTAGCACCGTGGCACCGCTGTATATGGATTCGATTTCGGCCAATCGCGCCAACGTGCGGGGGTATGTCGACGTGCCGGGAGAAGTAGCGACTCGCTCGGTCGAAAAGATGTGGATCGCCAGTTGAACCGAGGGTGATTCCTGCGCCAGCCCGTTCAATGCGGGCTGGCGCTTTGTCGATAGGCTTACTCAGCGTTGGGGAAAAACAGCTGTTGGCCGTCTACTTTAAAGTCGGCAATCGCCTGCTGGCCTTCCTCAGAGACCAGCCACTGGTGCCACTGGGCAGCTAAATCGTGCTTCAAGTGCGGATGACGCTCCTCCGAGAGCAGTAGACTGACGTACTGATTGAACAGCGCCTCGTCGCCTTCGAACAGCAGCGTGAGGTTTTGCGGATTATCGAACGCGACCCAGGTGGCACGGTCGGTAAAGGTGTAAGCGTCCATACCCGCAGCGGTATTCAATGTCGGGCCCATACCGCTGCCCAGCTCCCGGTACCACTCGCCTTGGGGCGTCACGCCCGCATCTTCCCACAAACGCAGCTCGGCGCGGTTCGTACCGCTATCATCGCCGCGTGAGGCAAACGGTGATTCGCTCTCGGCGATACGTGCAAAGGCGTCGGCGACGCTCTCGCTGTCACTGATGCCCGCCGGGTCGTCACTGGGTCCTACGATCACGAAGTCGTTGTACATCACGTCCAAACGCTCCGTAGCGTAACCATCCGCCACGAACTGCTCCTCGCCTGCCGTATCATGTACCAGAAGGCTGTCGGCATCACCACGGCGGCCGATTTCGAACGCCTGTCCGGTGCCGACGGCCACCACGCGCACACCGATGCCGGTGGCCTCGGTGAAGGTGGGAATGATGGCGTCGAACAGTCCTGAGTTTTCGGTCGAGGTCGTAGAGGCGAGCGTAATGAAATCGTCATCCGCGAGTAGCGAAGCGCTCCAGGCCAAGGCGGTCGTGCATACGCTGGCGGTGATTAGCGTGGTGGTTTTGTTCACGGTCTGCTCCTTTGGGTCTTGTTCAACGCTGGGTGGGGCTTACCAAACCAGCTCGCCCCGGATGAACGCCCTGGCCTGGGAAGAGGTCGGGGCATCGAAAAAACGCTCGGCGGAGGTGTGTTCCAATACCTGTCCGCCATACATGAACAGCACGTCATCGGCGAGCCGCTTCGCCTGGTGCAAGTCGTGGGTCGTCATCACGATGCGCGTGCCGCTCTGGTGAAATTCGTTGACCGCGTCCTCGACGGCTTTGATGGCGGCAGGGTCGAGGGCCGAGGTCGGTTCATCCAAAAACAGCACGGCGGGGTTCAGCAGCCAAGCGCGGGCCAGGGTTAGACGCTGCTGTTCGCCGCCCGACAGCACCCGGGCAGGGCGCTTGGCCAGTGCGGCAAGGCCAAATTTTTCCAACGCTTGTAGGGCGAGCGCTTGGCGTTTTGGGCGTGGCACGTCTTTGACGGCCAGCGCATAGCGCAAGTTATCGATCACCGAGCGGCGTAGCAGAACCGGCCGCTGGAACACCATGGCCTGCACCGGCGGCTTGCCCTCCCAACGGACTTGGCCGCTACTTGGGCTGAGCAGCCCGTGGGCCAAGCGCATGAAAAGGCTTTTACCCGCTCCGTTGGGCCCCATGATGAGCGTGCGCTGACAGCCAGACAGCGTGAGCGTGGTCGGCACCAACAATGCGTGGCCGCGGTGGGTAAAGCTCGCCTGCTGAAAGTGTAGGGCTGGCACATCGGCCAGTGGGGTGAGAGAGGAGGAAGTGAGCGGTGCGTTCATCCTAATCGCCTCTTGGCCGCTTCACTGACCGCATGGGCCAGCGCATTGATCAGCGTGACCAGCGCCAGCAGGATGATGCCCAGGCCGAGTGCCAACGGCAGATCGCCCTTGCTGGTTTCCAGCACGATGCTGGTGGTCATCACGCGCGTCACCCCATCGATATTGCCACCGACGATCATCACCGCACCCACTTCGGCACTGGCACGGCCGAAGCCAGCCAAAACGACCGTCAGCAGGCCAAAGCGTGCATCCCACAGCAGGGTTGGCATCATGCGTAGCGGCGTTAGCCCGAGTGAGCGAAGCTGTTCGTCATACTCGTGGTGCAAGGCTTCCACTTGTTGGCGTGTCAGCGCAGCGATAATGGGAAAGACCAGGATGACTTGGGCAACCACCATGGCGCTGGGTGTGAACAGCAGGCCAAGCGATCCCAGCGGCCCCGCTCTGGAGAGCATCAAATAGACGCATAGACCCGCCACGACCGGCGGTAACCCCATCAGCGCGTTGAGCACCACGATCATGCCGTTGCGACCAGGGAAGCGCCACAACGCCAGCGCGGCACCCACCGGCAGCGCCAAAGCGCTGGCGATCAGCACGGCGCTCAGCGACACCTGCAGCGAAAGCGCCACGATGTCGATCAAGTTCGAGTCCATGCTCAGAATCAGCGTGAGCGCCGTGTAGAAAGGATTATCACTAGCTGCCATAAGGACCTGATTCAATAGCACCGGGTTGCGCACACGCCAGTGCGATTGCCGCGGAATAAAGAGAAAAATTCAGCATGTTCGTCAAGCTGCATAGTGTACGTTTACTTGATGTAATGCATTGGTTGCTGAAATATATGCAGTCATACGCAGTTGGATGCAGGATGAACCATGCCGAACGACTATTTGACCACCGCTGAAGTGGCAGACTATTTGCGTTTGAAAGAGCGCAAGGTGTACGACCTCGTCCGACAAGGTCATATTCCCTGCAGCCGTGCTACGGGAAAGCTGCTGTTTCCTCGGCAGCACATCGATATGTGGGTGCTTAGCCACTTGGAGGGCGACCAAGCGCAGCGGCAGCCGCCGCCGCCCGTGTTGGTGGGCAGCCAGGACCCGCTGTTGGAGTGGGCCGTGCGCGAAAGTGGCAGCGATCTGGCCTCGTTGTGTCAGGGCAGTGGCGACGGCGTGCGCCGCTTGCTGGAGGGCAAGGCGATGCTGGCGGGAATTCATTTGCTGGACGCAGCTACCGGGCGCTATAACGAACCGGCCGCGTTGGGCCTTGGGGGCGTGCGCGATTTGATCGTATTGCACTGGGCCACACGACGCCAGGGCCTGCTGTTAGCTCCGGGTAATCCGCTGGGCATTCAATCGGTGGACGACATTGCCAAGCGCAAAGCCGTGCTGGCCCATCGCCAGCCGGGTGCCGGGGCCGCGCAACTCTTGAGCTGCTTGCTAGAGCAGGCGGGCATCCCGCCGGAAGCCTTGAGATGGGCGGCGCACCCTGCGCTCAGCGAAGACGACTTGGCGCTGACCATCGCTCAGGGCGATGCCGATGTCGGCCTTGGTATGCAGGCCGCGGCACAGCGCCAGCAGTTGGCGTTCGTCCCGCTCGTAGAGGAGTCGTTCGATGTAGTGATGCATCGACGCAGCTATTTCGAGCCTGCCGTACAGGCGCTCTTTGCGTTTGCCCGTACGGCCCGTTTTGCCCAGCGGGCCAGTACGCTGAGCGGTTACGATGTGCGCCTGCTGGGTCGCGTGTTGTACAACGCTTAAGCGCCTAGCGGCTGGACGATTTCGGTATCTGCGCTTGACGATTGTATAAGATGCGCCACACTGGGAGAGGCGTTGTAAACGCACACTCATCACGAAAAGGAGAGCATGATGAATCAAGCACTGAACGGTAAACGCGTGGCTATTTTAGCCACCGACGGTTTCGAAGAGTCCGAGCTGAGCGTGCCTCGCGCAGCGCTTCAAAAAGAAGGTGTCGAGGTGCATGTCGTGTCCCCGGAAGGCAAGGGCATTCGCGCCTGGGCCGAAACCGATTGGGGCGATACTTACGATGCCGATAAGGCGCTAGCCGATGCCCACGAGTCGGACTATCACGCGCTGGTCCTCCCAGGCGGCCTGTTCAACCCTGACGAGCTGCGTTTGAATGAAGACGCGCTGAGCTTCGTCAAAGCGTTCTTTCAAGCGGGCAAGCCCGTTGCTGCCATTTGTCACGCACCCTGGATTCTCATAAATGCAGGCGTTGTTGACGGGCGCAAGATGACCTCCGTGCCCAGCGTCGCCCAAGACCTGCGCAATGCGGGTGTCAACTGGGTCGACGAGCCGGTAGTGGTCGATAGCGGTCTCGTGACCAGCCGTACTCCTAAAGATCTGGACGCCTTCAACGCCAAACTGCTGGAGGAGCTGCAGGAAGGGCGGCATTCAGGTCAGCACGCTTAATGGCGTGGTACCACCAGTGGGCAAGCTTCGCCAAAAGGCTTGCCCACGTCATTGCAAAACCGATGAAGCGGGACAGCGGCCGCAGTGGGGTGATGGTACATCCCTATCGTGGCTATGGCTCCCAGCAGGAAGTTTTCGTTATGGGCCGAGTGTTCCGCCAAGCGGCACTCGGTCGCGCCATTCCTAGGCGCGGCGTGCTGCGCGATACCGCCGATGTGGCGCGTCGTGTCTTTCGTCGTGGCCTCGCCAATGCCCAGGTCGATCTACGAATTGGCGACAACCAGCTCTGCTTGACCACCGACCGCGACGGCTACTTTGATGCTCACTTGCCTATCAAGACGCCCTTGCCGGTCGACGTTTCCTGGCACCGCGCCGATATTTTGGTGCGCGCCAAGGGACACCCACCCGTTCGTACCAGCGTCGAGGTCTATGTTCCGCCTCCTGAAGCGGATCTGCTAGTGATTAGCGATATCGATGATACGGTGATGTTCACGGGTGTCGCGGAAAAGCTCAAAATGCTCTATCGGTTGTTCGTGCGTAAGCCGCACCGCCGAACGGCATTCCCCGGTGTGGCGTCTCTCTACCAAGCGCTTTACCGTGGCCAAACCGAAAAGGGTGAACGCCCGATCCTATACGTCTCCCGGGGTCCTTGGGCTATTTATGAGATGCTGGAAGCCTTTTTCCAAATGAACCGGATTCCGATTGGGCCAATACTGTTTTTGCGCGAGTGGGGCATCTCCTGGCGCAAGCCATGGCCCCGCCGCGCAGAGACGCACAAACGCGAGCTCATCGATCGTATGCTGGCGCTTTATGACGATATGCCTTGCATCTTGATTGGTGACAGCGGTCAACATGACCCCGAAGTCTATACGGAGGTCGTCAAAGCCTACCCGGATCGGATCAAATCGATCTACATACGTCGTGTCGATAACAATCCACAGCGGGAGGCCGCCATTCAGCGCTTGCGCGATGAGTTAGCCCATACCGAGTGTGAGCTCGTTCTGGCGGCAGATAGCATTTTGATTGCCGAACACGCCCACGCCCAAGGCGATATTTCGGCGCGTGGCTTGCAGGCCGTTCAGCGTGATGTGGAAGCGCATCGCAACGAGCCTGCCTAAGCTGTGTTTCCCCGCCATTCGTGATAAAAACTAATCTCGAAGAGCGATTCTCGAAAACTATTATCGAAAACCCTATTCGAATAACGAAACGCTACTCGAACGGTCCTCTCATTACCCATCGATAGGGTGATGCTGGCGTATTCCTAACTGGCAGGTCTGCGGTGTTGCGATGCTGATTCTTCTTGTCGTATTGGCACTGGCCATTTTCGTCTTGCCCAATCTGTGGGCGAAGTGGGTGTTGAAGCGCCATACCCGTAGGCGTGACGACTACCCGGGCACCGGCGCGGAGTTGGCCGAGCATCTGCTGCGCCGCTTGGGCGTCGAGGGCGTGCGAGTCGAGCGTACCGAGCAGGGGGACCATTACGACCCCGAATCGCGCTGCGTGCGCTTGACCCCCGACCATTACGATGGCCGCTCGCTCACGGCGGTGACCGTTGCTGCCCATGAAGTGGGTCATGCCATTCAGCACCATGAAGGCTACGCGCCGCTGCTGGCACGCAGCCGCTTGGTCACGCTGGCGCAAAAAGCCGAAAAGCTGGGCGCCATTTTGATGATGGCCGCGCCTTTTCTCTTCCTACTCACGCGGTTACCCGGTGGGCTGGCCATGGTCATTGCCATGGCGGTGATCAGCTTCGGCACGGCGGCGCTGGTGCATCTCGTCACGCTGCCGGTGGAGTTCGATGCCAGCTTCAATCGTGCGCTGCCTCTGCTCAAAGAGTACGTCCCTCCCGCCGATATGGCCGGTGCCCGCCACGTTCTCACCGCCTGCGCCTTTACCTACGTGGCCGCGTCACTGGCCAGCGTGATGAACCTAGGCCGCTGGCTGGTGATTCTCCGGCGTTAGGCGAAGCTGAGATTGCCTACGTCGGCTTGTTTGCCAGAATCACCGCCCGGCGCGGCGCCGGATAGCCCTCGATGGTGCGGCTGCGATCATGGGGGTCGAGAAAGTCCGCCAGCGACTGGTAGGTCATCCACTCGGTGGAGCGCTGCTCGTCGAGTGTCGTCACTGCTTCGTCAACGACCCGCACATTGGTATAGCCGCAGCGCGAAAGCCAGTGGCACAGCGCTTTGGAGGAGGGCAGAAAGTAGACGTTAGGCATGGCGGCGTAACGCTCGCCGGGGACGAACACGGTCTGCTCGTCGCCTTCCACCACCAGGGTTTCCAGTACCAGCTCGCCGCCGGGGGCCAAAGCGTCTTTTAGCTGCTGCAGGTGTTCGAGCGGCGAGGGACGGTGGTAAAGCACGCCCATGGAGAACACCGTATCGAAGAAACCCAGGTTCTCCGGTACGTCTTCGATACCCACCGGCAGAAACTGCGTGCGGCCGTCGTCGGCGTTGCCAACGAAATGGCGCACTGCCTGGAACTGCCAGTAAAAGCGCGGCGATGGGTCGATCACTAACACGAAAGCGGCACCTGCACCCGCCATCCGCCAAGCGTGATAGCCGCTGCCGCCGCCGACATCCAACACTTTGCGATACTTAAGCGGTGCCAGATGCGGGGAGACCCTTTGCCATTTCCAATCCGAGCGCCACTCGGTGTCGATCTCGATACCCCCCAGGCTAAACGGGCCTTTGCGCCATGGGGCCAGCTTGCGCAGCAGGTTGAAGCACTGACGCTGCTGGCTGTCGGTGAGCTCGAGTTCGACTGTCAGCGTATCGCTGTTCAAATCCACACGGCGCTCGTCCGGCAGCGGCGGCAGTTTGGCCACGGCTTTTTCCCAGGCAGAGAGGTCGCCGTGGCGCTGGCGGTCCAGTCCGCTGGCGAGCTGCTCGGGGAGTTTGGCCAGCCAAGGCGTCAGCGAGGCATCCTGGGCCGCTTGGTCCAGAAACGCTTGATACAGCACGCGATGATCGTCGGGGAGTAGCGCCACCTTAACCCTCCTTGAAGGCGATCAGCGAGGTGAAGTTCAGGTACTGGAACCAGGTCATGGAGCGGGGGAAACCCGCCAGCGACAAGCGCTCGTGCAGCGCATCGAGCGTATCGGGAATCAGCACGTTCTCGAGCGCGGTGCGCTTTTGGCTGATCTCCATATCGCTATAGCCGTTGGCACGCTTGAAGTCGTGGTAGCGCTCGACCCGCCAGGCATTGTCGCGCTCGTCGGCATCGACGGTCTTTTCCGACAAAATCAGCACGCCGCCGGGCTCCAGTGCATCATAAAGGCGCTCGAGCAGCGCATCCCGGTCGGCCGGGGGCAAGAATTGCAGCGTAAAGTTGAGAATGATCATCCCCGACGGCGCATACTCGTAGGTACGAATATCGGCTTCTTCGACCTGCAACGCATGGTCGGGGCACTCCTCGAGAAAGGTCTGCTTGGCGCGGGCGGCCATGGCCGGGGAAAGGTCGATACCGGTATAGCGGAACGCATCGGCGGGCAGGGCGCCTGCTAGGGCAAGGCCGGAGGCGCCCAGCGAGCAGCCCAGATCGTACACGTGGGCACCGTGGCGCAGATGGCGTTTGGCAATCAGGCTCAGCATACCCAGGATTTGGCCATAGCCGGGCACCGAGCGGCGGATCATATCAGGGAAGCATGCGACGACCTGCTCATCAAAGGAGAACCTAGCCACCTTGTCTAGGGGTGTTGAAAAGATAGCGTCGCGGTAAGATGCATCACTCATGGGCAAGCCAGGATGGTTAATGAGGTTGCGTAGTTTACGCGCCCTTGTTATCGCAGAACAGGCCTGATCCATTCAGATTCCTGCCTCACGGAACGACGCCACAGGAGAGGGCACATGGCTTTCGCAACAGCAACTCCCGATACGCTTCCCGCTTGGCAAACGTTACAGCAGCATGCGCAAGCGCTTAAACACGTTCACTTGAAAAACCTGTTTGGGGACGACCCTGGACGCTGGCAGCACTTTACGCGTCAGGTAGCGGGGCTGACCCTCGATCTTTCCAAGCAGCGTTGGGACGACGATACGCTGGAGCATCTGCTGGCGCTGGCGCGCGAAGCGGGTGTTCCAGGCGCTATCGAGGCGCTGTTGAGCGGCAAACGGGTGAACGTCAGTGAGAACCGCCCGGCGCTGCATACTGCCTTGCGCTTACCTGCGGATGCGAGCCTGGACGTGGAAGGCGAGGATATCGTCGAGGCCGTGCATGACAGCTTGGCGCAGATGGAGCGTCTGGTGCAGCGCCTGCACGCTGGCCAGTGGCGTGGGGCCACTGGCAAGCCGATTCGTCACGTGGTGAACTTAGGCGTGGGCGGCTCGGATTTGGGGCCGCTCATGGTAACCCATGCGCTATCGGACTATCGGCCCCGGGATATTCATCCGGTCGAGGTGCATTTTGCCTCGACCATGGACGGCTCTCAGTTGGCGGATTACCTCAGCCGTTTCAACCCGGAGACCACGCTGTTCGTGCTGTCGTCCAAGTCGTTCACCACCATCGATACGCTCTCCAATGCGAACACGGCCCGCGACTGGTTGATCGGGCGACTCACCCAGCACGCCGACCTGCCGGACGCGAGCCCTCATGCCAAACCGATCAGCGAGGCGCTGATCGTGCGCCAGCATTTCATCGGTGTATCGGCCAGCCCTGAAAAGATGAGTGAATGGGGGATAGCCTCTGACCATCAGCTGATGTTTTGGGAGTGGGTCGGCGGGCGCTACTCGCTGTGGGGTACCATTGGGCTGCCGATCGCGCTGGTGGTAGGCATGGCGCATTTTCGAGAACTGTTGGCGGGTGCCCACGCTATGGATAGCCACTTCCGCGATGCGCCGCTGGCCGACAACCTGCCGGTGCTATTGGGCTTAGCGGGCATCTGGAACGTCAACTTTCTGGATATTCGCGCTCACTCGATTCTGCCCTACGATGGACGGTTGGAGTACTTTGCCGCTTACCTAGAGCAGCTCGAGATGGAGTCCAACGGTAAGTCGGTCACCCGACAGGGCCAAGCAGTCAACTACTCCACCTGCCCGGTACTCTGGGGGCAGCTCGGCCCGAACGCCCAGCACGCCTTTTATCAGTTGCTGCACCAGGGCACCCAACCGGTGGTCTGCGATTTCATTGCTCCCCTGAAGCGTTACGACGAGGTCGAGGAGCCGGATACCCGCCGCCACTTGAAGGCCCAGCATCGCTTGGCGTTGGCCAACTGCTTTGCCCAATCCCGCGTGCTGATGCTGGGTGACGATGCGTTGGACGAGGATGGCCCGCGCCCCGAGCACAAGCGATACCGGGGCAATCAGCCCTCGACCACGGTGCTGCTGGATCAGTTGACGCCCGCCACGTTGGGCGCGCTGATTGCACTTTACGAGCACAAGGTCTTCGTTCAGGCCGTCATTTGGGACATCAACCCCTTCGATCAGTGGGGCGTCGAGCTGGGTAAGCAGATTGCCACCGATACCCAGGCCATCATCGATGGCGAGGGCGATATCGCTCGTATGGATGCGTCTAGCCGCGGTCTCATCGAGGCATTGTGGGCAGCAGAGCAGGCGTAGGCCGTTCGATCTATATGGCTGGATATACAGCTTTTTGCTTTTCCGCTATCCTGTGTGCGTTTAGGCGCGGTCTATCGTGTTGAGCCTCTGTGATAAGTGTTCGAGGTGGCGTCTTTGCACGCCACTCAGCCAGACCGCTTCTGCGCTTTTGTTCAGTCCGTTTTTTCAGGAACCGACGTTACATGACCCAGTTTGATGCCTCCCAGTACGGCGCGAGTTCGATCGAGGTCCTTTCAGGGCTCGAGCCGGTGCGCAAGCGTCCCGGTATGTATACCGATACCTCGCGTCCCAATCACCTCGCGCAAGAAGTCATCGACAACAGTGTCGACGAGGCGCTGGCCGGGCATGCGTCGAGCATTAGCGTGGTGCTGCAGAGTGACGGCGCCATCGAGGTGCAGGATAACGGTCGGGGCATGCCCATCGACCTGCACCCGGAGCACGGCGTATCGGGGGTCGAGCTCATTCTCACCAAGCTGCACGCGGGCGGTAAGTTCTCTTCGTCGAGCTACCGCTTTTCGGGCGGCCTTCACGGCGTGGGCGTCTCGGTGGTCAATGCGCTGTCGCGACGCTTGGAAGTCGAAGTCACCCGCGACGGCGCCCGTCACGCCATTGCCTTCGAGCACGGCGAAAAAGTCGAAGAGCTGCACGAAGTCGGTAAGGCCGCCAAACGTGCCACCGGCACCCTGGTGCGCTTCTGGCCGGACGAGAGCTACTTCGACAGCCCGAAGCTCGCGCTCTCCAAACTGAAACACCTGCTGCGTGCCAAAGCGGTGCTGTGCCCAGGGCTCGCGGTCACCCTGGTCGAGCCGGATGGCACCAAAACCGAGTGGGCCTACGCCGATGGCCTGCGCGACTACTTGGCCGAAGCCACCGATGGTTACGAGGTGCTGCCCAAAGAGCCGTTCGTCGGCCACTTCAGCGACGACGAGCACGGCGTGGACTGGGCCATTCAGTGGCTGCCGGAGGGCGGCGAGGCGCTGCTCGAAAGTTACGTCAACCTGATTCCCACGCCCCAGGGTGGCACGCATGTCAACGGCTTTCGGTCCGGCCTGCTAGACGCCCTCCGGGAGTTCTGTGAATACCGCAGCCTGCTGCCACGCGGCATCAAGCTGACCGCCGAGGATTTATGGGAGCGCGCCTCCTTCGTGCTTTCGGTGAAAATGCTCGACCCCCAGTTTGCGGGACAGACCAAGGAGCGCCTCTCGTCGCGCACCATTGCGGGGTTCGTGTCCGGGGTCGTCAAAGACGCCTTTTCGCTGTGGCTGAACCATCACGTCGAGCAGGCCGAACAGCTAGCCGAGCTAGTGATCAGCGCCGCCCAGCTGCGTCAAAAGAAGTCGAAGAAGGTTGCGCGGAAGAAGGTCACGTCAGGCCCAGCGCTGCCCGGCAAGTTGGCGGACTGCTCCGGTCAGGACCCGGCGCAGAGCGAGCTGTTTTTAGTCGAGGGGGACTCGGCCGGTGGCAGCGCCAAGCAGGCGCGTAACCGCGATACTCAGGCCATCCTGCCGCTGCGTGGCAAGATCCTCAACACCTGGGAAGTCGACTCCCACGATATTTACGGCTCCCAGGAAGTGCACGATATTGCCGTGGCGATTGGCGCCGACCCCGGCAGCGCCGACCTCGAAAAGCTGCGCTATCACAAGATCTGCATCCTGGCGGATGCCGACTCCGACGGGCTGCACATCGCCACGCTGCTCTGCGCGCTGTTCGTCAAACACTTCCCCGCTCTGGTCGATGCCGGGCATGTCTTCGTAGCCATGCCGCCGCTCTACCGGATCGACCTGGGTAAAGAGGTGCATTACGCCCTGGACGAGAGCGAGAAAGCCGCCATTTTGAAGCAGCTGGCGAAAAAACGCGGCACCCCCAACGTCCAGCGCTTCAAAGGGCTGGGGGAGATGAGCCCGCTGCAGCTACGCGAAACCACCATGGCCGTGGAAACCCGCCGTCTCGTACAGCTCACGCTGGACGAGGGCGACGGCACCCTGGAAATGATGGACATGCTGCTCGCCAAAAAGCGCGCCAGCGACCGCAAGAAGTGGTTGGAAGATTACGGTAACTTGGCAGACATTGAGGTATGACCCCCCGATGACCATGGATATTCAGGTAGCGGAGGGCGACGTCGAGCGTCTGTCCCTGCGCGATTACACCGAAAAAGCGTACCTCGACTACTCGATGTACGTCATTCTAGACCGCGCGTTGCCCAACATTGGCGATGGCATGAAGCCTGTACAGCGGCGCATCATTTACGCCATGCGCGAGCTGGCGCTGCACGCCAATGCCAAGTACAAGAAGTCGGCGCGTACCGTGGGTGACGTGCTGGGTAAGTTCCATCCCCACGGGGACAGCGCCTGCTACGAAGCCATGGTGCTGATGGCGCAGTCGTTCAGCTACCGCTACCCGCTGGTGGATGGCCAAGGCAACTGGGGGAGCCCCGATGACCCCAAATCGTTTGCGGCCATGCGCTACACCGAGGCCAAGCTTTCCAAATTTGCCGAGGTGTTGCTGAGTGAATTGGGCCAGGGCACCGTGGAGTGGGCGCCCAACTTCGATGGCACCATGCAGGAGCCGGTGGTATTGCCCGCGAGGCTGCCCCACGTGCTGCTCAACGGGGGCACCGGGATTGCCGTGGGCATGGCCACCGATATTCCGCCCCATAACGTCTCCGAGGTGGTGGAGGCCACTTGCCATCTGCTGCGTCACCCCGAGGCCACCACGGCGGACTTGATGGCGTTCGTCCCTGCCCCGGATTTCCCGACGGATGCAGAGATCATCACGCCGAAAGCGGATCTGCGTAAGCTCTACGAGACCGGCCGTGGCTCGGTCAAGCTGCGCGCCCGCTACGTGCGCGAAGAGGCCAATATCGTCATTACCGCCGTGCCTTATCAGGTTAGCGGTGCCAAGGTGTTGGAGCAGATCGCCGCGCAAATGCAGGCGAAGAAGCTGCCCATGGTCGCCGATCTGCGCGACGAGTCGACCCACGAAGAGCCAACCCGGCTGGTGATCGAGCCGCGCTCGAGCCGTGTGGATGTCGAATCTCTGATGGCGCACCTGTTTGCCACCACGGATCTCGAAAAGAACGTGCGGGTCAACATGAACGTGATTGGCCTGGATGGCCGCCCTCGGGTGATGCCGCTGACCGACATGCTGGGGGAGTGGCTGCGTTTCCGCCGTGCCACCGTGCGCCGCCGCTTGGAGCATCGCCTTGGCAAGGTGGAAGATCGGCTACATATTCTGGAAGGCCTGCTCACGGCGTATCTGAACATCGACGAGGTGATTCGTATCATCCGTGAAGAGGATGAGCCCAAACCTGCGCTGATGAGTGCCTTTGGCCTGACCGAGCGTCAGGCAGAAGCGATTCTCGAGCTGCGTCTTCGCCATCTCGCCAAGCTGGAAGAGATGAAGATTCGCGGTGAGCAGGACGAGCTGGAGAAAGAGCGTAAGACCCTGCAAGGGCTGTTGGCGAGCGACGCCAAGCTCACCACGCTGATCGAAAAAGAGATTCGCGCTGCGGGTAAAGAACATGGCGACGACCGCCGCTCGCCGCTGGTCGAGCGCAGCGAAGCCAAGGCGCTGTCAGAAGTGGAGCTGCTGGGCGCCGACCCGATTACCGTCGTGCTGTCGGATAAGGGGTGGATTCGTGCGGCCAAAGGCCACGATATCGACCCGGAGGGGCTCTCTTATAAAGCGGGCGATGGCTTTCGTCTCGCTGCGCGTGGCAAGACCAACCAGCCATTGGTGCTGTTGGACGATACGGGCCGCGCGTATACCTTGGCGGCACATAACTTACCCAGTGCCCGAGGGCAGGGCGAGCCGGTGACGGGCCGCGTGAATGTCGCCGCCGGGGCACAAATGGCGGGGTTGATGCTTGCGCCGCCTACCACGCGCTTTCTGCTGTCCAGCGACGGCGGTTACGGGTTCGTGGCTCAGCTCGAAGCGCTCACGGGCAAAAACAAGGCGGGTAAAGCCGTGCTCAGCGTGCCCAAGGGGTGTAGCGTCATGCCTCCCATCGAGGTGCCGGAGGGCGAGGGACTTTGGGTCGCCTCGGTCTCCAATGAGGGGCGCTTGCTGCTGTTTCCTTTGGATCAGTTGCCGGAAATGGCCAAGGGCAAGGGCAACAAAATGCTCGATATCCCCGGCCCCCGCGCGTCGCGCCGGGAAGAGTTCGTGCGCGACATCGCCATCGTGGCGGAAGGCAGCGAGCTGATCATTCATGCGGGCAAACGTAAATTGACGCTCAAAGCGGACGATCTCGCGTATTATCGCGGTGAGCGCGGCCGGCGGGGCAGTAAGCTGCCGCGTGGTTTCCAAAAAGTCGATCGTTTAGAAGCAGGGGAGTAACGGATGGCACGCGGGAATGTGGTGGTCACGCTGATAGCGCCGCGCCTGACGGCAACGGTGGAGCTGGCAGTGGCGTCGCTCATGGAGCAGTTTGGCCTACAGGAGGAGCGTCGCCAGACGTTGGCTGACACGGCACGTGGCAGCGTCATGGATTGTTTGGAGCTTCACGTCAGCGGCGCGCCCGAATCTCTCACGGCGCTGCGCCAGGCGGCGCTGGCGCTAGGAGATACCCATGGTGTGGATCTCGTCGTACAGCCACTCCGCTCCGGCGAGGCGCCGCGTTTGGCCTGCTTCGACATGGACTCGACGCTGATCGAGGCGGAAGTGATCGACGAGCTGGCCCGGCGCCATGGCGTCGGTGAAGAAGTAGCAGAAGTGACCGAGCGAGCCATGCGCGGCGAGCTGGATTTCAAAGCCAGTTTCCGCGAGCGCATGAGCAAGCTGGAAGGTCTCGAAGAGTCGGTACTGGCGAACATTGCCGCAGAGCTGCCGCTCATGGAGGGCGTCGAGCGCCTGCTGGTCAATTTGAAACGCTTGGGCTTCCGAACCGTGATTCTTTCCGGGGGCTTTACCTATTTCGCTCGCTATTTGCAGGAGCGGCTGGGTTTCGACGAAATTCATGCCAACGAGTTGGTCATCGAGCAGGGCAAAGTGACCGGCGCGGTGCAGGAGCCCATCGTCGATGCGGAGCGTAAAGCGGCGCTGCTGACGCAGATCGCCAAGCGGGAAGGGGTGCCGTTGGCGCAGACCGTTGCCGTGGGCGATGGCGCGAACGATTTAAAAATGCTCGCGACGGCAGGCATGGGCGTGGCCTTTCGCGCCAAACCGCTAGTGCGGGCAGAAGCGCGACAAGCCATTTCCGTGGCGGGGCTGGATGGCGTGCTGTACCTGCTGGGCTATAGCGACGCTGAGCTTCTCTAAGTCGGTGACGGAACGGTGAAAAACGGCGGTGCTGATCTGCTCAGCGCCGCCGTTTTATGAGTGGCTATCTGTTAATCGTCGCTAGCGCCGCTATCTGCGGTTTGAGGGCGTATTCCTTCATACTCCTCGCGCAGCGATGTGAGTCGTTCCGTCTCGCTGTCGGTGAGCGGTGGCGCGTTCCATAGCGGCTCGCCGTTGGCATCGTTGACGCCCAAGAGGGTCAGCGATAGTTCGGCATTGCGGGGAATTTGATCGTTGCCCCAGGGCCCGAAACGGTTGGGCGCTAGGCTCCAGGTGGCGCTTTCGCCGGGCGCTAGCCCCCCTGAAATCACGTAGTAGAAGGTTTGATCCACCCAGGCGATATCCCGCTCGGGGCTTTCCAGTAACCCACGCAGCATGAGCTCTGAGATAGCGTGATCCGTGCCATTCGTTACGGCCAATTCGATCACTGGCTCCAGCGCGCCAAAGGGGCTAGTGGCAAGGTAGTAGCGAGCGTTATCGATGCGGATTTGTGCCAAGCGCTCCTGGTCACGCTGAGCGTTAGCCTGTTTGGCTTCGAGACGATTGAGCGTGCGCAACGCTTGCTCGCGTTCACGCGCGCGTCGTTCGCGTAGCATGCTGTCGGCGCGCTCGATGATTTCATCTCCTGTCAGCCCATGCATGTACGCATTGGCCGATTCGGCAATTTCAGCCGCGTTCATGCGCTGGGGATTGAAGGGATCGATACCGCTAAACGATGACATGGCAATGATTTTGACCGCGGTATCGAACTCGTCGCGCTTGTAAGTGGGCAGCGACTCGCGCACTTTTTCGATCGATACCACCGCGGCAGGCATGGAGCTCGTATCCACCTTGGGGTCGGAGCAGCCCGCAAGCATCAGGGCAGACAAAGAAAGTGCAGATAGCCTGAGTAGGCGCCACATAGTTACGTTACCTCATAAAATCGATCGGCAAGAGCTTACCGGAAAGTGGCATTTGCCACTACTTTCTGTCGAGTACTTCTCAGGCTGATCGCCAAGTCTTTTGCTGCTTGGTCAGCGGTTTAGCAGCCGACCAAAAAAAAGCGCTGGCGAGATGCCAACGCTCGCAGAGAGAGGCGATGCCTAGCCGTGCCCTTTGTCCGGGTGGGGCACCGGCTTCTCACCGACTTCTTCTGAACGTAACTCAATCGGTTTGCCCTGGGTCTTTTGAGTATGCTTCAACTGCATATGAAGGCCGGTTTTGGCCAGCAGATGGGCGCTGACCGGTGCGGTGATGAAGAGGAAGAGCGTGATCAGCAGCTCCTGGATATCCGGTTTACCATCGACGCTCCAGAAATAGCCCATGGAGGCAATCAGCATGCAGCCGATGCCGAGCGTGGTGGCTTTGGTAGGGCCATGTAAGCGCATGTAGAAATCGCGCAGGTGTGCCATACCTAACGAGCCGATGAATACGAATACACCGCCCGCTAACAGCAGCAAAGAAATGATCGCTTCAACGAAAAATGGCATCACTGCACCCCATCGATCAGGTTCATTCGATAATATCTCCGCGCAGAATGTATTTGCACACGGCCACGGTGCTAATAAAGCCGAGCATGGCGATCAGCAGGGCCGACTCGAAATAGGTCTTACTGTTGAGCCATAACCCGAGCAGCACGATCAAGGCGATGGAGTTGACGTACATAGTGTCCAGCGCCAGCACCCGATCAGGGAGGTCGGGGCCCACCGTCAGTCGGTAAAGGTTCATTAGTAGAGCCATCACCACCAGCGCTAAGGTGATATAGAGCGCAATACTCAGCATTCGTAAATCTCCTTGAGCGGCCGTTCGTAGCGTTCGCGAATTTGCTCGATGAGCGCCTCTTCATCGTCCACATTCAACGCATGGATCAGCAGGGATTTGCCATCCATACGCAGGTTGGCCGATACGGTTCCCGGCGTCAGGCTGATCGTGCTGGCGAGCAGCGTGATGGTAAAACGCTCCTCCAGCATCAGGGGGTACTCGATGAAGTGGGGTTTGAGTTTGCGCCACGGGTTCGCGATCAGGTACGCCACCTCGAAATTGGCGGTCACGATATCGCCTAATACTCGCAATCCAAAGCGCAGTAGCAGTATGGGTTTGTTGATACGTGGCCGGGCATCCCAAAAGCGATGGGTCAACAAAGGAATCACTATGGCCAGCGCGCCCCCCAATACCAGCTGACCAAAAGCGTAGCTGCGTACCAGGAGCAGCCATACCAGAAGCAGCAGTAACGATAGCACCGGTGTGGGTAGCCATTTGCGTGGGATAATCATGGTGTTTCTCCTGCGTCGGGCAGCAGCGTTTCGATCAATCGCTGAGGGTTGGCAAGCTGCTCACCCGTGGCTTGGGTGTAGCTGCTTACCGGCCCGGCAAAGGCCACCAGCAGCGGCGCAGCGCTGAGTAGCCACAGCATGCCCATCCACTGATAGCGGGATAGCGGACTGCCGCTAGGGCTGCCCCGGTGGCTGCGCCAAAACAGCGTCGAGCCCGCCCGGGAGAGGGCGATGAGCGAGGCGAGACTGGCCAGCAGCAGCAGCGGCCATAGCCACACGCGCTGGGTACCCTCGGCCGCTACCAGGACCATCGCTTTCCCCAAAGCACCCGACAGCGGTGGCATTCCCACCACGGCAATCGCACCGATGAAAAAGGCGATCGCCAGCGCATTGCCTTGTACCAGTGGGCGCCCTTTGACGATCCGCGTGCCGGCCTTGCCGCGCTGTAAGCCAATCATTTCCGCCAGTAGGAACAGGCCACCGGTCACCAGGGTCGTGTGGATGAGGTAGTAGAGCAGGGCAGACGTGGCCTCGGCGGAGCGCATGCCTACACCCGCCAGCAGCGTGCCAACCGAAATCAACACCAAGTAAGCCACCAACAGGCGTAGGTCACGGGCGGCCATCACGCCTACGCCAGCCGCTGCCAAGGTGGCAAGGGCTAGCCACCATACCCACGGCTGTTCCAGCGCGACGAGCCCGCCTGCCTGCTCGCCAAACATCAGCGAATAGACCCGAAGAATGGCGTAGATACCCACCTTGGTCATGATGGCAAACAGGGCTGCCACCGGGGCAGGTGCCGCTGCGTAGGCGCGGGGGAGCCAGAAATAGAGCGGCAAAATGGCTGCTTTCAGGCCAAATACCACCAGCAGCATTAACGCACCGGCCGTTACAAGCCCTTCACGCTCGGCGGGCAGGCTGGCGATTTTATAGCCCATATCCGCCATATTGAGCGTGCCGGTGGCCCCGTACAGAATGCCAACCGCAATCAAGAACAGCGACGAGCCTGCCAGGTTGAGCACCACATAGTGAACGCTGGCCTGAATGCGCGCTTTGCCGCCGCCGTGTAGCAGCAGTGCGTAGGAAGCCAACAGCAGCACTTCGAAGAAAACGAACAAGTTGAACAGATCGCCGGTCAAGAACGCGCCGTTGATACCCAGCAACTGCCACTGGAACAAGCCGTGGAAGTTACTGCCTTTCTCGTCGTCGCCACCGCAGGCAAACACCACAGCGCCCACGGCTAACAGAGACGTCAGGAGCACCATCAGCGCGGAGAGGCGGTCGAGCACCAGTACGACGCCAAACGGGGGTTGCCAGTCGCCCAACGCGTAGTAGGTGATATCGCCGCTGGCGGCTTGGTGCAGCAGGGCAATCGAAGCTAGCAGCAATAGAAACGTGGCAACGACACTGACGGCGCGCTTGTAATGCACGAGCCCCTGGCGTTGGTAAAGCAACAAAATACCTGCGACCAGCGGCAGTACCACGGGCAATACAATCAGATGCTGAATCATTCGCGGTCTTCCTTTTTACCATCCACGTGGTCGTTACCGACTTCGCTACGCGCCCGCATGGCGAGAATGACGACGAACGCCGTCATGGCAAAGCCGATGACGATGGCGGTGAGGACCAGTGCTTGAGGAAGCGGGTCGGCGAACTGAGAGCCCTCATTGACTAACGCGGCGCCATCCGTGGTCAGCCCGCCCATGGAGAACAAGAACAGATTGACTGCATAAGAGAGCAGCGTAAGGCCCACCACGACCGGGAACGTCCTTCCACGCAGCGTCAGATACAGCCCGCAGGCGGTCAAAACGCCCGTGGTGATGGCGTAGAGCATTTCCATTAGTGGGACTCCTTTTCGTTCGGCGTGTCGTGGTGGTCGGACATCTTCGGATCGGTCACCGGTCGGTGCGGTGTCGTCACCTTGCCCAAATTGGCCAAAATCATCAGTGTGGCGCCCACCACCGCAAGATACACACCCAAGTCGAACAGCAGCGCCGTGGCAAGCTCGAACGTGCCAATCAGCGGTAGACTGAAATAGCCAAACGACGAGGTTAGGAAGGGGTAACCCAGCAGCCAACTACCCAGCCCGGTGAGGGTGGCAATGGCCACACCGACCACGGCGACGGGCTGGAAGGGAAAGTTCAGGCGCTCCTGTGCCCACTCGACGCCCCGCGCCATGTACAGCAGGATCAACGCAACCGCGGTGATCAAACCGGCAATGAAGCCGCCGCCGGGCTGGTTATGGCCGCGTAAGAAGATGAAGGCCGATACCAGCAGTGCCAACGGCAGCAGTGCCATGGAGATCGAGGTCAAAATGGCCGGGTAGCGATCCGGTGACCAGACGCGCCCCTCGCCATCGCTGTGTGGCATGAACAGGCGCAGGCGGTTGAGCAGTTTGAAAATGGCCAGGCCGGCAATCGCCAATACGGTAATTTCGCCCAGCGTATCGAAGCCCCTGAAGTCGACCAGGATGACGTTGACCACGTTGTAGCCGCCGCCGCCAGGCTTGCTGTTCTCCACGAAGAAGTTGGAAATCGAAAGCGTCTCGCGAGTCATCACCGCGTAGTTCAAACTGGCCACCACGAGGCCCAGCGCACCGGCTAGCAGGATGTCGCGTACGTTGCGCATCGGACTCGATTCGGTTGGTGTTTTTTGCGGCAGAAAGAAGAGTGCCAGCATTAGCAAAATCATCGTCACGACCTCGACTGACAGCTGGGTCAACGCGAGATCCGGTGCGGAGAAGCGGGCAAAGGTCAGGGCGACGAACAGGCCCACTACCGACAGCATCAATAGTGATATCAAACGGTAGCGGTGGGTGGCTGCAGTAGCGACACCTCCAAACATCAGCATGCCTGCGCCGAGCAGTACGACGCCATCGATGGGCTGATTGCCTTGGCTCCCCGTCAGTTCTTGGATGCTGGCAAGACCGATCACCCCCATGAGTAGAGCGGCCCCCAGTAACCAGCCCATGTAGCGCTGTAGCGAATTGCCTTCCAGCTTGGTCATGACCTGTTCGGCGCGATAGCCGGTGGAAAGGATCAAACGCTCGAAAACGCGACGGGCATCGACGCTGTCGAAGGGCTGCATGAAACGACGCAGATCGGCATGGCGCCAGTACATGGCAATGCCCGCTGCAAAGGCGAGCAAGCTCATCATCAATGGCAAATTCACGCCGTGCCAGATGGCGAGATAGAACGATAACGGCTCACCCAACACGGCGTGGGTGGCTAGCTCCAAAATACCGGTCGCAAAAAAAGCAGGGAATAGGCCCACCAAGACACATAGCGCAACCAAAAGCTCCACGGGCAAACGCATGAGGTGAGGCGGCTCGTGAGGGGCTTTGGGCGTCTTCTCGCGGGCGGGCTTGTAGAAGACCGCATGGACCAGTCGCAGTGAGTATGCCACCGAGAGAATGCCGCCCAGCGCCGCCAACGCGGGCAGTACCCAGCTCAAGCCGCCCAGCACGGGAGTGGCGAGTGTCTCGGTAAAAAACATCTCTTTCGATAAAAAGCCGTTGAACAGCGGTACCCCCGCCATGGCGGCGGCGGCCAAGGTGGTGAGCAGGGCGGTGACCGGCATCGCTTTTTTTAGCCCGCCAAGCTGCTTCAGCTCCCGGGTGCCGGTTTCATGGTCGATGATACCCGCACTCATGAACAGCGCTGCTTTGAAGGTGGCGTGGTTCAGGATATGGAACAGCGCCGCCAGCACGGCCATGGGGCTGCCAATCCCCAGCAGTACGGTGATCAAGCCCAAGTGGCTGACAGTCGAAAACGCCAAAATGCCTTTCAAGTCGGTTTTGAACAGCGCAAACCACGCGCCATAGAGCAGCGTGATGGTACCCACCAGTGGCACGATCACGCTCCACAGCGCGCTATCGGCAATGGCCGGATGCAAACGCGCCATGAGAAAAATGCCCGCTTTCACCATGGTGGCCGAGTGCAGGTAAGCCGATACCGGCGTAGGAGCCGCCATGGCGTGGGGAAGCCAGAACTGAAAAGGAAACTGTGCGGACTTGGTGAACGCCCCCAATAATACTAGCACCAGCATCAGGGGGTAGCGCGCATCCTCGACGATGGCAGCGCCGCTAGTCAGCACGACATCCATGCGGTAGCTGCCCGCCATATCGCCCAGCAGAAGCAGGCCCGCCAGCAGAGCCAGTCCGCCTGCACCGGTCACGGTCAGTGCCATGCGTGCCCCTTTACGAGCATCGCTTCGGTAGGACCAAAAACCAATCAGCAGAAACGACGATAGGCTGGTCAGCTCCCAGAACAGCCAAAGTAGGATCAAATTGTCGGACATGGAAATGCCGACCATCGATGCCATGAACAGCATCAAGAAGGCGTAAAAACGTCCAAAAGGCTCATCGCTTGCCAAATAAAAGTGGGCATACAATAGAATTAGCAGTCCTATGCCCAGTATGAGCAGGTTGAAAAGCAGCGACAGGCCATCAAGGCGAAACGCCAGCTCCAGGCCAAGGGCGGGCATCCAGTCGGCTGCAAAACGCAGCGCTTCGCCCTCCAGCAGGGCCGGAATTTGCAGCAGCGTGAGTAGTAGCGCCGTTGCTGGCAGTATGCCCGTGGCAAGCGAGCACCAAGTGCGGCCGCGTTGGGCAGTCAGTGCCGGCACCAGTACGCCCAGTAACGGCAGTAAGGCCATCCACAGCAGTGTCATGAGGTCATCCAGCGCAAAAAATCAAAAAGTCACCCAAGCAACGAGCGTTGCCCAGGAGGCGAAGATACATCAAGTGAAACAACAGGATATCACTTGTATGGAAGGTGCGTGATTTTAGTATAAAGTGTCGACGTTAATCGTTAAGAGACTCCTTGCTCCATGAGTGAACCCTTTAATACCTGGCAAGCCCGCTTTGAAAAGCTGCGTAGCAACAAGTTTTTTGAAGGGTTGGTCATTTCCATTATCGTGATCTCTGCGCTGGTGATTGGCGCGAAAACCTACGAAGAAACGTCCCGAATAGAGCAGTGGTTGCTCTATCTGGATGTTGCCGTCACGGTGTTCTTCCTGGTCGAGATTCTGATCAGAATGGCAGCCGAGCGCAACTTAGTCAGCTTTTTTAAGAAGGGCTGGAACGTTTTTGATTTTTTGATCGTCACCGCCAGCCTGATTCCTATGGACGATTCGGAGATGGTGCTGCTAGCGCGACTGCTACGGATCTTCCGTGTACTGCGCTTGGTATCGATGATTCCCGAGCTACAGATGCTGCTCGCGGCGCTGGTCAAGTCGATTCCCCGCATGGGCTACGTCGTGCTGCTCATGTTCATCATCTTTTATATCTATGCGGCGCTGGGAAGCTTTCTTTTTCACGACGTGGATGAGTTTTTATGGGGCAACATCTCCATTGCCATGTTGACGCTGTTTCGCATTGCGACGTTCGAGGACTGGACGGACGTGATGTACGCCACTCAGGAAGTGTACGTTTGGAGCTGGATTTACTACTTGACGTTCATTTTTCTTACGGCGTTTATTTTTCTTAATATGATGATAGGTATCGTGCTGGACGTGATGCAAAAAGAGAGCGCGCAACTCGATGCCGACCATGAGGAAGGCGATCCGGCACAGCTGCAGGCGCTGCGTGATGACGTCCACTCGCTGAAAATGCAGCTCGATCGTATGGAAGCCGCCATGGCAGAGCGTCATGCAGCTACGACGCCTCCACATCGCCCTTCAGACTCTGCGACAACCGATTAACGACAGGAGCGCCACTATGATGCTGTCCGACCCCTCTAAAAAGTATCGCCCCTTCGTGGCCGTGGACTTGCCTGACCGCCAGTGGCCAAGCCAGCGTATCGACACACCGCCCATCTGGTGCAGCGTGGACCTGCGCGATGGCAACCAGTCGCTAATCGATCCGATGGATCAAGAGCGTAAACAGCGCCTGTTCGACATGCTCTTGAAAATCGGTTTCAAAGAGATCGAAGTGGGTTTCCCTTCCGCCTCGCAAACCGACTTCGACTTCGTACGTTCGCTGATCGAGCAAGACAAAATTCCTGAGGACGTGACCATTCAGGTCCTGACCCAAGCGCGTCCACACTTGATCGAGCGCACCTTCGAGGCGTTGAAGGGCGTCAAGAACGCCATCGTTCACGTCTACAATGCCACCGACCCGATGTTTCGTCGGGTGGTGTTCAACGTGGATAAAACCGAGTGCGTGCAGATTGCTGTCGAAGCGACGGCGCAGATTCGTGACTTGATGGCGGCCAACCCGGAGACGAACTGGACTTTTCAGTACTCCCCCGAGCTATTCACCACCACCGAGATGGACTTCGCCGTCGAGATCGTCGAGGCGGTGATGGATACCTTTGGCCCTAGCGTCGACAATAAAATGATCGTCAACCTGCCGGCCACGGTGGAAGTCGCCACGCCGAACAACTACGCCGACCAGATCGAGTGGTTCTGCCGCCATGTGAAAAAGCGCGATACCCTGATCGTCAGCGTTCACCCGCACAACGACCGTGGCACTGGCGTGGCGGCCGCCGAGCTAACGCTGATGGCGGGAGCGGATCGCGTCGAGGGCACGCTGTTTGGCAACGGCGAGCGTACGGGTAACGTGGATATCGTCACGCTGGCGATGAATATGTATACCCAAGGCGTTCACCCGCAGCTCGACTTCTCCAACATCACTCCCATCATGCGTGAGGCCGAGTATTGTAACCAGTTGCCCGTTCATCCACGTCACCCCTATGTGGGCGATCTGGTCTTCACCGCGTTCTCGGGCTCTCACCAGGATGCCATCAAAAAGGGCATGGCCGACCGTCGCGTTCACCCTGAGGCGCCGTGGGATGTTCCCTACTTGCCCATCGACCCCCTAGACGTTGGCCGTAGCTACGAAGCGGTCATTCGCGTGAATAGCCAGTCGGGCAAGGGCGGTATCTCCTACTTACTAGAGCAGGAGTACGGGATCGAACTGCCGCGCAGACTCTCTATCGAGTTCAGCCAAGTGGTCCAGGAAGTCGCCGACCGCACGGGTAAAGAGATCACCTCGCAGATGATCTACCAAGCCTTCGCCGACGAATACTTGGAACAGCATTCACCCCTGGCACTGGTCAACCATCGCCTCTCGTCCGAGCCAGATAGCCCTAAAGTGGCGCTGGAAGCGACGGTCGAGAATGGTGGTCAGCGGCAAACTCTGACCGGCGAAGGCAACGGCCCGCTGGCCGCGTTCATCAAAGCGCTGGTGGCAAGCGGGCAAGAGGTGGAAATCATCGACTACCACGAGCACTCCCGTGGCCAGGGAGCCGATGCCGAGGCCATCGCCTACGTCGAGGTGCGTATCGATGGCAAAGCGGTGTTCGGCGTAGGCACCGATGAGAGCATCACCAGCGCCTCCATGAAGGGAGTGCTGAGCGCCATTAATCGCCACTGTTCCACTCAGCCCGCAGCGGCGAACGTGACGGCAGCGACATTGGGATAAATGCTCAGACGATTCCTCCAAAAAGGATATCAACGCACTGACAGTGGGCGTTAATCAAAACGGAGCTGCCCCCTATAGGCCGCTCCGTTAATGGATGCCTCAACCGCCGACGCTATTCTGGCAGGGCGTAAACGGCGATCTGATCACCTACCTGATTTTTCAGAATGGTATTGCCACCAGAGACGAAGGCGACGTATTGCCGGCCCTCGTACTCATAGACCGCGGGGTTGGAGACGGAAGGGGCTTCGGTTTGGTCCGACCATAGCTCCTCACCGGTTTCCAGCGAGTAGGCACGTACCTTGGCATCCATCGAGGCGCCGATGAAAATGACGTTACCTGCGGTGACGGCTGGACCGCCAATGGTAGGCGAGCCCCAACGTTCGGGCATGAAGAAGCCATACTGTTGAGAAACGCCCATTGGGCGGCGCCATTTGATGTCTCCCGTGGTCATATCGATGGCAACGAGTTCGCCGAAGGGCGGCTCCCAGCAAGGCATGCCCCAGCGATTGAGCGCGACTTCCAAACGCATACCGTAGGGCGCTCCTTCCTGAGGGGCGAAGCCGCTTTCGTTGCCTGATCCGCTATCTGCTTTTTCATAGGCCTCGCGCTCATATAGCTTGATGTACTGCACGATGTGCGAGGTATTGACGATAGCGGTCTGGCTGTCAGGCTCGAAGGCCACTCCACCCCACTGCACGCCGCCGGCGCTAATGGGATAGCCCAGCGTGCCTTCACCTTGAGTCGTCGGTGGGGTGTACATGCCTTCGTAGCGGAGTTCATCCCAGAGCGCCGAGCATTCGCCAAAGCTGACTGCGTCGGCAAGCGCCCAAACGTTGGGTTTCTCGGATTGATCCAACAGCGGTACCGGTTTGGTCGGGAATGGCTGGGTGGGCGCGTAAACCTCACCTTCGACGCTACCGTCGCCGCTCGGCACTGGCCGCTCTTCGATAGGCCACACGTCTTCGCCGGTTTCGCGATTCACCACGAAGAGAAAGCCCATTTTGGTCGCCTGAAGCAGCGCCGGGATCTCTTCACCATCGACGGTAATGTCCATCAACGTCGGGGCCGCAACGGTATCGTAATCCCAGATATCGTGGTGAACCCATTGGCGTGACCACACCACCTCGCCTGTCTCGATATCCACGGCGGTGGTGGATGTTCCTAAGGGCACTTCCTCGGTGCGATTGCCGCCCCAGTAGTTGGGCGATGGCGAAGACACGGGTAAATATACCAACCCTAGCTCTTCATCAGCGGACATATGTGTCCACACGTTAGCCGTTCCGCTCTGCTCTCGCACCTCATCAGAGAGCGCCTGGAATGTCCATTCGCGCTCGCCAGTGCGCGCATTGATGGAGAAGACCGTGCCAGGGGGCGCCTGCTCATAGGCCCAATCATTGCCTGCCCAGCCAAGAATCAAGTGGTCGCCCACAACGGTGGGTGGCTGCAGTAATGACAAGGGCCATTTATCGTGGGTGTCGTTCCATTGATTGACGTCGAGCACGCCGTTCTCGGCAAAGTCTGCGCACTGTTCGCCGGTATCGGCGTCGACTGCAAACAGCTGGGCATCCATGGTGCCCATGTAGATTATTTTTTGGCAGGGCTCGCCTGCTTCTGAATCAGTCGCCTCCCAATAGGCGACACCGCGATTCTTCAAGGCGGGCTGGGTGAGAGCTTCCAAGGAGGATTGTGTATCGAAACTCCATTTCTCTTCACCACTTGCAGGGTCAAGTGCCAGGATCCGGTAAAACGGCGTGCCGATGTACAGCGTATCATTGGCAAACACCGGCGTGGCTGACCAAACCGTCGCGGGCAGATCGCCTGAGCCATCGGCCACATCGCCCGTATGCAACTCCCAGACTTTTTCCAAATCGGCGACGTTATCTGCAGTGATCTGATCGAGCGGGCTGTACTTCTGGGCGTTGAGCTGGCCGTGGAAGCTGTCCCAGATGGGCTCTTCAGGTACCAATGGGATGGGCGAGGCGCTAGAAGCTGTTTCCAATGAAGCATTGTCTTGCGCTGTTGATGGTTCGTTCTCGACTGAGTCCTCCTGAGCCATGAGCGGCAACGGAGTTAGGACGAGGGTCAAAGCGGTCATCGCGCTTAAACCAGGCTTAAAGGACATCAGTGGAGCGCTGGAGAGGGATAAACGGGTCGTCATGAGCAGCTCCTTAAGAATGCGCAAGGCGCGACGGGCGCATCAGGTCGAGTATCAGGCCTATTAGGCCTACTACCATGGCTACGCCTATCCACCATTGATGAAGTAGCACAGCGGTGAATCCCGTGCCGCCGAGACCCAGCAGAATGAGTATCCGTAGGAAAATGGCAGTGCCGGGACCTTGAGTAGACGCCAGTAGCAGGGCCAATATGGCAAGCGCGAGACAGGCCAAGATGGCTACCAATGCACCGAGTGTTCCAGTGACGCCGGTCAGTGGAGTAAAATAGGCATACAGCGCGATGGCAAGCCCCGTAAGCGACGCGATTAGCAGGACGATCGCGCCCGATTTTGAGGGAAAAGATGACGACATGACGAGTTGGCCTCCTGCCGTGGGTGGTTCCTGATCTGAAATCTAACGCCGCATCAAGCAGAGTTAGACTTATAAACCTAGCAGAAAACCTCATCCTTACGATTTGGAAACATGCAAAGGCTCCAAAGTCGCCTATCCCGTTTTCGTAAGCAGAGGGATAGCGCGTGCATGTTGGGTGCCTGATATGGTTCTACTTGCGACAAGACTAGGCCTCTTTGGTCGGCGGCATCCCCGGAACAGCTTTCGAAGGAGGCGTCATCGCGGATCAATGACGAGAAGTAGCTATTTAAAACGCTCATTATTTCAATACATGTGCAGAGCGTCGCTGGTTTACCCAGTATTTATGAAGGCTCTGTTGATCAAACCTTAGAGGCCCAAGCATAGGCAGGAGGTGTTGCTCATCACGGCGGATGACTGGTGGCTGTACGCTGGGCCTATCTGAAAGATGTAAACTAACGTCTCGTTCGTCGCTTCATTGCTGAGTCACCCGAGCTACTGAGAGCCGCAGTTTTACCAAATGTATCACAGCGGCGTTTTACTCCCTTTTCCGGGGATCTCCCGCACCAGGCGCGGCATCAAAAAACCGGGCAAATGATCGCGCAGTGCAGCCACCAAGTCGCGGGCTTCGTCGTCGGGCACATCGAAATGGGCAGCGCCCTGTACAGGATCGAGTACATGCAGGTAGTAGGGCAGAATGGCTGCCTCGAACAGCCGCTCCGACAGCGCTGCCAAGGTGGCGACGTCATCGTTGATGCCGCGCAGCAGCACGCTCTGGTTGAGGAGCGTTGCGCCCGCTCGTTTGAGTCGCGCGCAGGCATCGACGACCGCCTGATCGATCTCGTTGGCGTGGTTGATATGCAATACCACGACCGTTTGCAGGCGTGTCGATGTGAGCCAGCTGAGTAAAGCGTCATCTACTCGGTCAGGAATCACCACCGGTAGACGGGTATGAATGCGCAGTCGCTTGAGGTGAGCAATGCTTTCTAACTGTTCGACCAGCCAGGCCAGTTGGCGGTCATTGGCCGCCAACGGGTCACCACCCGACAAAATTGCCTCGTGTAGGGTCGTGTCGCTACGTAGGTAGTCGAGTGCTTCCTGCCACTGCGCTCTTGAGGGGGAGTTATCGCTGTAGGGGAAATGGCGGCGAAAGCAGTAACGACAGTTGATCGCACAGTTAGGGCTGGCGATCAGCAGCACCCGGCCCGCATACTTATGGATCAACCCTTTCGCTGGCCGATGGTCGGCCTCTTCCAGAGGATCGACGACGTAGCCTTGAGGCGTCAGCGCCTCTTCGCTTAGCGGCATCACTTGGCGCAACAAGGGGTCGTTGATGTCGGCATGGGCGATTCGTGTGAGGTACGCTTCCGGCACGCACACGTCGAAAAGGTCATGCCCTATTCGAGCGCCCGCTAGCCAGTCACGGCTCAAACCCAGCCGTTCACACAGTATTTGTGGGTCGCGAATGGCGTGAGTAAGCTGCTGCTGCCAAGTGGAAGGCACCCGTGCGTCACGATGGCTTTGCGCTTCAGACGCGGCAATAATGATGTTCTCCTGCAAAAAAGCCCTCCTTCGGGTTATCATGCGCGCACTTATTGAGCGACGCCATAGGCAACGTATGGCATCGCGCATCACCTGTCGAAGCCAATAACTGAAATGGATGATTGAGAAACATTATGGCGAACTATTCTACCAACGAATTCAAGGCCGGTCTGAAAGTAATGCTCGACGGCGACCCTTGCTCGATCGTCGAGAACGAGCTGGTCAAGCCGGGTAAAGGCCAAGCGTTCAACCGCGTCAAGCTGCGCAACTTGATGACGGGTCGTGTCGGTGAGCGTACGTTCAAGTCTGGCGACTCGCTGGAAGGTGCCGACGTCATGGACCTGGAAATGGAGTACCTCTACACCGACGGTGATATGTGGCACTTCATGAAGACCGACGGCTCTTTCGAGCAGTATGCCGTCGAGAAAAAAGCGCTCGGTGATACTGAAAAATGGCTCAAAGAGCAGGTGCCGTATACGCTGACCCTTTGGAACGACAAGGCGATCTCGGTCACGCCGCCCAACTTTATCGAGCTGGAAGTAGTCGAAACCGATCCCGGCTTGAAGGGCGATACGGCCCAGGGCGGCTCGAAGCCAGCCACACTGTCGTCAGGTGCCGTGGTTCGCGTTCCGCTGTTCATTAACCAGGGGGAAGTCCTGAAAATCGACACCCGTTCTGGTGAGTACGTATCACGCGCTTGATCGCGCGATAACCAAAGCGGCAGACGTAGTCGCTCGAGCATTTCATTGATAAAGCCACGCGATACTATTGCGTGGCTTTATGCTGTTAGGGAGAAGGGAATGACACTGAACTGGCAGCCAACGGCAACGGTGGACACCTTGCGCGAGCGCGCTCGCTTGATCGCTACGGTGCGCGCCTTTTTTGCCGCGCGGGACATATGGGAAGTGGAGACGCCAGTGCTCGGCCAGGGGGGGAGTACCGATGTGCATTTGGTGTCGCTAGCGACGCTTGCCCGCACGGATAAAGGTCAGCGCAAACTATGGCTGCAAACCTCGCCCGAGTTTCATATGAAGCGGCTGCTGGCAGCCGACAGCGGCCCCATCTTTCAACTGGCCAAAAGCTTTCGTGATGGTGAAGTGGGGGCACGACACAATATCGAATTCACCATGCTGGAGTGGTATCGCCCTGGATTCACACTCGCACAGCTGATCGAGGAAACGACGGCGTTGGTGGCGCACGTACTGCCGCATTCACCGGGCCCGGTGGTGCACTATCGTTATCGTGAACTTTTCCATCGTCACTTGGAAGTCGACCCGTTCACCACGTCGCTGGAAACGCTGCGAACGCTAGCGGCGCAGCGGGGCAATATGTCGGCCCAAGCGCTAGCCGAAGAGGGGCGCGATACGTGTCTGGATCTATTGATGGGCATGGTCATCGAGCCCACGCTTGGGCAGCAGGAACTGAGCGTGGTCGTCGACTACCCGGCGAGCCAAGCGGCGCTGGCGCGACGCCACCAGGATGCCGACGGTGAGTGGGTGGCGTCGCGCTTCGAGCTATACATGAACGGCATCGAGCTGGCCAACGGCTACGATGAGCTGACCGATGCCGAAGAGCAGCGCCAGCGTTTCGATGCGGATAATGCCGAGCGCCGCCGGTTAGGGCTGACGGAAGTGGAGGTCGATGCTCATTTGCTGGCAGCGCTAGAGCAGGGGCTGCCCGCCTCTTCCGGCGTAGCGCTAGGGCTGGATCGTTTGATTCAGCTGGCGCTGGGCAAAGCACGTCTGGAAGAGGTCTTGGCGTTTTCGACGGCCAACTGCTGACCAATAGCGTTGGCCGTCTTGCATTAAGGCGTGGCTGTCGCTAGGGACTGGCCCATCTGGATTTTCGTCCCTAGCGCATGGTTGCCGAACATAATGGGGTTGGCAAAGCACATGACCACGGTGGAACCCAGCTTGAAGCGGCCCATCTCCGCGCCTTTTTCCAGCACGATGGGCTGCCCGAAGCGCATACGCTGCGGGTGGCCCGACAGCGGCGTGACCTGACCAGACCAAACCGTCTCGATGGCCGCCACGATCATGGCGCCCACCAGCACCATGGCCATCGGGCCGTGTTCGGTATCGAAGATACAGACTAAGCGTTCATTACGGGCGAACAAGCCGGGCACATGGTTAGCGGTAGCTTGATTGACCGAGAAGAGACGCCCAGGCACGTAGATCATTTCCCGGAGCGTGCCGGTTACCGGCATGTGCACGCGGTGATAATCGCTTGGCGAGAGATAGACCGTCGCAAAGCTGCCGTTCAAAAACTCATCGGCCAACCTTTTGTCGCCGCCCAGCAACGTTTGAGCGGAAAACGTGTGCCCCTTGGCCTGCACTAGCATGCCCGCCGTGGTGAGGCGGCCAAACTGAGAGAGCGTGCCGTCAGCAGGACTCAGCACACCGTCACCCAGTGGGCGCGCATCGGCTCTTAGCGCCCGGGTGAAGAAGTCGTTGAACGTGGAGTAGGCGGTCGGGTCTGGCTCGAGCGCCTGGCTCATATCCACGTTGAAGCGCTTGATGAACGCATTGATCAGGGTGTTTTTTACCCAAGGGTGATCGCACTGGCCAAACTTACCCGTTAGGCGTGATAGGGCGTGCTGAGGCAGCGGGTACTGCAGCAGTGAAAAGGCTTTTTGGGAAAGAGTCACAGTAATGTCTTCATTTCTCGATAGGTGTGTCGTCGCGATTGCCCCACTCGCCCCAAGATCCCGCATAGCCGCGCATGTTGAAGCCAAGCGCCTTGCCGACTAGCCAAGTAAAGCTGCTGCGGTGATGGCTTTGGCAGTGAGTGGCAATTTCCATGTCGGGAGTGAGTCCAAGCGCATTGAGTTCGGTCATCAGCTCGGCGTAGTCGCGGATTCTCAGCGCGCGGCTGCGATCCATGGCGTCCAGCCAATCCATGTTCACTGCACCAGGAATGTGTCCTAAGTGTTTGTTATTACCGCGTTCGCCGTCGTACTCCGCCTTGGAGCGGGCGTCCCAGATGGCAAACCGCTTGTCGCCGAGCTTCTCTTTGATCTCGTCGCAGGTGATGGCGACGTTGGGGTTGAGAATCTCGGCGTGGTAGTCGCTGGGTGTCGGGGCGGTCAGCTCGGTGCTCTCTTCCAGCCCTGCGTCACGCCAGGCGTGAATGCCGCCGTTCAGGTAGGAGTAGCGGGTGTGGCCAATCAGTTCCAGCGTCCAGAGCAGCCGTGCCGCCCAGCCGCCGCCTTCGTCATCGTAGGCCACCACATGGGTGTCGCGGGTCAATCCCAGCGCGCTAAACAGCCTAGAGAGAAATGCGACCGATGGCACGTCATTGGGGACTGGACCTTCCCCGCGCATCAGGTAGCGGAAATCGAGATAGACGGCGCCAGGAACGTGGCCTTGGCGGTAGCTGTCGCCGTTGACGGGCACGTCGATGATGAGCAGTTGGGGCGCCTGCAGGTGCGCGTGTAGCTGCTCCGGCTCGACGATGAGCGGGAGTAGGTTGTGCTCTGATGAGTGGCTGGCAGTGCTCATGTCCGGTTCCCTGTCCTGGATGGTAAAACGAACACGACAGGGTGTAGCGATGCCACCCCATCATGGAGAATTCGTTACTACGGGTTCAAGCTATCGAGTATGCGTCGGTAGCTGGCAAAGCGCTCTGGATGAATCTTGCCTGCCTCGACGGCCTCTAGTAAAGCACAGCCTGGCTCATTGCGGTGGCGGCAGTCGCGAAAACGGCACAGGCCCAAATAGGGATGAAACTCGATGAAGCCCTCGGTTACGTCCTGCTCGTCCAGATGGATCAGACCAAATTCCCGAATCCCTGGTGAGTCGATCAGCTCGCCATTGCTGACCTCGTCGCGGCGCATGGCGTAGAGCCTTGCCGTGGTGGTCGTGTGGGTCCCTTTGCGTGAATCTTCCGACAGCGCGCCAATGCGTAGGGTTTCATCGGGCAAGAGCAGGTCGATCAATGAAGACTTGCCCACCCCGCTTTGGCCGACGAAGACCGATGTGCGCCCCTCTAACTGCTGGCGCAGCGCATCCAAACCGTGGGGATTGGCCGTTGTCGTGCGTATGACGGGATAGCCCAGCGCACGATAACGCTCCAAGAGCTTACCTAGTTCGCCGCCATCGTCGGGCAGCAGATCCGTTTTGTTGAGTACCAGTACCGGCGCGATTCCCGTCGCTTCGGCAGCGACCAGATAACGGTCGATCAGGTTGGGGTGGGGCGCGGGCTCCACGGCAAACACGATCAGCAGCTGGTCGATGTTGGCCGCGACCGGCTTGAGCTGACCGCGGGGGTCGGGACGCTTTAAGATGCTGTCGCGCTCTTCGCGGGCAACGACCACCCCCGAGCCGTCCTGGCCTGCCCGCCAGATGACTCGGTCACCGGTCACCAAACCCTCGAGGTTGGCGCGCAGGTGGCAGCGTATGGGCGTCCCGTCGGCGTCACGAACTTCCAGCGTGCGGCCAAAATGGGCCATGACGCGGCCCGGCTGTTCGGGGCCATATTCGCCCGCGGAGAGCTTTTCGGCGTCCTTGGCATCACGTTTTTCGGCACGCTGGGCGCGTTCGGCTTGGATTTTCTCGACGCGCCACTGCTGCTGACGGCTTAATTTACGTTTGCTCATGACCACCCGATGATCGTTACAATAGAGGGCATTGTACCCATCTAGGCGGCCCACTGTCCTGTATGGGGTGCGGGTTGGCGCAAGATAAGCGACACTTTTGTTCACTGCGCCGAAACAAGGGCGACCCTGACCAAGGAATGAATGTAATGAGCGAGCAAAACGGCGCACCGCGTAGTGACCTGTTGGTGTGGATCGATTTGGAAATGACCGGTCTGGAACCGGACAAAGAGCGTATTATCGAAGTGGCGACACTGATCACCGATGCTCGTTTGAAGGTCGTGGCAGAAGGGCCGGTGATCGCCGTCAAGCAGCCCGATCGCTTGCTGGCCAATATGGACGATTGGAACCAGAAAACTCACGGTGAGTCTGGATTGGTGGCGCGCGTGAAAGCGAGCACCGTCGAGACGCAAGAAGCAGAGCGTCAGACACTCGATTTCTTACGCCAGTACGTCGTTGCGGGCTCTTCGCCGATGTGCGGCAACAGTATTCACCAGGACCGCCGCTTTTTGGAGCGGGAAATGCCCGAACTGTGGGCGTTTTTCCACTACCGCAACCTGGATGTCTCGACCGTCAAAGAGCTGGCCAAGCGCTGGAACCCTGGTGCGCTGGCGGGCTTCAAGAAGCAAAACGCCCACTTGGCCATGGACGACATCAAGGAGTCGATCGCGGAACTGGCCCACTATCGTCGCACGTTTTTACGCGTGGAAGAGGGCAGCGACGAAGAGGAGTAGCGTTCAGGCGCGCGTGGCGATACGCGCATCACGCTTGCGGCGCTGCTCCGCGAGTGCCCAGGCAACATGTTCACGCACTAGGTCGCTTGGGTAGGCCCGTCTGGCCCATAGCGCGGCCTCGACGGCATCGCTCCACGGGGCGTTGCCCAGGCCAACGGCGAGATTGCGCAGCCAGCGCTCGTAACCGATGCGGCGAATGGGGCTACCGGCGGTTTTGTCGAGAAACTCCTCTTCGCCCCAACTGAACAGCGCGATGAGCGAGGCGCGATCGAGATCGTGGCGTGGCGCGAAGTCTGCTTCTTGGGTGATTTTCGTGAAGCGTGTGAACGGGCAAACGAGCTGGCAATCGTCGCAGCCATACACGCGATTGCCCATGGCGCGCCGATACTCTTCGGGTATGGCGCCGGGTAGCTCGATGGTGAGATATGAGATGCACTTGCGCGAATCGACGACCTTATCGTCCACGATGGCCCCAGTGGGGCAGGCGGTGCGGCAGGCGCTACAGCTACCGCAGTGCTCCTGCTCGAAGGGCGCATCGACGGGCAGGGGGAGGTCGGTATACAGCTCGCCAAGAAAAAACAGCGAGCCTGCTTTGGGGTTCAGTAGCATGGCGTTTTTGCCGAACCACCCCAAACCCGCCTTCTGGGCAAGCGCGCGCTCCATCACCGGCGCCGAGTCCACGAAGGCGCGGAAGCCAAATTTTCCTACTTCCTGCTCGATTTGCTTGGCTAGCTGCGCCAAACGTTTGCGCATCAATTTGTGATAATCACGCCCCAATGCATAGCGAGATACGTAGGCGCGGTGCGGTTGCCCCAATACTTTGGCACTCTCTATTTCGGCGGGCAGATAGTCCATGCGCACGCTGATCACTCGCTGTGTGCCGGGTTCCAGCTCCTCGGGGCGCGTGCGCTTGGTGCCGTGCTTGGCCATGAAAGCCATCTCGCCGTGATAGCCACTCTCCAGCCAGCGGTTCAAGTGCGCCTCGTGGGCAGCTAGGTCCGTGTCGGCGATGCCGACCTGTTGAAAGCCCAACTCGCGTCCCCACTGCTTGATCTGCTCGGCCAGCCGATGCAGGTGGTCATGGGTCAGAGCGTCGCTGGAGGGTGGAAATGTGATGGAACTTGGCATGGTCAGTCAACGGTGATGCGTTAAGCGCGCTATGCTAACGCATTAGCCGCTGGCACGACATGCCGCGTATGACGACGCGGGTAAGGTATGCGCATGAGGGTTGATTTAAGGCCTTTACAAGGAGTCATTGTGTCTACGTTGAACACCTCTTCACTTCGTCCTCTCTACACCGCATCACAGGTCCGTGAGTTGGATAGGCGTACCATTGCCGGGGGGATCGACAGCTTTGCCTTGATGCAGCGAGCGGCCTCCAGCGCTTGGCACAGTTTTCGCTCGCGCTGGCCCCAGGCGCGCAGCGTGACCGTGCTGTGTGGCGGCGGTCACAACGGCGGTGACGGTCACGTGCTGGCAGCGCTGGCCATGCAGTCGGGCCTCAAAGTGCAGCGTCTTTCTCTGAAGCCGCTAGATACGCTTTCTGGTGACGTGGCGCGCGCCGCCGAGCTGGCCACGGCTGCAGGCGTCAGCTTCGAAGAGTGGCAGCCAAGCACGACGCTGACTGGCGAGGTCATCGTCGATGCGCTGCTGGGTACGGGATTGACCGGTGAGGTCGAAGGCAGCGTCAAGCAGGCCATTACGGCCATTAACACCGCGTCTCAGCCCGTGCTGGCGCTGGATATCCCTTCGGGAGTGTCGGCCGATACCGGCGCGATGCTGGGTACGGCGGTCGAGGCCACCTGCACGGTAACGTTCATTGGCGACAAAATCGGCCTACATACTGGCGAGGCGCCTGCCTACGCCGGTGACATCGATTTTCGCCCCCTGGGCGTCAAAGCGCAGGCGTTTTTCGATATTCCGCCGACCGCTTGGCGGTTGGATGAGGCAATGCTCAGCGAGGCATTGCCACCTCGTTCGCGCACCAGCCATAAGGGGAGCCTAGGGCACGTACTGGTGATGGGCGGCGCGCCGGGGTTTGGTGGTGCGGCGCTGCTAGCCTCTCAGGCGGCAGCGCGCTTAGGAGCAGGTAAGGTGACGCTCGCTACCGCACAGGAACACCTGACTGCCAGTCTCGTGCGCTGCCCAGAAGTCATGGCGCGTGCAGTGCGTAGCGGGGCCGACGTGGCCGAGTTGCCCGCCAATGCGGATGTCGTGGTGGTTGGGCCAGGGATGGGGCAAGAGGCCTGGGGTCAGGCAGTGCTGCAAAGTGCGCTACAGGCATCGACACCGCTCGTCATCGATGCCGATGCGCTCAACCTGCTGGCCAGTCGCTGGCCAACGCTTTGTCGGGACGACTGGATATTGACGCCTCACCCTGGCGAAGCGGCCAGACTGCTGGGCTGCAGTGTGGCCGATGTCCAGGCGGATCGTCCGGCGGCCGCCCGGGCGTTGCAGCGCGCCCGTGGGGGCGTCGTGATTCTGAAAGGTGCTGGCAGCCTGGTGGCGGGTCCCAGCGGACTGGTCGTCTGCCCTTACGGGAATCCCGGCATGGCGAGCGGCGGTATGGGCGATGTGCTGAGCGGCATGTTGGGCGCCTTGATGGCTCAACTGGGCGGCTTGGAGCAGAGCGCTTGGCTGGGTACGATGCTGCATGCTCTGGCAGGCGACGAGGCGGCCAAAGCCGCCGGAGAGCGTGGCCTGTTAGCCAGTGATCTGGCATCCTATGCACGAGTGCTCATTAACCCGTGAAGGCGGCCAACATGCAGGTGCAATTGAACGATGAAGTGGCCCACGTTGCCTTTGGTGAGGCGCTGGGTCGAGCGCTAAGTGGTCGCGGGCGCGTTTATTTGGAAGGCGATTTAGGGGCAGGTAAAACCACCCTGACGCGCGGCATTTTGAGAGCATACGGCTATCAGGGAGCCGTTAAGAGCCCAACCTATACTTTGGTGGAGCCTTACGAGCTGGGCGATCAACGCATTTACCATCTGGATTTGTATCGTTTGGCAGACCCAGAAGAGCTTGAATTCATGGGCGGACGAGACGTTCTCGCCGATGATGCTCTCTGTCTGATCGAATGGCCCAGCAGAGGCGAGGGTTGGTTACCCGCACCCGATGTGCGCATTCAGCTCTGCGTAGCGGCGCAGGGTCGAACGGCGCGTTTGACGGCCGAAACCGCCTTTGGCCAGCGTGTCTTAGCGCCGTTGGAGGCAAGGATCATCGATAATTCGCGGGAGAGTGGTGGGATTCAATGGATATGAAACGACCCCTCGTTCGGCTATTCATCCGCTGCGCAGTAGGATGTGCGTTTTTATTGACCGCCAGTGCGACCACCGCGCAGGCGGCCAACGTCGAGAGTATGCGGCTTTGGGCGGCACCCGATCACGCGCGTTTGGTGTTCGATCTCACGGGGGCCACGCAAGCCAACGTATTTTCGTTGGACAATCCGTCACGTCTGGTGATCGATCTAGACGACAGTCAGCTCAATACCGATGCCTCCACGCTGCCACTGGAAGGCAGCGCCATTTCCGCCGTTCGCACGGGGGTGCGAGACGAGGGCGGCTTGAGGGTGGTGCTCGAGCTTAACCGTGCTATCGAGCCTCGTCATTTTACGCTTCCGCCTAACGACCAGTATGGGCATCGTCTGGTGGTCGATCTGGAGTATCCCGGCGAGAGTGCAGTGGAAAATCCCATCGATCCCATCGAAGCGATGATTCGTGACCAAGAGATGATGGCACAGCGCTCGGCCCAGGCGCGGCTACCCGGCGTAGAGGCCGACGTGCCATCTCCAGCGCCAGATCAGCCGCCGGTAGAGGTGCAGCCCGCTCAGCCGCACCCACAGCGGGACATTATTATTGCCATCGACGCCGGGCACGGTGGCGAGGACCCGGGTGCCATTGGCCCGGCGGGCACCCGTGAAAAAGATGTCGTGCTGGAAATTGCCCGTCGGCTCGCCTCCGACGTCAATCGCACGCAGGGGTTCAAAGCCGTGCTGATTCGCGATGGCGACTACTACCTCGGTTTACGCCAGCGCACCCAACTGGCTCGTGAGCAGAAGGCCGATTTCTTCGTCTCGATTCACGCCGATGCCTTCACTAGTCCCCGCCCTCAGGGTAGCTCGGTGTATGCGCTGTCACAGCGTGGGGCGACATCAGAAACGGCACAGTGGCTGGCCGATAGTGAAAATCGCTCGGATCTGATCGGCGGTGTCGATGGCAGTTTGTCGCTGCGTGACAAAGACCAAGTGCTGCGCGGGGTGCTGCTGGACCTTACCATGACCGCGACGCTCAACGACTCGCTGTCGATTGGCGGGCAGGTACTCGAACAGCTTGGGCGAGTCAACCGGTTGCATAAATCCCGGGTCGAGCAGGCGGGCTTTATGGTGCTGAAATCACCGGATATTCCATCGCTGCTGATTGAGGTGGGCTTTATATCGAATCCCGACGAAGAGCGTCGCCTGCGCGACCCAGTGCACCAACAGGGGCTTTCGACGGCCATTTTCAGCGGCCTGCGCGACCATTTTCAGCGTAATCCACCGCCAGCCAGCCTGCTGGCGTGGCAGCGGGATCATCAGCGCAGCCCCACGGGCGACGAATATCGCATCCAATCAGGCGACACGCTCTCCTCGATTGCCGTTCGCCACGGTGTCCCGGTGAACCAGCTGAAACAGGCCAACGATTTGAATGGCGACATCATTCGTGTGGGGCAGGTGCTACGTATCCCCAGTTCGTGACACGCATGCTTAATAAACCACTTAGATGCTGAATGTTGAGGTGTTGGTTGACTGAATTGAACTCGTTCTCTGGTCGTATCCATGTGCTCGACCCTCGCCTGGCCAACCAAATTGCCGCAGGTGAGGTGGTCGAACGCCCCTCGTCAGTCACAAAAGAGCTGATCGAGAATGCCATTGATGCGGGCAGTCAGCGGATCGAAGTAGAGATCGAACAGGGCGGCGCAAGGCTGATCAAAGTGCGCGATGACGGTATCGGTATCGGCGAGGCGGATCTGCCGCTGGCATTAGCGCGCCATGCCACGAGTAAGATCAGTAGCCTCGAGGATCTGGAAGGGGTTAGCTCACTGGGCTTTCGTGGAGAAGCGCTGGCGTCGATCAGTTCTGTGTCGCGCTTGGAGCTGGTCTCCAACGCGGAGGAAGATCCCCGCCAGGGGTGGCGGGTCGTAGCCGAAGGGCGCGGTATGGAGGCCCGGGTGACACCTGCACCGCACCCCCGGGGCACCAGTGTCTCGGTGCGCGACCTGTTTTTCAACACGCCCGCGCGGCGCAAGTTCTTACGCACTGAAAAGACCGAATTTGCCCATGTGGAGGAGGCCTTTCGTCGTCAGGCGCTATCGCGTTATGACATTGCCTGGGTGTTGAAGCACAATCAGAAAGTGGTGCATCAACTTCCCCAGGGAGATTCACCCGCCTCTCGTGAGCGGCGTATTGCATCGCTGTTGGGCAAGAATTTTATCGAACACGCCCGCTACATCGAACGCGAAGCGGGTGGCCTGCGGCTCAGTGGCTGGGTGGGATTGCCAACTCACTCGCGCTCCCAGGCCGATCAGCAGTACTTCTTCGTCAATGGCCGCGTGGTCCGCGATCGCCTCGTTGCGCATGCGGTTCGTCAGGCGTATCGCGACGTGCTCTATAACGGTCGCCACCCGGTGTTCGTGCTTTATCTTGAGCTCGATCCCGACGTGGTGGATGTCAACGTCCACCCAACCAAGCATGAAGTACGTTTTCGTGATGGGCGTATGGTGCATGATTTCCTGTATTCCAGTTTGCACCACTGCTTGGCGGCCTCCAAACCCACCGATGAGGAGCAAAATGAGGTGGCCGCTCCGACGGGCCAGGTCGAAACCGTCTCTAGCGTGGGCGCTGCGCCAGAGACTCCCCGCTGGCAGCAGCAGGGTATGCCGCTGTCGGAAGCGTCCGAGCGACACCCCGGCGCTGAGAGGGTGCGCCGCTTCATGCAGGGGTATCAGGCGCTGCATCCCGATCACGAAGAGACGCTGTTAACGCCACAACCTAGCCCGCCCCACCCGCACACAACCGCATCGGAAGTACGTGAGGCGCAGCCTCCTGTCATGCCGGAGCATGATGCCACGACAGCGCCGCCGCTTGGCTTTGCGCTGGGCCAGCTGCATGGCGTGTACATCTTGGCACAGAACGCACAGGGACTCGTTCTGGTGGATATGCATGCAGCCCACGAGCGGATCGTCTACGAGCGCATGAAAAACCAGCTGGCAGCGGCAAAGGGGATCGATACCCAGCCGCTGCTGGTGCCCGTGTCGCTGGCGGCCAGCCGCAGCGAAGTGGCCATCGCAGAGAGCGAGCGTGACGCCATTGCTCAGCTAGGCGTCGAGCTGGATGTGGCTGGTCCAGAAACGCTGCTAGTACGCCAGCTGCCCGCGCTGCTGGCCCAGGCCGACCCCGAGGAGCTGGTGCGTGAAATGCTCGAAGAGCTGTCACGCTATGGTCGCACGCATCAGGTCGAGGCGCGTATTCATGAACTGCTCTCTACCATGGCGTGCCACGGCAGCGTGCGGGCCAACCGGCGTTTGACGCTCGATGAAATGAACGCGTTGCTACGTGACATGGAGCGCACTGAGCGCAGCGATCAATGTAATCATGGCCGTCCCACTTGGACGCAAATGAGCATGAAAGCGCTCGACCGTCTATTTTTGCGCGGCCAGTGACGATGAAAACGACTAACGGAGTGCGTCGAGCATATGGCTGATACACGCCCCTGGGCGATATTTCTAATGGGGCCGACGGCTGCTGGCAAAACCGACGCTGCGATAGCGCTCCATGAGCAGCTAGGCCATGAACTGATCAGCGTCGATTCTGCCATGGTCTACCAAGGCATGGATGTGGGTAGCGCCAAGCCCAGCGCGGCAGAACTGGCGCGGGCGCCCCACCGTTTGATCGATATTCGTGATCCTGCAGCCCCCTATTCAGCGGCAGATTTTCGTGAAGACGCCCTGCGTGAAATGCGTCAAATCAGCGCAGCCGGTCGAGTGCCGCTATTAGTGGGTGGCACGATGCTTTACTACAAGCGCTTGGTCGAAGGCGTGGATAATTTGCCAGGAGCAGACGTTGCCATTCGCGAACGCCTGGAGGCACAGCGTCAGCATGAGGGATTGGCTGGCCTGCATCGCACGCTGGCCGAAGTCGACCCATCCTCAGCGGCACGTATACACCCTAATGATCCTCAACGGCTGATGCGCGCGTTGGAAGTGTACTATGCGAGCGGTCGGCCGATGAGCGAGCTATGGGCAGAGCAGCAGCCGGAAACCTTTCCATGGCGGGTGCTGTCGATAGCCCTAGCACCCAACGAACGACAGGTGCTTCATCAGCGTATTGCCCGGCGTTTCGAAATGATGTTGGCAGAGGGCTTGATAGACGAGGTCGCTGCCCTCAAAAAGCGTAGTGATCTTCATATTAACTTGCCATCCATGAAGAGCGTTGGCTACCGTCAGGTATGGGAGTATCTAGACGGTGCTTATGATCGCGATGAACTCGTGGCACGAGGTATTATTGCCACTCGTCAGCTTGCCAAGCGTCAATTGACGTGGCTGAGAAGCTGGCCGTCCTTGACATGGATCGATTCGCAGCAGCCAGATGCGCTGGATAAGCTTCTGAAATTCGTGCGTGAAAGCGGTGCTTAGCGTAAGATAGTGATTTCGTAAGCAAGTGTTTTCGAGTGGCCGGCTAACGCGTTTGACACATTAGGCCTTTCGGGCAACAAGATTGCGGCGTAGCACCAGTAGGGCACGCCATTTGATAACCAACCCCAACGACAGTTTTAGGGAGAGCAACATGTCCAAAGGGCAGTCCCTTCAAGACCCGTACCTGAACATTTTGCGCAAGGAGCGCATTCCGGTCTCTATTTTCCTGGTAAACGGCATTAAATTGCAGGGCCAGATTGAATCGTTTGACCAGTTTGTCATCTTGTTGCGCAATACCGTCAGTCAGATGGTTTATAAACACGCTATTTCCACGGTGGTGCCCTCGCGCAACGTGCGTTTGCCGGCACAGGATCCGTCAGCACCCGACGCTGACATCTAACACCGCTGGATAGCAAAAGAGTCCATGAGGTATTGATTGTTTTTTGAACGCCCAGACGCCGGTGAAACGGCAGTACTTGTTCACGTAGATTTCTACGATGAGCAGGCACGTGAAGACCCGGGTGAGTTCTTGGAGCTCGTGCGCTCTGCTGGCGCAGAGCCCGCGACATTGCTCACAGCGAGTCGACAGCGGCCTGATTCCCGCACCTTCATAGGGTCAGGTAAGTTGGACGAGCTGCGGGCAATGCTCGCAGCTCATGACGCTGAACTGGTCATCTTCAACCACAGTTTAAGTCCTTCCCAGCAGCGCAACCTGGAGCAAGAGCTCAAGTGCCGCGTGTTGGACCGTACCGGTCTGATACTCGATATTTTTGCGCAGCGGGCACGAACGCATGAAGGTAAGTTGCAAGTAGAGCTTGCTCAACTCGAGTACATGTCCACGCGCTTGATTCGCGGCTGGACGCACCTCGAGCGTCAAAAAGGCGGTATCGGCCTGCGCGGTCCCGGCGAAACACAGCTAGAGACCGACCGTCGTTTGCTACGCGGCCGTATCAAATCGATTCATAAGCGCTTGGATAAAGTGCGCAGCCAGCGTGAGCAGAACCGGCGTGCTCGAGCCCGTGCAGAAATTCATAGCGTGTCGCTAGTGGGCTATACCAACGCGGGTAAGTCGACGCTATTCAATGCGCTGACCAGCGCTGAGGTCTACGCAGCGGATCAGCTCTTTGCGACCCTAGACCCGACCCTCCGTCGTTTGGAAATCGAAGACGTAGGGCCTGTCGTCATGGCCGATACCGTCGGTTTTATCCGCCACTTGCCGCATAAGTTGGTGGAAGCTTTTCAGGCGACGCTGCAAGAAGCGGCGGAAGCGACGCTGTTGGTGCATGTCATCGATGCGGCCGACCCCGACCGCGATCTCAACGTTGAGCAGGTCGATAGCGTACTGAAAGAGATTGGGGCGGATAGCGTTCCGGTACTCAAAGTGATGAACAAGATCGACAAACTCGATAGTGCGCCACGTATCGAGCGAGATGGTCACGGCGTACCTGAGGTGGTCTGGCTATCGGCTCAGCAAGGTCAAGGGCTTGAGCTGTTACATGAAGCGTTGACCGAGCGGCTCGCCAACGACGTGATTGGTTTTTCGCTCACCCTGTCGCCAGAGCAAGGTAAGCTGCGCGCAGGCCTGCATGAACTCAATGCCGTGCGCGAAGAGAGTTTTGACGAGCAGGGGCGCTCCGTATTGGATGTGCGCTTGCCGAGGCGCGACTTCAACCAGTTGATGGCTCAGTTGGGAGAGCGTGCCAATACCTATTTACCAGAAGCATTACGCGAATCTGACGAATGGTAGCCCATCAAGTACCTACCCCATAGTCATCGACTGTAAAGGTATGGTACAAGATTGATATAGCAATAATATCAAAAGCACCCGGCCTTGCATTCAGTATCAAGGCAAAGTGCAGGTGAACACCTTAGTGGAGACGAAGTATGGCCTGGAATGAGCCCGGTGGTGGCAACCAGCACGACCCCTGGAGCGGTGGTGGCCGACGCGGTAATGGCGGCGATCGCGGTGGGAACAATGGTGGTGGAAACAACGGCGGCAATAATGGTGGCAACAACCAGGGGCCGCCTGACCTGGATGAAGCGCTGAAAAAGTTCCAAGACAAGCTCAACGGCATGCTAGGCGGCAGCGGCAAGAAGAGCGGCGGTGGTGGCGGCAAGAGTGGTGGCGGTAAGCCTCGTAACTCGTTTGCTCTGCCAGGCCTTCTGCTCATCGTGGCGCTTGCCATCTGGGGAGCCTCGGGCTTCTATCTGGTGGACCAGTCGGAGCGGGGCGTCGTGCTGCGTTTTGGTGAGTACCAGGGCATCGTCGAGCCGGGCCTCCAGTGGAACCCGCCGCTCATCGATGACGTGCGCATGGTCAACGTGACGCGCGTACGCTCTGTCTCTCAAACTCAGTCCATGCTGACGCGTGATGAAAACATCGTCGAAGTGGAAATTTCTGCTCAGTACCAGGTCGCGAATCCGCGCGATTTCGTGCTGAACGTTCGTGATCCGGCGCTCTCCATCGAGAACGCACTGGACTCTGCGCTGCGGCACGTGGTCGGTGGCACGGACATGATCGATATCCTGACCTCTGGTCGTGAGATACTCGGTAGCTCCGTCGCGAGCCGTCTGCAAACGTATCTGGATGCCTATGGCGCCGGTATTCGCCTGCAAACCATCAACATCGAATCCACGTCGGCACCTGCGCCCGTCATCGATGCTTTTGATGACGTTATCCGTGCCCGTGAAGATCGTCAGAGAACGATCAACGAAGGTATGGCGTACGCCAATGCGATCATTCCGGCCGCACAGGGTCAGGCTCAGCGTATCGTCGAGCAGGGCCAAGGGTATCGTGAGTCGGTGGTGGCCGAAGCGCAGGGTCAAGCTAACCGTTTCAATGCGCTGCTGACCGAGTATCGCAACGCGCCGGAAGTGATGCGCGAACGTATGTACCTGGATGCCATCGAAGAAGTCTTTGGTGGGACGCCGAAAGTTCTGATGGACGTGAGCGACAATGCGCCGCTGATGTATTTGCCACTCGATCAAATGCGCGGCGGTAGCAGTAACGACAGTCGTTCGGCGAGCAATGATAGCGGTGCTAACAGCAGCGATACGGTCGATCCGCGCGTGTTAGAGTCGCTGCGAGGCAGCCAAAGTAGCTCCTCATCGTCGTCCAGCAATAACCCCATTCGCAGGGAGGGCCGCTAAATGATTAATAACCGATCCCTGCTTATCGTAGGTGGTTTGGCCGCCGTCGCGTGGCTAGCGAGCAACAGTCTCTATGTCGTGGATGAAACCGAACGCGCTGTGAAGCTGCGCTTTGGTGAAGTCATCGAAGAGAATATTCAGCCGGGTCTGCATGTGAAAATTCCGATTGCGCAGACCATCCGCAAGTTCGACGTGCGGCTGCTGACGCTGGATACCGATACTAGCCGTTATCTGACTCTTGAGCAGAAAGCGGTCATCGTCGACTCCTATGTCAAGTGGCAAGTCGTCAACCCGACCCGCTACTACGAGGCTACCGCAGGCGATGAACTGATGGCGATCCGCCTCATTCAGCCGCGAGTGGATGAGAGTCTGCGTAATGAATTCGGTCGTTTGAATCTTCAGGAAATCATTGCCGAGCGCCGTGATGACCTGATGACAGGACCTACCGAAGAGCTCGATCAGCTCATGCGTGACGAACTCGGCGTGGCGATTCGCGATATTCGTATCAAGCGCATCGACCTGCCTGAAGATGTCTCGGCAGCCGTCTTCGAGCGCATGCGCTCAGAGCGTGAGCGTGAGGCCCGCGAGTGGCGCGCACAGGGTCAGGAAGAGGCCGAGCGGATTCGCGCTAATGCCGACCGTCGCCGTCAGGTGCTGCTTGCTCAAGCCAACGAGCGTGCCGAGACGCTGCGCGGTGAGGGAGATGCCGAAGCAGCCGCTATCTTCTCGCAGGCTTATAGCCAGGACCAAGAGTTCTTCGCTTTCTGGCGCAGCCTGAACGCTTATCGTGAAAGCTTCTCTGGCGATGGTAATCTGCTGGTGCTAGAACCGGATAGCGACTTCTTCCGCTATCTACGCAGCGCCGTTCCCGACAGCGCCGAGTGATGCGCCCATCCCGCCAAGCACTGCGCTTGGCGGGGTTCATATAGCGCATAAACGTGATAGACTTTACTTACCGGGCGTCGCCCGGTTTTTTTGTGGCCCTCGTTTCGTGAACGTTCCACACAGCGCCTCGTGAGGCAGCGAGTGGTGTCGTTAGAAAGGGCCTTCATCGTCTCGCAGGATTGTTCACATGACCATCGCTGACCGCTGGCTACTGCCCGACGGCATGGATGAGGTGCTGCCGCCTCAGGCAAGCCGCATGGAAGAGCTGCGCCGTGCGCTGCTCGATCTTTACCATTGCTGGGGCTACGACCAGGTCATGCCGCCGCCGGTGGAGTTTTTGGACTCCTTGCTGACCGGTACCGGTACGGACCTCGATCTTCAAACGTTCAAGCTGACCGACCAACTGACGGGCCGCATGATGGGCGCCTCGGCAGACGTCACACCGCAGGTGGCGCGGATGGACGCCCACTCCCTAAAACGCCAGGGGCCAGTTCGGCTGTGTTACTGCACCAATGTGCTGCGTGCCAAAGCCGACCAGCATCAAGGGGGACGCAGCCCCGTGCAGGTCGGAGTCGAGCTGTTTGGCCATGCTGGCCTCGAAGCTGACAGTGAGATCATTCATCTGGCGCTTGCCAGTCTTCATGCGGCAGGCGCTGACGAGATACATTTGGCATTAGGGCACATCGGGATCTACCGTAGCCTGGTGGAAGCCGCTGCCCTTAACGATGAGCAAGAGCGTGCGCTGTTCGAAGCGTTGGCGCTTAAATCGCCGGGGCAACTGGCCGAGCAGGTCAGTGCCAGCGTTAGCGACCCTGTGTTGGCAGATATGCTAGTGGCGCTAGGCGAGCTGCACGGGGATGCCAGCGTTCTGAGCGAGGCGCGCGAGCGTTTTGCTGGCGCACCTGCCCCTGTGACGGCGGCGCTAGATCAGCTCGAGGCGCTTTACAAAGGCGTTTTGGCGCGCTTTGACGTATCGCTCTATTTTGATCTAGCGGAGCTGCGCGGTTATCAGTATCACACGGGTATGATGTTTGCGGCGTACGTGCCCGGCTATGGTCATGCGCTGGCCAAAGGTGGGCGCTATGATGATACTGGGCGTGCGTTTGGCCGAGCCCGACCCGCTACCGGCTTCTCCATGGACCTGAAGCAGTTGGCATCGCTGGCATTGGCGTCACCCAGCCAGGGGGCCATTTGGGCGCCAGCCCAAGAAGAAGAGTCGCTCAACGCTGCCATCGTCGCGCTGCGTGAGCAGGGTGAACGCGTAATTCAAGCGCTGCCTGGGCAGCGTACTGGGCCGGCGGAGCACAGCTGTGACCGCCGTCTTGAGTTTATCGATGGTCGTTGGCAGACAACGGCCCTGACACAAGAGACGAGTGCATAATGGGTAAGAATGTCGTAGTCCTGGGTACCCAATGGGGCGATGAAGGCAAAGGCAAGATCGTTGACCTGCTCACCGAATCCGCTGCTGCCGTGGTGCGCTTCCAAGGGGGGCATAATGCCGGTCACACGCTGGTCATCGACGGTGAGAAAACCGTCCTACACCTGATCCCCTCGGGTGTGCTACGTCCCGGTAAAACCTGTGTGATCGGTAACGGGGTCGTATTGTCACCGGAAGCGCTGATCAAAGAGATCCGCGAACTGGAAGCGAAGGGCGTTCCCGTTCGTGAGCGTTTGCGTCTTTCCCCGGCGTGTCCGCTGATCCTGCCTTACCACGTGCGTCTCGACCAGGCACGTGAGAAGGCCCGTGGCGTGGCTAAGATCGGCACCACCGGTCGCGGCATTGGCCCGGCATACGAAGACAAGGTGGCGCGCCGTGGTCTACGGTTGGGAGACATGCTCCACCGTGAGCGTTTTGCCTCCAAACTCGGTGAGGTGCTCGACTACCATAATTTCGTGCTAGTGAATTACCACGGCGAACCGGCGGTGGATTTCCAGGAAGTGCTCGATAGCGCCATGCAGATGGCCGAAGAGCTGCGCCCCATGGTCAGCGATACCGTCAGCATGGTGCACGACCTGCGCAAGGCCGGTGAGAACATTCTATTCGAAGGCGCCCAAGGCTCGCTGTTGGATATCGACCACGGTACTTACCCGTTCGTCACCAGCTCCAACACCACGGCTGGCGGCACGGCAACCGGCTCTGGCGTCGGCCCGCTCTATTTGGACTACGTGCTGGGTATCACCAAAGCTTACACCACGCGTGTTGGCTCGGGTCCGTTCCCCACCGAGCTGTTCGACGATCATGGCCGTCACTTAGCCGAGCGTGGGCACGAGTTTGGCGCGACCACCGGGCGTCCACGTCGCTGCGGCTGGTTCGATGCGGTAGCGCTGCGTCATGCGGTGCAAATCAACTCGGTTTCCGGTATCTGCCTGACCAAATTGGACGTGCTGGACGGTTTGGAAAACATCCGTGTGTGTGTTGGCTACCGCAGCAAGGATGGTGACGTGCTGGATAACCCGGTGGATTCAGAGGGCTACGAAGCGGTAGAGCCGGTCTATCACGATCTGCCAGGCTGGAAAGAGTCCACGCTGGGCGCTAAGAAGGTGGAAGACTTACCGGCTAATGCCCGTGCATACATCAGCTTCCTCGAAGAGCAGGTAGGCACCAGCATCGATATCATTTCTACCGGTCCCGATCGTATTGAAACCATCGTGCTGCGCAACCCGTTCGAAGGCTAGGTTGCACACCCTCCGGTGATATCAAAAGGGCGGCTTGGCCGCCCTTTTTCGTGCTTAGAAATCGATGCCTCGCCGGGCCTGAAGGCCGTTGTTGAAAGCGTGTCGCACCTCCTGCATGTCGGTCACGGTGTCCGCCATGGCCACTAGCTCACGGTGGGCATTTCGCCCGGTAATGATCACGGTTTGTTCCTGCGGACGGTCCAGTAGCGCCTGTTTGACGGTGGCGATATCGAGATATCCAAACTTCAGCATGTAGGTGAGTTCGTCCAACACCACGAGATACGTCTCGGGGTCTGCCAGCATTTTCTGCGCTTCTTGCCAGACCTCCAGACAGGCGGCGGTGTCCGCTTCGCGATTTTGCGTATCCCAGGTAAAGCCGGTTGCCATGATAGCGACGCTCAAATGAGGATCGTCTTCCAGCCGATTGCGCTCGCCACACTCCCATAACCCCTTGATGAACTGCACCACGCCTACTTTGTAGCCATAACCCAGCGCGCGCGTGACGGTGCCCCAGGCGGCGGTGGTTTTGCCTTTTCCGTTACCCGTGTTGATGAGCAGCAGTCCGCGCTGCTCGGTGGCATTGGCAACTTTTTCGTCCACTCGCGCTTTGAGTTTTTCCATCGATGCTTTATGGCGGGTATCGCGATCACTCATGGTCTCTCCTCGTTGAAAGAGTACAAGGCTATGTCAGCAGGTTACGACAGAGGCGCACAATTTAACATCGCCCTGAGAGGTGTTTGTATAGCTTTTAAGCTTGATGTGACCGGCTTGCAGAGTTTTTGTCCAGCTTTTTCTAAGAGAATTGGCCGGTTGGGGGCTTGCTGCTCTAGAATGGTGGGTCATGTCTTGTTAGGAATAGTGTCATGCCCTCATTTGATATCGTGTCAGAATTCGATCAGCACGAAGCCGCCAATGCGGTGGACCAGGCCAATCGTGAAGTCCAGTCACGCTTCGACTTTAAAGGCGTCGATGCCAGCTTCACGTTGGAAGGCGATAAGGTGCTGCTCGAGGCCGAAGTAGATTTCCAGCTCAAGCAAATGCTGGACGTGTTGCGTAACCGACTGATTGCCCGCGGTATCGACGCACGTTGCATGGATGTCAAAGATGCCGTGCTGTCCGGTGTCAAGGCGCGTCAAGAGGTGGTACTCAAGCAGGGGCTCGATCAAGCTGAAGCCAAGGATGTGGTCAAGCGCATCAAAGGCAGTAAGTTAAAAGTGCAGGCTCAAATTCAGGGTGAAAAAGTGCGCGTGACGGGCAAAAAGCGAGATGACCTGCAGAGTGTCATGGCGCTACTGCGTGGCGAAGAGGGGCCTGACTTGCCATTACAGTTCGACAACTTCCGCGATTGACGATCACAAAAAAATATTCATTGAGTAGCGCCGTATAGGCGCTACTCGACTACTGAAAAGCTTACAGGAGTTTCGCGCTATGTCTGATCCGCAGCCGGTTTATTTAAGCGACTACCAGCCACCCGCCTACCACGTAATTCATACCGAGCTGACGTTTGATCTTGACCCCACCGAGACCCGTGTGAAAGCACGTCTGACCATGCAGCGCCACCCAAGCGCTGACGCGGCTGCGCCGCTGGTGCTCGATGGTGAGCATCTATCGCTGCGCGCGCTTGCCATCGATGGTCAAGCGTTGAGCGATGCCGATTACCAGCTCACTGATGAAACGCTGACGATTACCCGTGTACCTGCTGCCTTTACGTTAGAAAGCGACGTGGCGATCTCGCCCAGTAGTAATACGGCTTTGGAAGGGCTTTATCAATCAAATGGCATGTACTGCACGCAGTGTGAAGCAGAGGGCTTTCGACGTATTACCTATTATCCGGATCGCCCCGATGTCATGGCCACGTTCAAGGTCACGGTCATCGGTGATGCGCAAAAAGAGCCGGTGCTGTTGGCCAATGGTAATCCAGTCGAGCAGGGCTCGTTAGAAGGCGACCGGCACTTCGTTACCTGGGAAGATCCTCACCCTAAGCCCTGTTATCTCTTTGCGCTGGTGGCCGGCGATTTGAAAAAAGTCGAAGATCATTTCACGACCATGAGCGACCGCGAGGTAACGCTTCAGCTGTGGGTAGAGGAGGAGAATCTCGATAAAACCGACCATGCCATGGCGTCTCTCAAGCGTTCCATGCGTTGGGACGAGGAAACTTACGGCCGTGAGTACGACCTGGACTTGTTCATGATCGTGGCGGTCAACGACTTCAATATGGGCGCAATGGAGAACAAAGGCCTCAACATCTTCAACTCCGCGGCGGTGCTCACGCACCCCAAGACCGCCACCGATGCGGCGTTTCAAAATGTCGAAGGGATCGTTGCCCACGAGTATTTCCACAACTGGTCGGGGAATCGCGTGACGTGCCGCGATTGGTTCCAGCTCTCGCTAAAGGAAGGTTTTACGGTATTCCGCGATCAGTGTTTTTCTGCGGATACCAATTCAGCCCCCGTCAAGCGCATTCAAGACGTCTCGTTTTTCCGCACCGCGCAATTTGCCGAAGACGCAGGTCCCACGGCGCATCCGATTCGTCCGGATCACTATATCGAGATCACCAACTTCTACACGCTGACTATCTATGAAAAAGGGGCAGAAGTGGTGCGCATGCTGCGCAACCTGCTGGGCTGGGAGGCCTTCCGCCGTGGCTCGGATCTCTATTTCGAGCGCTTTGACGGGCAGGCCGTGACGATCGAAGACTTCGTGGGCTGCATGGCCGAGGTATCGGACATCGATTTAAGCCAGTTCATGCGCTGGTACTCCCAGGCGGGCACGCCGGAAATCGATGCCCACGGTGAGTACGACTACGCCAACGCCGAGTACCATTTGACGCTTCGCCAGCGCACGCCAGCCACGCCCGGACAGCCGGACAAGCAGCCGCTGCACATTCCGGTACGCATGGGCCTGGTGGGCACCAAATCCGGTCAGGATTTAACGCTCACGCTCGACGGCAACAAGATTGGGAAAGACGCGGTCATTCACCTGACCGACGATGAGCAGACCTTCATCTTCACGGAAGTGGCCGAGGCACCCGTGCCGTCGCTACTGCGCGATTTTTCCGCACCGGTCAAGCTGCACTTCCCTTATTCCCGCGAAGATTTGGCCTTTCTATTGACCCACGATAGCGATGGTTTCAACCGCTGGGATGCCGGTCAGCGATTGGCGCTACTGGCGCTGGACGACCTGATTGCTGCCCATCGAAACGGCGTCGAAAAAGTGATGGACAACCGAGTGATCGAGGCATTCCGCTTGCTCTTGACCTCTTCCATGGACGATAAAGCGGTGCTGGCCGAGATGCTGACACTGCCCTCGGAAGCCTATATCGCCGAACAGCAGCCAATCGTCGACGTGGATGCCATTCACGCTGCCCGCGAGTTCGTGCGCCAATCCCTGGCGCTGGCACTGCGTGATGAGTTCTTGGCCGTCTATAAGGCGAACGTCAGTGACGCCCCATACGCGCCTACGCCTGAACAAATGGCTCAGCGCAGCCTCAAAAACGTAGCGCTCGCTTATTTGATGTCCATTGAGGACGACGAGAGCGTCGCGCTGTGTGAAGCGCAGTTTGCGACGGATCACAACATGACCGACGTTCGCCACGCGCTGACACTGCTCGTGCACAGTGATCGTGACGACGTGTCGGCACCGGCTTTGAAAGCCTTTGGGGAAGCCTGGGCTCACGATCCACTCGTGATGGATCAGTGGTTTACGATTCAGGTAACGCGCCCTCAGCCCGATGTACTGGAGCGCGTGGAGTACTTAATGCAGCACCCTGCGTTCTCGATGAAGAACCCCAACAAAGTGCGTGCGTTGATTGGCGCTTTTGCGCAAAACCGTATCAATTTCCACCGCCTGGATGGCAAAGGGTATGCCCTGTTGGCGGATGCGGTGATCGAGCTCAACCGCCTCAACCCTGAAATTGCCGCGCGGCTGATTACCCCATTGACGCGCTGGCAGCGGTTCGATGAGACACGACAGCAGTTGATGCGAGCAGAACTCGAAAGAATCAAACGCGAGCCGCTGTCGTCCAACGTGTTCGAGGTGGTCGAGAAAGCGCTGGCATAACGTGCATCCAGTGAATTAACCATGGAGAGGGAAGACACCGGTGACAGACCCACAACAGCGTTATTTATTGATTATCAACGGTAAGTCGGCCGGGAATCCGGCGCTGCGCGACGCCGTCGAAGCGCAGCGCAAGGCAGGGACGTCCATCATTGTTCGCGCGACGTGGGAAGGTGGCGATGCCGCTGATTTTGCAGCCCAAGCGCTCGATTTGGGCGCGACATGCGTCATCGCATGCGGTGGTGATGGCACCGTCAACGAAGTCGTCAATGGACTCATGCGGCTGCCCCATGACCATCGTCCGAGCTTGGGCGTGGTGCCGATGGGCAGCGCGAATGATTTTGCCACTTCGGTGGGGTTACCTTTGGAGCTGGATCGCGCACTGGCGGATGCCGTTCGCTTGCCGTCTGCGCCCATCGATGTGATTCGTATGACGGCGGAAGCCAGTGGCGAACCGTCGGTATGCTATTACATCAATATGACCACCGGTGGTTTCGGCGCAGAAATTACCTCCTCTACCCCCAAAACGTTAAAACGCATGTTAGGGGGAGGAGCCTACTCACTGATGGGTGCGCTCAAGGCGTGGCGTCATCGCAGTTATCGCGGCACGTTGCACTGGGGCGATCATGAGCAGGCCGCGTCACTGCTGCTGCTGGCACTGGGCAATGGGCGTCAATCGGGTGGGGGGCAGGTGCTGGCCCCTCGTGCCAAGCTCGATGATGGGCGATTGGACGTTCTGCTAGTCAAAGATTTTCATTCGGTGACGGAGCTTCCTGCGCTGCTCGGCGAGCTACAGCAGTTCCCCGCAGAAGGGCGTTATGTGCGCTACTTCACTGCCAGCCAGTTGACCGTTACCACTCGGTCCGATGATGAACCTTGGCCGCTGACCCTGGATGGTGAGGCAAAACGCTATCAACGATTTACCGCTGAAGTCGTCCCGCTAGCGTTGAAGGTACGCTTACCAGAAGGCTGTTCGCTGTTGTCTGCCAACGACCGCCACTAATGAATTCGAACCATTAAGGAGCATGACTCGATGAGCTACCGTGTATGGATGCCGCTACTGGCCAGTTTGGCCCTACTGCTGAGTGCCTGCGGCGACAGTCAAGAAGAGGCAAACGTCGTACCGGAAGAGAGCGCGGCCGAGCAGCCCAGTGAGACGCCAGCCGCTGCACCTGACACCGGTAGTGACGATGTTCCTTCGCCCTCCCAGGTGGAAGACGACATTGAACGTCAGGCGTCCGAGGCGTCCGAGCCTTCCAATGCTCAGGAAGACCCGTCTTCCACCGCCAGTGAGTCAACCTCGGAGCCCCTGCAGGCGGACGAAGAGACGCTGGCCGCCGACCCCGACGAAGCCCTTGACGAAGCTAGCGCAATGCCGGGTGAAACCACGCGTTCTGATGTCGATGACGTGATTGCCGAGACCGAGCGTCGTTTCGAAGAGGCACAGCGTCAGTTGGAGCAACAGTTTCAAGAAATCGAGCAGCAGTCGCCCGAACTGGCGCCCATGGAGAACGACCCCATCGAGCCAAGCTGGGAGCGCGAAAGCAGCTTACCCGAAGGCACTTCCGTGGAAGGAGGGTTAGAAGCGCAAGATGTGGATGCGCTCATCGAAGATACCGAACGTCAATTCGAAGAGGCCCAGCAGCGCCTAGAAGAGCAGTTCCAAGCCTTGGAGAGTGAGCGCCCCACCAATGGTGCACCCCTGGCGTCTGACGAACTCCAAGACCGCGACGTTGGTGACGACCACCCTGTTGAAGAGCGCTCTACCAATGACGATAGCGAAGCGCAAGAGGCCGAAAGCTCCTCGGACGACACGTTGGATACATCGTCTTAAGAAGGAAACCCCAACCTATAAAAAAGGCCCGCATTCGCGGGCCTTTATCCATTCGGTGCGGTTCAAGCAACGCGAATGTTGGAAGCCTGAAGGCCTTTTTTACCCTGAGTCACCTCGAAGCTGACTTTCTGACCATCTTGCAGGGTCTTAAAACCTTCAGCTTGAATTTCAGAGAAGTGGGCAAAGAGATCGTCACCGCCGTCATCGGGAGAGATGAAGCCGTAACCTTTGGTGTCGTTGAACCACTTGACAGTGCCAGTTGCCATCGTTCATATCCTTAACGTGCTTAATGATTGAGCAGGCGACGCTCTGCCAACCTGCCAAATTCACTTTAGAAGCAAATAATCAGCACGTCCAGTCACGTGATTAAGATTCTTTATCACTCAGCGAGCCAAGTACATGATGGAACTCAACCTCATCGATGCGCAGTTCATTCCCTTTTTAGTGGCCATCACGCTGCTGTCGATAAGCCCAGGAGTCGACACGCTTCTGGTGATTCGCAACACCGCGCGAGGCGGTATCCGAGACGGCATAGCCACGAGCGTAGCCATTTGCTGTGGTTTGTTCGTTCATGCCACCGTTTCGGCGTTGGGTATCTCGTTCATTTTGCTGCAGTCGTCCTGGGCGTTCAACATGCTGAAGTTGGCAGGGGCGGCGTATTTGATTTGGCTGGGGGTCACGAGCCTGCTGGCAGCCCGCCGAGGAACGCCGCTGCCGGTGAAGGGCGTCCTGAAGGAGGGGGCGCCCGTTCCGCTGTGGCAGCCAGTCAAAGAAGGGCTGCTATCCAACGTGCTCAACCCCAAAACCGTGGTGTTCTACATGGCGTTTTTACCCCAGTTCATCGCGCCCACTGACCCCGCACTCGTCAAATCCCTCTGGTTGGCGGGCGTGCACTTCGTGATTGCCAATATTTGGCAGATTAGCGTCGTATTAATGGTTGGTGGGGCGAGCAAATGGCTGGCCAGCGCACGCTTTGCGCAAACCTTGAATGCTGCCACTGGCGCGGTGTTGGTCGTTTTCGGCGTGCGGCTGGCGCTGGAGCAACGCCCGGTGTAACCGGGCGTTGTGGGGGGATCGCGATACGCGTCGCTGGGACTAGCGCTGTACGAGGGCGCGGTCGTAGCGCACGGCCTGCTCGCTTTCGTTGAGTAGCGAGACCCCATCGCTGCTACCGCCGTTGGCTAAGCTCTCAAAAATCACCCGGTAGCTCAGCACTGCCTGTACGTAATCGCGTGTCTCGCGAAATGGAATACTCTCCACGAAGAGATCGAACGACTCCATGCTCTGAGTGCCTAACCACTGATCGACGCGTCCAGGTCCTGCATTGTAGGCAGCTGTGGCCGCAAGACGATTGCCTCGGTAGCGCGCGAGCTTGTCGCGCAAGTAGGTGCTTCCAAGGCGAATGTTCAGCTCAGGATCCAGCACGCCGTAGGGACCGGGGTCGTTCAGCCCCAGTTGACGGCTCACTTGGGCGGCCGTGCCGGGCATCAACTGCATCAAGCCCCTAGCGCCTGCGGGTGAGAGCGCCACCGGGTTGTACGCACTTTCTCGGCGGGTAATTGCCATTAATAGGTAAGGGTCTACCCCTGTTTGAGCGCCCCATTGAAGGAAGCTCTCGCGGTAGGCGGGAGGAAAGCGCCACTCCAGGGCGTCCCACATTTTGCCTGCAATGGTGGTTTGTACTAGCCGTGCGTGCCACTGCTGCTGGGCGGCATAGTCGGCCAGCGCGCGGGCTTGCTGGGGCGTGCCGTGCTCGATGGCGTAAAGCCACTCGCTGTTGGCTAAACCGTCTTCACCGATACGCAGCAGCGCCTCGGTGCGCTGCACGACCGGTAGTCGTGCCGTCTGCTCGCGGGTAGCCTCGTCGAAGTGATGGCGCTCGTTGTTGAGTCGGTAAGGCTGGTCGATTCTATCGGCGGCGGCGAAGCCGTAGAAGCTGCGGTCAGTGGCTGCTTGCTGATAACGTGCCATGGCCGCCTCGGGGTTGCCAAGCTGCTCGTTGGCGCGCCCCAGCCAATACTGCCAGCGACTGCTCGCTTGCTGGCTCGCGGGCATTTCGGCAATCCAGTGTACGACGTCGGTCCACTGGCGGTCGGCCAGCGCGCGACGCACGCGCAGCTCCAGTACGCGCTCGCTGGCTAGCGAGGGCAGCACGCTATCGACCCAGCCGAGCGTGCCGGGCACCTCCCGAACGAGGGTGTAAAACGCTAGCTCTTCCTCGATGACTTGGCGCTCTTGCGCCGTCAAGTTCAAGCGAGGCGAGAGCTGCTGCCAAGCGGCGAAAGCGGTAGGCGTGTCATCTCGGGTCAGGCGCTGCATGGCGGCTTGGTAGAAAGCCGCCGTGGCCCTGCACTCCGGGCCTAGGCAGGTGGGGGCGCTGGTGATGGCCCTGGCGTTGTTGCTGACCGCGTCCACCGTGTCGAGGGCCGTTTGCCACTCGCTGCTCAGCAGTCCGCCTAGGTAGTTACTCAGGCGCGATTCGCCCGCTTGCCAAGCTAGCATCTTGCGTTCCCAGATGGCGGTCGCATCGATAGTGCCATCGGCCCGTAGGCGGTTGAAAAGGGGGTCACAGGCATCGGGCTGTGAGCTGCCTACTCGCCAAAGCGCCAAGCCCGCGCGGCGCGACTCTTCTGGGGCACGGTCGATGAGCGCCATGTAGTAGTAACACTGACGTGCCGTTCCAGCAGGCTCGCCATCGGCGACGGTGAGTAGATCGCCGTAACGTCCTGCATGACCATATTTGGCAATGGCTTGGCCGCGCATCCATTCCGATAGCGGAGAGTCGGCATGCTGTTCGATGAACTGCAGCACTTGACTGGCGGCCACGTTGGGCAACTGGTTGCGTAAGCGGTGATAGGTGACATAACCTCTGAGTATGTGTCCTTCGATGGCGCGCTCATCGATGTGTTGCCACTGCTGCTGGCGTGCGGCGTTGAGCGCATCACGCATAGCGTCATCAGTGGCTGCCCAACTCTCCGTCGGTAGGCCGATGATGGCTGCTGCACACAGAGTGCGAAGGGTAGAACGTAATGGCGTAGCCGGCATGGCACTCCCTCTTGCTCGCTGGTAGGGTCAAAGGCGCAATAGTGAACTATACGGACAAGTGAACTATACGCACAGATAAGGTTCTGACAATCGTGACACTAAGAGGATTCGATAACGATGGCACGATTATCCGTTTGGGGATTGTTTCGTCGATTGAAAACACGCGTATGGGCCGTTAAACGTATCGCCCGTGCGCTCAAGCTATTTTTACCCATGACCCGCGATGTGCTGAAAGGAGATTTCAGACCGATTCCCTGGTCTGCGTTTGGCACCATGGCGCTGGCGTTGGCCTACCTGGTCATGCCATTCGATCTGATCCCCGACTTTTTGGTGCTGCTAGGTGTGGTCGATGACGTATTGATCGTGGGCTGGTTACTAAACCGCGTCGATACTCAGTTGGCCGACTATCGCGCTTGGAAATCGGCTACTGAGGCAGCCACCGCTTCTTCACACACACCTTCTTGAAATCCCTTCGCTTATCCCCATATTGAGTTCACTACCTTTTCCGCCTCTGCCTATGGGCAGAGGCGTCAAGCAACACGTGATCAATGAGGGCTAAGCGCATGACCACTGCGACCCATGAAGAAACTCTTGGCTTTCAGACGGAAGTCAAACAGCTCCTGAATCTGATGATCCACTCCCTGTACTCGAATCGGGAGATTTTTCTACGCGAGCTGATTTCCAACGCCGCCGATGCCTGTGACAAGTTGCGCTATGCCGCACTCGATAACGACGCTCTATACGAAGGCGATAGCGAGCTGCGTATCGAGATCGAGCACGACCGCGACGCCAACACCATCACGCTGCGCGATAATGGTATCGGCATGAACCGCGAAGATGTGATTGCCAACTTGGGCACCATCGCGCGTTCCGGTACGGCAGAGTTTTTGAAGCAGCTCTCCGGCGAGCAGCAAAAAGACGCCAAGCTGATCGGTCAGTTCGGGGTTGGTTTCTATTCGGGCTTCATCGTGGCCGACGAAGTGGCCGTACGTACTCGTAAAGCGGGCACCGCTGCATCGGAAGGCGTCGAGTGGCGCTCCAAAGGCGAAGGCGAGTTTACCGTTGCCGACATCGAGCGTGACGCTCACGGCACGGAAATCACTCTGCATTTAAAAGACGATGCAAAAGAGTTCGCCGACGACTACCGCCTGCAAAGCTTGGTGCGCAAGTACTCTGATCACATCGAAGTGCCGGTGCGTATGCCCAAGGTCGAAACCGCCAAGGATGACGACGGTAACGAGATCGAAGGTAGCGAAGTGACGACGTGGGAAACCGTCAACGAAGCTACCGCGCTGTGGGCGCGCCCGAAGAGCGAGGTCAGCGACGACGAGTATAAGGCGTTCTACAAGCACGTTGCCCACGACTTCAGTGACCCGCTTACCTGGAGTCACAACAAAGTCGAGGGTAAGCTCGAGTACACCAGCTTGCTCTACGTGCCGGGCCGCGCACCGTTCGACATGTTCGACCGTGACGGCTCGCGCGGTGTGAAGCTTTACGTGCAACGTGTCTTCATCATGGATGATGCCGAGCAGTTCCTGCCCCTCTACCTGCGTTTCATCAAGGGTGTGCTGGATACGCGCGATCTCTCATTGAACGTCTCCCGTGAGTTGCTGCAGCAAGATCCCAAGGTCGACAAGATCAAAGGGGCGCTCACCAAGCGTGCGCTGGACATGCTCAAGAAACTGTCCAAAGATAGCGAGCAGTATCAAACGTTCTGGAACACCTTTGGCAGTGTGCTGAAAGAGGGCCCAGGTGAAGACTTCGCTAACCGCGAAAAAGTCGCTGGCCTCCTGCGTTTCGCCTCTACCCATACCGATACCGCCACGCAAGAACACTCTCTGGCGGATTACGTCGAACGTATGAAAGAGGGCCAGAAGAAGATCTACTACGTGGTGGCGGATAGCTTCAATGCAGCGAAGAACAGCCCGCACCTGGAGATTTTCCGCAAGAAAGGCATCGAAGTGCTGCTGCTCTCTGACCGGATCGACGAGTGGCTGATGAGCCATCTGACAGAATTTGACGGCAAGTCCTTTGCCGATGTGGCAAAAGGTGAGCTGGATCTTGGGGACGTCGAGGACGAAGCCGAGAAAAAAGCCCAGGAAGAGACGGCCAAGGCGAAGGAAGATCTCGTAAAGCGCGTCAAAGAAGCGCTGAGCGATGGCGTTCAAGAGGTCAAAATCACCCATCGTCTGACCGATTCGCCAGCTTGCGTGGTATTGCCCGAGCACGAAATGGGCTATCAGATGCGCCGTATCATGGAAGCGGCCGGGCAAAAACTCCCGGATGTGAAACCCATCCTCGAGCTCAACCCCAACCATGCCCTAGTGGCCCGTTTGGAAAATGCAGAGGGTGATCTATTTGGCCAGTTAGCCCACATCCTTCTGGATCAGGCGATCATTGCCGAGGGCGGTCATCTGGACGACCCGGCTGCCTACGTGAAGCGTCTCAATAGTGTGTTGACGGCTTAATGCCCTAAGCTCGCTAGTCGCGGCCCGCTTGGTCAACCAAGCGGGCCGCTTGTTTTGTTAAGGTAGTGCTTATCAAAATGGGGGGTGTTGAGGCCCACCGTTACGTAAAAGAACTCAGGACATGGCTATGGCAGAGCAGCAAAGTAACGTCGCGGTGCTGGGGGGCGGGAGTTTTGGTACCGCGCTGGCCAGTATCGCTGCCGACAATGGCGCTGACGTGCGTCAATGGTTGCGCGACGAGGCGCTGGTCGCGCAGATCAACCGAGAGCACCGCAACGGCCGCTATCTTCCCGACTATGCGATCAACCCTGCCGTCACCGCATCGACCGACTTGAAAACGGTGCTGACGGGTGCCGAACTGGTGCTGATTGCCATCCCGTCAAAAGCGTTTCGCAGCGTGGTGCAAGCGGCCAAGCCTTGGCTCTCGCCCGAACAAATCCTGGTCAGCACCACCAAAGGGATTGAGCAAGATGGCTTTTTACTGATGAGCCAAGTGCTGGAGCAAGAGACCGGCTTCCCCCATATTGGCGTCATTGCAGGGCCTAATTTGGCCTCCGAGATTGCTGACAAGCAGTTGACCGCCACGGTGATCGCCAGTGCGGATGCGCTAACGCGCACTCGAGTACAGCAAGTGCTGGGCTGTCGCTATTTCCGCGTTTACGCCAGTAATGATCGTCACGGCGTGGAGCTGGGGGGCGCATTAAAGAATATTTACGCCATTGCAGCGGGCATGGCCGCGGCGCTGGGGATGGGGGAGAACACCCGCAGCATGCTGATGACCCGAGCGCTGGCCGAGATGAGCCGTTTCGCCGTTGCCCAGGGGGCCAACCCCATGACGTTTCTTGGTTTGGCAGGCGTGGGCGACCTGATCGTCACTTGCTCGTCTAACTTGTCGCGCAATTACCGCGTGGGCCATGCACTGGGTACGGGGCTGTCGTTAGAGGAAGCGGTGGCTGCGCTTGGCCAAGTGGCGGAAGGCGTCAATACCGTCAAGCTGGTCTGCGCAAAAGCGCGCGAGATGGGGGTTTATATGCCGTTGGCCGAAGGGTTGAATCGTGTGCTCTTCGAAGGCGTGCCTGCCGAGGACATGGCGGGAACGCTCATGATGGGCGAGCAGAGTAGCGACGTGGAGTTCATTCTGCCCCGCGAAGCGGTCCAGCAGGCGCATCGCGAGCAGGCTCATCAGGATCAGCAAGGCAGCGGAGGTTCCCATGAATAGCCACCGACAGCAAGGTAGTTGCAGCGTATTGATCATGCGTCATGGCGAAGCCGCGCCAGGTTTTCCAGACCACGCCCGGCCGCTGACGCCCAGGGGGGAGCACGAGGCCGAGACCATGGCTCGCTGGCTGGCGACGCGTATCGATCAAGGCGAGCTGTCTAGGCCAACGCTCTACGCCAGCCCTTACGTCCGTGCTCAGCAAACCGCCCAGCGAATCAGCGATGCCCTGGGCGCACCCCTCAATACGCTGTCCTTCATTACCCCGGAAGATTCGCCCGGCGATGTCAGCGACTGGTTGCTCAGGCATCCCGTTGACTCGCCGATCATGCTGGTTAGCCACATGCCGCTGGTGGGCGACTTGGCTGGGCTGTTGGTCGAAGGCGCGCCAAGCCAGGGCGTTGGCTTTCCCACGGCGGCCATTGCCGAGCTAGAGGCTGACGTCTGGGCGGCAGGCTGCGCGCAGCTCAAGCGTTTTACTCAGCCGAGTCAACTGGCTTAACGAGACGCTCGAGACCAAAAAAGCGGCTGCCGAGGCAGCCGCTTTTGGTTGATGGCCGTGCCGACTAGCCGTGGCTAGAGCAGCGCATCCAGCTTCTCTTTCAACAAGCCGTTGACCTGCTGGGGGTTGGCGGTGCCGCGTGAGGCTTTCATCACCTGGCCCACGAAGTAGCCAATCATCTTGCCGCGTTTCTCCGGCTCGGAGTCACGGTACTGCGCCACCTGTGCCGGGCTTTCGGCAATGACTTGGTCGATCATTGCTTCGATGGCGCCGGTGTCGGTGACCTGTTTTAGGCCTTTGGCCTCGATGACGGCATCTGCGCTCTCGCCCTGGCCGTTCCAAAGCGCTTGGAAGACCTGCTTCGCTGCCTTACCGTTGATGGTGTCGTCCAGTACGCGGCTGATCAACTCACCCAGCTGTTGGGCGGATACCGGACTGTGTTGAATGCTCAGGTTCTCCCGATTCAATGCACCAGAGAGCTCGCCCTGTACCCAATTGGCTGCCTGCTTGGCGTCGCCACAGACGCGATGCACTTCTTCGAAGAACTCCGCCATGTCACGGCTGGCCGACAGCACGTTGGCGTCGTACGCCGAGAGGCCTAGTTCGCTCTGGAAACGGGCGCGCTTGTCGGCGGGCAGTTCCGGCAGTTGGCTGCGCAGGTGGTCCAGATAGGCCTGGTCCAACACCACCGGTAGCAGGTCGGGGCAGGGGAAGTAGCGGTAGTCGTTGGCTTCTTCCTTGGTCCGCATGCTGCGGGTCTCGTCACGCTCTGGATCGAACAGGCGAGTCTCTTGGACGACTTTACCGCCATCTTCGATGAGCTCGATCTGCCGCTCGACTTCGAACGCAATGGCGCGCTCGACGAAGCGGAAGGAGTTGACGTTCTTGATCTCCGCCCGGGTGCCAAACGCGTCTTGGCCTTTTGGACGTACCGACACGTTGACGTCGCAGCGCATCGAGCCCTCGGCCATGTTGCCATCGGAAATACCCAGGTAGGTCACGATGGAGTGAATCGCTTTTAGATAGGCGGCGGCTTCTTTGGCGCTGCGCATGTCCGGCTCGGAGACGATCTCTAAAAGCGGCGTGCCCGCCCGGTTCAGGTCGATCCCGGTCATGCCGTGGAAGTCTTCGTGCAGCGATTTGCCGGCGTCCTCTTCCAGGTGGGCGTGGTGAATACGAATCCGTTTGGTGGTGTCGTCATCCAGCGTGATCTCGACTTCACCCGCGCCCACGATGGGGTGGTACATCTGACTGGTTTGGTAGCCCTTCGGCAAATCTGGATAGAAGTAATTCTTACGGTCGAACACCGAGACTTCAGGGATCTCGGCGTGGACGGCGAGGCCAAACTGCACGGCCATGGCGACGGCCTGCTCATTGAGCACCGGCAGCACGCCCGGCAGGCCCAAGTCGACGGCGCAGGCCTGGGTGTTCGGCTCGGCGCCAAACGCAGTGGAGGCGCCGGAAAAGATCTTAGAGCGCGTTGCGAGCTGAACGTGGACCTCGAGCCCGATCACGGTTTCCCATTGCATTAGGCGTTCTCCTCGGCAAAAGCAGGCAGTTGAAGGTGCCAGTCGGTCGCTTGCTGGAACTGGTGAGCAACGTTGAGCAGCTGCGCTTCGGCAAAGTGGGTGCCCAGAATCTGCAGGCCTACCGGGCGGCCACCAGCAAAGCCAGCGGGAACGCTAATACCTGGGATGCCTGCCAGGTTGACGGCGATGGTGTAGATGTCTTGCAAATACATGGAAACCGGGTCTTTCTTGGCACCCAGGTCGAAGGCAGGCGTCGGTGAGGCGGGGCCCATGAGCACGTCGACATCCTCGAAAGCATCGAGAAAATCTTGACGAATCAAGCGACGAACCTGCTGCGCTTTGGTGTAGTAGGCGTCGAAGAAGCCTTCCGATAGCGTGTGGGTGCCAATGAGAATGCGGCGTTTCACCTCTTCACCGAACCCTTCCGCCCGTGAGCGGGTGTAGAGGTCGACGAGATCCGCAGGCGCATCGCAGCGATGACCAAAACGCACGCCGTCGAAGCGCGATAGGTTCGACGAAGCCTCGGCAGGGGCGATGACGTAGTAAGCCGGAATCGCGTAGTGGGTGTGCGGCAGGCTGACGTCGCGCACCGAAGCGCCCAGCGATTCATACACTTTCACCGCGTCACGAACGGCCTTCTCGACCTCGGGGTCCAGGCCGTCACCAAAATACTCCGTCGGTAGGCCGATTTTGAGGCCAGAGAGCGGGGCGTTGAGCGTCTCGGTGTAGTCCGGCACGCCACGGGCGACGCTGGTGGAGTCGCGTACATCGTGACCGGCAATCACGTTCATCAGGTGCGCACAATCTTCGGCAGTGCGTGCCATGGGGCCTGCTTGGTCGAGACTGGAGGCGTAGGCAATCATGCCGTAACGAGAGACACGTCCGTAAGTGGGCTTCAGACCGGTAATGCCACAAAATGCTGCTGGCTGGCGTATGGAGCCGCCAGTGTCGGTGCCCATCGCCGCGGGTACGAGCCCGGCAGCCACGGCAGCAGCGCTACCGCCCGAGCTTCCACCGGGCACGGCTGAGAGATCCCAAGGATTTTTGACGGCACCGTAGTGGCTGTTTTCGTTGGAAGAGCCCATGGCGAACTCATCCATATTGGTTTTACCCAGGCTAATGGTGCCTGCAGCGCTCAGTTTTTCGACCACGGTGGCATCGTAAGGCGCGATAAAGTTATCGAGCATTTTGGAGCCGCAGCTAGTTTTCACGCCTTGGGTACAAAAAATATCTTTTAGCGCTAGAGGAATTCCGGTGAGCTTGCCTGCTTTACCGCTGGCTCGTGCTTTATCAGCGGCGTCGGCTTTAATGAGCGCCTGCTCGGCGGTCACGGTAATGAAGCTATTCAGCTGGTCGTCGGTTTTCTCGATGCGCTGTAAAAAATCAGACGTCAGCTCTCGGCAGGAGAGTTCACCACTGTCTAAGGCGGCGGCGAGCTGCGTTACGGTTTTGTCATGCATGACCCGGAAGCTCCGTTCAGAGGCGGATGGAAGGAGTGGAAACGAACGATGAGCGCGGCTTATTCGACCACGCGCGGGACCAGATAAAGGCCGTTTTCCACTGCCGGGGCGCAGTGTTGGAACGTATCGCGCTGATTCGTTTCGGTGACTTCGTCGGCGCGAAGGCGCTGGGTCGCATCGAGCGGATGGGACAGCGGCGCGACGCCTTCGGTGTCCAGGCTCTGGAGCTGGTCGACCATGTCCAGAATGCGGCTAAGATCGTCGACGAAGCCGCTGGCTTGGTCGTCGCTAACGGCGAGTCGGGCCAAGTGTGCGGCCCGGCGCACATGAGATTCTTCAAGCGCCATGATCGAGGTTTCCTCGCAATGGTGATGGAACATATTTCGCTTTGAGCGGTATACGTACGGTCATCTTAAATTCGTCTGACGGAGCAGACGTGGAAAATAGCCGCAAAAGGTACCACATATTGGCCTTGGCGGGCAGTGTTCGGGACGACTCGTGCTTGCTGCCAAGGGGTTGCGGTGATACCGTTTGCATCCGCACAGGGTTCCCGGTCTGCACTAGGTAACAACATCCATGTTCAAACGTTTGAGGGGGCTGTTTTCCAGCGATCTGTCGATCGACTTGGGTACGGCCAACACACTGATTTATGTACGCGGTCGTGGCATCGTGCTCGATGAACCGTCCGTAGTCGCCATCCGCCAGTCTGGCAACATGCGCAGCGTCGCCTCGGTGGGTGCCGATGCCAAGCGCATGCTTGGTCGCACGCCTGGCAATATTACGGCCATTCGTCCGATGAAAGACGGTGTCATCGCCGACTTCACCGTTACCGAGCAGATGCTTCAGCACTTCATCCGCAAAGTGCATCAAAGTACGTTCCTCACCCCCAGTCCGCGCGTTCTAGTCTGCGTGCCCTGCATGTCGACGCAGGTGGAGCGACGCGCCATTCGTGAATCGGCGGAAGGCGCCGGCGCGCGTGAAGTGTTCCTGATCGAAGAGCCCATGGCGGCAGCGATCGGTGCTGGCTTGCCGGTGGAAGAAGCGCAGGGCTCGATGGTCGTGGATATCGGTGGGGGCACCACGGAAATCGCGATCATATCGCTCAACGGCGTCGTATATTCAGAATCGATCCGCGTAGGCGGTGACCGTTTTGATGAGGCGATCACCGCGTACGTGCGCCGTCACTATGGCAGCCTGATTGGTGAAGCGACGGCCGAGCGTATCAAAGAAGAGATTGGCTGTGCTTATCCAGGTGGCGAGCTGCGCGAGATCGATGTGCGTGGCCGTAACCTTGCCGAGGGTATTCCACGCAGCTTTACCTTGAACTCCCACGAAATTCTCGAAGCACTGCAAGAGACGCTGGGCTCTATCGTAGCCGCCGTCAAGAGCGCGCTGGAGCAGTCTCCACCCGAGCTGGCCTCGGATATCGCCGAGCGCGGCTTGGTGCTGACCGGCGGTGGCGCGCTGCTGCGTGACCTGGATAAGTTGATCGCCGAAGAGACCGGCTTGCCGGTGATCGTGGCGGAAGATCCGCTGACCTGCGTTGCACGGGGTGGCGGCAAGGCATTGGAGATGATCGATCAGCACACGTTTGAGTTGCTGTCGAGCGACTGATCGCAGCGGTTTATCGCGGGGGATTGCCTATCAAACCGCTGTTTTCACACGGGCCGCTACCCGGTTACCGGCTATTCTTCTGTGTTGTGGCGGCAAGCGCATTGATGTTTGTCGACCACCGTTTCACTCGCATGGAAGATCTGCGCGCCCAAATGACCACGATCGTTGCACCCATTCAGTGGGCGGTTAGTGTGCCCAGCGACCTGCTGAACTGGGGGGCGCTGGCGCTCTCCGACCAGCAGGCGCTGGTGGATGAAAATCGACGCTTGCGCGAGCAAATATTGACACTTTCCCACCGTGGTCAACGCTTGGCGAATTTGACTGCTGAGAACGCGGAGCTGCGCCAACTGCTGGGCGCCGCCGAGCGGCGGGACATTCCCTATATGACGGCGGAACTGCTGTCGTTGGACAACGACCCTTTTAGCCATCAGATGGTGGTCGACCGTGGGCATCGTAACGGTGCCTACGTGGGGCAGCCGGTGATCGATGCATCAGGACTCGTCGGCCAGGTGACGGCCGTCTCGGCATACTCGAGTCGGGTCTTGTTGCTGGCCGATGCCAGCCACGCGCTGCCGGTCCAGGTCAATCGCAACGGTCTGCGCTTCATCGTTCAGGGCACTGGCCGCTACGGCAGTGTGAACGTGCTTCACGTACCGGATACGGCCGATATCCGTGAAGGTGATCTGCTGACCACGTCCGGATTGGCGGGGCGCTTTCCGCCGGGCTACCCCGTGGCGAGGGTAACTGAGGTTTATCACGATCCTGGCCAGCCGTTTGCTCGTGTGGTCGCTGAACCATCTGCCCAGCTCCAGCGTTCGCGACATTTTTTGCTGCTTTTTCCACCTCCCCGCGAAGAGTTGGATCCGTCTATTTGGGATGAGTCCATGGAGATTTCAGCCGACGCGCTCCATGCTGCTCAGCGGCTTGGGCAACCAGCCCCCCCGTCCGAAGAGGAGGCGCGCTAATGGCACGTGCGCCGATGGTACCGCTCGTGGTGGTCTGGCTCAGTCTCGTATTGGCGCTGTGCCTGCAGGTCATGCCACTTGCTGATGGTTGGCAAGTGTTTCGCCCCGAATGGGTGGGGCTCATGCTCATCTACTGGTGCATGCGTGCCCCTGATAGAGTCGGTGTCTTTCATGGCTTCGTATTTGGCCTATTGATGGATCTCATCGAGGGGACGGCACTAGGGCAGCACGCGCTCATCCTGTCGTTACTGGCGTTTTTAGCGGCGCTGGTCTATCCCCGTTTTCGCGCTTACTCGTTGGTACAGCAATCGGTGCTGGTGCTGGTGCTGCTGGGGTTGGTTCAGCTCATCGAGCAGTGGCTGCGCACGTTGACCGGCGACTTCTCGATCCACCTCTCTTTCTTGATTCCTTCGCTGGTGAGCGCGCTGCTGTGGCCGTGGCTGGCGACGATGTTCCACGCCATCGAACGGCGCATGGCCAATGCGTGACGTTGCCACGACTCCCGTGCTCTGCTTGGCGTCTGCTTCACCGCGACGCCAGGCGCTGCTCGCGTCGATCGGCGTGCCCGTCACCGTCATGCCCAGTAACGTCGACGAAACGCCCATCGAGGGAGAATCCCCCGCCGCTTATGTAGAGCGGCTGGCCATTGCCAAGGCAGAGGCAGCGACGGGGAAAACCACGCTGCCCGTGCTAGGGTCGGACACGGCAGTGGTCGTCGACGATACGATTCTGGGCAAGCCGCGCGACCAGCAGCACGCGGCTGATATGTTATCGCTGTTAGCAGGGCGGTCGCACCGAGTACTCACGGCAGTAGCGGTCAGCGGGTCGCGGGGTATACTCTCCTGCTGTGTGACCACCGAGGTCATCATGCGCGCGTTAACGGCAGACGAGATCGAATGCTATTGGCATACCGGTGAACCTGTCGATAAAGCGGGCGGGTATGCCATCCAGGGGCTAGCCGCTATTTTTATCGAACGAATTCAGGGCAGTCATTCCGCCGTGGTAGGACTGCCTCTTTTTGAAACCACGCGCTTGCTTCGCCAGCAAGGGGTTCCCATTTGGGCGGGCCGTTATCTTACGTAACCACCGACTCATCGCCCGCTGCGCTGGCAAGGAATTGGACACCCAATAAGGAATTTTGCATGAGCGGTGAAGTCCTCATCAATTTAACGCCCATGGAGACCCGCGTTGCGCTGGTAGAAAACGGCGTATTGCAAGAGGCGCTCATCGAGCGCTCTCGCAGGCGCGGTATCGTAGGCAATATCTACAAAGGCAAAGTCGTTCGCGTACTGCCTGGCATGCAGGCTGCTTTTGTCGATATTGGCTTGGAGCGTGCGGCGTTCATCCATGCACACGAAGTCATGCCGCCCGGCACTCCTAGCGAGGAGCAGCAAACCATTGGGCAACTGCTCCACGAAGGCCAAGCCCTGGTCGTTCAGGTCACCAAAGATCCCATCGGCACCAAAGGGGCACGTCTAACCACGCACTTATCGATCCCCTCGCGGTACTTGGTTTACATGCCTGACTCGCCACACCACGGCGTGTCGCAGCGCATCGAGGACGAGCGTGAGCGTGAACGCTTGAAGATGCTGCTAGACAAGAGCATCGAGGAGCAAACCCTCGAGGTGACAGGCGGCTTCATCGTGCGGACTGCCGCAGAGGGCGTGGGCGATGAAGAACTGGCCAGCGATATGTACTTCCTGTTGCGCATTTGGCGAAAAGTCAGCGAGCGCAAAATCACTGCTGCACCGCCCAGCGTCATTTATGACGACCTGCCGCTGTTCATGCGCACGCTCCGAGACGTGATGCGCGATGACATCGAGAAGGTGCGCATCGATTCCCGGGAAAACTTCGTCAAGCTCGTGGAGTTCGCAGAAGAGTTCATGCCCGATGCGGTCGACCGTATAGAGTACTATCCCGGTGAGCGTCCGATCTTCGATCTCTATAGTGTCGAAGACGAGATTCAGAAAGCGCTGGGGCGCAAGGTGCAACTCAAATCGGGCGGGTATTTGGTCATCGACCCGACCGAGGCCATGACGACCATCGATGTGAATACCGGTGGCTACGTGGGGCATCGCAATCTCGAAGAGACGATTTTCAAGACCAATTTGGAAGCCGCCACTGCCATTGCGCGCCAGCTTCGTTTACGCAATCTGGGCGGTATCATCATCATCGACTTCATCGATATGGTGGATGTCGAGCACCAGCGTCAAGTGTTGCGCGTGTTAGAGAAAGCGTTAGAGCGTGATCACGCCAAAACCAAATGCACCGGTGTTACCGAGCTTGGACTGGTGCAGTTAACGCGTAAGCGTACTCGGGAAAGCTTAGAGCAGACTCTCTGCGAAGCATGTCCGACCTGTAGCGGCCGCGGGACCCTCAAAACTCCAGAAACCATCTGTTACGAAATCTTCCGGGAGATCCTCCGCGAAGAGCGTGCCTATAGCGCAGAGACCTATATGGTGCTGGCGTCGCAGCCGGTGGTGGATCGCCTGCTGGATGAAGAGTCTGCCGCTGTCGCCGATCTGGAGACCTTCATCAATAAAACGATCCGTTTCCAGGTCGAGCAGCACTACTCTCAAGAGCAGTACGACATCGTACTGATGTAATGATGTCATCACGCTCTCTCGTTCGCGGCTGTTGGATCAGCGTCGCTGCCGTGCTGGCGACGCTGGCTGTGGTGATGCTGGCGTTTCGTCTATTGGCCAGCCAGGCGGATGCCTTGACCCCACGTATCGAAGCAATGCTCGAAGCGCGCATCGGGGTGCCGGTACACGTCGACCGGCTAGCACTCTCGTTAGAACGTAATGTTCTGCACCTAGCGCTCGATGAACTTAAGGCGCAAACCCCTGAGGGACCGGCCTTGGTGGAGGTCGACCGCCTGTCGCTACGTCTCGATGTCTGGGAGAGCTTGCGTCGGTTGGCACCCATCTTCAGCGATGCGCGTATGTTTGGGCTGCGCTTTCATCTTTACCAACAGCAGGATAGCGGATGGGGGTGGCCCTCTCCGGCCGAACTCCCCCTGGGCGTGACGCCCCAGCCCGACGTCGACCTCGACGCCTTAGATGCTTGGGCGGGCCTGTTACTGCGCCAGCGCGTCTGGGTGGATGATAGTCGTGTCACCCTGCATGGCGAGGAGCAAACCGTGATGCTACACGCGCCCACGCTCTTGTTGAGCGGTGATCGGCGACGGACGCGTCTAGAGGGCGCACTGACCATCGTCGATACGCCTGATGCGGCGAATGCCGAGCTTCCGGCTATGACCCTTCGTGCCGAAATGCAGCCAGGAAAGCAGGGGTTTAGCGACTTTTCGGCGGCTCTTCAGCTGGACATGCAGCTTGACCACTTGGTGGTACTGGCCGCCCTGTTTCGGCCGGATCGGATGCCCTTTTTGGAGCAGGTGGGTGGCCAGGTACAGCTTTGGGGCCGTTGGCAAGAGGGTGCCTTGGCCGATGCGCGGCTGGCACTGGATGTTCCTGAGCTCACCCTGCGTCAGGATGTCGAATACGCCGTGCTTCGCAATATTCAGGCCAGCGGACAGTGGCTGCGTGATGGCGATGGGGGGGAGGCATGGCTCAGCGGCAGTGCCGAGACCGTCGAGTGGGCACAACCCGAGGGGGGCAGCGCTGGCCCGGCACTACCACGTCACTGGTATCTATCGCATCAACCCGGACAGTGGGAATTGCGCACCAGCGCATTCGAGCTCGCCTCTTTGGCGGCGTGGCGTGAGTATGCACTATTGCCTGAGTCGGTGACGCGGGTTCTGCAAACACTTTCACCCCGCGGGCAGGTGCAGGGCTTACGTCTAGGCCAGCGTGACGGCCGTTGGGGGGTCGATGCAGCCCTGACCAACGTTGCCGTTTTGCCATGGCAGCAGGCACCGGGCGGCGGGCCGCTGGATGCCTGGGTTCAGGCGCGCGATTTGCGTGGGCGTGTGACCTTTAATAGCGCGGGCGATAGCGCGCTTTACTTCCCTGAACTGTTTGATGCGCCGATGCAGCTTGGCCATGCAGAAGGGGTCGTCGAGTGGGTTTACGACGGCCCCAATACCATGATCAGCGGTCGCGATCTGAACGTCGATTGGGAGGGAGCTCGTGTCAGCGGTGGCTTTGGCCTGATCACTGGGCAGCAAAACGGCCAGTTCGGTCTCGACATCGCCTTTGCCGACGTGGATGCGCGCGCTCGTCCGCTCTCGCAGTGGCTGCCGATGAAAGCGTTCGACCCAGCGCTGCGCGATTGGTTGGCCAGCGATATAGGGGGCATGGTGCCTCAGGGCTCTTTGAAGCTCAGCCAGCCGCTGGGGCCGCGCGCGTCATCGGATCAGCTATCGGCAACGTTGGCACTGGCGATCGAGCAGGGCTATCTACCGATAGCGCCTGATTGGCCCCTACTAGAGGATCTTGAGGGACGCTTGCTCTGGCAAGGAGGCGTATTGCAAGCCGAAGTGGCGCATGCGCAGAGTCAGGGTGTGGAAGTCGCCAATGGTGTGGTACGTATGGAAGAGAAGCAGCCACTGACGCTGTCGGCAGACGTACATAGTCATGGCGCTGCGTTGCTGAGTTTCCTTCGCGCCATGCCCGACATGGATACGCTACCCCTCGACGCGCTGTCGGCGCAGGGACATCTTGACGGTGACGTCGCGCTGGAGCTGCCACTCGAATCCCCAGAGACGCTTCAGCTCGAGATCAATGTCCGCCCGGTGCTATCGGCTGTCGGCTATGCGCCGCTGCCTATTACGCTGCGTGAACTGGGGGGGGAACTTCACTGGCAACAAGTGGGGCAGGCGCATACCCTGACCGGCGACTTGAGTAGTCAGTGGCAGGGAGGGGATCTGCGGGCGACATTCTTGGCCGATGAGCGCATCGCCCTTGAAGGGAGCGTAGCGACCTCAGCGCTCTGGTCGCTGGCGAGCGTGCCTGCCGAACAAGCTCGTCAAATCATCGACGGTAGCACGCCGTGGCAAGGGGAGGTCACGCTGACGCCTAGCCCCGTGGTGACGTTGCAAAGTCGCCTTCTCGGCGTGACGAGCGAGCTGCCCGAGCCATTTGCCAAGCGCAGCGAAGAGGCCTGGCCGTTACAGTTACGCGCTGAGTTGGCCTCTGGGCGTACTTCCGTTGAGTTGGCCGATAAGCTCGTGGCCAAGGTACACTCTTTAGAGGGTGGTGCACAGGCAGGGCAAGTAGCGCTAGGCAGCGCGGTATCGCGCTCCGGCTGGCCCCGACAGCCGGGCTGGCGCTTGGATGCAGGTCTTGACACACTGGACCCGTTGGCGTGGCAAGCAGCCCTTGCTCCGCTGATGTCAGGAAATCTGGAAAACGCTTCCAGCCGTGGTGACCGTTCGCCTTTCGACGTGCGGCTGCGCACTGAGTGTCTGATGTATCGTGAGACCTGTCTGGGCGCGATGACGGCCTCAGGAACGATCGAACCTCGGCGTGCAGCCTTAACCCTCAATGGTGATGTGCTGAACGGCCGGGTCGACTACCAACCTGCCAGCGAGCGTCCGCTGGACATCGCCATCACCACGCTGATGCTGGATTCATTGTTCGATCTCCCCGCCAACACCCATGATGCTAGCGTCGCTGCTCCCGACTCCTGGATCGAGGCGGTCGATACCCAGTACGCAGATCCCGTGCCAATCCCAGACGGCTTGGCGGCGCTGCCTAATGGCCGGTTGCGACTGGCGGAAGTGAGTGTGGGTAATCGCCGCTACGGACCGCTTACCGCGTTTTGGCAAGCCGGTGAGCATCGTTTTACGCTTGCGCCGGTGGGGCTGACACTCGGTCAGCTCTCTGCGCGAGGCGAACTGGTGTGGGAGGGCAATGCGGTGAACAGTCGAACCCGCGCCGATATTTCTATTCAGGGAGGCGATGTCGGTACGGCGCTAGAGCGGCTAGGGCAGCCGGTGGCCATGCGAAGCCGTACGACGGATGTATCCGCCAACCTCACGTGGCCCGGCGCACCCTGGCAGGTGGATTTGAGCCGAGCCGGTGGAGAGATGAGCGCGGATCTTCGTGATGGGCGTTTCGTGACGCTCGAATCGACGCCAGCCCGCCTGGTTGGACTGCTCAATTTCGATAACATTCTGCGCCGCTTGCGCTTCGATTTTTCCGATTTGACGGGTCAAGGCACCGCCTTCGATCGTGTGCACGGTACCGCTGACGTGGCCCAGGGGCAGCTGCTGCTGCGCGGCCCCCTACAAATTGATGCCCCTGCGACCACGCTGACGCTGACAGGAAGTGTTAACCTCTTACAGCGTGAACTCGATCAGCGTCTCGGCGTCACACTGCCTGTGAGCCAAAGTTTACCCATCGCCGCCATTGCGGTCGGCGCGCCCATCGTTGGCGGCGCGCTATTCATTGCCGACCAGCTATTCGGCGATGCGTTGGATCAAGCAACCACTCTCTATTATCGCGTGCGAGGTCCTTGGACCTCGCCGCAAGTGACTTTAGAAGGCCCCCAATGACCCCACAAACAAGCGATATCGAGTCTGCCGTTTCCATTTTGCTTACCCCTGGTGGTCTCGATCTTGACGCCCTGGATACTGGCCTTGGTTATGCCCTGGGAGCGGGCATCGATTATGCCGATCTCTATTTTCAGCGAACTTGGCAAGAAGGGTGGGTGCTGGAGGATGGCGAGGTCAAAGAGGCCAGCTATAACATTGATGGTGGCGTGGGCGTGCGCTCGCTGGCGGGTGAGAAAACGGGGTTTGCGTACTCCAATCAAATCACCGCCGATGCGTTGATGGACACCGGGCAAACGGCGGCTGGTATCGTTCGCAGCGGAAAACAGTTACCCGGTCAGAACGTAACGCCGGTCAGCGCCGCCGCGCGTTATTCAGGAATCGATCCGCTTGCCGGGTTATCAGCGGAAGAAAAGGTCGCGATGTTGAAAGAGGCCGATCGCATAGCGCGAGCCGCAGATCCCAGTATCAGCCAAGTGAGCGCGTCGCTCTCTGGCACCTACGAAGTCGTGTTGGTGCGCGCCAGTGACGGCACCCTTGCCGCCGATATTCGCCCCCTCGTGCGTTTCAACGTCAGTGTGATTGCGGCCAAAAACGGCCGCCGGGAGCGCGGTGGCGCGGGCGGCGGTGGTCGTTACTCGATGTCGCGTCTGCGTGATGAAGGCGTGGCCGAGCGCTACGCAAAAGAAGCGGTGCGTCAAGCGCTGGTCAACCTGGAGGCCGTCGACGCACCGGCCGGGCAGATGCCGGTGGTGTTAGGGGCGGGTTGGCCTGGTATTCTTTTGCACGAAGCCGTTGGGCACGGATTGGAAGGCGATTTCAACCGCAAAGGCAGCTCGGCGTTTGCCGGGCGGATGGGGCAGCAGGTCGCCGCCAAGGGCGTCACGGTGGTCGACGATGCCACGGTGGCCGATAGCCGTGGCGCGCTCAGTGTGGACGACGAAGGCACGCCCGGTCAGTACACGCCGTTGATCGAAGACGGTATTTTGACGGGCTATATGCAGGATAAGCTGAATGCGCGCTTGATGAAAATGGCGCCCACCGGTAATGCGCGTCGCGAGTCGTTTGCGCATTTGCCAATGCCACGTATGACCAACACGGTCATGCTGGCGGGGCAGGATGATCCTGACGACATCATCAAAAGCGTCAAGCGGGGTATCTATGCCGTCAGCTTTGGCGGCGGTCAAGTAGACATTACCTCGGGTAAGTTCGTCTTTTCGGCCAGCGAAGCTTACATGATCGAAGATGGCAAGATCACAGCGCCGGTCAAGGGCGCGACGCTGATAGGCAACGGGCCCGAAGCCATGGGCAGAGTGTCGATGATTGGCCATGACATGGCGATGGATACCGGCATTGGCGTGTGTGGTAAAGAGGGGCAGGGCGTGCCCGTCGGTGTCGGTCAGCCCACGCTTAAGCTGGATGAGCTGACCGTCGGCGGTACGCAGTCTTCATGACTGGCTTACAGCGCTAGCGTCTCACGCAGGTGTTTGAACAGCTTGCGCGAGCTGGTGGGGGGCTTGCCCTGTTCGCGTTCTTTACGCGCGTTGCGCACGAGTTGGCGCAGCGCTTGCCGATCCGCATTGGGATAATCGACCATGAAGAGATCGACGGCATCGTCGCCCTCGTCGATCATGCGGTCTCGCCACTTTTCCAGGCGATGAAAAGCATGATCGCGCTGCTCTTTTTCTTGTTCGATGGCGTCGAAAACGCCTTGAATGGCCGTTAGATCCTCTTTGCGGATGAGCTTGCCAACGTACTGCATATGACGTCGGCGGCCCTCATGGGAGCGAATGCGAGCGGTTTCATCGATGGCGCGCAGCATATCGTCAGACAGCGGAAAGCGTGAGCGTTCGGTGGGGTTCATGGCAATCAGGGTTTCGCCAAGCGCCTGTAAGGCGTGCATTTCTCGCTTTAGCTGCGATTTACTGGGGCGTTCTACCTGTTCGTCGATGTCAATTGGCTCGGGACGTTGCTTGGGCATATAGCTACTCACAGATTAGATTCGTTCGCAGCATTATATCAGGCTGTGACCACAACATTGATCCGCCAACGCGTTTCAGGCGAAAAGGAGGCCACATGGCACAGGCATTTGATGCATCGGCGCAGCAGGCATTACTGACACAGCGCGCTGAAGAAGCGCTTGCCCTAGCAAAGCAGCTAGGAGCAGATGCTGCTGAAGTGGGTGCCAGCGTCGATCAAGGCATGGGCGTCAGCGTTCGTTTAGGCGATGTGGAAACCGTTGAGCTGTCGCGCGATCAGGGAATTGCGGTAACGCTATACGTGGGCAAGAGAAAGGGGAGCGCCTCGTCTACCGATGCCAGCAGCGCGTCGATTCGCGCAACGGTCGAAAAAGCGCTCGCGATCGCGCGCTATACCGGAGAAGATCCTGCCGCCGGTTTGGCAGACGCGTCGCTGATGGCCACCGAGCTACCCGATTTGAAAGTCCACCACCCTTGGACGCTCACCACGGATGAGGCCATCGACCTGGCCCTTTGCTGCGAGCAGGCTGGACGCAGCGCGGAGGGAATTCATCAGTCGGAGGGTGCGTCACTCTCCAGCGGCGAGGGTGTCCGTGTTTATGCCAACAGCCACGGATTTTTGGGCACTCAAAAAGGCAGCAATCACTCGCTCTCATGCATGCTGATCGCCCAGGACGATCAGGGTATGCAGCGCGACTATGATTACACCGCCGCACGTAATCCACACCATTTACGCAGCCCGGAAGAGGTCGGTCGAGAAGCGGCAACTCGCACGCTTCGCCGACTGGGTGCGCGTCGGCCACCGACCGGTACCTTTCCGGTGCTGTTCGACCCTACGCTAGCCAGCGGCCTGATCGGTCATCTAATGAGCGCCTTGGCAGGCGGTGCGCTATACCGAGAAGCCTCTTTTCTGTGTGACCGTCTGGGAACGCCGCTTTTCCCCGAGTGGTTTGGCTTGGAAGAGCGACCCATGGAAGTGGGGGCGACGGCGAGCTCGCCGTTCGATGCCGAGGGGGTGCAAACCCGTAATAATCGATTCATCGATCGGGGGCAGGTTGCCAGCTACATGCTTTCTGCTTATAGCGCACGGCGTTTAGGTATGCACTCGACTGGAAATGCAGGTGGCGCGCGCAATTTACGCCTGCTGGCTCCGTTAACGCCACGAGCCGAGCTGTTGAGTCAGATGGGGCAAGGTATTTGGGTCACCGAGCTCATGGGGCAGGGGGTGAACGGTGTGACCGGTGATTACTCGCGGGGAGCGGCAGGCTTTTGGATTGAAAACGGTGAAGTTCAGTACCCAATCGAGGAGTTCACGATCGCCAGTAACCTGAACAAGATGTTTGCCGGGCTGAGCGGCGTAGGGGATGACACGGATACACGGGGCAGCATTCACACGGGGAGCTGGCTGGTGGATGCGATGACCGTGGCGGGCAGCTAAGCGTACGCTGCATCGATTACTGATCTTCTTCAAACCGAGCGTCGAATAGCGCCTCGATAGCATCGAGCGCTCGTTCGGCGTCTTCCCCTTCTGCAATGACGGTGAGCTCGGTCCCGCAGGGCGCGGCGAGCATGAGCAGTGACATGATATTGGCAGCATCCGCTTTTTGCTGCTTCTTGTACACATGAATCTGGGCAGAGAACTGCTGGCCACACTGAACCAGTTTGGTGGCTGCGCGGGCGTGAAGGCCGCGCTGATTGGTAAGGGTCAACGTTCTTTCGGGCACTCTGGTTCCTTTTTGCCGAGTGGGGTTTTAGGGAGGGCTCAGGGAGTACTGGGCGTCGCCGCCGTATGTTGGGTTGTCGGCGTTTCGCTGAGCGTGTACTGCAGCCCTAGCTCGCGATGCCTCAACTGCACTTCCCCTGTTTGTTTGACGAGCCGCTGTGCAAGCTGCTCGATCATATAAACGGACCGGTGTTGGCCGCCCGTGCAGCCAATGGCCACGGTCATATAGCTGCGATGGCTATTTTGATAGGCCGGTAGCCACTTCTCCAGCCACGTTTCAATATCGCTTGCCATGGCCTCTACCACGGGGTAGCCGCTCAAGAAGTCGATGATGTTGGCGTCGCGACCGGTATATTGGCGCAGAGTAGGGTCCCAATAAGGATTGGGCAAGCAGCGTACGTCGAACACGAGGTCGGCATCCAGCGGAACGCCGCGTTTGTAGCCAAAGGACTCGAAGGTGAGCGTCAGTTGATGCTGGCGCTGATGAGCTACTTGGTCGGTAATGCGGCGTCGCAGATCGTGTACGGAGAGTCGAGACGTATCGATCAATAAATCGGCGAGGTCGCGAATGTCATTCAGCGTTTCTTCTTCTTTGTTGATCGCTTCTTCCAGCGTCATGTCGCTATCACGGGTGAGGGGATGACGACGGCGGGTGGCCGAGTAACGCTCCAGCAAAATACGCGCATCGGTTGTCAGGTAGATCACCTGAAAACGAATTTCCCGGTGGCGCAATTCTTCAAGTAGCGCTGGCAGACGCTCCAGCGCAGTAGGTAAGTTGCGTGCGTCGATACTGACGGCAATCCGGGTGCGCTCACCCTGGGCGCGCAACTCGTCGATAAGCGAGCCCAACAGCATGGCAGGCAAGTTATCGATCGCGTAATAGCCAAGATCTTCCAGCGCTTGTAAGGCGATAGACTTACCGGAACCTGAACGGCCGCTAATGATCACCAGTTGCATAGCGTCTCTCTTGGCGTTTGAGCGTAAGAAGTAAAGACAAATTGAAGGAGTAGATCTGTTACGCAGCTTGTTCGCGTATCTTGGCCGTTATCAGCGTCAACAGTTCTTTTTGACTGCCTGCTTTGCGCAGCTGTTGGCGAGTATCGGCGTCGTTCATGATCGTCGCGACTTGTCCGAGCAAAGCAAGGTGCGTGTCATCGGCTTCTTCAGGCACCAGCAAAACGAACACGAGATCGACCGGGTCCCCATCGATGGCATCGAAATCGACGGGTTCCGCCAGTTTCAAAAAGCCAGCAATGGGGGCACTGCAGTGCGGGCTTCTTGCGTGGGGAATGGCAACACCGTTGCCAATCCCCGTGCTGCCAAGACGCTCGCGCCCAATCAAACGACTGAACACTTCTTGGCTGTCGAGGCTGGGCGTGTTTTGGGCGATGAAGGTGCTGAAAAACTCCAGCACCCGCTTTTTGCTGCCCCCGGGTACGTCATAAAGCACGCGCTCCGGGGGGAGAATGGTTTCCAACGTCATTGAGTTAACGCACGCCTGCGCCTTGAGCGCGAGCTTGTGCTTTTTCCTTGTGTTTGACGAGTTGACGATCGATTTTGTCCGCAAGGGCATCGATGGCGGCATACATATCGTTATCGAGTGCCTCGGCATGAAGGTCAGCACCGGCGGCATGTAGCGTGCACGCTGCCTGCTGGCGCTCCTTTTCGACAGATAAGGTCACTTGTACCGTGGTGATATTGTCGTAGTGTCGTTCGACGCGTTCCAGCTTTTCGTTAACGTAGTCACGCAAGGCGTCAGTCAGTTCAACGTGATGACCAGTGATGTTTACTTGCATTGACGTGCTCCTTATCCATCGGGCTGTACTTCGATTGTAACCCTTTTTACGCTATTGCAAAGCCCTTGCGGTGAGTTTGTCACGACCAAACGTTTAACTAGCGTAAACGGCGGCGCTCGCTCGAAGAGGGAATGCCCATCGACTCGCGATATTTCGCGACGGTACGTCGTGCCACGCTTATTCCGCCCTCTTCGAGAAGCGTCACCAAGCGACTATCGGAGAGCGGTTTGCCTGAGGGCTCCTCTTGAATGAGCTTTTTGATACGTGCGCGAATGGCCGTGCTCGAGTGGCTGTCGCCGCCGTCTTGGCCACTGACTTGACTGGAGAAAAAGTATTTCAACTCGAACACGCCACGCGGTGTATGAATGAACTTCTGTGTCGTCACGCGTGAGATGGTCGACTCATGCATCTCTACGGCTTCGGCGATGTCGGCCAAGATCAGCGGCTTCATGGCCTCTTCGCCGTGCTCTAGAAAGCCAATTTGGCGAGCGATGATTTCACGCCCCACGCGCAGCAAGGTGTCATTGCGGCTAGAGAGGCTTTTGATCAGCCAGCGCGCTTCTTGAAGGTGCTCTTTCAAGAACTGGTTGTCCTGGCTCTTGTCGGCGCGTTTGATCAAGCTGGCGTAGTCGGGTTGGATGCGTAGCCGTGGAAGAGCGTCCGGGTTGAGCTCTAAATGCCAGCCTTCGTTGTCATGGCGCACGACCAGATCGGGAGTGATGTAGCTATCGTCGGTCACGCCGTAGGCGCTGCCGGGTCGGGGATCGAGGCTGCGAATTAATCGAATGACGTCATCCAGCTGCTCATCGTCCAGGCTCAAACGGCGCTTGAGGAGGCGCATATCGTCTTTGCCTAGCGCCTCCAAAAACTGTCGTACCAGCCGTTTGGCTGGCATCAATAGCGGGGTGTCTTCCGGCAACGCAGCAAGTTGAAGCATCAGACATTCTCGCAGGTCGCGAGCGAATACGCCGGTCGGCTCGAACTGCTGCAAGCGCAGTAGGGTATTTTCCACTTCCCGTTGGCTCAAGCCGTCATGACCTTGTGCTTTGAGCCCTTCACGAATGTCGTTGAGCGGCTGGGTAAGATAACCATTGGCGTCCAGCGCATCGATCAGGCTCTCCGCAATTGCATATTCCCGTGAGCTGACATCGGTCATGGCCAGTTGCCACAGCAAATGGCCATGAAGGCTTTGGCCAGCGGCTTGACGCTCGAAGTCGGGTCCTTCGCTACCACCGCTCAGACTGCCCATGTCTTGATAGGTGTCCGACCAGTCGCTGTCGACGGAGAGTTCGTTGGGAATGCTGTCAGACCACTCGGCCTCTTGCGGCTCGCTGACTGCCTGCTCTCCAAACTCGTCCTCTTGCTCGAGCATAGGGTTGGCGTCAAGCGCTTGCTGAATTTCTTGACGGAGGTCCAGCGTAGAGAGCTGCAGCAAGGCAATGGCCTGTTGCAGCTGGGGTGTCATGGTCAGCTGTGTGCCGATACGCAATTGGAGAGAAGCTTTCATGACCATCTGAGAACCACTCGTTAATCAGAAAGCTCCACCCTAGAGCGAGTTATGGCTACGTGCAAGTGCAATAAGCATGCCACTAAAAGAAAAGTTTGGTCAGGCCTCGGTTTAGAGCCGGAAATCAGCGCCCAGATAGACGTCGCGGACCTTTTGGTTATTGAGAATCTCCTGGGCGTTTCCACTGGCGATGATGTGGCCATCGCCAACGATGTAGGCGATATCGCAAATATCCAGGGTTTCACGCACGTTGTGGTCGGTGATCAAGACGCCGATGTGGCGTTTTTTGAGTGCGCGGATAATGGTTTTGATTTCGCCGACCGAAATAGGGTCGACCCCGGCAAAGGGTTCGTCGAGTAGAATGAACGCGGGCTCGGTGGCCAGCGACCGCGCGATCTCTACTCGACGGCGCTCGCCTCCTGAGAGGCTCATGCCTAGGTTGTCACGAATATGGGTGATATGAAAATCTTCGAGCAGTGACTCCAGGCGAGCTTCTCTGTCGCTGCGATCGAGCGTTTTGCGCGTCTCGAGGATGGCCATGATGTTATCGGCTACCGAGAGCTTGCGAAAAATCGAGGCCTCTTGGGGAAGATACCCAATGCCTGCCATGGCGCGTTCGTGCATGGGCGCGTGGGTCAAATCCAGATCGTCGATACCCACATTGCCCGCATCGGATTTGACCAGTCCGACGATCATGTAAAACGAGGTGGTTTTACCGGCTCCATTGGGGCCCAACAGTCCAACGACACTGCCCTGGGCGATTTCCAGGTTGATGTCCTTGACGACGCGGCGGCGTTTGTAGCTCTTCGCTAGGTGGTGGGCGTAGAGCGTTTTGACAGGTGCGGAATCTGCAGACGTTGATGCTGCCACGTGGGCGCTCCCTATTGTTCCGGCTGAAGGGTCATGCGAATGCGCTGGTTGTCGCTACCGTTCACGTCGGAGCGAGCTTGCACCACTTCCTGGTCGATGAAGTACTCTAGGCGGCCCCCTTGAAAGCGGTCGCCTTGCTGGGTCAGTTCGGCTTGGTCGATCAGCTCCACGCGGCGTTCGGCGACGTGATAGATGATGCGCCGCGCCCAACCTTCCATGGGGGGCTCCTGGTCGTCGAGACGATTGCGCAAGTAGGCACGCTCACCCGTGGCAATGGCTTGAGAAAGTTCCCCTGCATCATTGCGCTGAATCTCTACGCGTTCGCCGCGCAATTGCATTTCGCCTTGACGAATATCCACGTTACCTGAGTAAACTGCGGTGCCCGCGCGCTGGTCGAGGTCCAGGCGGTCGGCTTCTACTTCGATGGGTGCTTGGCTTTGCGCCATGGCAGCCGTCGCCAGCGGTAGCGTTAAAGCAAAGAGGGTGGTGCGGAGAGAGGCATTCATCGCGACTCCTAGGGGGTACGAGTGGCCGGCGGATGCACGCCGCGCACGTTGTTGGTCAGGCGGACCTGGCTGTCATCCAGCCAAACGTCCATGCGGGAAGCTTCCATACGCTGAGGGGGCTGCTGCAACAGCACGGGCGTAGTGCTCCAGGCGTGGCGGGTCACGCCATCGTAGTTGAGTTGCTGTGTATCGAGCTGCCAACCCTCTTCAGGCGCGAGCAGCCGGGCAGACCCGCGCAGCGTCAAGGCCTGAGTATCGGTATTCAGGGTGCCGGTATCCGCGGTCGCCAACCACTCCCGCTGTTCGCTATCGAACAGCGTAGCACGTGGCGACACGACATCTGTCATGGCCGTTTGAGGTGTATGCACTAGCCGGGGAGTGACCAGCGACTGCTGAATCGCCCCCGATTCCCCAAATAGGGTGATTTCGGCATTCTCTAATACATGACCTGGCTCCTGAGCGCGCGCTTGCTCGTCGATATCTCGCTCTTGGGCGCTGCGCGGGTCGAGCCAAACCAAAAGCATGCCCAGGACGACGACCAGTGCCGTTACCCAAACTCGTTTTCTGAGCTTTACGCCCATCATGAGTGCCTGTGAAGATAGGTGTCGAGTACGGCATCCCAATGCCCTTGGGAGGTGAGCAGCGTATCGCAAATTTCACGCACCGCGCCGTGCCCGCCCAACCGTTCGGTGATCCAATCGGCGTGGGTATGCATATAATCGGGTGCATTGGGGACCGTGATGCCAACGCCTGCGCGCTTGATGGGTGCCAAGTCTGGCAGGTCGTCCCCGCAGTAAGCGACTTGTTCGAGCGTAATATCCAGCCGCTGGCAGAGGGCTCTCAGGGTCGTGAGTTTGTCTTCGCAGCCTTGATGCACATGGCTGATACCTAGTGCCGCAGCGCGCTGGCTGACCATCGGCGAATCGCGGCCGGTGATGAGCGCCACATGAATGCCAACGCGTTTGAGCAGTTTCAAGCCATGCCCATCCTGAGTGTGAAACGCTTTGATCTCGATGCCGTCGGCTTGAAAGTAGAGTCGGCCGTCCGTCAAAACGCCATCTACGTCTAGTGCAAGTAGTTTTACGCGGCGGAGCCGGTCGAGTAGTGCATCGGGTAGGGCCATATAGCCTCCTTAACATCCATGGCAAAAAGCGTTATCACGCAGTTAAATCACACCGCTGGCCAGTAAGTCATGCATATGTAGCGCGCCGATGGGACGCTGTTGCTCGTCGACGACGGCCAGCGCGGTTATCCGGCTATCTTCCATAATACGTACCGCTTCGGCTGCTAGCACGTCAGGACCGATGCGTTTGCCTGGGCGCGTCATGACGTCGTCGACTCGCACATCGCGCAAGTCATGAAATTGGTCCAATGTGCGTCTCAGGTCACCGTCGGTATATACACCTGCCAAACGGCCTTCGCTATCGATGACGCAGGTGAACCCAAGCCCTTGGCGTGTGATCTCTAAAAGCGCATCGCGTAGCGGGCTACCCAATGCAACCTGAGGCAGCCGCGTGCCGTCGTGCATGAGATCGCGGACTCGCAGTAGCAGCCGCTTGCCGAGGCTTCCGCCCGGATGAGAGAGCGCAAAATCCTCCGCTGTAAAGCCACGTGCTTCAAGCAAGGCCACGGCAAGGGCGTCCCCCAGTGCTAGCGCGGCGGTGGTCGAGCTTGTAGGGGCAAGATCCAGCGGGCATGCTTCGCGCTCGACGCCGCTGTCCAAATGGGCATCGGCGTGGCGTGCCAGGGTAGAGCCTGGACGTCCAGTCATGCTCACCAGCGGGGTGCCAAGCCTTTTAAGCAGAGGGAGTAGCGCCGTGACTTCAGCTGTTTCGCCGGAGTTAGAGAGCGCCAACACCACGTCGGTACGGGTGATCATACCGAGATCGCCGTGGCTGGCTTCACCTGGGTGTACGAAAAAGGCGGGCGTACCGGTGCTTGCCAGCGTGGCAGCCAGTTTGCCTGCAATATGACCCGACTTGCCCATGCCGGTCACCACCACGCGGCCTTGGCAGGCGAGAATGAGCTGGCAGGCATGGTCGAATTGGTCGTCTAGCTTGGCTTGGAGGCCGCCGATGGCTGCTTGCTCGATTTGCAGCGTGCGCAGCGCACTTTCACGCAGTTGGCTGGGTGTAGAGAGTGGCTGGCCCATGGCATGTCTCGTTTTCATGATGTGAATGGGTAGCTGGTAAGAATAACATCTTGCGGCGCTATTTAGCTAAATCACGACAAGGTCGTCGATGGTATGGAGGGCTCCATTGCATGAACGATGGTGCGCTCACTGTTAGCGTCGCTGCTGTTGAGAGTAGCGTTGGATCATGATGTTCGATACTATTTCGAAAACACTGTTTTTTAAACTGCCCTGTGGCTTGTCGGTTTATACTGACGCGTTCTGGCATCAACGAGGAAGGTCAAACATCATATGACGGATGTACCCTTCATACAGGTCGAAGACATCTACTTTTCCCGTGGTGAGAGCGAGATTTTTCGCGGTGTCAGCATGACCATACCTCGCGGGCAAGTGACGGCCATCATGGGGCCAAGCGGTACCGGTAAGACGACGTTGTTGAAGCTCATCGGTGGCCAGCTCACACCCGACCGTGGACGTATCCTCATCGATGGGCAGGACGTGCATCGGCTCTCACGTAAAGCGCTATTCGCGCTGCGCAAACGCATGGGCATGCTGTTTCAGAGCGGTGCCCTGTTTTCGGATTTGAACGTTTTTGAAAACGTTGCGTTTCCGCTGCGCGTTCATACGGACCTGCCGGACGCAATGATTCGCGATCTGGTGCTATTGAAGCTTCAGGCGGTAGGGCTGCGCGGCGCGAAGCACCTAACGCCCGCCGAGCTGTCCGGTGGGATGGCGCGTCGGGTGGCGTTGGCGCGTGCCGTGGCACTCGATCCTGAGCTAATACTCTACGACGAGCCATTCGTCGGCCAGGACCCTATTTCCATGGGCGTGCTGGTGCAACTGATCAAACGGCTCAATCAGGCGCTGTCACTCACCTCGGTGGTAGTGTCGCATGACATCAAAGAGACGCTGAGCATCGCGGATTACCTCTACTTGATCGCCGATGGTCAAGTCGTTGCTCACGGGACCCCCAGCACGCTGGAAACGAACCAGGATCCTCGCGTCAACCAATTCATGCACGGCAAGCCAGACGGTCCCGTGCCGTTTCACTATCCCGCAGACCCACTTCACCGGGATATCTTCGGTCACGATTCAGTCACAAAGGCAGGGTAGATGCAGGGCAAATTGACACAATATGCGTCGCGCGTGGCCCGTCTGGGGCGAAAAAGCTGCGATGTCGTCGAGGCGCTGGGGCGCGCGACGGTGTTTCTAGCGCAGTCGGCGATAGGCGTGCCGTCACGGGAAGGGTGGTCGCTTTGGATGCGCCAAATGCACTTCGTCGGAGTGCTGTCGCTGGCCATCGTCCTCGTGTCGGGGCTGTTCATTGGCATGGTGCTGGCGCTACAGGGATATACCATTTTGGTGGATTTTGGTGCCGAACAGGCGCTGGGCCAAATGGTGGCGCTCTCACTGCTGCGTGAGCTTGCCCCTGTGGTGGCTGCGCTGCTGTTTGCGGGGCGAGCCGGGTCTGCTTTGACCGCCGAAATCGGACTGATGAAAGCCACCGAGCAGCTCACTAGTATGGAGATGATTGGCGTCGACCCGCTGCGGCGTGTGGTGGCGCCTAGGCTGTGGGCGGGTTTCGTGGCGTTACCGATGTTGACCGTGGGCTTCAGTGTCGTGGGCATTTGGGGCGGCTACTTGGTCGGTGTCGAGTGGCTGGGCGTGTTCGAGGGCTCGTACTGGAGCAACATGCAGGCCAGCGTGTCGTTTCTCGACGATGTTGGTAACGGTATGATCAAAAGCGTGGTGTTTGCCCTCGTCGTAACCTGGATCGCCGTGTTTCAAGGCTATGACCTCGTGCCGACTTCCGAAGGGATCTCCCGAGCCACCACCCGCACGGTGGTATATTCCTCGCTGGCCGTGCTTGGATTGGATTTCGTTTTAACTGCCGTGATGTTCGGCGGTCTTTAAGGGTGGAGTAATGTCATGAAACGCAGCAAAACCATGGAGTTCGGTGTTGGCCTATTTATGTTGGCTGGCATCGTCGGGCTGGTATTTCTCGGCTTGCGGGTCAGCGGCTTAACGCTGTCGGCTCCCTCCGATACGTTCCGCCTTGAGGCCAATTTTGCCAACATCGGCGGGTTGAAGCCGCGTGCTCGGGTCACTATGGCGGGTGTGACCGTAGGCCGAGTAGAGGCCATCGAACTCGATACCCAGTGGTACGACGCCCGTGTAACGATGACGCTGGATAGTGCGCTCGAAGGGCAGCTGTCTCAAGACACCACGGCTGCCATCTTGACGGCTGGCTTACTGGGTGAACAGTACATTGGGTTGAGTGTTGGCGGAGCGCCAGAGGTGTTGGAAGAGGGCGACGTGATTCGCGACACACAGTCCGCTCTAGTGTTGGAAGAACTTATTCAGCAATTCGTATCCAATATGGTCAGCAACGGATGATGGTCAGTCACTCATTGCCATCGGTTTTTTCCTGCAAGAGGTCATGAAGATGTTCAACCTTTATTCTGCTTTTATTCAGCGCTTCGCGTTGGCTGCTGTGCTGATGCTGGCGCCGCTAATGGCGCAAGCGCAAACGCAGTCCCCCGAAGAAGTGGTTCGTGACAATGTCGAATCCTTTATGAGCCAACTCGATGGTAAGAAAGCGTACTATGCCGATAACCTCGATGAGCTAAAAGCATTGGTCGACGAGAGCCTCGATGACGTGGCGGATTTTCGTTACATCGGCGCTAGCGTCATGGGTAGCTATTTCCGCAATGCAACGCCCGAGCAGCGGAGCCGGTTTGCCGACGTGTTCCGCCAAACGCTGATCGATACTTACACGCGTGGGTTGGTGACGTTTGATTACAACGAGCTACGTGTGCTGAACCAGCAGCGCGGCCAGCGCTACGAAGACCAGGCCAGCGTGGATATGGAAGTCGTGGCAAACAATGGTCAGGTCTACCCAGTGAGCTATAGCCTTCGTCTGTCGGATGGTGAGTGGCGTGTAGTGAACGTCATCGTCAACGGCATCAACCTGGGGCTGACTTTCCGTAATCAGTTCGATCAAGCCATGCGTGACAATAACCGCGATTACGATGCAGTCATACGTGGTTGGGCGCCTGAAATCGGTGTCGATGAGCTGGAGCAGGGAGGCGATGCGTGACATCGCTCCTCTCTCGCTCAGAGGTGACGCTGTCAGCACAGGGCGATTCGCTGATGGTCGCAGGCGACTTGACCATGAGTGTCGCCGCCGACGTGGCCGCTCGCGGCGTTCAGTGGCTGCGTCAGTCCGATCATTCTGAGGTCTGTCTGGATTTTGCGAAAATCAATAAAGCGAGCAGCGCAGCGCTGAGCGTGCTGTTTGAGTGGCTACGTGCCTGCCAGGCGCTCCAGGTCAAGGTGCGATCCATCGTGCTGTCGCCGCCGCTGCAGCGTTTGGCGTCTTTGGCAGAACTCGATACCTTGGTTTCACAAGACGTTTTTGCAGACATCGCGTGATCTCTAGAGCAGCCCCCGGGCTGCTCTCTTCATAGTGGGCACGGCTCGGCATCGCCAAGCGAGCCGCTTTTCTTTATCATGTTCGCCCATTACTCACTATTTCAACGACCCCAAAGGAGTTTCCTGTCTCATGCAACCCAACGAGGTAAAAGCACTGCTTGAATCCCGCATCGATGGGTGTGAGTTTCACATCCAGGGTGAAGGCTGCAATTTTCAGGTGATTGCGGTTGGTGAAGCCTTTGAAGGTCTTTCTCCCGTTAAGCGCCAGCAGCTCGTTTACGCCGCGCTCAGCGACGAAATCGCATCGGGTGCCCTACACGCGATCAGCATCAAAACGTTTACACCGACGCAGTGGCAAACTGCGTCGGAAAACGCTCAGTAACGGTCGCCCCATGGATAAACTCATTATTACGGGTAATGGCTCGGTCGATGGAGAAGTGTGGGCAAGCGGTGCCAAAAACGCGGCGCTGCCCATTTTATGTGCGAGCCTTTTGGCAGATGGGCCGGTAGTCATCGGTAATTTGCCGCATCTTCAAGATATTACGACCACGCTAGAGCTGCTTGGGCGGATGGGCGTTGAGCCGGTCATGGGTGAGAAGTTGAGCATTCAGCTTGATGGCTCCCAAGTGTCCCAGTGCCATGCGCCCTACGAGCTAGTGAAAAAAATGCGCGCCTCCATTTTGGTGTTAGGGCCGCTGCTGGCGCACTTCGGTAAGGCGGACGTGTCGCTGCCTGGTGGTTGCGCCATTGGTTCGCGCCCGGTGGATCTGCACCTGCGTGGCCTGGAGGCCATGGGGGCGGAGATCCATGTCGAAGCAGGCTATATCCGTGCCCGTGTTGATGGGCGTTTAAAAGGCGCTACGATCTTTTTCGACACCGTGACCGTGACCGGCACGGAAAACCTGCTGATGGCAGCGACCCTGGCAGACGGGCGGACCGTTCTCGAGAACGCCGCCCGAGAGCCCGAGGTCGTCGATCTCGCCGAGTGCCTGATCAAAATGGGCGCGCAGATTCGAGGTCACGGCACCGACACCATCGTCATCGACGGTGTTGCGTCGCTGCATGGCTGCGAGCACGATGTCATGCCCGATCGTATCGAGACTGGCACGTTTTTAGTGGCCGCCGCCATGACGGGTGGGCGAGTCAAAGTGAAGCGTACGCGAGCCGATATCCTGGAAGCCGTGCTTGCCAAATTGGAAGAGGCGGGCGCGACGATCGAGAGTGGCGACGATTGGATATCATTGGATATGCACGGTAAACGCCCGAAGGCCGTCAATATTCGTACGGCGCCGTATCCCGCATTTCCTACTGACATGCAGGCCCAGTTCGTTGCCATGAATGCCGTTGCCGAGGGGCATTCAAGGGTCGTGGAGACCATCTTCGAGAATCGCTTCATGCATGTTCAAGAGCTGAACCGCATGGGCGCCAACATCGTCCTGGAGGGTAACGCCGCGTTGATCAATGGCGTTGATAAACTCTCGGGCGCTCCCGTCATGGCGACGGATCTTCGTGCGTCAGCGTCTCTCGTCATTGCTGCCATGATGGCCGAAGGGGAAACCTTGGTCGATCGGATCTATCACATCGATCGCGGCTATGAGTGTATCGAGGAAAAATTACAGCTGCTGGGGGCGAAGATTCGCCGTATCCCCGGCTAAGCCACGCGGACAACACTGGCCTTTGACCATGAGTAAGCAACTGATTTTGGCCCTTTCGAAAGGGCGTATCTTGGAAGAAACCCTTCCGCTACTGGCAGATGCGGGCATTACACCTGCCGAGGATCTGAGTAAAAGCCGCAAGCTTTTGTTCGATACCAACTTGCCGGACGTCAAACTGGTGATTATTCGTGCCACTGACGTGCCAACCTACGTGCAGCTAGGCGCGGCGGATGTAGGTATCGCCGGTAAAGACGTGCTGCTGGAGCACGGCGCGGAAGGTCTTTACGAGCCGCTCGACCTGGATATTGCGCGGTGCAAGCTGATGACGGCAGGCGTGACGGGGCAGCCGCCCGCCAAAGCGCGACGCCGAGTAGCGACCAAATTCGTCAACGTGGCACGTCGCTACTACGCAGAGCAGGGTATCCAAGCAGAAGTCATCAAGCTTTATGGTGCCATGGAGCTCGCACCGCTGATGAATTTGGCCGATGAGATCGTCGATATCGTCGATACCGGTAACACGCTGCGCGCCAATGGTATGGAGCCGCGCGAGCTCATTGCCCACATCAGCACGCGTTTGGTGGTCAACAAAGCCGCTATGACCATGAAGCACGACCGTATCAAGCCGCTGCTAGCGCGTCTGGAAAGCGCCGTAAAATCGCGTCAGGCGCAGCCTATTGAATGACAAGAGGTTCATCATGAGCGATACAACCACAGCCACCATTGCCCGCCTATCGACCCGTGATGCGGCTTTTCATCAGCGCCTAGATGCGCTGTTGGATTGGGAGGGCGTGTCTGATAAAGCGGTGCAGGCTCGTGTTGAGGAAATCTTGGCAGACGTCAAACAGCGTGGCGATCAGGCGGTCATCGAGGCAACGAATCGTTTTGACCGTTTGTCCGTCGACGCCATGGAGCAGCTATGCCTCACGCCTGACCAGTTAAAAAAAGCGTATGACGGATTGCCTGCCGAGCAACGGGATGCGCTAGCGATTGCCGCCGAGCGCATCAAGCGCTACCACGAGCGGCAAAAACCGACCTCCTGGCAATACGAAGAGGCTGACGGGACGGTGCTCGGCCAGAAAGTCACGCCGCTCGATCGGGCCGGTATTTATGTGCCGGGTGGGAAGGCTGCCTATCCGTCCTCCGTATTGATGAATGCCATCCCTGCCCACGTGGCGGGCGTGCGTGAAATCGTCATGGTGGTACCTACGCCCGATGGCGTGTTGAATGATCTAGTATTAGCGGCAGCGCATCTGGCGGGCGTGGACTACGTGTTCACCATTGGCGGCGCTCAAGCCGTCGCCGCGCTGGCTTACGGGACACAAAGCGTTCCACGTGTCGATAAGATCGTGGGGCCGGGTAACATCTACGTCGCCACGGCTAAACGGGCCGTATTTGGGCAGGTCGGTATCGATATGATTGCGGGGCCTTCGGAAATCATGGTGGTGTCGGACGGGAAAACCGACCCGGATTGGATCGCCATGGATCTCTTTTCTCAGGCAGAGCATGATGAAGATGCGCAAGCCATTCTCGTGAGCTGGGACGCCGAGCATTTGGATGCTGTGGCGAGTTCCATCGAACGATTGCTGCCGACGCTAGAGCGGGAGCCAATTGCACGCGCGTCGCTGAATCGCCGCGGTGCATTGATTCTGTGTCGCGATCAGGCAGAAGCCGTCGAGATGATCAATCGTATTGCGCCAGAGCATCTCGAGCTGTCAGTGGCCGAGCCCGGCGCATGGCTGGATGATATTCGCCATGCAGGGGCGATCTTCATGGGGCGACACACGTCAGAAGCGTTGGGCGACTACTGTGCAGGCCCGAACCACGTTCTGCCGACGTCGGGAACTGCGCGGTTCTCCTCCCCGCTAGGCGTGTACGACTTTCAGAAGCGCTCCTCGATCATCCATTGCTCACCTGAAGGGGCATCCGAGCTGGGTAAGGTGGCCTCCGTACTGGCGCGTGGCGAATACCTTACGGCTCATGCCCGTTCAGCGGAGTATCGCATTCGCAATCGATGAGCAGTTCGGTCGGGCAGGGCGGCGCTAGGAGCCGCTCTGCCGGTCGGCCGATGTGGCATTGGTCGGCACGGGACGCTCGCCTACCTCAACGGTCATTTCCATGCGTTCGCCGCCGCGTACGATCGTCAGCGGCAGCGACGTCCCTGGTGGGATCGACGCGATATCGCTCATGGTCGCCCTAGCATCCAGAATGACCTGTCCATCGATGGAGAGCAGTACGTCGCCTGGCTGTAAGCCTGCCTGGGCGGCAGGTCCGCCACTCACCACGCCTGCGACGATGACGCCCTGGGGCGTACGCAACCCAAACGACGCGGCCAGCTCGCGCGAAAGCGCTTGGGCCTCGATGCCCAGCCATCCCCGAATGACTCTTCCGCGCGTCACCAACTCATCCAATATGCTGTGTGCGAGGTTGGCGGGAATCGCAAAACCAATTCCCTGAGAGCCCCCGGAGCGAGAGAAAATGGCGGTATTGATACCCACCAGAGCGCCCTCTGGATTGACCAGTGCCCCGCCCGAATTACCGGGGTTAATGGCTGCATCGGTCTGAATGAAGTCTTCGTAAGCGTTCAGGCCCAAATGGCTTCGTCCAGTGGCGCTGATGATGCCCATGGTGACGGTCTGCCCCACGCCAAAGGGGTTGCCAATGGCCAGCGCCACATCGCCGACGGCGACCTCCTCCGAGTCAGCAAGCTCGATGACCGGCAAGTCTTCTAGACCGATCCGCAGCACGGCCAAATCGCTCTCTGGATCGGTGCCGATGACCTCTGCCAGGGTTTCGCGACCGTCGCGAAGCGCGACCTGGATTTGGTCGGCGCCGTTGATGACGTGATGGTTGGTCAGTACATAGCCATCATTGCTAACGATGACGCCCGATCCGAGGCTCGACAGCATACGCTGGTGGGTGGTGGCGTCGTCGCCGCTAAAAAACTGGTTGAAGAACGGATCAGACATCAGCGGATGTTGATCGCGCTCGACGATGCGTGAGGAGTAGATGTTCACCACGGCGGGAGCGGCTTGGTTGACGGCATTGGAGTAACTGGCTGGGCCTTGATGTCGGGTCAGCGGAGCCGCTTGCCTGATATCCGGTGCCGGGCGATTCGCGCTTGATTCACTGCTAGTGGTGGGCACCAATGCGGGCGGAGTCTCGGCGTTAGCAGGCGGAGCCTCCGATACGGGGGGCGTGTGGCGGAACGGGTTGGGTAGCTGCTCAGGAAAGGCGAGCAGGATAACGGCCGCTAACAGAAGCCCCGTAAGTACGGGCCAGAGATAAGGCAGCACTGAACGGTGCATGCGAAAGTTCCTCAGCGTGTGGCAGTCTAAACGGTCGCGAGGTTCGCGATAACGTAAAGCGAGTTTTACAATGGCGCTATGGTAACACCGAATGACGCTGCGCCTCACGGGGCTGTCTTAATTGTGAAAAGGAGGGAACGTGAATCATCGTGATCAACTGGTCGCTGCCTGTGACCACCAGTTGCGCTCTGCTCAATTCAAAGATTTCACGGTCAATGGCCTGCAAATCGAGGGACGAGAGCAAGTGCGTCGCGTCATGTCGGGGGTAACGGCCTGCCAAGCGCTGCTCGACGAGGCCGTCGCATGGCAGGCCGATATGGTGCTCGTTCATCATGGCTATTTCTGGAAGAACGAGCCTGTTGCTATCACCGGTATGAAGCAGCGTCGGATCAAAACGTTGCTGGCCAACGATATCAACTTGCTGGCTTACCATTTGCCGCTTGATGCTCATGCAGAGATGGGCAATAACGCGCAGTTGGCCAAGCGAATGGGCTGGAAAGTCGAGGGATGCCTAGACGGTGAGTTGGGAGAGGGGCTGCTCTGGTCGGGCCGGTTGGTGGTTCCACAATCGATTGGCGAGTTGGCCCGCCAAGTAGCGGGTGTTCTCGCCCGCGAGCCGCTGCTGGTCGAGGCGCCGTATCAGAAGCCAATCGAGCGAGTCGCATGGTGTACCGGTGGAGCGCAAGACATGATTACGGAAGCCTATGAGGCCGGTGCGCAGGTGTTCGTTTCAGGAGAGATCTCTGAACGGACGACCCATTTGGCGCGTGAAATGGGAATTCATTACTTGGCAGCAGGCCATCACGCGACCGAGCGCTACGGTGTGCAAGCGCTCGGCGAGTGGCTGGCCAGTGAGTTCGATGTTGAGCATCGCTTCGTCGACATTGATAACCCCGCCTAGCGAAAGGCTTCAGCTGTCGCACAGGCGCAGACCAGGGTGATACTGACACGTTGTCCTGGTCGCGTCTGAGTCATGCAAAAGTGCGCTCATGAATAGGTTAGTAGCGTGGCGGCTGAGGAGAGTCGACGTCGGTTGCTTTGCTCTCTTTCAAGCCGAAATCTTCCGATAGCGTACCGTTTTTGCCAGCGGCGTAATCTCTTGGCATGGCAACGCTTGAGTCGCTGTCTGGCATCGCAATGGGCTCAGAAGGCGTTTTGACACTGGGTAATTTCCACTGTTTGGCCTCGTCTTCGATGTGCTGTTCGAGGTGATCAGCCTCATGGCGAATGTTCTCAAGGCGCTGCTGTATGCCCGTGAGGTGGCTGCTCATGTTTTTCTTCAAGTCGGCGATCTGGTGTTCACGTTCAAGCAGTGTCTGCTTGAGTGAAGCGACGTCTCGCGCACCTTTGCTAAAGAGCCGATAGCATACCAAGCCGATGACGAACCCTACGGCCAAGCCGATAAGTGCAAAAGTAAATGGCGAGCTTGCTTCCACAGTCCTTCTCCCTAAGTAATGCGCGCCGCTGTGTACAGGGCGTAACTTTAAAAACCGCCCCATTATAGGCGCGTCTCAGTCGGTTGGGTCAATCCGCTCATGCGCTTAGCCTTCAAGCGACGTATAATCACTCCCATTTTTGTCGAGTCCGTTTTGTTAGGCGCCCCTAGCGGTGCCTGCAAAAAGGTAAGGGCCATGCGTTGCGGGAGCACCTTCATGCCATCAGTATCTGAGCGTCAGGCCTCCGGCCACACTCGTCGCCCCACGCCGCTTGAGCGCTATCAAGCCGACCTCAAGCGCAGCGATTTTCAGTATGACCCGGCCCAAGAGCAGGCGGTCAAGCATCTACAGCGCCTCTATGATGAGCTGTTGGCGACGCCAACGACGGTGCCCAAGGCTGTGGTGGCCAGCAAAGGAATCAAAGCCAAAATGGCAGGTTTGCTGGGTAAGAAGCATGCGCCTGCCAAACCGCCGTTGCCCCAAGTAAAAGGGCTCTACTTCTGGGGAGGCGTGGGGCGTGGTAAGACCTACTTGGTCGATACCTTTTATGAAGCGCTGCCGTTTCCTGAAAAGATGCGCACGCACTTTCATCGCTTCATGCAGCGAGTTCACAATGAGCTGACCCATTATAAAGGCGAGAAAAACCCACTCACGCTTATTGCGGGTAAGTTTGCCGCCGAAGCGCGTGTCATTTGTTTTGATGAGTTCTTCGTCAAGGACATCACCGACGCCATGATTCTCGCCAACTTGCTTGAAGCGCTTTTCGAGCGTGGCGTGGTGTTGGTGGCGACCTCGAATATCGTTCCCGACGAGCTGTATAAAGATGGATTGCAGCGTGCGAGATTCGTGCCTGCCATTGAATTGCTGAATCGTCATTGTGAGGTGGTCAATGTCGACTCGGGTATCGATTATCGTCTGCGGGCGCTGGAGCGTGCTGAAATTTTTCATGCGCCTCTCGACGCTGCTGCCGAAAGAGAGCTGGCGCGCAGCTTTCGAGAGATTGCTGGTCAGTCAGGTGAGGAGAACGCGCCATTGGAGGTCAATCACCGGGTGCTTAAAACGCGTCGCTTGCATGAGGATGTCGTGTGGTTTGAGTTTGCTGAGCTGTGTGACGGGCCGCGTAGCCAAAATGACTATATCGAACTAGCCCGCGAGTTCCATACCGTTTTGGTGGCCAACGTGCCGCGTATGGACGGCAAGACAGACGATCAAGCACGACGCTTCATCAATATGGTGGACGAGTTTTATGATCGTGGCGTAAAGCTGTTGATGTCGGCAGAGGTGCCGGTGGAATCCCTCTATAGTGACGGGAAGCTGACCTTCGAATTCCAGCGCACGCTATCTCGGCTGCAGGAAATGCAGTCGCGCGAATACTTGGCGCTGGCGCACAAGCCCTAGCGTGGGGGATGTAAAAAAGTCATGGGACACTTAACTTGAGCAGATGGTTACTGTAGAATGCCGCCTCGCTGCACGTTGCTGGCATTAGTCGGCAACCAAAAAAAATAGGGATGGTGCTTCACCGCTTGGCGGTGTGAGTTACCCAACACACTTAATCTGGTGATTTCATCCATGAAGACGTTCAGTGCTAAGCCGCAGTCCGTCCAGCGCGACTGGTACATTGTCGACGCTACGGACAAAACGCTCGGTCGTCTGGCAACCGAGATTGCTCGCCGCCTGCGTGGCAAGCATAAGCCCGAGTTTACCCCGCACGTTGATACCGGCGATTACATCGTTGTCGTTAACGCAGAGAAAGTCCAAGTGACGGGTAACAAGGCAAAAGTCAAGACTTACTACCGCCACACAGGTTACCCGGGCGGTCTGCGCTCCATGACATTCGACAAAATGATCGATCACGCTCCCGAGCGTATCATCGAGTCTGCCGTCAAAGGCATGCTGCCGAAAGGTCCGCTGGGTCGCGCCATGTACTCCAAGTTGAAAGTGTACGCCGGTGCCGAGCATCCGCACGCTGCCCAGCAGCCGCTTGAACTGAACATCTGAGGAAATCTTCGCCATGACACAGCAGTATTACGGTACCGGGCGCCGCAAGACTTCCACCGCTCGCGTGTTTCTGAAGCCGGGTTCCGGCAAAATTACCGTCAACAACCGCGAACTCGACCAGTACTTTGGTCGTGTGACGGGTCGTATGGTTGTGCGTCAGCCGCTCGAGCTGACCGAGACGCTGAACCAGTTCGATGTGTACGTCACCGTTGAAGGCGGTGGCGGCTCTTCACAAGCCGGCGCTATTCGTCACGGCATTACACGTGCCCTGATGGATTACAACGAGGACTTGCGTCCTACGCTTCGCGCAGCGGGTTATGTCACCCGTGATGCTCGTCAGGTCGAGCGTAAGAAAGTCGGTCTGCGTAAAGCACGTCGTCGTCCGCAGTTCTCCAAGCGTTAATTCTACGCTATGCGGCAAAAACGCCCAGGTCAAAGACCTGGGCGTTTTTTATTGGAATATCAAAAAATTATAACGCTCCTACCACCATGGTCCGGGGCGGTTGTTCTTGTGCAGAGCGTTTTGTTTTTTTAACATAGACTGTATTTGATATTCGTCGTCGCAAGACGCCTTTGCGACGGAACGGGTAAGCTGATGGGAGAAACCAGAAATGGCAGATAACGGCGTAAACAAGGGACGGCGCCGTTTCCTCGTGGGCGCCACCTCCGTTGTGGGGGCGGTGGGCGCTGTCGGGGTTGCGGTCCCCTTTGTGGCATCTTGGCAGCCTAGTGCCAAGGCAAGAGCGGCAGGCGCGCCGGTTCAAGCGGATATTTCCAAGCTTGAGCCAGGTCAGCGTATGACCGTCGAGTGGCGTGGTCGCCCGATTTGGATCATTAATCGTACGCCTGAGATGATCGAACGGACCGAAGCGCTAGGGGCTGACAGCTTGGCGGATCCAGAGTCCGAAGTGCCACAGCAGCCTGCCTATATCCAGGGTGGTCTGCGCTCGATCAAGCCTGAGATTGGTGTCTTGATCGGCATCTGTACCCATTTGGGCTGTTCTCCCTTGTATCGGCCCGAGCCGGATGCGGAAGGGGTGGGCGTCGATAACTGGCCGGGTGGTTTCTTCTGCCCATGCCACGGCTCTCGTTTTGACTTGGCCGGTCGCGTCTTTAGCAACGTTCCTGCGCCGACGAACCTTGAAGTGCCGCCCTACCGCTTTGAAAGCGATGACATCATCGTGGTCGGCGAAGATGAGGAGAGTGCCTAATGGCTAATCCAAATAAGGCGAAGGCCGAGAGTGGCATCATGCGCTGGGTGGACGACCGATTCCCCGCCACGCAAATGATGCAAGACCATCTGACGAAGTACTACGCGCCGAAGAACTTCAACTTCTTCTATATATTTGGCGTTTTGGCGCTGCTGGTGCTGGTCAACCAAATCCTGACTGGCGTTTGGTTGACCATGAGTTTCAATCCCTCTGCCGAAGGCGCGTTTGCCTCCGTCGAGTACATCATGCGTGATGTCGAATGGGGCTGGTTGATTCGCTACATGCATACGACGGGGGCATCCGCCTTCTTCGTGGTCATCTATCTGCATATGTTCCGCGGCTTGCTTTATGGTTCCTACAAAGCGCCACGTGAGCTGGTGTGGATTTTTGGTATGGCCATCTATCTTCTGCTGATGGCCGAAGCCTTTATGGGCTATCTGCTCCCATGGGGTCAAATGTCTTACTGGGGGGCGCAGGTCATTATCTCGCTGTTCTCGGCCATCCCGGGTATTGGCCCTGATCTAGCGCAGTGGGTGCGCGGTGACTTCCTGATTTCAGGCATCACGTTGAACCGTTTCTTTGCGCTTCACGTCGTTGCGTTGCCCATCGTGATTTTGGCATTGGTCGTGCTTCACATCATTGCTCTGCATGAAGTGGGTTCTAACAACCCTGATGGTATCGACATCAAGCAGAAGAAAGACGAGACCGGCAAGCCGCTCGACGGCATCGCTTTCCACCCGTACTACACCGTGAAGGACTTGGTGGGTATTGCGGTGTTCTTGTTTGTCTTCAGTGTCGTGGTGTTCTACTTCCCGGAAGGGGGGGGCTACTTCATCGAGCGGCCTAACTTCGAGCCGGCTAACCCGCTGAAAACGCCTGACCACATTGCACCGGTCTGGTACTTCACGCCGTTCTACGCCATTCTGCGTGCGATTACCTTCTCGCTGTTTGGTCTTGACGCTAAGTTCTTGGGTGTCGTCTGCATGGGTGCGGCCATCGCGGTGTTGTTCGTGCTGCCGTGGCTCGACCGTAGCCCGGTGCGCTCGATGCGCTACAAAGGCTGGATGTCCAAAGTCATGCTACTGCTGTTCTGCATTAGCTTTGTGATTTTGGGCGTTCTAGGTGTGTTGCCGTCAACGACAGGTCGCACCATCTTGGCGCAAGTGTGTACAGCCATTTACTTCGCCTTCTTCCTGCTGATGCCGTTCTACACCAAGCTGGAGAAGACCAAACCCGTTCCGGAAAGGGTGACTGGCTAATGAAAAAGCAACTATTAGCACTGCTCTTCGCAATCGTGCCAGTCACCGCGATGGCGGCTGGTGGCGCAAGCGTGCCCCACAGCATGGAGCCTGACCTGCACGACCAGGCGTCGTTGCAAAACGGTATGAAGCTCTACGTCAACTACTGCATGGGCTGTCACTCACTAGAGCATCAACGCTTTGCACGTGCTGCGGATGATTTGGGTATTCCGCAAGATCTAGTGGAAGAGAACCTGATCTTCTCCTCGGACCTGGCATTCAATGACCAAATGCACATTGCCATGGACCGTGGGGATGCAGAGTCTTGGTTTGGCGCTCCGCCGCCTGACTTGACGCTGGAGGCGCGTTTACGTGGCACCGACTGGATCTACTCCTATCTGTTAGGGTTTTACAAAGACCCTAGCCGCCCAACCGGTGTCAACAATACGGTCTTTGATTTGGTGGCGATGCCTAACGTGTTGGAGCCTCTCCAAGGCGTTCAGGAATTGGTGTGTGCCGAAACCGATCAGCCGGTGGCGGGGCAGTCTCCCGACCCGCTATCAGGTAAGTATCAGTCTTGTGATGTGCTGCAAGTGACTCAACCAGGGGCGATGGAGCCAGCTGAGTTCGAGGAAGCGGTATATGACTTGACCAACTTCCTGGCCTACGTGGGTGAGCCCTCCAAGCTGCAGGCGCAAGCCCTGGCACCTAAAGTGCTCATCTTCATCTTTATTTTTGGTGTGATTGCTTACCTGCTCAAGCGTGAGTACTGGCGAGACGTCCACTGATCGATAAAGTCTGATAGGTCGTTCGGGCGCACGGCGAGAGCCGTGCGCCTTTTGCTTGTCTGTAGTATCGCTTTGTATCGCTGGCTACCTTCCCATAAGAGGGTGCTGGCATGTTATTATGGAAAATTGTTTTGATGCGAGGATGCTTTCATGGGTGTTGTGGCCAAGCGGTCGTCAATGATCTTTTACTCAGGTAGTGATGATCATTTCAGTCATCGAGTGCGCATTGTTTTGGCTGAAAAAGGAGTGGCGGTCGACATCGTTGATGTCACCGAAGAGCAGCCGCCTGAAGAGTTAGCAGACCTCAACCCGTACAACAGCGTCCCGACGCTGCTGGACCGTGATCTGGTGCTTTACGAGTCCAAGGTCATGATGGAGTACTTGGATGAGCGCTTTCCTCATCCGCCGCTGCTGCCGGTCTATCCGGTAGCGCGTGCACAAAGCCGACTATGGATGCATCGCATCGAGCGGGAGTGGTGTCCGATGCTCGAGCAGATTCGCACTGGCGGTAAAAAAGAGGCCGAGAAAGCGCGTAAAGAGCTGCGCGAGAGTCTGATCGGTATTTCACCGATCTTCGAAGACATGCCTTACTTCATGAGCGAAGAATTCACGCTGGTGGATTGCTGTTTGGCGCCGATTTTATGGCGTTTACCGGAGCTGAACATCGAACTGCCCGAAAAACAGGTCAAACCGCTGCTGGGTTACATGTCTCGGGTATTCGAGCGTGAAGCGTTTAAAGCATCTCTGAACGAGCGTGAAAAAGAGATGCGCGCTTGAATTCATTCGGCCTCTTCCTGTTAGAGGCCATTCACGTTAGGAGGAGGGAGCCTTATGAAGTCGAGTCGTCCCTATCTCGCCCGAGCTCTTTACGAGTGGCTGTTGGATAATGAGCTGACACCGTACCTCGTGGTGGACGCTACTCAGCCTGGTGTCGAGGTGCCGAGGCAGTTCGTACAAAACGGACAAATCGTACTCAACGTGGCGCCGATGGCTGTTCGCGACCTGTTCATGGAAAATCAGGCGATTGGTTTCAATGCGCGTTTCGGCGGTCAGCCCATGCAGGTGATGATCCCAACGCCTGCGCTGATTGCTATTTATGCCCGTGAGAATGGTGCGGGTATGGTGTTTGGTCATGAGCCTGAGCTAGATGCAGAAGGCTTCGATGAGCATGATGATTCGTCTGACGAGTCGGAAAGCGCGGGTTCGGAGGCTTCGAAACCTGAGCTGACCCTAACGGAGTCCACGCCGGACACGCCGTCCAGCGACTCTTCCGAGGCTGACACTAGCGCTGCAAAGCCCAAGAAGAAGCCCACGTTGCGTGTCGTTAAGTAACTTCTTGGGGCGTCATACATAAAAACCTCGCCAGGCATCTGGCGAGGTTTTTCCGTTTATGGGGACTAGTCGAGGTAATCGAACACCTTCACGATGCGCTGAACGCCCCCTACCGATGAGGCAGCATTGACGATGCGGTCAGCCTCTTCACGCGTCACCATGCCCATCAAATAGACGCTGGCATTTTCCGTGGTGACCTTCAGCTTTGAAGAGTCAATGCGGTCATTGGTGGCGAGCTGGCTGATGACATTGGTGGTGAGCCAAGTGTCCGTCAGTCGCTGAGTCGCGGGTAGATTGGCCGCCACGGTCAGTTCGTTGTGGACTTTTTGCACGCCACGCAGGTTGGAGGCCACGCTACCGGCCATGTTTTTTAGTTCTTCGCTGGGTACTTGTCCGACGAGTAGTAGGGCACCATTGTAGCTGTGAGCGCGGATGCGGGCATCGCCAAGGCGGGCATCTGCGCGGGCTAGGGCGCGCTCTACTTCTCGCTCGATGGTGGCATCGACGGCTTCTACGTCATTGCTGCGTTGGCCGTAGTTGGACGGGTTGGAGGCGCTATTGTTGGCGCAACCACTGAGTGCGATCGCACCACAAAGCGTTGCAGCCAGTAAGGTTTTGGAGGAGAAGCGCAGGGCCATGAGAATGACTCCTTGATCAGTAGGGATTCGCAAAACGCGCGTGATTAGTCAGCGCCGCCAAACAGTTGTTCGTCAATTAAATCACAAAGACAGTGAATGACGAGCAAATGCACCTCTTGAATGCGCGCGGTGGAGGTGGCGGGTACGCGAATTTCGCAGTCATCTTGGCCTAGCAGCGAGGCCATGTTGCCACCGTCACGTCCGGTGAGCGCCACCACGGTCATGTCACGGTCGTGAGCAGCCTGGATGGCTTGAACGACGTTAGCCGAGTTGCCGCTGGTGGAGATTGCCAGCAAGACGTCGCCAGGCTGGCCCAGTGCGCGGATCTGTTTGGAAAAGACTTCGTTGTAGCTGTAGTCGTTGGCAATGGAGGTGAGTGTCGATGTATCGGTCGTTAGAGCCAAGGCAGGTAGGCTGGGGCGCTCGCGCTCGAAACGATTCAGTAACTCAGACGAAAAGTGCTGGCTATCGCCAGCGCTACCACCGTTGCCACAAGCGAGAATTTTCCCTTCGTTGACCAAGCACTGCACCATCATTTGACTGGCGACCTCGATGAACGGAGGCAAGACTTCGCTGGCGTAGGTTTTGGTATCGATGCTGGCATTGAAATGGCTGAGTATACGAGATTGAAAGTCCATCAGGGCTTCCTAGTTAAGAGTATTAATACGCGTCGAAAGCCGCTTGCTCCCATTGGAACTCGAGAGCGGGCGGTCTGCCTGTGATGGCTAGGATATCAAAGCGACAGGGGCATGCGAGATCATGTCGTGCAAGATAGAGCGTTGCCGCACGAATCAACCGGCGGCGCTTTTGCGCGTTGACCATTTCGAGTGGATGCCCATGACGTGTCGTGGCGCGATGTTTTACTTCGACAAAGACCAGCGTGTCGCGGTCGTACATCACCAAGTCCAATTCGCCGCCCTTTACATGGTGATTGCTGGTCACGAGCTTGAGGCCACGCTGCTGCAGCCATTGAGCCGCTATTTGCTCAATGGCTGCGCCGCGTGAACGAGCGGTCTGTGGGCTACTGCTCATTATCCCGTAAACCGGGGATCAAAATGGGGGAAGGCGTACCGTTCTGGAACTTGGCCCAGGGGAGTTCGCGGTGAATGCGCCCATCATTGGAGAGCGATAGCGTGCCGGTGCTGCCGTTCAAACCGTTCAGGTCAGACAGATCCGACATGCGTTTAGCCAGTTCGTAGGCGTCCACGCCCATGGCCATCAAGCGGAACATGGAGGCGTCCGCCTCATCGCGTAGCGCTTGGTAAGTGGGGTAGAACGGCAGTACTTCTTCACCGCCTACCGCGGCATCTGGAATTTGCCACGGGATATCCATGAACATGACGTCATTGAGATCTTGGTCCAGGCGCGTTTGTAAGCGGCCTTCATGGAGATGTGACGTAGCGTAGATGGGCAGGTCCGGCGCGTAGTAGTAATCCAGCGTGGGCGGCACTTGGCGTGCATAGTCCGGGAGCGCCAGTAGGAAAAGGGCATCAATGTTGCCAAGGCGAGCGCGTTCTCCGCTGACATTGAGTGCCGTTTGCACCGCATTCGATACCGGGCTGCTGGGGTTATAGCGCACGGCATTCGTGACTTCGCCACCTAAGCGCTGATACTCGTTCCAGAAGGCTTCACCGACTCGGCGGCCCCAGTCGTTATCGGGCACCATGAGCGACATTTGGCGTTGTCCATCCTGGTAGGCGCGGCGTGCCGCTTGGCGCGCCTCGTCTTCCGCCGACAAGCCATATTGCAGCAGACGCTGGGCTTGGTTGTTTGCGCTGCTACCGTAGTTAAGTGCCAACGTAGGTAGTGGCACGCTGTCACGCTGTTCGAGCTGAGTGACTTGGTCTTTATCGAGCGGCCCGATCATGAGTTGCGCGTTGATCTGTTGCGCCCGGCTATAGAGCTCGTCGAGGGAGAATTGCGCAGCGTCGATGAAGCTTAGCTGAACGCCGTCAGCGCTAATCTCGTGATGGCGGCGCATGGCGCTGGCTATAGTGTTGGCAACGCTGCTCAGTGGGCCGGACTCTGGCAGTGCAACAATGATACGTCGAACCTCGGTGCCGTCCAGTTCAGGAAGCGCGACTTGAACAGAGCCCGGCTGCTGGTCTAGAGCCTGTTGTGCCCACTGACGACGCTCGGCCAGCGTCTGCTGCTGGTTCGCCTGCATGGGCAGCTCGTCATCCAATACCTGTGTGGCGCGAAGGACGGCACGCGGATCGTTCAGGCCGCGGGCAAGTTCCGAGAACAGCATGGCCCAGCGAACACGGTCGGTATCGTTGAGCTGCGCCTCGTCGATGCTATTGGCGGCATCGAAGGCGTTTTCACGCTGGCCTTGGCGGGCCAGAATGTTGGCCGCTTCCAAGCGGGTGCGGGCAGCTTGCTCCGGCGCTTGCTGCTCGGCCTGACTGAGCAAGCGTCCTGCATCCTGATCAGGCACTCGATCAACCACGCTGGGGGGCTGCATGGCGCACCCGGTGATGAGAAGTGCCATGAAGGCAGTGGCCAATAGGCCACGAAGTGACTGTTTCATGTATCCTTCCTTAGTTTCCATTTGCGCTGTCGCGGTCTATCAGCTGGTTAGCGTGGCTTTTTCACAAGCATAGCGCACCGTCAGGGCAAGCCATCAACAAATCGGGAGTCATGATGACACACCAACATCCGGGCACATTGTACGTGGTTGCCACGCCAATTGGGAATTTGGACGATTTGACCCCGCGCGCCGCTCGCGTCTTGGCCGACGTATCACGTATTGCGGCTGAGGATACTCGGCATAGTGCGCGCCTGCTCGGCCATCTTGGTGTGAATACGCCGATGATGTCGTTGCACGAACATAACGAAGCCCAGCGAGTAGATACCCTGGATGGCTATTTGTTGGCGGGCGAAAACATTGCGTTGATTAGTGATGCGGGCACGCCGCTGATTTGCGACCCAGGATTCGTGTTGGTGCGTGAGCTACGCGCTAGAGGCCGAAGCGTCGTGCCATTGCCCGGTCCCTGTGCGCTGATTACGGCGCTATCCGCTGCGGGCCTGCCTACTGATCGTTTTACGTTTGGCGGTTTTTTACCTGCCAAGCCAAGCGCTCGCCGCCAAACGCTCGAGCAGTGGCAGTGTCGTGAGGAAACGCTTGTGTTCTATGAATCGCCCCACCGCATTGTTCACACGCTGGAAGCGTTGTGCGACCAGATGCCCGATCGATCCGTGGTGTTGGCCCGTGAGCTGACCAAAACGTACGAGACGTTTCTGCAGGGCTCTCCGGCATCGCTGCGCGATCGGCTCGCGGATGATCCTAACCAGAGTCGTGGCGAATTCGTGATCATGATTTCGGGTGCACCCAAGATGGAGCCAAGCGATGAGCAGACGATGTCGGCCGACGAACTGCTCGCTGCTTTGCTGGCCGAAGGTATTGGCGTCAAGCAGGGGGCGTCGGTTGCGGCACGAATGCTAGGCGGGCGCAAGCAGGAGTGGTATGCCCGGTTGCAGGCAATGAAAGGTCAGCATTGAGGCGAACGCGGGGCACTGGTATGCTTGCCGCCGGAGTTGGCCAGACAGTCGCCGCTGGTGTGCCCGTTAGGGCCGCCGGGGGAGGAAAGTCCGGGCTCCATAGGGCAGAGTGCCAGGTAACGCCTGGGCGGCGTAAGCCGACGGAAAGTGCAGCAGAGAGCAGACCGCCTAAGTCTCTGACATCAACCTCAGGGGCCGGTAAGGGTGAAAGGGTGCGGTAAGAGCGCACCGCGCGCCTGGCAACAGTGCGTGGCATGGTAAACCCCACTCGGAGCAAGACCAAATAGGGACCCAACGGCGTGGCCCGCGCTGGGTCCGGGTAGGTTGCTTGAGCGCTGCGGTGACGCAGCGCCTAGAGGAATGACTGTCCACGACAGAACCCGGCTTATCGGCCGACTCCCCATTTCCATGAAAGGCGTGCCCAGCGCGCCTTCCCAAATTTTGTGTGAGAGTACCATGCCTTCTGCTGACGCTGATCAGGTCACCCGTTTTCGTCATACCAGCGTTTTATTGGAAGGAGCGGTAGATGCCCTGGTGCATGATCCAGAAGGCGTTTACCTAGATGGCACCTTTGGTCGTGGTGGTCACTCCCGGTTGATTCTTTCCCGTTTGAGTCATCAAGGTCGCTTGCTGGCCATGGATCGCGACCCACAGGCCATCGCAGCGGCCGCTGACATAGATGATTCTCGGTTTCTTATCACTCAGCGCGAGTTCGCCCAGCTGGCGGAGTTTGCCAAAGAGCAAGGGCTCTATGGCAAGCTTTCCGGCATTCTGCTAGATGTGGGCGTCTCATCCCCCCAGCTCGATGACCCCGAACGCGGGTTTAGCTTCATGCGTAACGGTCCGCTGGATATGCGCATGGACCCTACCCAAGGGGAGAGCGCCGCCGAGTTTTTGGCCCGCGCCAATGAAGCCGATATTGCCCATGTCTTCAAAGCCTACGGGGAAGAGCGCTACGCCAAACGTCTAGCGAATGCCGTGATAAAGCGTCGAGTAGAGAAGCCCTTTACGCATACGGTGGACTTGGCTGAGGTGCTGAAAGCCGCGCACCCTGCGTGGGAAAAAGGACGCCATCCGGCCACCAAGGCATTCCAAGGGCTGCGCATTTATCTCAATGGGGAACTCGACCAGCTCGATGCCGCCTTAGAAGCAGCGCTCGAAGCGCTTGCCCCCGGTGGTCATTTGGTGGTGATCAGCTTCCATTCGTTGGAAGACCGTCGTGTGAAGCGTTTTATTCGACATCACGTGCGTGGAGATACCCATCTACCCCGAGGGGTTCCCATCCGTGACGATCAGTTGAACCGCCGTCTGGAAGCGCTGGGTAAAGGCAGTCGTCCAAGTGACGAGGAAGTCGATGCCAACCCCCGCGCGCGAAGTGCCGTCATGCGGGCGGCGCGTAAGCGAGGCTAATCATGAGTATGGAGCGGTTAGGGCTCTGGGCTTCCACGCTAAGGGCAGAGTGGCCATTCAAACTACGTCTTCGTTGGTGGCCCATGACGATGATCGGGCTGTTTATGGCCTGTTTGCTGACCGGTTTGGCCGTGGTCACGACGACTCACATGACGCGCACGCAGTTTGCCGAGTTGCAGCGGTTGGAGCAGGAAAAGAATCAGTTGCAAACCGAGTGGGGGCAGTTATTGCTGGAGGAGGGGGCCTGGTCAACGCCGGCCCGCATTGAACAAATTGCCACGGAACGGCTAGAGATGCGCATTCCTGACGTAAACGATGTCGAGGTGATTCGGCCATGAGGCGTGAAGGTCGGGGAGGGACGTCCCGCCAATATCCCATCGCGCCGCCGCTTGCCGGTGGGCGCTTTTTCTTCATCTTATTGGCCATTGGCTTGGCATCGGCGATTCTGATTGGACGGATTACGCTGCTTCAGGTCATCGACCGCCCCTTCTTGCAGAGCCAGGGTGATGCCCGCACGCTGCGCCACGAAACCATTCCCGCCCACCGCGGGATGATCACTGATCGTAACGGGGAGCCGCTGGCGATTTCGACGCCGGTCGTGACGCTTTGGGCGAACCCTCAAGAGTTGCCTACAGACGCCATCCAGCGTGTCATGCTGGCGCAGGCGCTGGGGATGTCACTGGATGACTTCGAGTCCCGAGTGGCGCGCTACAGTAGCCGCGAATTCATGTATTTGCGCCGACAGATGACCCCAGACGCTGCGCAGCGCATCCTCGATCTGCGCACGCCGGGTGTCTATCCCCAGCGTGAATACAAGCGCTACTACCCGGCTGGAGAGGTGGCGGCCCAAATACTCGGCGTCACCAACGTAGACGACGTCGGTCAGGAGGGCTTAGAGCTCGCTTATCAGCCCTACCTAGCGGGTCACCCGGGGCAGCGTCGCGTCATCAAAGACCGGCGCGGCCGCTTGGTGCGAGAGTTGGGTGTGATTCGTGAAGCGCAGCCGGGTGGAGAATTAACCCTGGCGATCGATCAACGTATTCAGTACATGGCCTATCGGGAGCTGCGTGCCGCCGTTGCCGAGCACCAAGCAGACGGTGGCGTGCTTGTGATGATGGATGCCCGTACCGGTGAAGTACTGGCGATGGCCAACTTTCCCTCTTATAACCCCAACAATCGCGCCGGGTTAGACCCTCGCGGCTTACGCAATCAAGCGCTGGTCGATGTGTTTGAACCGGGATCGGTGATGAAGCCGCTTGCTATGGCCGCTGTGCTGGAAAGCGGCATCGTTGGGCGCGATGCGGTCGTAGATACCTCGCCGGGGTGGATGCGGCTCGACCAGTTCACGATTCGCGATTTCCGTAACTATGGCGAATTGGATCTGGCGGGTATTCTCGAAAAGTCCTCGAATATTGGTATGTCACGTTTGGCGCTTCAGCTCAGCGATACGGCCATCTGGGAAAAATACAACCAACTGGGCCTAGGTCAAAGCCCAGGTACAGGGTTTCCTGGAGAGTCTACGGGAACGTTACCGGCGCGGATTCAGTGGTCACGCAGCGAGCGAGCCGCGCTCTCTTATGGGTATGGGCTCTCGGTGACGGCGGTCCAATTGGCCAGTGCCTACACGGCGTTAGCCAATGACGGTCAGCGTCTACCTCCTTCGTTGTTGAGGTTGTCAGAGCCCCCGCCAGGTATTCCTGCCATCGAGCCTAGCGTTGCCAACGACCTACTCGATATCTTGGAGACGTCGGTGGGCGCTTACACCGGCGGTCGACGAGCTCGGGTAGAGGGGTATCGCGTGGGCGGTAAAACCGGCACCGTGCGTAAAACGGGGCAGCAAGGGTATGCCACCGATGCGTATCGCAGCGTGTTTGCTGGCATTGCTCCGATTTCGGACCCGCGTATCGTGACGGTGGTCATGATCGATCACCCTAAAGCGGGCGAGTTCTATGGTGGCGCCGTAGCCGCTCCGGTGTTTTCGAGTGTCACCGGCAACGCTCTGCGGCTGTTGGATGTGCCGCCGGATTACGAGGTCGATTAGTGTTTAAGGAGATGGCATGACTCTATGCCCAGACCAGTTACGGAAAGCGTTACGCTTGGTATGGCCGAGCGCCGAACTGCCAGCGCTGCCTGACCTACCTCAGCAGCTTCATCTGATCACCGATTCTCGCAAGCTCCAGGCAGGCGATGTGTTCGTTGCCGTGCCCGGCAGCCAGAGTGATGGCCGAGCGTATATCGAACAAGCGTTGGCAAGTGGAGCCGCCCTCGTGCTGGCGCATACCAAAGAGAGTGACGTGAGCCTGGACGAACGCGTGCTGTTTTTGCCGCATTTGTCGCTGCGTCTGGGGGAGCTGGGTCGGGCGTTGTTTGACGTGCCGAGTGGGCTTGAGATCATTGCAGTCACGGGAACCAACGGCAAGAGCTCGGTGACCCACTACATTGCCGAGCTCAGCGAACGCTTGGGGACACCTGCCGGTGTGATTGGGACCTTGGGCGTAGGACGACCGGGTCAGCTGTTAGAAAGCGGGTTGACGACGCCTGGTCCCCTTGCCCTGCAATCGACGCTGGGTGAGTTGGCGCGCCAGGGCGTCAAGCGGGTTGCGCTGGAGGCCTCTTCCCACGCGCTGGATCAGCAGCGCTTGGACGCGGTGGATGTGAACGTCGGGGTATTTACCAATCTGACCCGGGATCATTTGGATTATCACGGCAGTATGGCCGCTTACGCAGCGGCAAAGGCAAAACTCTTCCGTCGAGCCGAGTTGACATTGGCCGTTGTGAACGGTGACGACCCCTTGGCTCGCTTGATGCTGGCCGGGTGTGACCAGCGCGTGCGCGTGTTGGCGACTGGCAGCGATGACGCCGTCACGCTACGGGTGTTGGATTGGCAGCCGCATGCCCTTGGACAGCAGGCGCTGATTGCGACCCCGGAAGGTGAGAAAGCGCTGCAGCTAGGTCTCATGGGGCGGTTCAATCTGGACAACGTGTTGCTGGCTATCGCCGTGCTGTATGGATTGGGCGAGTCATTGGAGTCGCTGTTCGCGGCAGCGGCTAGCCTTTCCCCAGTGCCGGGACGTATGGCGTGCTTCGGTGGTGATCGTGCACCCAGCGTGGTAGTAGATTACGCCCACACGCCAGATGCGCTACAGAGTGCGCTAGGCGCGCTGCGCGCCCATCTGGGTAGCCGGGGCAAGTTGTGGTGTGTGTTTGGCTGTGGGGGAGAGCGCGATACGGGAAAGCGCGCCGAAATGGCCAGCGTCGCTGAGCAGCTAGCCGACCACATCGTGGTGACCGATGATAACCCTCGCGGGGAGTCGGCGGCGCGTATTCGTGAGCAAATTCTCACTGGCTTTACCGAACGTGCGACGGTCGACGAGGTCGGTGATCGTGGCCAAGCTATTCTCCACGCGGTACATCAGGCCTCGCCGGAAGATGTGGTTCTCGTGGCAGGTAAAGGTCACGAAGCCTATCAAGAGATCGATGGCGTGCGTCATGCGTTTCAAGATGACGAGCAGGTTCGAGATGCATTAGCGACTCGAGGTGTCGTCTGATGTGGACGTTAACAGAAGTGGCCGCTGCACTGGGTGTCGGCGTGTCGCCCATCAACGGCGCTCAATGGGTGTCGTCTGTCGTGACCGACACGCGGAAAATCATTCCTGGATGCCTGTTTGTCGCGTTAAAAGGACCGCGTTTCGATGGCCACGCGTTCGTCGAGCAAGCAAGGGAGCAGGGGGCTGTCGCCGCGTTGGTGGAGCGTCCGGTGGAAAGCGCTCTGCCGCAGTTGGTGTGTTCGGATACGCGGCTTGGGCTGGGGTTGTTGGCCAAGGCTTGGCGTCGTCGGTTCGACCTCCCGCTCATCGCCGTCACCGGTAATAGCGGTAAGACCACGGTAAAAGAGATCACCGCTGCCTTGCTGTCACCGCTCGGTGACGTACTAGCGACCTCGGGCAATTTGAATAACGATATCGGTGCGCCGCTGACGCTGTTGCGTTTATCTCACGAGCATCAAGCGGGCGTGATCGAGCTGGGGGCTAATCATCTGGGCGAGATCGCTTGGACGAGCCAGCTCACCGCACCGCAAGTAGCGATCATAACCAACGTGACCGGGGCGCATGTTGGCGAATTTGGCGGCATGGGGCAGATTGCTCAGGCAAAAAGTGAGATCTTATCTGGGCTTGGGTCCGATGGCACGGCCGTCATCAACCGAGACGATCGCTACCACGATTTTTGGTCAGCTTGTGCCGCCCCTAGGCGTTGTATCAGCTACGGCTTACATGAGGATGCCGACGTTCACGCCCAGGCACTTTCCTGCGACCCTCAGGGGCGGTATGCTTTCACGCTTGTTGCGCACGGCCAGCGCCTCGGTGACGTCAATCTGCCACTGATTGGGAAGCATAACGTCAGCAACGCACTCGCTGCATCGGCAGCGGCACTGGCGCTCGGCGTGTCATCGCAAGACGTGGTGGCCGGGTTGGGCGGATTGACGTCACTGTCAGGTCGCCTAAGCCTAGTGGCTGGTCTACGTCATTCTACGCTGCTCGATGACACCTACAATGCCAACCCCGGCGCAGTGAAAGCCGCGCTAGACGCGCTAGCCAGCTTTCCAGCGCCACGCTGGTGCGCGTTGGGGGCGATGGGGGAGTTAGGCGGCGAGTCGCAAGCCCTTCACGCCGAGGTGGGTCGCTACGCTGCGTCGCTGGGCATCGATATGCTGGTGACCTACGGCGAAGCAGCCCGTGCGGCCTCGGATGCCTTTGGTCGTGGGCAGCATTTTGACGATCACGAGACGCTTGTGCGTCATATTATTCATTCTCTTCCACCCCACGCCACATTGCTGGTGAAAGGGTCGCGTAGTGCTGGCATGGAAACGGTCATTACGGCATTGCGCGCGGATGAAACAAGGTAAGCGCCGTTCATGTTACTTCATTTGGCGAATTTCTTAGCCCAATATCAGTCTACGTTTCAAGTTTTTAACTATTTGACGTTACGCGTGATTTTGGCAGCGCTAACGGCATTGATGCTGTGTCTTTGGTTAGGACCGTGGGTCATTCGCCGACTGGTAGAAGGCCAAATTGGCCAAGCAGTGAGAGATGATGGCCCCCAGTCGCATCTCTCGAAAGCGGGCACCCCGACCATGGGGGGCGCGATGATTCTATTGGCAATTGCCATTAGTACGCTGGTCTGGGGCGATTTGACCAACCACTATGTGTGGGTCGTGCTACTGGTGACACTGGGGTTTGGGGCGATTGGTTGGGTCGATGATTACCGTAAAGTGGTCGAGAAGAATCCCCGAGGCCTGCCAGCGCGTTGGAAATACTTCTGGCAGTCGGTCGTGGGTATTGGAGCGGCCGTGGTGCTCTACGCAACGGCCACCACGCCTGCAGAAACCAGCCTGCTCATTCCCATGTTCAAGGACGTCGCGCTTCCGCTGGGCGTCTTTTACATCGTGCTGAGTTACTTTGTGATCGTGGGTAGCTCGAATGCCGTCAACCTCACTGATGGCTTGGATGGTTTGGCGATCATGCCGACTGTGCTTGTGGCCATGGGGCTCTCGGTCTTTGCCTACGCCAGCGGCAACGCGGTATTCGCGAACTATCTCCATATTCCTTTCATTCACGGTACCGGTGAGCTGGCGGTCTTCTGCGCCACCATCGCGGGCGCCGGTCTTGGCTTTCTGTGGTTCAACACGTACCCCGCCCAAGTGTTCATGGGGGATGTCGGTGCCCTGGCGCTGGGCGCGGCGCTCGGCGTGGTGGCGGTCATCGTTCGTCAAGAGATCGTGCTGTTCATCATGGGCGGTATTTTCGTGTTGGAAACCGTCTCCGTGATCTTACAGGTGGGCTCCTACAAACTCACCGGTCGCCGTATCTTCCGCATGGCCCCGTTACACCACCATTATGAGTTGAAAGGGTGGCCGGAGCCGCGGGTCATCGTGCGCTTTTGGATTATTACGGTGGTGCTGGTACTACTCGGCCTCGCCACGCTGAAACTGCGATAAGTTTAGACCCGATAGGCGGCGTTAGGGCCGCCTTTAGCGCAAGGCAGAAGGAGCCACATGGTGCAGGTACCCAACGGATTTACGGTGGTCGTCGGGCTAGGAGTTTCTGGCCAGGCCATTTGCCGTCATCTTACCCAGTTGGGTAGGCCGTTCATGGTGGCGGATACCCGCGAGACCCCGCCGGGACTCGAAGCCTTTCAGCAAGCGCACCCTGCTGTTCACGTACACTGCGGTGCCTTGACACTGTTGGATATGCGCGATGCGTACGAGGTCGTCGTCAGTCCCGGTGTCGATCCCTATACGGCAGGTTTGGAGGGGTTGTTAGAGCGTCATAACCCGACCACCGGAGAGCCTATGCTCGTGGGGGAAATTGCGCTGTTCAAGCGTGCCGTCAAGGCACCCATCGCCGCGATTACCGGGTCAAATGCCAAATCCACCGTTACCACACTGCTCGGCGAGATGGCCGCTGCCTCGGGAATCAAGGCCGCGGTGGGGGGCAATTTAGGGACACCCGCGCTCGATCTGTTGGCGGAGCAGCCGGACGCTGAGCTCTTCATTTTGGAGCTATCCAGCTTTCAGCTAGAAACGACCCCGTGGCTAGGCGCTGCGTCGGTAGCGTTCTTGAATCTTTGCGACGACCATCTGGATCGGCACGGCGACCTGGCGGGTTACCGTCAGGCCAAGCAGCGCATCTTCCTGGGGGCCGATCACGCCGTGGTGAACGCAGACGACGACCAGACGTGGCCAGAGTCGATGCTAAACCATGTCGAGTATTTCAGCAGTGAGCCACCCATCGGCCAGTCCTGGGGGCTCGACGAGCGCCAGGGGCGCTGGTGGTTGATGCATGGGCAGACGCCTTGGTTGGCGGCTGACGAGCTTCAGTTGGCGGGTCGGCATCATTATGCCAATGCGCTGGCTGCACTGGCGATGGGAAACGCGCTAGGCTTTGGCCGCGCGGACATGTGCCGTGCTCTGCGAGCATTCGCGGGTTTGCCCCATCGAAGCGAATGGATCGCCGATATTAACGGGGTCCGCTGGGTCAATGATTCCAAAGGAACCAACGTTGGGGCCACGCTGGCGGCCATCAACGGTATTGGTCCCACTCTCGATGGAAAGCTCATCCTGCTGGCGGGGGGCGTGGGCAAGGGCGCTGACTTTACGCCCCTAACGGCTCCACTTGCTGAGTGTGCCCGTGCGGCGATCGTGTTTGGCACCGATGCGCCTCGTTTGATGGAAACGCTGGCAGGGGCACTGCCCGTGGAGCGGGTCGAGCACTTGACGCAGGCCATGGAAGTCGCCTTTGCCATGGCCGAGCCCGGTGATTGTGTGCTGCTGTCTCCCGCCTGTGCCAGCTTGGATCAATTTGCTAACTATCAAGCCCGTGGTGATGCCTTTCGTCAGTGGGTGATACATAAACGCAATGAGTTGACGATATGAGCGACGAGTCACTTAGCCGGCTACAGCGCCTGCGCGCTGCTCTGACGACCCAGCATCTTCCCTGTGATATCTGGTTGATTCTTGCCGTCGTAGCGTTGGCTGGGCTGGGCTGGATCATGGTCAGCTCTGCATCCATAGGACTGCTAGAAAATAGCTACCACTATTCCCGGCAGCACGGCATTTTTCTCGTGCTGGCCATTACGGCTTGCCTATTCATGCTGTGCGTGCCGCTGGAGCTATGGCGTCAGAACGCGGCGCTCATCCTGCTCGTCAGTATTTTCATGCTCGTGGTGGTACTGATCGTCGGTCAAGAAGTGAACGGCAGTAAGCGCTGGATTTCTCTGCCGGGGCCACTACCGAGCCTGCAGGTCTCGGAGCTGGCAAAAGTGGGGCTGATTTTCTACATGGCGGCGTTCATGTCCCGCTTCACTTACGAATTGCGTCAACGGGCATTTACCATGTGGCGGCCGTTGGCCGTACTGGCCGTGCCCGCTAGCCTATTGTTTCTCGCCCCAGATTTCGGCGGTATGGTGGTCTATACCGTGTGTGTCATCGGCATGCTGATGATGAGTGGTGCCTCGTTGACGCTACTACTGGGCAGCGGCGGGGTGTTGGGGTTTGGCGCGGTCATGATGGTCGTCATGGAGCCTTATCGCTTGGCGCGCTGGACCAGCTTTCTCGATCCTTGGGCCGATCAGTTCGCCACCGGTTATCAGTTGACCCAGGCATTGATTGCCTTTGGTCGTGGCCATGTCACCGGCACTGGCCTTGGCAATAGCGTGCAAAAACTTCACTACCTGCCGGAAGCGCATACGGACTTCATTTTTGCCGTGGTGGCCGAAGAGTTGGGCATGTTAGGCGCTATTGCCGTGGTCCTGCTGTTTACCCTATTCATTGTACGCGCGATGTGGGTAGGCCGCCGGGCAGAGCTGGCAGGTCATCTATTCGGTGCCTACGTCAGCTATGGCATTGGATTCATCGTGGCCGCTCAGGCGTTCATCAATATGGCGGTGAGCTCAGGATTGCTCCCTACCAAAGGGCTAACGTTGCCGCTGATTAGTTATGGCGGTTCGAGCCTACTGGTGACCGGTATGATGATTGGGCTGCTGCTTCGGGTCGATGCCGAGACCCGTCATCGCCCGCGTCGTACGCCGACGCCCTACCGCGCTCGCCGAGAGCCGCGTTTATCGTAATTATTCAAGGAGCCGTTTGTAGTGACCAACTCACGTCGACGGATATTGATCATGGCCGGGGGAACCGGCGGGCACGTCATTCCTGCGCTCTCGTTGGCGCATGCGTTACAGGCCAAGGGTGTCGACGTGGAATGGCTAGGAAGCCCGCGCGGCATCGAAAATCAGTTGGTGCCCAAGGCAGGTATTCTACTACACACCATTGCCATCGGAGGGCTGCGCGGTAAAGGGCTCGCTGGCTGGTGCAAAGCCCCTCTCAATCTTTCCAAGGCGGTGTTGCAGGCCCGACGTGTTATTCAGCGTTTCAAGCCCGATGTCGTCGTGGGTCTGGGGGGGTTTGCCAGTGGTCCTGGCGGGTTAGCGGCGTGGTTGTCACGGGTGCCGCTGGTCATTCATGAACAGAATGCCGTCGCGGGTCTCACCAATAAGGTGCTGTCTCGGCTGGCGACTCGAACCTATGCGGCTTTCGACGATGCGTTCGGCCACCGCGCCGAGGTCATCGGTAACCCGGTGCGCGAAGATATCGCGGCGTTGGGAGAGTGCCCCAGACAGACGACCGAGCTGGAGGGCCGTCCGCTGAGGCTATTGGTAGTCGGTGGCTCTCTGGGTGCCGTTGCGCTCAATGAGCGGCTTCCCGCAGCGCTGGCTGCGCTACCGCCAGAGCGGCGTCCCGATGTTCGTCATCAAGCCGGTAAAGAGCGTGATGTCGCCACGGCTCAAGCCTATGCGGAACGGGGCATTGTCGCGGACGTTAGCCCTTTTATTGATGATATGGCAGCAGCCTACGCATGGGCTGATCTAGTGGTCTGCCGTGCGGGGGCGTTGACAGTGGCCGAGCTGGCGGCTGCCGCCAAGCCTGCCCTGTTGGTGCCTTTTCCCTTTGCTGTCGATGACCATCAGCGTGTCAATGCCGATGTGTTGGTCAAGGCGGGAGCGGCGCAGTGCGTGGTGCAATCGGCCCTCACGCCGGAGCGTTTGACTCGATTACTCGATGAATTATTAGACCCTGACAGGCTGGCAGACATGGCGTCGAAGGCGCGACAGGCCGCGCACCTCGACGCTACAGAGCGTCTTGCAGCAGGCTGTTTGGGCTTGGCGAAGCAAGGAGAAACTGCGTGACCGATTCAGTGACTAACATGCCGCCGCAAGGGGTCCGTCCGTCGGGCCCCGGTATGCGTCGTATTCAGCGGCTGCATTTCGTGGGTATCGGTGGGGCAGGCATGTGCGGAATCGCCGAGGTATTGGCGAACCAAGGCTACCAAGTCAGCGGTAGCGATATGAAAGCATCCCCCGTAGTAGAGCGGCTGCGCCAGTGCGGTGTCACGGTGGCGATCGGCCATGCAGAAGCAAATGTTCGAGGGGCTGACGTGGTCGTCGTCTCCAGCGCCATCGATGAAACCAACCCTGAGATACGCTGGGCCCATGAGCACCGGGTGCCGGTGGTGCGTCGTGCCGAGATGCTGGCAGAGTTGATGCGTTTTCGCCACGGCATTGCCGTGGCGGGTACCCATGGTAAAACCACCACGACTAGCTTGACGGCCACGCTACTCGCAGAAGGAGGGTTGGACCCAACGTTCGTCATCGGTGGCAAGCTGACGAGTGCAGGCGCCAATGCCCGTTTGGGCGAGGGCGATTATCTGGTGGCCGAGGCCGACGAGTCCGACGCGTCGTTTTTGCACCTGCAGCCCATGGTATCGATCGTGACCAACATCGATGCCGACCATATGGCGACGTATGGCGGTGACTTCGAGCGGCTCAAAAGCACCTTCATCGAATTTCTACATAATCTGCCTTTTTATGGATTGGCCGTGCTGTGCATAGATGACCCGCATGTGCGCGGTTTATGTGAGCAAGTAAAACGGCAGTTCGTGACGTATGGCTTCGATGACGATGCCGACTACCGTATCGTCGATTTTGCACAGCAAGGTGGCGAAGTGTCGTTCACTGCGCTGCGTCCAGGTGGCGCTGCACCGTTGGCCATTCGACTAGCCATGCCGGGTCGGCATAACGCGCTCAATGCTATGGCGGCGATCGTAGTGGCGACGGACGCAGGCGTTAGCGATGAGGCGATTCAACGGGGCCTTACCGGGTTTGCAGGTGTTGGACGTCGTTTTCAAGTGCATGGACACTTCCCTGCCCCCACGGGGGGAGGTGAGGTCATGCTGGTGGACGACTACGGGCACCACCCCCGCGAGGTCGACATGGTGATTCAAGCCGTGCGAGCGGGTTGGCCCGACCGCCGGTTGGTGATGCTCTACCAGCCCCATCGCTACAGCCGAACGCGGGATCTCTACGAAGACTTCGTGCGTGTTCTTTCCCAAGTAGATACGCTGGTGCTCTTGGACGTGTACAGTGCGGGCGAAGCCGTGCTGCCGGGAGCCGAAGGGCGCACACTAGCCGGTTCTATTCGCCAGCGAGGCGAGGTCGATCCGCTATTTGTCGAGCACAAGCATGAACTGCCCGCTTTGCTGACCAACGTGTTACGTCCCGGAGATATCCTAATTACTCAGGGGGCAGGGGACGTGGGCGGTATTTCGCTACGTTTGGCGCAGGCCAGATTGGAGTTGGATGAGGTGGCGTTATGAACGGCAGTCAAGTCGGCTCCTTGGAGCGCGTCGTCGTGGTATATGGCGGCATTTCCGCCGAGCGAGAGGTGTCTCTCAAAAGTGGCGCGGCGATTTTAGCTGCCCTGAGGCGACAGGGTGTCGACGCGATCGGTTATGACCCTAAAGAGGGCGGCCTCGCTGGGCTCGAGCGCTTGGATCCCAGCGCGGTGTTCGTTGCGCTGCATGGTCGCGGTGGAGAGGATGGTACCTTTCAAGGGGCGCTAGAGCTGCTGGGCGTACCCTACACTGGAAGCGGCGTCTTGGCCTCTGCGCTGGGAATGGATAAACAGCGCACCAAACAGGTGTGGCAGGCCGTAGGCCTGCCCACGCCTGAGTGCATCATGCTCGACGAGCGCGCCGACTGGGTCGCTGTGGTCGAGCGGCTCGGGCTCCCGATGATGGTCAAACCGGTGCATGAGGGCTCCACCCTGGGCATCAGTATCGTCAAGAGCCAAGAAGAGCTTCGAGCGGCGTATACGGAGGCGGCCAAATTCGATGCGCGTGTAATGGCCGAACGATTTGTCGTCGGCGATGAGTACACCGTAGCGCTGCTGGGAAATGATGTCTTGCCTGCCATTCGCGTCGAGGTGCCAGGCGGTTTCTACGACTACGAAGCCAAGTACATCGCCAACACTACGCAGTATCACTTACCCTGTGGTCTATCCTGGGAGGATGAGCAGTCCCTGGCAGCGTTGTGCAAAGAGGCGTTTGCCGCTGTAGGAGGCGAGGGGTGGGGACGTATTGACGTCATGCGTGACACGTCAGGTCAGTTCTGGCTCATCGAGGTCAATACGGTGCCGGGAATGACCGATCATAGTCTCGTTCCGCAGGCGGCTGCCCACGCAGGTATTGGCTTCGACGAGTTGGTCTTGCGGATCCTACAGACTGCCCTCTCAGCGGCCAGCGCATCATGATGGGCTCGGTAAAAGGGACGTTATGAAAAAACGCAACGCATGGTTGGGCGTTGTGCTATTGGCGCCGCTGCTGGGTGCCGGTGGTCGAGCGCTATGGCTATGGTTGGATCGCCCCATCGAGCGCGTGTCGATACGAGGCGAATGGGAGTACGTCAGCGCCGACTATCTGCGCACTCAGTTAGCACCCTTGGTACAAGAGGCAACGTGGCTATCGGCTGACTTGGGGGAGCTTCGGCGCCGTGCGCTCACCATCGGCTGGCTCAATGAAGTGCGAATCTCGCGTGAGTGGCCGAATGCGTTGGTGTTCGAACTGGTAGAGCAGACGCCAGTGGCGCGCTGGAACGATGACTTTCTTTTGAATCCCGAAGGCGAGCCGTTTGCTTTTGCGCCTCTAACCGTACCGGCAGGGCTTCCCGACTTGGCAGGACCAAGTGGCAGCAGTGAAGAGGTGTTGGCTTACTATCAGCGCTTGTTACCCCATTTTGCCGGGTTATCGCTATCCCTCTCTCAGCTGCGGTTAGAACCGCGCGGAGCTTGGCGTTTGCAGCTATCCAGTGGTGCCTGGGTCATGCTGGGTCGCCGCCAGCACGGCGAGCGTTTAGCGAGATTGTCAGCCTCATGGCAGCGCGAGCTGGCGAATGTCAGTGATCATATTCGTTACATCGATTTGCGTTACCCTAACGGAGTAGCGGTCGCTTGGCATGGAGAAACAGAGTTTCAGGAAAATGAGTCCACTCCCAGTGCAGAGTAACGTTCGATGACAATGTGCAAAAAGCGGGTAAAGGTGAGTGATCGCCAACGCTGAAAAAGCCGCAAATGGGGTTTAAATTGCGGCTAAAGCCAATTATCGTGGGTACGGACTAGTCGTATAGCGTCTATTGTTTCTATACTATGTGTCGAGCGGAGCTGTGGGTCTGTTTTTATTATCCAGTCAGCGGTTAACCCGCATCAGCGAGTTTCAAGTTTAACGTTACTAATTTTAATTTGGCGGAAGCTCTTTTTTGCTCAGGCAAATAATGTACCCGCCGTATTCATTAAAACAATGGCAAGGAGATTTACCGACTCATGGCAGGCTCACCCAACGCATCCAATATGGTTGTCGGGCTGGACATTGGAACGTCCAAGGTCGTCGCAATAGTCGGTCAACCCACCGATGACGGTGGAATTGAAATTGCCGGTATCGGTTCTCATCCGTCGCGCGGCATGAAGCGTGGTGTCGTCATCAACATCGAATCAACGGTTCAGTCGATTCAACGTGCTGTCGAAGAGGCGGAGTTGATGGCAGGTTGCGATATCCACTCGGTGTATGTGGGTGTGGCGGGCAGTCATATTAGCTCGATGAACTCCGATGGCGTAGTGGCCATTAAAGAGCGTGAAGTGACGCCGTCCGATATCGACCGGGTGATCGATTCTGCTCGCGCGCGGGCGATCTCCGAAGGCCAACGCGTACTGCACGTATTGCCTCAGGAGTTCTCGATCGACGCCCAAGGGGGCATCCGAGAGCCGCTGGGCATGTCGGGCGTTCGTCTGGAAGCGCAAGTGCATTTGGTCACGGCAGCCCTCAACGCCGTCCAGAATATCGAGAAGTGCGTACGACGCTGTGGTTTGGATGTCGACGCGATCATTCTCGAACAGCTGGCGTCGAGTATGGCCGTGCTGACCGAAGACGAGCGAGAGCTCGGGGTGTGCATGGTCGATATTGGTGGCGGCACGACCGATATGGCGATTTTCAGCGAAGGTGCCATTCGTCATACGGCGGTGATTCCCATTGCCGGTGATCAAGTCACTAACGATATTGCTATGGCGTTACGTACCCCGACGCAGCACGCTGAAGAGATCAAAGTGAAGTATGCTTGCGCGCTAACCCAGTTAGCGGCAAGTGATGAGATGATCAAGGTTCCCAGTGTCGGTGATCGTCCGGCCAGAGATCTGTCACGCCAAGCGCTGGCAGAGGTGGTCGAGCCGCGTTACGAAGAGCTGTTTACCTTGGTAAGAGACGAATTACGCCGCAGCGGCTATGAAGATATGGTGGCTGCGGGTGTGGTGCTCACCGGCGGCACTTCGCGCATGGAGGGTGTAAGCGAGCTGGCAGAAGAGATATTTCACATGCCGGTTCGTATTGCCTGCCCGCAAAATGTCAGAGGCTTGGCAGATGTGGTTCGCAATCCTATCTATGCGACGGGCGTTGGTTTGCTGCATTATGCACTGCAGGAAACGCGTCATGGGCAAGGCCTAGAAAGCCACGGGGGAGGCGTTGCGGCCCATAAAGGGCGTAACGAATTAGCCCGGCGTGATATCAAGGATGGCCATTCGGCGCTGGCAAGAATCAAAGGCTGGTTCAAAGGAAATTTCTGATAGGGCCGCAAGCGCGGTTCAGGAGACGGGGCTTATGTTCGAATTGGTAGATAACGCACCCTCGAGCAGTGCGGTCATCAAAGTAGTGGGCGTTGGCGGCGGTGGCGGTAACGCTGTCAACCATATGGTCGAAAGCAACATCGAAGGCGTCGAGTTCATTTGCGCCAACACCGATGCTCAGGCCCTCAAGCGCGTATCGGCAAAGACGGTGCTGCAGTTGGGTGGTGAAATCACCAAAGGGCTCGGGGCAGGTGCTAACCCTGAAGTAGGGCGGCAGGCGGCCATGGAAGACCGTGAGCGCATTGCCGAACTGCTGAGCGGCGCCGACATGGTCTTCATTACGGCAGGTATGGGCGGCGGCACCGGCACTGGCGGGGCGCCCGTCGTAGCGCAAGTCGCCAAAGAGCTTGGCATTTTGACGGTGGCCGTGGTGACACGCCCCTTCCCCTTCGAAGGGCCCAAGCGAATGCGTGCGGCAGAAGAGGGAATGAAAGAGCTCTCCGAGCATGTCGACTCGTTGATCACTATTCCCAACGAAAAGCTGCTGTCGGTCCTAGGCAAGAACGCCACGCTGCTGACGGCGTTCAGCGCAGCCAACGATGTGCTGCTGGGCGCGGTGCAGGGTATTGCAGAGCTGATCACCAGCCCAGGGATCATCAACGTGGACTTTGCCGATGTGCGCACCGTCATGTCAGAAATGGGCATGGCCATGATGGGGACCGGCGGCGCTACGGGGGAAAACCGCGCCCGTGAAGCCGCTGAAAAAGCCATTCGCAGCCCGCTACTCGAGGATATCGATCTTCATGGCGCGCGCGGTATTCTGGTCAACATTACCGCAGGCCCGGATCTTTCCATCGGCGAATTCAACGATGTGGGTGCAACGGTCCAAGAATTTGCATCTCAAGAGGCGACCATCGTGGTGGGTACCTCCATCGATATGGAAATGTCCGATGAGCTGCGCGTTACGGTGGTGGCGGCCGGACTGGATGGTAGCAAAGCCAAGGCGACGGCGGCGCGAGAACCGGCTCGTCGCTCTGCGGCGGAAGCCGGTGGTTCCGATTATCGTAAATTGCAGCAACCCACTGTCATGCGCCAGCAAGCCACGGCACGCGCCGAAGCTCCCGATGCAGCGCCAAAGCCGCGTGCTGAAAAGCGTCGTGCAGCGGATGCCGACGACTACTTGGATATCCCCGCGTTCCTGCGTCGTCAAGCGGATTAACCCCCGCCATCGGGTTCATTGCAGCAGCAAACGAGAGTTTTATTGGTTAAAACGCTCGTTTGCTGTTAAAGTGAACACTGTTTGATAACTTTCTTCCTTTGCGGATCCTGTAGCAGCTTGCTGCAAGCCGCCGTCATTAGAGCTTGACCACTACCTATGATCAGACAACGCACACTACAAAACGTCATTCGCGCCACTGGAGTGGGTCTGCACTCCGGCAAAAAAGTCCATATGGCTTTGCGTCCGGCACCGGCCAACACCGGCATTGTGTTTGTCAGAACCGATCTGGATCCCGTGGTACATGTGCCTGCCCGTGCCGAACTGGTTGAAGACACCACGCTGTGCACGGCGCTCTCTTATGAAGGTGTCAAAGTCGCGACCGTCGAGCACCTTATGTCCGCCTTTGCGGGCTTGGGCATCGATAATGCCTACGTCGATATCAGTGCCCCGGAAGTGCCCATCATGGATGGTAGCGCCAGCCCATTTGTCTTTTTGATTCAGTCTGCGGGCATTTTGGAGCAAGAGGCGGCCAAGAAATTCATTCGCATCAAGCGCCGCATTGGTGTGACCGATGGTGATAAAGAAGCCACTTTTTTGCCTCACCAAGGTTTTAAAGTGTCGTTTGCCATCGATTTCGACCATCCGGTTTTCGAGCAGCAGAAGCAAACTGCGCTGATCGACTTTTCGACCACGTCGTTCGTCAAAGAAGTCTCCCGTGCGCGAACTTTTGGCTTCATGCGCGATCTCGAGTACCTTCGCTCCAACAATTTGGCTCTTGGGGGCAGCCTCGAGAATGCGATCGTTGTTGATGATTACCGTATCGTCAATGAAGGTGGCCTGCGCTATGAAGATGAGTTCGTCAAACACAAGGTGCTAGATGCCATCGGTGACCTGTATCAGTTGGGCTATAGTTTGATTGGCGAATTCCGCGGCGTGAAATCAGGCCATGCGCTCAATAACCAGCTGTGCCGTGAGCTAATGGCTCAGCCTGATGCCTATGAAATTGTCACGTTCGAAGAAGAGAAAGCCGTGGCACCCATCTCTTATGCGGCTCCAGCGATGGCGTAATTCGTCAAAATAAAAATGTCTGGGGCGTTGAGTTGAAAACGTGACATGGCTCCCCATCTATAAAGCACTGCTTCGGCGGTGCTTTTTGCGTGTAAGGGGAGGCGCTTTTAAATTACGTTTTGGTGTCTTTCGGGCGAGCGTGAGAGGCCAGGCGCTCCAGGGCATGTTTGAGGCTGAGGCTGTCAGTGTCTTTGGCGCATTCGGCCAGGGTTTTGCCCGCACTGTCGGAAAGCGTTCGCGTGAAGCGTCTGGGTGACTCGATGGGGCGTACGGGGCGCACTTTAAGGGTGAACCCTGTCACTCCCTCAAAGCCAGGGAGCTGGTGAAGCAGCGATAACAGGCGAGATTGTTCGTAGCGTAGCCACGTCAGCCAGCTCGCTTGCCCGCTGATGAGGGTCAAGCGGCCATTGCTAAAACCGCCTACGAAAATATGTTCACGCATCTCTTCGGGTAAATGAGCACGGAGATGCCGCTGTGCTTGATCGATCAAGCGTGATTGTCGCATGAGCTGGCCGACGCCGCCTGACTTGGTTAGCAGTTGGGCAATGGGCTGTGCGCGAGAACGCTTAACCTTTATACTCATCAACTTGATTCCTAGGGTGTTGCGAGTGGCGTCGTACTGGTTACTACGTGCATCACCTGTGATTGACCGCCAATAGACAGAGCCTAACACGCTCAGGAGCCAGTCCACAGCATGTCATCAACGTCAGAGATCGAATCCGCTTCGCTAAAGCGTCCTCGACGCTATGGCCTGGCGCGTTGGTGGTTGGCTGGTTTGCTGGTGAGTTGTTTACTACCCGCTAGTTTACACCCATCCGACGCGTTGAGAAGCAGCGACCGTGGTGTTTGCATCTGCTTTTGGATGCCTGCCATGCTTCGCGCGAAGTCTCATTGGATCGCGAAGAAACGGCGCGCGCTTCGCCGCTGGTTTCATCGCCAAACGCGACGAGAGCCCCAATCTTTCCGTCGCCCGTTACCTTTTCTTCCGTTTGCGCTCCCGCTCGTCGCCGCAAGCGATGTCGTGACGCCCCGTGGCCCGCCTACTCGATAATGCCTCGCTTGATTACCACCCTTTTTGCCTGATACCTGAGCGTACCTGGATGGGGCGCTCACGATGATTTGGAAATTTCATGATTAATAATTTGTTACGTAAAGTGGTCGGCTCCAAGAACGACCGTGAAGTCAAGCGCATGCAAAAAAGTGTGCAGAGCATCAATGCATTGGAAGAGACCCTGGCGGGCCTAAGCGATGCAGAGCTTCAAGCAAAAACTCCAGAACTACGTCAGCGTCTAGACGAAGGGGCAACGCTGGACAGCCTCTTGCCCGATGCGTTTGCTGTGGTGCGCGAGGCCAGTAAGCGGGTGATGGGGATGCGTCATTTCGACGTGCAGATGGTGGGGGGTATGACCCTACACCGCGGCCGTATCGCCGAAATGAAGACTGGTGAAGGTAAAACCCTGGTCGCCACGCTCGCGGTCTATTTGAACGCGCTGACTCGCAAAGGCGTTCATGTCGTGACCGTGAACGACTACCTCGCTCGTCGCGATGCCGAATGGATGCGCCCCCTGTATGAATTTCTAGGGCTCACGGTGGGTGTTATTTTCGCCGGACAGACGGGGGAAGAGAAGCGTCACGCGTATCAATGCGATATTACCTACGGCACCAACAACGAGTTTGGCTTCGACTACCTACGCGACAACATGGCGTTCTCGCTGGAAGACAAAGTCCAGCGCGGTTTGCACTACGCCATTGTGGACGAAGTCGACTCCATCTTGATCGATGAAGCGCGCACACCGCTGATCATCTCCGGTGCGGTGGACGAAAATACGGACCTCTACGGCATCGTGAATCGTTTGGCTCAGCAGCTCGAGCAGGGGGAAGTCTCCGAAGATGACGAAGCGCCAGTGAGCGGCGATTTCGTGCTCGACGAAAAGCAGAAACAGGTAGAACTGACCGAGCAAGGACACAATAAGGTCGAAGAACTCATGCGGGCCGAGGGGCTGCTGGGGGAGGGCGAATCGCTTTATGCTGCGCAAAACCTCAACTTGCTGCAGCACATGCACTCGGCGCTACGTGCGCGTCACCTCTATCACCTCGACGTGGACTACATCGTCGCGGAAGGCCAGGTCGTGATCGTCGACGAACATACCGGTCGTACCATGCCTGGGCGTCGTTGGTCCGAGGGGTTGCACCAGGCCGTCGAAGCCAAAGAAGGGGTGACGGTTCAGCGTGAAAGTCAGACGCTGGCATCCACTACCTTCCAGAACTACTTTCGTCTGTATGAAAAGCTGTCGGGCATGACGGGCACGGCGGACACCGAAGCGTTCGAATTCCGTCAAATTTACGGTCTGGACGTCATCGTCATCCCTACCAACCGTCCGTTGGCGCGCAAGGATTTCAATGATCTCGTCTACCTGAGCGCCGAAGAGAAGTACGAAGCCATCATCAAAGACGTCAAGGCAGAAACAGAGGCGGGTCGTCCTGTGCTGGTCGGTACGGCGTCGATCGAAACGTCCGAGTACCTCGCACGTCTGATGCGTAATGCAGGCTTGAAATTTAACGTGCTCAACGCAAAACAGCACCAAAGCGAAGCGGAAATCATCGCCCAGGCGGGCCGACCAGGTGCCATTACCATCGCCACCAACATGGCGGGGCGTGGAACGGACATCATGTTGGGTGGCAACTGGGAGGCCGAGGCAGCCAAGCTGCAAAACCCCAGTCAAGCCCAAATCGATACGCTCAAGGCCGAATGGCAAAAGCGCCATGATGCGGTTTTGGAAGCGGGTGGCCTGCACGTCGTGGGTTCCGAGCGGCACGAATCACGGCGTATCGATAACCAGCTTCGCGGTCGCGCCGGGCGTCAGGGGGATCCTGGCTCGACACGCTTCTTCCTCTCCTTGGAAGATAGCCTGATGCGTCTGTTTGGCTCGGATCGCGTGAAGCGTTTGATGCAGGCGTTGGGGCTCGAGCGTGGCGAAGCCATCGAGCACAAAATGGTCTCTAACGCGGTCGAGCGCGCACAGAAGAAAGTCGAAGGCCGTAACTTCGATATCCGTAAGCAGTTGCTGGAGTACGATGACGTCGCCAACGACCAGCGCCGCGTCATCTATGAGCAGCGTAACGAAATTCTCGCCTCCGACGATGTCTCCGCCGCTGTGTTAGGTATTCGTGAGGAGGTCATGGAGGAGGCGATTAGCGACTACGTGCCCCCACAAAGTCTGGCTGAGCAGTGGGATCTGCCTGGGCTGGAAGCGCACCTGAAAACGGAGTTCAATCTCGATGCTCCGGTCGTGCAGTGGGCGGACGAGGATGAGCGCTTCAGCGAAGAGAAGCTGCGCGAGCGCCTGCAGACCATGCATCGCGACGCGTACCAGGCGAAGATCGAGTCCGCTGGTGAAGCGCTGATTCGTCGCTTCGAGAAACAAGTGATGCTGCAAGTGCTGGATACCCGCTGGAAAGAGCATCTGCAGTCCATGGATCATTTGCGTCGCGGTATCCACTTGCGTGGCTATGCACAGAAAAACCCCAAGCAGGAGTACAAGCGCGAGTCCTTCGAGCTGTTCCAGCATCTGTTGACCAACATTAAAGCCGATGTCACGCGCATTCTCAGCCACGTTCAGGTGCGTCAGCCAGAAGAGGTCGATGCGCTGGAGCAGAAGCGCCGTGAAGAGCTGGCCCGTGAAAAAGCCACGGCTGCCAGCCGCCACGATGCGCCCGATGCCGAGCCTGGCGAGGCCGCACCCGGTGCCGACGGTCGCCCGCTGCGTCGTGAAAATCCCAAAGTAGGCCGCAACGATCCTTGCGTGTGTGGTTCGGGTAAGAAATACAAGCAGTGCTGCGGAAAATTGAGCTAATCACGCGCTCTCGTCAGCGAGCGTAAAGGAGAAAAACATGGCGGTGGGACATCTTCCCTTTCCGGAATTGCCACCTCTTGACGGGGTGCGTCTAGGGACTGCAAAGGCGGGCATCAAGAAGCCGGACCGCCGTGACATGGTCGTGATCGAGCTGCCTGAGGCGGCCACCGTCGCCGGTGTGTTCACGCGCAATGCGTTTTGTGCCGCTCCCGTGGTGGTGGCTAAGACACACCTTGAGGCGTGTGCAAAGAACGGTCTGTCTGCCCGGTACTGGCTGATCAATACCGGCAATGCCAATGCGGGTACGGGTGAGTCAGGACTGCAGGATGCCTATGCCAGCTGCGCCGCGGTGGCCGAGCAAGCCGGGGTGGACGCCACCCAGGTACTGCCGTTCTCGACTGGCGTGATTGGCGAGCCATTGCCCATGGCCCGCCTTTTGGCGGGTTTGCCAAATGCGCTGGGGTCGTTGGCTGATTCAAGTCAAGCCTGGCAGCAGGCAGGGGAAGGCATTCTTACTACTGACACTCGCGCAAAAGGCGCGACGGTTAGCGTGGCGATTGGCGACCAGCAGGTGACCATCAACGGCATTACCAAAGGGTCGGGCATGATCAAACCCAACATGGCGACCATGCTGGGATTCGTCGTTACCGACGCGGCGATTGAGCAGCCCTTACTCGCCTCGCTACTCCGGGAAACGGTGGATCGCTCTTTCAACTGTATCACCGTGGATAGCGATACTTCTACCAACGATGCCTGCATGCTGGCAGCGACGGGCACGGGGGCGCGTATCGAAAGCGACGAGCATATTGTCGTGTTCCGCAATGCACTGCAGCGAGTGATGACCGAGCTAGCTCAGTCGATCATCCGCGATGGCGAGGGGGCGACTAAGTTCATCACCCTGCAGGTGAACGATGCCTGCACGCGCCAAGAGGCGCTGGACGTAGCATTTACCGTGGCCCATTCGCCGCTGGTCAAAACCGCCCTTTATGCTTCCGATGCCAACTGGGGGCGTATTTTAGCGGCAGTGGGACGGGCACCGGTGGAGTCGTTCGATGTCAGCCGTGTCGTCATCGATTTGGGCGATGTGCGACTGGTGGAGAACGGTGGCCGTGCTAATAGCTACACCGAGGCAGCTGGCAGTGCCGTCATGGCCGAGGAAGAGATTACAATTCGCATTAATTTGGGGCGTGGTGACGAGGCGGCCACTGTGTGGACCTCGGACCTGTCCCATGACTATGTGTCCATCAACGCGGATTACCGCAGCTAAGTCTGTGGCAACGTGCTAACGCAGCGAGATAGCGCCGTGCAAGCATGGCGGTGCGCACAAAGTGGATTAGACGTAATGAGTGTAATGGTAAAACGACGGGTACATGTTGCGGCGGCTGCAATGATCAGCGCCGATCAAAAGCACGTGCTGATCGCGCGTCGGCCTTCCAACGTCGATCACGGCGGTTTATGGGAGTTTCCTGGCGGTAAACTGGCCCCCTATGAAACTGGGTTAGAAGGCCTGAAACGTGAGTTGCATGAAGAGTTGGGCGTGGAGATCGTCCGTGCTCAGCCGCTCATTCGCGTTCACCATGAGTACCCTGATAAGCATATCTTGCTCGACGTATGGCAGGTGCATGAGTTCGCCGGCGAGCCGTTTGGCCGTGAGGGTCAAGCGGTGCGGTGGGTGCCGATGAACGAGCTGGTGAACTACCCGTTCCCGGCAGCGAACCTGCCGATCCTCCGCGCTGTGATGCTACCTACTGAGTATTTGATTACCGGTGAAGAGCCTGACGACGAGCGCTTCGCAGCGCTGCTCGAGCGCGCTCTGCGCGAAGACAATATTCGTCTTGTTCAGCTGCGTGCCAAAAGTTTGGATGAGGCAGCCTACGTGGCTCGTGCCGAGCGTGCGCTCACGCTTTGCCGTGAATATGGGGCAAAACTGCTGCTCAACGGTGAGCCTACGCTCTTGGAACAGGTCGATGCCGATGGCATCCATCTGACCAGTGCGCGGTTGATGGAGCTGGATCGTCGCCCGATTGCCGAAAACAAGTGGCTTTCGGCATCAACGCATGACCAGAAGCAGCTCTCCCAAGCGGCCGTGTTGGGGTGTGATTTCGTCACCCTGTCGCCGCTACGCACTACGCCTTCGCACCCGGAAGTGGCCCCCATGGGCTGGCACGACTTCCAACAACTGGTGGAGCGGGCCGGTATGCCGGTGTTCGCGCTGGGCGGCATGACCCGCTTCGACGCCAACCACGCGCGCGCGGTGGGCGCGCAAGGCATCGCCTCTATTCGCGATTTTTGGAAGTAAGTACTTTTGCCGTGGGTACTCTTGCTGTAGGTACGCTTGTCTGATCGCCAATAGTAAAACGCCTGCTCTGGTCACAGGGCAGGCGTTATTAGTTGTTAGGGAGAAGTAAATACCTAGTCGCGGTAGCGGCGGGTCAGGTCGCCATAGGCGTCGACCCGGCGGTCGCGCAGGTAGGGCCAAATACGTCGGGTGTTTTCGCTACGCGCCATATCCAGGCTTACGACCAACTGCTCGGTCTCTTCACCCGCATGTGCTAACAGCTCGCCTTGTGGGCCGCAAATAAAGCTACCGCCCCAAAAAGCGATACCGTCGCCCACGCCGGAGTGATCCGCTTCAAGGCCGATGCGGTTGGCCACCAGGACTGGCAGACCGTTGGCAACGCCATGGGCTCGCTGAATGAGCGTCCACGCCTCTTTTTGGCGCGCCTTTTCGGCGTCGTCGTCGTTAGGGTCCCAGCCAATGGCGGTGGGATAGAGCAGCAGCTCGGCACCCGCCAGCGCCATCAGGCGCGCCGCTTCCGGATACCACTGGTCCCAGCACACCAAAATCCCTAACCGCCCCACGGACGTGTCGATGGGCGTAAAGCCCTCTTTGCGGGTGTCGTCGGCGTCGCCAGGGGTGAAGTAAAACTTTTCGTAGAACCCTGGGTCGTCGGGAATGTGCATCTTACGATACTGACCCACTCGCCCCTGAGCACGGTCGTAGACCACGGCAGTATTGTGGTAAAGCCCCGCTGCGCGTTTCTCGAACAGCGAGCCTACCAGCACGATATCCAGCTCTTTGGCCAGTGCCGCTAGCCGCTGGCCGGTGGGGCCGTCCAGTGGTTCGGCAAGATCGAACAGTGCCGGGTCTTCGTATTGGCAGAAGTAGTGGGTGGCGTGCAGCTCTTGTAATAGTACGAGCTGTGCTCCTTGGCTCGCTGCTTTGCGAATGCCCGCTTCGCTTTCGGCTAGACTGCGCGCTTTGTCCGGCCATGCGGCTTGTTGAATCACCGCCACGTTGAGTGTCTGAGACATGCTGCTCTCCTTAAGAGTGAGTGGTCGCAGGCACAAGCGTACCTTTGGGTAGCTGCATGGTTAAGCAGTGCAGGCTGCCGTGCTGTCGAATCACGCTGACGCACTCGATGGGAATCAGAGTATGTTCCGGGAACGCCACGGCCAGCGCCTGGAGGGCCGTGACATCCGCAGGATCTCCGTAAGTGGGTACGAGCACGGCGTCGTTAATGATCAGAAAGTTAGCATAGGTGGCTGGCAGGCGATGACCGTCTTCAGGATCGAAACAGGCCTGGGGCCAGGGAAGCGGAACGAGCCGGTAGGGCTCGCCGTTACGCTGACGAAACGCTTTTAGCTCCTGTTCCATGGCCTGGAGGGCCGTATAGTGGCGATCGGTGGGATCATCGCAGCGCACGTAGGCAATAGTGGTGGGGCTACAAAAACGAGCCAGTGTATCCACATGACTGTCGGTATCGTCACCTTCTAAGTGCCCGTGCGTTAGCCATAGTATTCGGTCGACACCAAAGTCGTCTGCCAATCTCGCTTCGATATCGGCACGGGAGAGTGACGGGTTGCGGTTGGTATTCAGCAAGCACGCTTCGGTGGTGAGCAGTGTGCCCTCGCCGTCGGTTTCGATGGCGCCGCCTTCCAGTACCATGTCACGCGAGGCCACCGGACAAGCCCATACGCCTGCGTCTGCCAGCCACTGCGTCAGCTGATTGTCCCGCTCGGCGGGAAATTTACCGCCCCAGCCGGTAAAGGTGTAATCCAGCAGCAACGGTTGGTCATCGTCATCCAACACCGTCATCGGCCCGTGATCCCGCGCCCAGGTATCGTCGGTGGGTGCGACAATGAGCAGCAATTGCTGTTGGGGAATTCCATACGCCTCGAAAGTGGCGGTCAGACGCTGGTAAGTCGCCTCGTCGGGCACGCAAATGATCACCTTCTGGTAGCGCGCGGTGGCCAGTACGATTCGCTCTAGCGTGGCTTCGATACGCGCCAGCATATAGGCCCAGTCGCCGTCAGGGCGGGGCCAAGTGAGCTGCAGACCATCTTGAGGATGCCACTCGGGCAATAGGCGGTGAGTATGGGTAGCCAACGTCAACGGTGCTCTCTCTAGTCAGAATAAGCTTACCCAGCGGGCAAGAGGAACGGGCGCAATTTAGGGGGTTGCCTCACAACTTGCAAGCGTTACTGACCATCGAGGGAACGCTGTGGGTAGCCGCCACTCTAAGGCTGCGTTTGCACATGCAGCCATGCTAAAAAAACCGTACCATGGACGCCCATTATTAAGGAATGTCGTCATGCTTGATCGTTTGCCTTTTCTGGTGGGGCTGCGCTATGTGCGCGCTAAACGCCGGAACCATTTCATTTCATTTATCTCTCTGACGTCGATGCTGGGACTGATGCTGGGCGTGGCGGTGTTGATTCTCGTCTTGTCGGTGATGAACGGCTTCGATCACGAGCTGCGTACGCGCATTCTGGGTATGGTGCCCCACACTAAGATCGAATCCCAAGAAGGGCTGGTGGAGTGGGAAGCGTTAGCTGAGCGGCTAATGCAGCGTGAGCGGGTGATCGGTGCGGCGCCCTACGTCGAGCAACAGGGCATGTTCTCTGCCGGAGGCCGTAATCAAGGGGCGATGGTCAATGGCATTCACCCTGACTGGGAAGATCGCGTCTCCATCATTGGCGAGCATATGCGTCAGGGGGAGTTGGCCGATCTCGTGCCCGGCGAGTGGAATGTCGTGTTGGGCTCTATGCTTGCACGTCGGTTGGGCGTGGGAGTAGGGGACCGTGTGACGTTGCTGGTGCCTGAAGCCTCGATTACACCGGCAGGCGTATTTCCACGACTCAAGCGGTTTACCGTGAGCGGTATCTTTAGCGTCGGGGCCGATCTCGATGCGAGCCTTGCCTATGCCAACATTGAAGACATGCAAACGCTGGCTCGCATGGGTGATGCAGTGGGTGGGTTACGCCTGGAGCTGGATGACCTTTTCATTGCCGGTAGTGAAACCCAAGCCATCGTCAATGAGCTGGGCCCTGGCTATCGTGGCACCGACTGGACGTTTTCCCAAGGAAACCTCTTTCAAGCGATTCAGATGGAAAAGCGCATGATCGCGCTGCTATTGACGGTGATCATCGCCGTTGCCGCTTTCAATATCGTCTCGACGCTGGTGATGGTGGTCACCGACAAGCGCGCCGATATTGCCATTTTACGCACCATTGGTGCCACCCCGCGGTCGATCATGGGGATTTTCATCGTGCAGGGACTGGCGATTGGATTGATCGGCATTGCTGTTGGCGTTGCGGTGGGTATCGTGCTGGCGCTGACCATTGCCGACCTGATCGCCTGGTTCGAGAGTGCCTTTGGCATTCAGTTCCTGGATGCGGGGGTTTATTTTATCAGCGATCTTCCATCTCGGTTGGTGTGGAGCGACGTGCGTGACATCGTGCTGGCCGCGTTTGGTCTAACCTTCCTCTCGACGCTTTACCCTGCATGGCGAGCCGCCCGAGTTCAGCCTGCCGATGTACTTCGCTATGAATAAGGAGGCTCAGATGACGCCAACCAACGCCAACGCCATCATGTTGGAATGCCGCGAGCTTACCCGCGTTTACAGCGAAGGCCCACAGGATCTGACCGTGCTGGATCAGCTCGAACTCACCGTGCACGCGGGCGAGCGCGTCGCGATCGTGGGTAGTTCCGGGTCGGGCAAGACGACCCTGTTGAACTTGCTGGGAGGGCTGGATCGACCCAGCTCAGGCAGCGTGGTGATTGGCGGCGAACCGCTGTCGGGATTGAACGAAGCCGCACTGGGCCGCTTTCGCAACCAGTACATCGGTTTCGTATATCAATTCCACCACCTGCTGGCGGAATTCACGGCCGTCGAGAACGCGGCACTGCCGCTGATCATTCGTGGTCAGTCGAAAAAAGCTGCCGAGCAGCGTGCCATGCGGTTACTGGAGCGGGTAGGTATGAAGGCTCGCGCCGATCATAAGCCAGGTGAGCTGTCTGGAGGCGAGCGCCAGCGGGTAGCGATTGCCCGAGCACTCGTCACAGACCCAAGTCTGGTTTTGATGGACGAGCCAACGGGTAACCTCGACCAAGCTACCGCTGCCACCATTCTGAGCTTGATGGACGAGCTGGCCAAGGAGAGCGCCTGTGCCTTTGTGATCGTTACTCACGATGTGAGCCTTGCCGCCCACCAAGATCGGGTGATGAAGTTGGATGGAGGCCGCCTGGTGGCTCAGGCGAGGTGAGTCAATCATCAAACTCCGATTCGATGCGGGCTCGGCGCCGCCGTCTTTTAAGGCGGCGGCGTTTCCAGTTATGGGAGACGTGCCAGCGCCAGATTAAGCGAATCCCGATGTTCGCAACAATGGCCAGTACGAGGGCTGTGATCAATGATCCCAGCAACAGTGGCGGCAGAATGTCGTGCATCTGCTCGGCAATCCAGCGCGTCGAAATACGTGAAGGAGCCTCCCGCGCAGGGGCGCCTAGCAAAAACGTACCGATGCGATAATTGACGTAAAAAATCAGCGGCATGGTGAGCGGGTTGGTGACCCATACCAGGCCGACCGAGAGGGCCAAGTTACAACGGCTCAGCCGCGCGCCCAATGCTGCCACTACCATCTGAAAGGGGATGGGCAGCATTGCACAGAACAACCCGACGCTGAACGCGTTGGCCACGCTGCGTCGGGTCAGTAGCCATAGGCCCGGGTCCGCAATTAGCGGTGCAATGAAGCGCAGCGAGCGCTGACGCTTTAATGTGTCGGGCTTTGGCATGTAGCGCTGCAGGAAACGGCGCGGCATGTCAGGTACTCTTGAAATAAGTTGTTGCTATTATCCATATCGCGCAGGGCTTCGGCTATGGCGCATGCAGGAATGGTGAGCCACCAGGGAGGGGTGCATGGGCCAAGGCATCGCGATGCCCGCGGCAGTCGCGGCGCTGATAGGCGGTTTTTTCGCGTGGTGGACCGGGGCGCAGAGCGGCCCATGGTGGCTTCCATCCGTCATGGGCATGGGCGTGCTGCTGTGTCTGGCTTCTCGTCCTAACGCGTTACCGTGGCTGTTCATTGCTGCAGTCGTTGCGGTGAGCATTCAGCAAGAGTGGTCACGCCAACTGCCCGTCGGACTGAGCGGGCAGGATATCGTCATCGACGCCTACATCACTGAGGTGCAAGAGCAGCCGGGCGCAAGGCGGCTGCGCTTGAAGGTCGAACGCTGTACGGCCCCTCGACACTTACCTAGTTGCGAGCGATTGGGAAGTGTCAGGGTTAGCGCATACGACCATGCTTTCACCCCAGGCGAGCGCTGGCGGATGACCGTGCGGCTGCGCCCGCCCTCTGGATTTCTCAATCCGCATACGTTCAATTACGAGCAGTGGCTGTGGCGCGAAGGGATACATGCCACGGGTTACGTACGCGCGAATCCTGCGCCCCAGAAGCTGGCTGCGGCGACGCCCCGATTGCGGTCTTGGGCGCAGGATTATTTGGCACAGAGTCCTTTGGCGCCTCGCACCCAGCGGTGGTTGGCGGCATTGACGCTGTGCGATAGCGAACAGCTCACGCAAGACGACTGGACGCTGTTGAACGCTACGGGGACCACGCATCTGGTGGTGATTTCTGGCCTTCACGTGGGGTTGGTGGCCTCTTTCGTGCTGCTATTGGGTCGCTATGGCGCCCGTCTGATAACACCCACTGATTGGCGCCTGCGAACATGGCCCTGGTGGTTGGCGGGGGCAGCGGCCATTGCCTATGCGGCACTGGCGGGACTGGCACCCCCGGCGATGCGGGCGATGATCATGACCCTGCTGGGTCTATGGGTGCTTAGTGGACGCCATGCCCCCGGCTCCTGGCAGGCGTGGTGGTTAGCCTTAGCGCTGGTACTATTCTTCGATCCTCTCGCGCTTTGGCGGCCAGGGCTATGGCTATCGTTTCTGGCGGTTGGCTGGCTCATTCTCTTATGGCAAGGGCGTCCCCGACCCGTGGGAATAAGGGGGTGGTGCTGGGCGCTGCTGCGTTCGCAACTGTTGCTCGCGCCGTTGATGGCCGCTGCAGTGCTGCTGGCATTCGGGCGAGTAGCCCCCGTGGCGCCGCTGGTCAATCTGATCGCCGTGCCGTGGGTTAGCTCGATAATGGTGCCTAGCGCGCTGCTTGGTTGGCTACTCTCACCGCTACCTGGCCTGGGCGCGCTGACGTGGTGGGCGTTCGAGCAGGCGTTGGGAGGGTTCCACTGGCTGTTGCGCCTCGCGGTCGATGCAGCACCTCTTTGGCAGCCGCCCTCATCGATGGTCTATCCCCTGGCGGGTAGCCTAGTGCTGGTATCGCTGTGCTGGGGGCTGCCCGCCATTCCGCGTTGGCTGGGTATCGCATCACTGGCGCTCGTCGCGACACTCCCCTTATGGCCTAGAGAGCCGACGCTAGCCCCTGGACGGCTGGACGTAACCGTCTATGACGTGGGGCAAGGTCAGTTGGTCGAGCTGCGCAGCGTCCATTATCGGATGTTATATGATACGGGGCCGCGTTTTCGTAGCGGCTTCATGCCTCTGCAAAGCCTGTGGCCCCCTGGCCAGCTCATTGATCGAGTCATCGTCAGTCACGCGGACACCGACCATGCCGGTGGCATCGAAGCACTGCTATCCGAACACCGCGTCCGCCAGTGGTGGGCTCCTGAGGGGGAAGTGTTGCCGGTGGACAGTCACCCTTGCCAGCAGGGGCAGCAGTGGCAACAGGACGGTGTTCGCTACCGTATCCTTTGGCCACCGAAAGGGGAGAATGCGCTCTCCTCGAACGACCGCTCCTGCGTGTTGGTGGTAGAGGTCGGCGAACATCGTTTGCTATTGACAGGAGATGTCGGGCGACAGATCGAGCGACAGCTGCTCAACCAGCTCGATGGCCCGGTAAGCGTCCTAGTGGCAGGGCATCACGGCAGCTCGACAAGCTCTAGCGTTCAGTTCGTGCGCGATACCTCTCCCAGCCACGTCGTGTTTAGCGCAGGAAGGGGTAATCCGTTCGGGCATCCCGCCGATGAGGTGGTGCGTCGCTTTCGCCAGCAGAAGAGCTGCCTGTGGAGTACTGCCCACGATGGCGCACTGCGTTTTTCGCTTATCCCGCAACAGCCTATTGAGCTGCGGTCTCTGCGCGTTCTTGCAGGTGGTCATCAGCGGTGTTGAAGCGGGCCACCATCAGGTAGAATCGCCGACACTGCACACTACTGCCGGGAGCGCGTGTGACTGATTCAGGTTGGATGTTATATAGAAGGTTATTGGGGTACGTAAAGCCACACTGGCGTGCGTTTGCGCTAGCGGTGGTAGGGTTCGTGATTTATGCCGCATCGAGCACGGCGCTGGCGGAGATGATGAAGCGACTGATTGACGGCATCCAGAATCCAGATGCCGCTTTTCGTTTGTTTTTGCCGCTGTTCGTCGTGCTCATGTTCGCCTCTCGCGGGCTAGGAACGTTCTTGAGCACCTATTTCATGGCTTACGTTGGACGCTATGTCATTCACACCCTGCGCTGCGACGTATTTGCCCATTTGTTGCACCTGCCGGGGCGCTTCTTCGATCACCACTCTAGCGGCCATCTGGTCTCACGCGTCACTTATCATGTCGAGCAGGTGGCGGGCGCCGCCACCAATGCGGTCACGATCATTTTACGAGAAGGGCTGTTCGTCATTGGGCTGATCGGTTATCTATTCTGGACCAACTGGATGCTGACACTGCTGTTTCTGGGCGTCACGCCAATCATTGCGGGTGTCGTGAGCTATGTAAGCAAGCGCTTTCGACGTATCTCCAAGCGCATTCAGCACTCCATGGGTGATGTGACGCACGTTGCTTCAGAGGCGCTCTCCGGTTACAGAGTGGTGCGTACCCACGGTGCAGAAGCGTATGAGAAGCAGCGTTTCGAACGGGTCAGTGAAGAGAACCGTCGCCAAAGCATGAAGGAGGCCATGACGCGCGCGGTCAGCTCGCCTGTGGTGCTAATGCTGGTGGCGATTTCCATGGCGCTATTGGTTTGGCTGGCCATGGCCCCTTCACTCATGGAAGACATGACGCCAGGTGAGTTCGTTGCCTTCATTACGGCAGCGGCGCTGATGATCAAACCGGTTCGTCAGCTTACCGAAATCAACGGTGAGATTCAGAAAGGCATTGCCGCGGCGTCCGAGCTGTTTGGCTTGTTGGATCTGACGCCTGAACAAGACGAGGGCAAACGCTTACCCAACAAACTGAGTGGCCACGTGGTGATCGAGGATGTCAGCTTTCGCTATGACGACGACCACCCAAATGTGCTGCACCACATTGATCTCGACGTTGCCCCCGGCGAGTTGGTGGCGATCGTGGGGCGCTCGGGGAGCGGAAAATCCACTTTAGTGAGCCTGCTACCGCGCTTCTATCGACCGAGTGAAGGGCGTATCTTGATCGATGGCGTCAATGCTGACGAGTATGCCTTAGGCCCGTTGCGCCAGAACATTGCTTTGGTCTCCCAGCAGGTAACGCTGTTTAACGCATCGATTGCCGCCAACATTGCCTATGGGGAGGCAGATCCTGATCCTGTCGCTATCAAAGCCGCCGCCGAAGCCGCCTATGCCAGCGAGTTCATCGAAAAGCTGCCCGAAGGCTTCGCGACGATAGTTGGGGAGAATGGTGTCATGCTTTCAGGCGGTCAGCGTCAGCGGCTTGCCATCGCTCGGGCGATCTTCAAAGATGCGCCTATTTTGATCTTGGATGAAGCGACTTCCGCCCTCGATACCGAATCCGAGCGCTATATTCAAAAAGCGCTGGAACACGTCTGTCAGGGGCGAACCACGCTAGTGATCGCCCATCGCCTCTCTACCATCGAGCGTGCCGACCGTATCCTGGTGATGGATCAGGGACGCATCGTGGAGCAGGGGACGCATTTTGAGCTGTTGGAAAAAGCCGGTGCCTACGCAGCCCTCCATCAGCTTCAGTTTCAGGAGAGTGAATGAGCTTGTCGCAGCGCTGGCTGAAAGCCGCCTATGAAGGCAGCGCGTGGCTGACGCCGCTCTATCCGCTCGGCTTTTTATACCGTTATCTCATGAGGCGGAGAGCGGCGCTTTACCGTCGTGGTGATAAGCCAACATGGCGAGCGCCAGTGCCGGTGATCGTGGTCGGTAATATTACCTTGGGGGGAACCGGTAAGTCGCCACTGGTCGCATGGCTAAGCCGTTGGCTCAAAATGCAAGGGTTTTCACCGGGTATCGTCACACGTGGCTATGGCGGAAAGGCGCCGGTCTATCCCTTGCTGGTAACGCCGTCAACCGACCCGCATCATAGCGGTGACGAGCCGCTCATGCTAGCTCAGCAGACCGGGGTACCGGTCGTTGCCGATCCGCAGAGGTCACGCGGGGCCGATATGCTGATGCGGCAGGGGTGCGACGTGTTAATTAGCGATGATGGCTTGCAGCACTTGGCGATGGGACGCGATATTGAGTTAGTGGTGGTTGATGGTGCTAGAGGGCTCGGCAATCGCCGTTGTCTTCCGGCGGGTCCACTGAGGGAGGCGCCGGCGCGGTTGGCGAGCGTAGATGCAGTGATCATCAACGGAACTCCCCAGCGTCCGCTGGGTATTGAGGGGGTGTCCATGACACTTGTACCTACGCGTTGGCGCTACTTGAAGACTGGGCAGGAGTGGCCACTTCAGCCGCTGCCATTTTCTCTTCCTGTCGATGCGATGGCGGGAATTGGCAATCCTCAGCGCTTTTTCGATACGCTTCGATCATTGGGTGTTAGCGGAGCGATGCACCCTTTGAATGACCATCAGCCTTTCGATACCAGCACCTTTCAGTTCGTATCGAAACGCCCCGTTATCATGACGGCCAAAGACGCCGTGAAGTGTCAGGCGTTTGCACCGCCTGATAGCTGGGTATTAGACGTGGAAGCGCAGCTTCCACACGCATTCGAGGACTGGCTGCTCAATAAGCTGTCCGACTTGACACAAAGGGGAAGCACCGATGGATAAGGAATTATTGGCGATGCTGGTTTGCCCACTATGTAACGGCAAACTGAAGTATGACCGAGACGCGCAGGAGCTTTGCTGCCATTACGACGGATTGGCGTACCCTATCAAGGACGGCATTCCTGTCATGCTGCCTGAAGAGGCGCGACGCATGGATGCCGATGAAAAACTCGCTACTTCGCCTGGCCGCACTGGGGAGGCGTGATGGGAGACACGTCGACGCCGTTCATCGCCGTAGTACCCGCTCGTTTTGGCTCCTCGCGGCTGCCGGGGAAGCCGCTCCTAGACATTGCGGGAGAGCCGATGGTGGCGCATGTGTGGCGACGTGCCAGCAAAAGTCAGGCAAGCCGCGTCGTGGTCGCCACCGATGATGATCGCATTCGCGACGCCATGCTGTCTTACGGTGCAGACGTCGTCATGACGCGCGACGATCACCCGTCGGGTACTGATCGACTGGCCGAGGTCGTCGAGCAGCTCGGTCTCGACGACGAGACGCTGGTAGTCAATGTCCAGGGTGATGAGCCGCTTATTCCTCCCGTACTCATCGACCAAGTGGCGCATCGCTTGGCCGATGATCCCGATGCTGCGATGGCCACGTTGGCGGAACCGATCACGGATGTAGATACGCTCTTCAATCCTAACGTGGTGAAAGTCGTGCGCTCATTGCAAGGGCGTGCGCTTTATTTCTCTCGAGCACCGATTCCGTGGGATCGGGAGCACTTCACACGCCAGCCCAACCTATTGGAAACCGATGCATGGCTACGCCATATCGGTATCTATGCCTATCGGGCTAGCTTTTTGGCAGCTTATCAGGATTTGCCGACCTCCACGCTTGAGCAATTGGAGCAGTTAGAGCAGCTTCGCGCTCTCCAGCATGGCTACGCGATTCAAGTGGCGTTGGCCAGCGCGGTGAATCCTGCCGGTGTGGATACGCAAGAGGATCTAGCGCGTGTCAGAGCGCTGCTGGCGGTAGAGGAGGGGCGGTCATGACACGCGTACTGTTCGTTTGTCTGGGCAACATCTGCCGCTCGCCCACGGCGGAAGGCGTATTTCAGCAGGCGTTAGCGCGTGCAGGGCTCACTCATCTTGTCGACATCGACTCCTGCGGCGTAGGCGATTGGCACGTGGGTAAAGCCCCTGACCTGCGTGCCCAGGCGGCCGCACGTCGGCGTGGCGTGGACATCAGCCACCTGCGTGCCCGACAGCTAACCGCGAACGACTTCCATGCGTTTGATTACGTGCTAGGTATGGATCATGACAACTTGGCGGCCATCCATGCGTTACAGCCCGCCGATAGTCAAGCCAAAACAGGGTTGCTATTGGCGTATGCCGGGTTGCCCAATACGGATGTGCCTGATCCCTACTACGGCGGAGAGGAGGGATTCGAGCAGGTATTGGACATGATCGAGCAGGCCAGTGCCGGATTGATCGACGAGTTGACCCGTGGTCGCTGACGCTGTGAATCAACCAGCAGCCTGGGTGGATTTGTCTGCCGCCAATACGCTGCGTCTGCCTTGTCAGGTGGAGCACTATGCCGCGCCCACTTCGCTAACGAGCCTACAGGCGGCGCTTCACCATGCTCATGCTCGGCAGTGGCCCATAACGCTGCTCGGCGGTGGCAGCAACGTACTTTTGCCACCTACTCTCATGGGCATGGCGCTGCGCCCAGCGCTTTGCCACTGGTGGTTGGAGCGCCAGAACGAGAGCGTCGTGGCGTTCGTCGGCGCTGGCGTCAACTGGCACTCGCTGGTCATGGCCTTGGCGGCCAGAGGGCTTTGGGGGACGGAGAATCTAGCGCTCATTCCAGGTGATTGCGGTGCGGCGCCGGTACAGAACATTGGGGCCTACGGCGTCGAACTGAGCGATGTGCTGGAAGGTGTCCAGGTGGTCGAATTGGCCACGGGCGAGGTGCGCTGGTTGAGCGCTCAGGCCTGTCAGTTCGGCTATCGAGATAGTATCTTCAAACGGGCACTGGCTGGTCGAGTGGTGATTACTCAACTGGCACTTCGGCTCTCCGAGTGCCCACGTCCCGTGCTGGGCTATGGCGATTTGGCCTCTCGTGTGACGGCTTCACCCACGCCACTGGCGGTCGCTCAGGCGGTTTGCGCCATTCGTCGAGAGAAGCTGCCAGACCCGGCCGTGCTCGCCAATGCGGGTAGCTTCTTCAAGAACCCGGTGGTGGACGAGTCTCAAGCGCAACGCCTTCTACAGACATATCCGCAGATGCCGCACTTTCCTCAAGCTCACCACCAAACCAAGCTGGCGGCAGGATGGCTGATAGATCAGTGTGGCTTGAAGGGCTATCGTGACGGCGCTTTCGGCGTGCATGAGCGTCAAGCCCTGGTACTCGTGCACTTCGGGGGAGGCGACCGTCCTGGGCTGCTGCGTTTTGCTGAAAGCGTGGCAAACGCTGTATACGATCGGTTTGCCGTCACGCTGGAGCCCGAGCCTCGCGTGGTTTAAGCAAAGCATCGAGTAGCTATAAAAAACCCCGCCGAGGCGGGGTTTTTTGTGCTTGGCCGTTACTCTTGCGAGTTCTGACCTTGAGCGTTCTGCTGCTTGCGCAGCTCACGCGGATCGTTATGGGCACGACGGCGACGACGGCGGGGTTTAGGCGCTTCTTCGTCGGTGGCAATGCTAGCTGGCGCTGGCGCAGACACCTCGTCGGTCGAGGCAGTGGCCGCGGGTTTCTGCTCGGACGCATGGGCAGTCGCTGATGTCGCTTCGTCGGCGACGGCATCGCTGGGCGTCTTCTCGGCAGTTCGTTCGCTTGCCGGCGTGGCCGCCTCGGAGGTCGGTGCGTCGTCTTCAGGCTTCGCAGAAGGCGCTGTGTCAACGTTGTCCTGCTCCGCTTCTGCCGTGGGCTGGGCATCGACGTCTGCTACTGGCGCTACCGATACGTCGGTCTTCGCCGCTTGGGCGTGTGCTTTGTCAGGCGCAGCGCTGCTTGCCTCGGTCTCTGCCGGAGTGGCCGCGGGCGCTTGAGGCGCGTTCGTGGCCTGCGGCGCCTTTGCGTGATCAGTTGGCTGAGCCTGAGCATCGCTCGCATCGTCAACGCTTGCATCCGGCACTTCGGCTTTGGGCACCTCAACTGCTGACGACTCTACGTGGGGTTCTTGCTGCACGTCCGCGGTGCGTGCGCGTTCTGTAGTAGCGTCGTCAGGCTCCGCGTGGCTAGCTGCTTCCGTGGAGGCGGGCTCGGGCTGCGGTCTGCTCGGTGCCGCTGCTTCTTGAGCGGTGGCTTCCGGCTTGGATTGACGACGCTGGCGCGTCGGTTTGCGAACTTTGTCGGCACTGTTGACTGCGCGCTCTGTGGGAGTGCTCTCTTTGGTGCTCTCTCCAGTGCTTCCGCCAGTACCTTCGCCAGCGCTCACTTCGGACGTCTGGTCGGCCTGATCGCTTCGTAGGGTCGCGGCATCAGTCGGTGCCTCGGTGGCCGTTGCCTGAGAGGCTTCGGCTGTCTGTGTGGAGGCCTCAACCGTGGGTGTCACGTCAGCAGGCGCTGTGTCGGCCATGCCATCAGTGGCTTGGGGAGCCTTTGCGGCTTCGGCTTGCAGCTTCAACTGCTCGGCTTCCGCCTGCGGATTGAGCGCCTGTTTACGCGAGCGGTTACGCGGGTTGTTGCGGGTGCGCTTTGGCTTGCCGTCATCCTGCTGGCTGTCGTCGGCCTGCGCCGCAGGTGCGCGCTCTTCCTGCTTGGGCTTGTTCTCCCGTGGCTTGTCGCGACGAGGCTCCTGAGGTTTACCAGACTCCTCCTTGGAGGTCTCTTTCGGGCTCTCTTTTACGCTCTCTTTCGGGCTCTGCTGACGCGGGTTTTTCGCGTTCTCTTGGCCTTTGCTATCGTCCTGTTGGGGGTGGCGGCGGCGATTACGCGTACGGCTTGGGCCGCTGCGCTTGTCGCTGGCATCTTCATTACGTGATCCGGTGTTTCCCGCCGCGTTGCCGCGCTGATCGTTCTTGGCGTTATCGCTGCGCTGTTCCTGCTTAGGCGTGCTGTCGCTGCGCTCCTGGGCCGGTTTGCTGCGGCGCTCGTTGCGTGGCGGGCGGCTTGGCTGCTCGGACTGCTTGCGTGGCGCTTCTGCCTCTTTAGCCGTCTGCTGAGCGCTGTCATCGCCGCCCAATAGCTTGGCGAAGCCGCGAATGAAGCGGCCGAGTACGCTGGGCTGTTCGGCGGTCGGCGCTGGAGCGGCGGCTACCTTGGCAGGCGCTTCTTCGGTTTGTAGCGATGCAGGCGCCGGGGCGTTATGCACGACGCTCTTCACGGCAGCTTCGGCACGCTGAGCAGGGGGCGCAAAGCTTGGGTCTGGCTCTTTGCCGACGTCGGTGTCGGTCGACAGCTCGAAACTGGAGAGCGAGTGGCTATCATCTTCGTCTAAATGATCATCCCGCAGGCGCTGGACATCATAATGCGGCGTGTCCATGTCAGGGCTGGGAAGCAGGACCACGCGAACCCCTTGGCGTGACTCTATGTCTGCCAGCACGCTGCGCTTTTCGTTCAGCAAGTATGTGGCCACGGACACTGGCAAGATGGCGCGTATTTGGGCGCTGCGCTCTTTCATGGCTTCTTCTTCGATTAGACGCATGATCGAGAGTGATAGTGAGCGTACGTCCCGAATGGTGCCCTGGCCGTTGCAGCGCGGGCACACTACGCCGCTGGTTTCGCCGAGAGAAGGGCGCAGGCGCTGGCGCGACATTTCCATCAGACCAAAGCGAGAAATGCGACCGATTTGAACCCGCGCGCGATCCAGCTTCAAGGCATCGCGCATGCGGTTTTCGACTTCACGCTGGTTGCGCGCGGGCCCCATGTCGATAAAGTCGATGACGACCAAGCCACCAATATCCCGCAGGCGCAGCTGTCGGGCGATCTCGTCGGCGGCTTCCGAGTTGGTTTGCAGTGCCGTTTCCTCGATATCGCTACCCCGCGTGGCACGGGCGGAGTTGATGTCGATTGAGACCAGCGCTTCGGTGTGGTCGATCACGATCGAGCCGCCTGATGGCAGCTTCACTTCCCGCTGATAGGCGGTTTCGATTTGCGACTCGATCTGGAAACGGGAGAAGAGCGGAACTTCGTCCGCGTAGAGCTTGATCTTCTGTTGGTACGAGGGCATGACCTGGCGAATGAACGCCAGCGCCTCGGCGTGAATCTCGGGGCTATCGATCAATACCTCGCCGATATCCTGGCGCAGGTAGTCGCGCATGGCGCGAATGATGACGTTGGATTCACGGTAAATCAGAAACGGTGCCGAGCGTTTGCCTGCTTCCGTCGTGATGGACTCCCACACCTGAACGAGGTAATCCAAGTCCCACTGTAGCTCCTCGGAGCTACGTCCGATGCCGGCCGTACGAACGATCAGTCCCATTTTATCAGGAACGGTGAGCTGACCCATTGCATCTTTGAGCTGGCTGCGGTCATCGCCCTCGATACGGCGTGAAATCCCTCCTGCGCGTGGGTTGTTGGGCATCAACACCAAAAAGCGACCCGCGAGACTGATAAAAGTGGTCAGCGCTGCGCCTTTGTTGCCGCGTTCCTCTTTATCGACCTGAACGATGACTTCCTGGCCCTCTTTTAGCACCTCTTTGATGCTAGGGCGACCAGAGACGTCTTTGATGAAGTATTCGCGCGAGATCTCTTTCAGAGGAAGGAAACCGTGGCGCTCGGCACCAAAGTCCACGAACGCGGCTTCGAGAGAGGGTTCTACTCGGGTGATCTTACCCCGATAAATATTGGCTTTTTTCTGTTCCCGAGCGCCGGATTCGATATCCAAATCGTAAAGGCGCTGTCCATCTACCAGTGCGACCCGCAGCTCTTCAGGCTGGGTCGCGTTAATTAGCATCCGTTTCATGTTGTCTCACGTAGCATGGCGTGCCGACATACTTTTGAAAGCGTGCGTCGGCGAATCGCTGGGTGCTGCGTGCTTGTGCTCGGCGCATGGTTATGCTGACGCATTAAGCCGGGAAGGCAGTCGTGCCGACCCGGCCGAAAGGGCGTTGAGTACGTGGCGGCGGCAGAACATGTTTCGGTGGCTGTCACGTCCATCCGGCTCTGCTGACACCGCCTACACCTGGCATTCATCGATTCGCCAACGCCGGTATCGGCACAGCGTTGATCTTAGCGCCCTAGCGTTGCAACGACTTGTGACGAAAAGAGGCTGCAAGGCTGAGGCGTAACGTTTATTTAGTGACGGGCCCGCCGTTTCTGGCCGAGCCTGACGTTCTCTCTCGTCCGACGGGTGTCAAACGACAGAGTTACTACATTTCAATACGTTGTCAGTAGGTAGTGCGTACACTTATCACTACTGAGTGCGCTCTGACCTGCGTGTTGGTCGTGCAGGTGCGAAGCCAAAACGTGGAACATCCTTCTTTATACCAATGTTATAAAAGCGGGCCACGTTCGGCCCGGCCACGTTGGCCGATGAGCGCTTTGGAATATAACAGTAAAGACAACCACCAGCAATTGACGCAATGCCGGGAGCTCTACGTTAGAATGCCGTTTTTAATCTGACGTCAAAGAATGTCACCAGGAGTAAGCGGCAATGTCCGAAGGGCGTGAAGTACAGTGGGTGGAAATCGCCCCGGAACAAGCAGGTCAGAGAATCGATAATTTTTTGATGACCCGATTAAAAGGGGCTCCCCGCGCACTGATTTACCGTATCGTTCGTAAAGGGGAAGTTCGGGTCAATAAAAAACGGGTCAAAGTCGATTATCGCCTGCAGTCGGGTGATTTGGTGCGAGTGCCGCCGCTGCGTCTTGCCCCTAAAGAGGCGGTGAAAGAAGTCAGCGATAATCTGCGCGACCTGCTGGTGGGAAGCGTGATCATGGAAGGGCCCGACTGGATGGTGATGAACAAGCCGTCGGGCTTGGCCGTCCATGGGGGAAGTGGTGTCAAGATTGGCTTGATCGAGGCTCTTCGCCAAGTGCGTGACGACCTGACGTTCTTGGAGTTGGTGCATCGTCTCGATCGCGATACTTCCGGCTGTTTACTGCTCGCCAAGTCCCGTGATGCGTTGGTTACTCTCAACGAGTCTTTGAAAAAACACGGCATGGACAAACGCTATTTGGCGCTGGTGGCCGGACGCTGGCCTGCCCGCAAAACCTACGAAAGCGCGCGGCTGGATCGTTTCGATGCAGGCAACGGCGAGCGGCGCGTGCGGGTAGACCCCAATGGTAAGGTGTCACGCACTCACTTCTCCGTGATCGAGACGTTCGAAAAAGTCACGCTGATCGAAGCGGAGCCAGTGACCGGTCGCACTCACCAAATTCGCGTGCACGCTGCCCATGCAGGGCATGCGCTATTGGGTGATGATAAATACGCGACCCGTGAAAGCGCAGTGCTGACCAAGCAATTGGGCTTGGGCCGCCTCTTTCTACATGCTCGCTCGCTGACCTTTCCAGAGCCTGGTAACGGCAGACCTGTGACGGTTAAAGCGCCGCTTCCAGGGGCACTTGAAGAGACGCTCAAGCGCGCACGTCAATGAGGGAAATGCTATGCGTTACGAGCTGATTATTTTCGACTGGGACGGCACGCTAATGAATTCCGTGCCCAAAATCGTCGCTTGCATGCAGGCGGCGGCGATGGATGCCGAGTGGGGCGAACTGGACGTCAGTGCCATCGAAGACATCATCGGTTTAGGGTTGCCTGAGGCAATCGCCAAGCTATGCCCGGGCATTGCGTCCGAGCAGGCCGAGCGGCTGCGCCAGCGTTACTCCCATCACTTTGTAGAGGGCAATACGACGCCAATGCCTTTTTTCGACGGGGTAGAGGCGCAGCTGGCGAGATTGCGGGAGCGACCCCAGCAACGTCTTGCGGTCGCGACGGGTAAAAGTCGTCGCGGTCTCGATCGAATCTTTCGTGAGACGGGGAGCGGCGAGTTTTTTCACGCGAGCCGCACGGCCGATGAGACACGTTCAAAGCCACATCCCCAGATGCTAGAGGAGATTTTGGCCGAGCTGCAGGTGCCAGTAGAGCGCGCTGTTATGGTGGGAGACACCGAATACGATTTGGAGATGGCCCGCGCCCTGGGGATGGATCGGGTGGGGGTGACCTACGGTGTGCACACGCCCGCTCGTCTGGCGGCTAGCCAGCCCGTGTGGGTGGCTGACGACATACCGTCACTGTTCGATTGGCTCTACAGCGAGCCGCTATACAGACAGGCCTAGACGTGAATACACGCAACGTAGGAGTCGACGATGAGTGATGATCAGCGGCGTGACGAGCGCCATGGAGAGGCACCCAGCAGCCGTGATCCATCGAGTGAGCATGATCGCTGGACGCAAGGACCTGAAGTGCCTGCGCAGCAAAAGCGGGCAGCGCAGACAGGTAACCAAGAGGACGATGCAGAGACCCTAAGAGAGCGTCAGCGGCTAGCTCAGCTTGAGATGATGGATCGTTGGATCGGTGGTGTGCTGACCGAGCAGCGTAGAAGCCGCCGCTGGAAGCTATTCTTTAGGTTGATGTTACTCGCGCTGGTGCTCATCTCGCTGACGACGACGCTCTATCGGTTATTTTTGGCAGAACCTACCGCTGCAGTGCCCGCGCAGCAACACTTGGCGTTGATAGAAGTGCACGGAGTGATTGCCAGCGATGCGCCTGCCAATGCGGAGCGCATCATCCAAGGTTTGAATCGAGCCTGGGACAATGCCGGTGTTGCCGCCGTGGTGCTGCACATCGACAGCCCGGGAGGAAGTCCTGTCCAGTCTCAACGTATTTATACCGAAATCATGCGCCTGCGCGAGCAGGGCGATAAGCCGATCATTGCAGTGATCGAAGATATGGGTGCCAGCGGTGCTTACTACGTTGCGTCGGCGGCAGACGAGATCGTTGCGTCTCCGGCCAGCTTGGTGGGATCGATTGGCGTGATTTATGCGGGATTTGGCTTTCAAGAAGCCATTGCCGAGCTGGGAGTCGAGCGCCGAGTCATGACGGCGGGTGAGAACAAGGCGTTTCTAGACCCCTTTCAGCCGTTGGACGAGGACGTGGCGCGCTTTTGGCAAAGCGTGCTCACCCAAACGCATGAGCAATTCATTGGTGATGTGCGAGCGGGGCGCGGAGAGCGTTTGAGCGATAACCCGGATATTTTTTCCGGGCTAGTCTGGAGCGGCGAGCAGGCGCTTGGCTTAGGGTTGGTCGATGAGTTGGCGAGTCTAGAGCAGGTTGCCCGTGCACAGGTGGGCGAGGCGTCCTGGGAGAACTACACGCCTCGTTTAGATCCCTTCGAGCGGCTAACGCGCCGATTTACTCAAGCGGCTGCCGAGGTGCTGGGTGTGCACACTAGTCATGCGCCGATAAAGTTTCAGGCCCAGTAGCGTCAGACGTCGCCAAGGGGTTCATGCCCACGTGGCGAAGCATGTCGCAAAGGGCGATGAGGGGCAGTCCGATCAATGCGTTGGGGTCACGGCCCTCCAGACGCTCGAATAGTGTGATTCCCAACCCCTCCATGCGAAAGCTTCCGGCGCTATCGAGGGGTTGCTCAAGGGCAACGTAACGTTCTATTTCCTGTTCGCTCAAGGTGCGGAATACCACCTCGAACGGCTCGATATGCACGTGGTGGCGCTGATGTCGCGTGTCGACCAGAGCGAGTCCCGTCAAGAACGTGACCTTACGGCCCGAAAAACGCGCTAGATTGGCACGTGCGCGCTCCGATGTGTGTGGTTTGCCGAGAATGTCACCTTCGAACAGGGCAATTTGATCAGAGCCAATGATACAGTGGTGGGGGAAACGCTCGGCCACCGCGTTGGCTTTGCTCAGCGCAAGGCGGTGAACGAGTGCCTGCGGGGATTCGTTATTGAGGGGCGTCTCGTCGATGTCAGGGGAGTGACATTGGTAAGGTAGCTGCAGACGGTCTAGCAGCGCTTGGCGAAAGCGAGAGCTAGACGCAAGGACGAGGGGGGCGTTTTGCATTTGCGGCACTGTCGTCTCCTTTTGACTGGGATGGCGCCATCAGCACGGGCATTGAGTGTAGCGAAAGCGCGGCGACATGCCTAATAGCCCCGTTTTCACCGAGCTATCGATAAGAATTATGCTATGAGCTTTGACACCAGGGGGGCGAGTGCCTATCATTGCGCGCCTATGTTGACCTCACAACTCCCCAGCCGGGTTGAGCCTTATAAGCTTGCAGCCCGCCGCGAACGACTCGAAGGCTTAGTGGCGCTGAATAAGCTGCCCCGCCTTGCTGAAGAAGCAGGCGACCAAACGGGCGACTGTCATGTCGTACTCGAGTTTGGTGTCGATGCCCAAGGTCGCCGCGAAATTCGTGGCCATTTGCAAGCGACGCTGGCACTGCCTTGTCGTCGCTGTATGGTGCCGCTTAGCCAAGACGTTTCCAGTGACTTCCTGCTTGGGATGATTACCGACGAAGCCTTGGCCGCCGAGCTGCCTGCCAGTCATGAGCCGGTGCTGGTGGAAAACGAACAGCTGGACCTGCTGACGGTGGTCGAGGATGAGCTCATTCTCAGCCTTCCCCAGGTGGTCTACCACGATGAGACCGAATGCCATGTCTCGGCGGAGCAGCTGGTCAGCAAGACCGAAGGCGCGGCGGACGAGTCCGCTTCAGCCAAGAATCCTTTCGCGGTGCTCAATGCTTTGAAAAGCAGTGGCGCTTTGAAAGGCAAAAAGTAAGCATCACTTACCCTACATACCTTGGAGTAAACACTCATGGCAGTTCAACAGAACCGTAAAACTCGTTCCAAGCGCGGCATGCGTCGTAGTCACGATGCGCTGAGCGCACCGACTCTGTCACAAGACAAAGAAACGGGCACCACTCATCTGCGTCACCATGTTTCTCCCGATGGTTTCTATCGCGGCCGTAAGGTGGTTGAGGTTTAAGCCTTAACACTTTACGAGTGGCATAACTGCGTGGGTGCAATGCGCCTAGCGATCGATGTCATGGGGGGTGACCAAGGCCCTCGTGCCATTATCGAAGGCTCTGCAAAGGCGGTCATCGAGCGACCTGACATTGAACTCATCCTGTTCGGCCCGCGTCAGCGTATCATCGCTGAACTTTCGCGCTTGCCGCAGCCTTTGGCTGCGGCAGCGTCACGTTTAGTCGCCTGCGATGTTTCTGATGCAGTGCCGCCCAGCGCATCGGCTGCCTGGGCGTTGCGGCGTGGGCACGAGACGAGCATGGCGCGCATGCTGCGCTATGTAGCAGAAGGTGGCGCCCATGCCGGGCTCAGTGCTGGCAATACCGCGGCGTTAGTCGCGCTGTCGCGGCGTGAGCTTGGCATGATCTCTGGGTTCTCCCGGCCCGCTATCAGTACTGCCATACCCTCACGGGGCGGTCGACGTTGCTACCTGCTGGATTTGGGGGCAAATGTAGATTCCCCCTCCTCACGGCTCGTTGATTTTGCCGTATTAGGGGCTGCTATGGCGCACTGCATAGATGGGATCGACCGTCCTCGCGTTGCGTTATTGAACGTTGGGGCAGAGGCCACAAAAGGCAGTGTGACCGTGCGGGAGACGGATCACTTGCTTCGGGAGTGTGCATCCTCACTGCCATTTGTATATCTAGGCTATGCGGAAGGTGGCGACATCTTTCAAGGCGAGATCGATGTCATGGTGTGCGATGGCTTTGTCGGTAACGTGACGTTGAAGGCGAGCGAAGGTTTGACTCGTATGTTGGTTGAGCGTGTGCAGTGGGCGTTTGAATCACGCCTATGTGGACGTTTGGCAAGTGTACTGGCCAAACCTGTGCTGAAACGGCTCAAGCAGGAGCTTGACCCCGTACGTTATAACGGCGCAAGCCTACTTGGGCTAAAACGGATTGTGGTGAAGAGCCATGGGAGTGCCGGTGCAGATGGGTTCTACTACGCTATTCAGCGAGCCTTGCAAGAAGTAGAACGCGATCTGCCAACCCAGCTTGCCAGTCGCTGGTCTTGAACCGAAGGCAAGCAAGACGCCACAAAACGTCGTACGATTTTTGCGGGTTATCGGTGGCCATTGGAGATGCCGTTCGCTGCGCGTCAGCGTTACCGATGACTACGCCTATCGCTCAACTGAGCAAATGCCTACAAGAGCAAAGGTGAACGACATGTCTCAACCCCTTGCCCTCATTTTTCCCGGGCAAGGCTCTCAGCAGCTTGGAATGCTGCGGGAGCTGGCCGAGCGCTATAGTGTGGTGGGAACGACATTTGAGGAAGCGTCCGATGCGCTGGGCTATGACCTATGGAAGGTCGTCCAGGAAGGCCCCGAAGATGCACTGAATGCAACGGCTTGCACCCAGCCAGCGCTGCTCACATCCAGCGTGGCTATCTGGCGAGTTTGGCAGGAGCTGGAAGGCCCTCGCCCTAGCGTAATGGCAGGTCATAGCCTTGGCGAGTACAGTGCGATGGTCTGCGCGGGCGTGATGGGCTTTGCCGAAGGTGTGCAGCTCGTTCGTCTACGTGGTGAAGCCATGCAGGAGGCCGTTCCCGCTGGCGAAGGCGGCATGGCTGCGATACTTGGTCTTGACGATGCCGTTGTTGAAGCCGCCTGCGCTAGCGCCGCCCAGGGTGACGTCGTATCGGCCGTGAATTATAACTCTCCTGGGCAGGTGGTCATCGCTGGCAGTAAAGCGGCGGTTGAGCGTGCCATTACGGCCTGCCAAGAGGCCGGTGCCAAGCGTGCACTGGCTTTGCCCGTTTCTGTACCGTCCCACTGTGCGTTGATGCGCCCCGCTGCCGAGCGTTTGGCCAATGCGATGCAATCGATCGAGCTACGCACGCCTCGCTACACCGTCATCCAAAACGTCGACGCCCAAGCCCATGCGGATGTCGACACGCTTCGTACGCGCTTGATCGAGCAGCTCTATCAACCTGTGCGATGGTCCTCTTGCGTTGAAGCCATGGCAGAGCAAGGTGCTAATGTCTTCATCGAATGTGGCCCGGGCAAGGTGCTGACCGGCCTCAACAAGCGTATCGTGCGTGGTGCCAAGGGATTGGCGGTCAACGACCCCGACAGTTTGGACGCAGCGCTCGAGCTTGCGCGCGAAACATTGGCGGGTAATGCGTGATAAACGGCGAATATCAGCTACCCTTGCTTAGTTCAGTGGAAGGAAACGTGTTATGACGCAAGAGAAACGTGTCGCCCTAGTAACGGGAGCAAGTCGCGGCATTGGTCGTGCCATTGCTCACGAGCTTGGTCGTCAGGGCCGTATCGTCATCGGTACGGCCACTAGCGACGCTGGTGCTGAGAAAATCGATGCCGATTTGAAAGCCAATGGCATTGAAGGCGCAGGCATGTGCCTGAACGTCACCGATCAGGCGAGCATCGATGAGGTGTTAAAGACGATCGGTGAGCGTTTTGGGGCTCCCACGATTTTGGTTAACAATGCAGGGATTACCCGTGATAACCTCCTCATGCGGATGAAAGAGGAGGAGTGGGATTCCGTGATGGATACCAACCTCAAATCCGTCTACCGTGTGAGCAAGGCTTGCCTGCGTGGCATGACCAAGGCGCGCTTTGGTCGAATCGTATCGATCAGTTCGGTCGTCGCGACCATGGGTAACTTGGGTCAAGCGAACTATGCAGCGGCCAAGGCTGGCATGGAGGGCTTTAGTCGTGCACTTGCGCGCGAGGTGGCGTCACGTGCCATCACGGTCAATGCCGTTGCGCCGGGTTTTATCGCCACTGATATGACTGAATCGCTGCCCGAAGCACAGCACGACATGTTGCTGAAACAGATTCCTTTGGCACGTCTGGGCGGGCCAGAAGAGATTGCTGCTGCCGTTGGCTTTTTGACGAGTGACGCTGCAGGGTATATCACTGGTGAAACGCTGCACGTGAATGGCGGTATGAATATGCGTTGATGGCCTTGGGTTTGGCGGTTGCGTCAACCTAAGGGCGTCTATAAACTACCCCGCAGCTTTTGGCTTGCGGTTTCCAAATAGCTGGTTATCTATAACGGCTAATGTGAACGACTGGAGTACGTTGATGAGTACTATTGAAGAGCGCGTAAAAAAAGTAGTGGCAGAGCGCCTGAACGTTAAAGAAGAAGACATCCAGAACAGCTCTTCTTTCACTGAAGACCTGGGTGCCGACTCTCTGGACACCGTTGAACTGGTGATGGCATTGGAAGAGGAATTCGATACTGAAATTCCTGACGAAGAAGCCGAAAAAATCACCACGGTTCAAGAAGCGATCGACTACGTAAACGCCCACCAGTAAGGGCGCGATCATCGCGAAGAGCCAGGGTGGGGTGTCTCCCGCCCGTATTAAAAAAGCCGTCCTGATAGGGGACGGCTTTTTTGCTTTACGCTCTCAATGAATATAACGTTCAAACTCCGTTATACTAGTCACCAAATTTCTGCAGCAAATGACCCAGATGGGTCGTGTCACCATGGATGCCTGGAGGAAAGCTGATGGCGCGAAGAAGGGTAGTGGTAACTGGGTTAGGCCTGGTGACCCCAGTGGGCAATAGCGTAGACGAGTCGTGGGCCAATATCGTCGCGGGGAAAAGTGGCATTGCGCCTATCGAGCACTTCGATACCAGTGGCTTCAATACACGCTTTGGTGGTTCGGTAAAGAATTTCGATATCAGCCCCTACTTGAACCCCAAAGATGCACGCAAGATGGATCTGTTCATTCAGTACGGCATGGCGGCCGGTGCGCAGGCCATCCAGGATTCAGGCATAGAGTGTAACGACGAGAACGCCGAGCGCATCGGTGTGGCTATCGGTTCAGGCATCGGCGGCTTGCCAATGATTGAACATAACCACAATGCGCTCAATAAAGGCGGCGCGCGCCGCGTGTCGCCGTTCTTTGTGCCGGGGTCCATCATCAATATGATCTCGGGCAACATGGCGATCCAGCACGGCTTCAAAGGGCCGAATATTGCCATTACGACGGCATGCACCACCGGTACGCATAATATTGGCTACAGCGCACGTACCATCGCCTACGGCGATGCAGACGTGATGATTTGTGGCGGTGCGGAAATGGCCACGACGCCGCTGGGTTTGGGCGGTTTCTCGGCGGCGCGTGCGCTTTCCACACGCAATGACGACCCTGAAGCGGCAAGCCGTCCTTGGGATGCCGAGCGCGATGGCTTCGTGCTCTCGGATGGTGCGGGCGTGTTGGTGTTAGAAGAGTACGAGCATGCCAAAGCACGTGGAGCCCACATTTATGCGGAGCTTGCAGGCTTTGGAATGAGTGATGATGCCTATCATATGACGGCACCTCCAGAGGACGGCCGTGGCGCGGCGCTCTCTATGAGTAATGCGATCAAAGATGCCGCCATCGATCCATCGGCCGTGCATTATATCAATGCTCACGGTACGTCGACGGCGGCTGGTGATTTGGCGGAGAGCCGTGCGATCGAGAAAGTGTTGGGTCATGCGGCTCAGCACGTGGCCGTAAGCTCCACCAAGTCGATGATTGGTCACTTGCTGGGAGCTGCTGGCGCCGTTGAAGCCGTTTTCAGCATTCTGGCCATTCGTGATCAGGTTGCGCCGCCCACCATCAACCTGGACAACCCTCAGGAGGGCTGCAATCTCGACTACGTCCCCCATACCGCTCGTGACATGCGTATCGATGTAACGCTGTCGAACTCGTTTGGTTTTGGTGGCACGAACGGCTCGCTGTTGTTCAAAAAGGTATAAGCCTTGATGCCGATGCCCCAGGTGCCTTTCGATGACCGCGGGCTGGCGTATGGCGATGGTCTATTCGAAACCGTCTTGCTACGTGATGGGCAGCCCGTGCTGTGGGAGTACCATCACGCCCGGTTGGCAAAGGGCTGCCAACGTTTGAATATTCCATTGCCGTCTGCTCGGCAGCTGTCTCAGGCGTGGCAAGCCCCCCCTAGGGCCGCTCTCGAGGTTCTCAAGCTCATTTTGACCCGTGGGAGTGGTGGTCGTGGCTACGCGATTCCTAACCAGGTAGCGCCCCGGCTGATGACTCGGCGTACGCCCTTTACGACAAACGAAACGCACTGGCGTGAGGGCGTATGCGTTCGTATGTGTCAACTGCGTTTGGGGCATCAACCGCTTCTGGCCGGGATCAAACATCTCAATCGGCTAGAGAACGTGCTGGCGCGTCAGGAGTGGCAAGAGCCTGACATCGCCGAAGGGTTGCTGACCGATCAAGCGAGTAATGTCGTGGAGGCCACCAGTATGAACCTGTTCTGGTCGTCAGAAGGGCGTTTGTATACGCCCTACATTGATCGTTGCGGTGTAGAGGGCACCCTGCGTGCTGCCTTGCTGTCTGAGGGCCTCATCCACGAAAGCCGTTTGTCCGCTGCAGCGTTGTCAAGCGTGGAACGGCTTTGGGTCGGTAATTCAGTTCAAGGGGTTTGGCCCGTGCGTGAGCTACGCGACGCCCACGGCAGTCGACTAGCGGCGTGGCCGCGCTTCAAGGCGGATCCGCTGCAAGTCGCGGCGCATCGGCTGCTCGGTTATCCAGGTACATTTCTATCGTAGGCAACCCCATAACATGATCGAGGTATCAACGTGAAACGGTTATTTGCCGTCTTAGCGGTATTGGTAGTGCTGGCGATTGCCGCCGTGCTAGGTGGCTATGCCTATTGGCAGCAGCGCCTTGCGGCACCCATTGTCGTTGAGGAACCCACGCTTTACCAAGTGCCTGCGGGTGCTGGATTTCATCAAGTCGTACGTGACCTGGCTTCTCAAGGCGTATTGAAAGACGTCTGGGCGTATCAACTGCTGGCTCGTATCGACCCAGAGCAGGTGCCGCAACTGCGGGTGGGAGAGTATCGGCTGATGCCCGGGATGAGCGGACTGGATGTCATTGCGTTATTGGGCAGCAATAACGTGGTGACATACTCGTTGACCGTACCGGAAGGTTGGACGTTTCGCCAGATGCGCACGTTGCTCGATACGGCCCCCAAGCTCGAGCATCGCACGACTGGCATGAGTGACGAAGCGATCATGACGCTTTTGGGGCGTGAGGGAGCTCATCCAGAAGGTTGGTTCTTTCCCGATACCTATCGCTACCATTTGGGCATGAGCGATGTGGATATCTTGCGTCAGTCCCTGCAGCGGATGGAGCGTATTTTGGAAGAGGTCTGGGCAGAGCGGGATGAGGATCTCACTATCGGGTCTCCTTACGAAGCACTCATCATGGCCTCGTTAATCGAACGCGAAACCGGAGCGCCGGAAGAGCGTCGGGAAATTGCCGGCGTTTTCAAGCGGCGTATGGAGCGCGGCATGCGTCTTCAAACGGACCCTACGGTCATTTATGGAATGGGCGAGCGCTACGAAGGGCGGATTACCCGTGCCGACCTGAGGGAAGCGACTCCCTACAACACGTACGTGATCGATGGTATGCCGCCGACACCCATCGCCATGCCAGGGCGTGCCTCGTTGGAAGCTGCGGTGAATCCGCTACCTGGTGAAACACTCTACTTTGTGTCGCGGGGAGATGGCACCCACCATTTTTCACGTACCCTGCGTGAGCACAATAATGCCGTCAACCGCTATATTCGTAATCGTTAAATCGCTGCCATCGACCAAGATGGCGTATCAATTGAGTAAGGGGCAGCAATGAGTAAGCGTGGGCGCTTCATCACGCTGGAAGGCGGTGAAGGGGTCGGTAAGTCGACCAACGTGGCGTTCGTCGAAGCGTGGCTGACATCGCGTGGAATCGATGTGGTGCGCACGCGGGAGCCGGGAGGCACGTCGCGCGCGGAGGCCATTCGCGAGCTGTTGCTAGACCCTGCGCCCAACGAGCCGCTCAGTGTCGATGCGGAGTTGTTGCTCGTCTTTGCCGCCCGTGCACAGCATTTGGCGGAGAAAATTCTGCCAGCCCTGGCGCGCGGCGCATGGGTGGTCTGTGACCGTTTTACCGATGCGACCTTTGCCTATCAGGGCGGTGGGCGAGGTATCGATACGTACCGAATTGCTCAGCTAGAAGCATTCGTTCAGAAAGGGCTTTCTCCTGATTTGACGCTTTTGCTCGATATGCCGCCTGACGCTGCCAGAGTGCGGCTAGAGGGGCGTTTACGCGATCTCAATACGCAGCGTGACCGGTTCGAGCAAGAGCGTGTCGAATTTTTCATGGACGTTCGCCAGGCTTACCTTGAGAGAGCTGCATCTGCTCCGGAGCGTTTTGCTCTCATTGACGCGGCCCAGCCGCTGCAAGACGTTCAAATGGTGCTGGGTCGTGTGCTGGAAGAGCGGGTTGCGCAATGGCAGTAACCGGCGTCTTGCCCTGGCACCACTCGACCTGGCAGCAGTTGGTGCGTCTGGCCGATAGCGGACGTTTGCCCCATGCGCTGCTGATCAGCGGTGCTCACGGCGTCGGCAAACAGCAGTTAGCGGAGGCGCTGATCGCCAGAGCGTTGTGTGCAGCGCCAAGCGAGCAGGCCTGCGGGCAGTGTCATAGCTGTGCCATGCTGGCGTCAGGCTATCACCCTGACTTGCTGCGGGTGTCGCCGGAGGAGGGGAAGCGTCAAATTCGTATCGACCCTATTCGCGATGTGAATCGGTTCGTGTCGCAAACGGCGCAGCAGGGCGGTTATCGCGTCATTGTCATTTCCCCGGCGGAAGCGATGAACGTTGCCGCGGCCAATGCGCTGTTAAAAAGCTTGGAAGAGCCTGGCGACAAAACGCTCTTTATCCTGCTCTCGGACGTGCCGTCTCGCACGTTGCCGACCATTCGCTCACGATGTCAGCAGTGGCCACTGGCCAGCGTAGCGTTCGAGGCATGTAAAGGCTGGCTGACGCAGCATCTGGGAGGTGATGAGGCGCACTTTTGGTGGCGTGTCTCCGGTGGTTTACCGCTCTTGGCAGTGGAGCTTGCCGCTCCCGACGAGCGTACCCTGAGGCATCAAATTCACGACTGTTTCGAGCAGTTAGTGCGCGGGGCAGAGCCGGTATCCGAGGCAGCAAGGTTGGACCGCCAGGCGATCGATGCCATCTTATGGTACGGTATCGCTTGGCTTGAGGACTTGATTCGTCTGGGGCTTTCCGGCGAGCAGAGTGTGTTGCACAATCCTGATTTGGTGCCACTCTACCGACAGGCGGTAAAAAACGGTCGCGTTCAAGACTGGTTCCGGCTGCTGGATTATGCCCGAGAGCAGCGCCGCTTGTTCGCCGTAGGGGCCAACCCAAATCCCCAACTCGTTTTGGAAGCGTGGCTAGTTCGCTGGTCTGCGCTGCTACGCTCCTAACCACTGGTTGTAACGAGGTCGTGATGGCTGCCCAAAAAGCGCTCTCTTTGACGATACCGGATGTACCAACGCTGTTGTCCGCCTACATGCCCTTTTTGGACCGAGGTGGGATTTTCGTACCGACGAAAACACTCTACAGCCTGGGGCAGTCGGTCATGCTGCTGCTGACCCTGCCAGGGGAGAGTGAGCGTCTTTCGGTGACAGGACAGGTGATTTGGATATCTCCCGAAGGCGTGAGCGGTCGGCGTATGCCGGGCATCGGCGTTCACTTCAGCCAGCAGGATTACTCCGTTCGCGACCGTATCGAGACGCTGTTGGCGGGCCAGCTCGATAAAGCGCCCCCTTCATTTACGCTTTAATTCAGCGATTTTTCTATACACTCAAAGAGCCCTGCATGTTTGTCGACTCTCACTGCCATCTCGATCGTTTATCGGAACATACCCACGGTGGCGACGTAGCAGCCACCCTGGCCGCTGCGCGTCAAGCGAACGTTAGCCAGTTTCTCGCGATTTCGACGACGCTGGAGGAGCTGCCTGGGCTGGCCGCCATTGCCAGAGAGCACCCTGACGTTGCGATCTCCGCCGGTCTGCACCCGCTGTATCAGGCGGCGCACGAACCCAGCGTGGACGAGATCGTCGAAGCTGCCGAGCAGTATGGCGCGGTGGCCATTGGCGAGACCGGGCTGGATTATCACTACCAGGAGAGCGTACCGCTAAGCGTCCAGCATGAGCGCTTCAAACGGCACCTAATGGCCGCAAGCGAACTAGAGCTACCGGTGATCATCCATACCCGTGAGGCGAAAGACGATACGTTGGCGCTGCTGCGGGAACACAGCAATCCTCAGGTAGGGGGGGTGATTCACTGCTTCACCGAAGATCTGGAGATGGCCCGGGAAGCCGTGCGGCTGGGTTTTTACATTTCGCTTTCCGGTATTATCACCTTCCGTAACGCTGTGTCACTGCGTACGCTGGCACGCCAGCTTCCACTGGATAGGCTGCTCATCGAAACCGACAGCCCCTATTTGGCACCCGTTCCCCATCGCGGAAAGCCCAACGAGCCCGCGTGGGTCGTCGAGGTGGCTGAGTGTATTGCCCGTGAACGAGGCATCAGCGTCGATGAAGTTGCGATGCAGACGACGGTGAACTTCTACCATCTTTTCCGGGCTGCCGTGCCCGATGCGCCTGCCCATGTGAAAGAGGCGCTGGCACGATCTGGGCTGGTAGTGTAACGCGCTATCTTTTGGGGAGCATGGCAATGAACATTGATCGGCTACTTCAGCAATCCGGCGGCTCGGCGACCATTCCCCCTGTCGATACTTGGCAGCCCGAGCTCACGGGCGATATCGACATACGCATCCAGGCGGATGGCACTTGGCTGCATGAAGGCAAGCCTTTCGCACGCCCGGCGATTGCCAAGGTGCTTGCCAGTCTTTTGCGGCGGGATGCGGAAGGGTATTGCCTGGTGACCCCCGCTGAGCGCTGGCGCGTCAGCGTCGAGGATCGTCCATTAGTGATCGTCGAGGCCGATTTTCGCGACGACGCCTGGTGGCTGACCACCCAGTTCGAGGATGTGGTGCGCCTGGACGCTGATCATCCCTTATCGCTGTCGATGACACCTGAAGGTGATTTAGCGCCCGAGTGTGCCATTCGCTTTGGCTTAGCAGCTCGGCTGCACCGCAACGTGTTCTATCGCTTAGTGGAGCAAGCCCGCGTCGAAGAAGCGGCAAGTGGACAAACGGTTTGCCGACTCTATAGTGCAGGAAGCTGGCATCCACTTGGTCAATGGAGCGATAGCTTGCCAAGTGAGGCGCCGTGAAGCTAACGGCCGAACAGCAAGCAGTGGTTCACCATGGCGAAGGGCATGCTCGTGTTGCCGCCGTGGCGGGAGCGGGTAAGACCACGACCATGGCCGCTCGAGTACTTCATCTGCTATCGAGCGGCGTTGCTCCCAAGCGAATGCTGGTGCTGATGTTCAATCGTTCTGCTAAAGAGGATTTCCAGCGGCGCCTGGCCACCATGGCCCCAGATGGGCAACCGCTGCCCGATGTGCGCACGTTTCACTCTCTGGGGCATCGTCTGACGCAAAGCTTGTGCCGTTGGGGGGCGCTGGCCCCTAGACGGTTACTCTCTGCCGAGTGGCAGATGGAGCGCTTGCTGCGTCAGGCTAGTTTGAACGTGCTGGCCGACCAATTGGAGCGCCGTGACGCTGCGCTAGAGGGCGACCGCCTGGAAGCACTGGCGCATTTTTGCGGGTTGGTAAAGGCGGAAATGCTATCTGCCGAGACCCTCTACGAGCGGCTTCAGTTCGAGCCTGACACCGATTACTTTCCTGCTGCCTTCGCCGAGGCCGAACGCCTTTTGGAGGCGGAAGGAGTGATGAGCTATGCGGATCTACTCTACCGTCCCGTACAGGCCCTGGAAGCCGATGACGCACTTCGCCAGCGCGTCGAGGGGTTTTTGGATCACGTGATCGTCGATGAGTATCAGGACATCAATACGGTTCAGCAACGACTGCTCGCCGTGCTGGCCGGTTCCACTGCGAGCGTTATGGCGGTGGGCGATGCCAACCAGTGCATATACGAGTGGCGGGGGGCACGCCCTGATACGATGCTGGAAAACTTTACCGCGACGTTTGGTGACGCCACCGACTATCCGCTCTCAATGACCTTTCGTCATGGGCACGCGCTGGCGCTCACGGCTAATCACGCCATCATGGCCAACCGCCGACGGCCTGATCAGCTCTGCTTGGCAGGGGCTCGCAACCCGGCGACCCGCATCAACGCAGGTCAAGGCAGCCGTTTTTTGCTGGATGCGCTGATCGATTGGCAATCGCAAGGGCGCGCTCTGAGCGATGCCAGTCTGCTCGTGCGCAGTTGGGCACTGTCGGTGCCGTTCCAGCTCGCACTGCTTCAGGCGGGTATTCCCTTTCGAATGTTGCGAGAAGACCGCTTTGTGTTTCGCTTGCCTTTGGTGCAGGCATTGGCGGGCTATCTGAAGCTCTCCAGGCGCCCAGAGCTGTTACAGGATCCCGAGCAGTTGCTGCTGTTATTAGCTCAGCCAACCCCGTTCGTTGCCAGAGAGCGCTTGCAGCGCCTGGCCTACCAGCTTGCGAGTACTCAGCAGTGGCCGGAGCGCCATGAGCCCGTGCTGGCCGCATTGAAACCGCTTCAGCGGCGCACCCTCAAAAAACGCTGGGAATTGCTGTGTGAGTTGCCGAGGCTGAGTGCTTGGCCACCGGCAAAACTGCTCAGTCACGTGGTCGAGGTTATCGATGCAGAAAAGACGTTGAAGCGTGCCGCTGCGAGACGCGACAAGGGGGAGGAGGACGTACGACTGCTAGATGTACTGATCGAGCAGGCCGAGAGTGTACAAGACCCCGATGCGTTCATCGAACTGCTCGAGCGCCCCGTGGAGAATCAGGCGGGTGGCGTATTGATCAGTACGGTGCACGGTGCCAAAGGCCTCGAATGGCCTTTGGTGGCGGTGGCCGGGGTCAACGAAGAAGACTTTCCTTACTACAGTCACGATAACCCCCTGAGCGACGAGCGATTGGAAGAGGAGCGAAGGCTATTTTACGTCGCCATTACTCGTGCCAAAGAGCAGTTGCTCGTTCTGCACGATGGCGGTGTCCACAAGCCAAGCCGCTTCATTGCTGAAAGTGCCTGGCAAGACGGTATGCGCATTGCCGAGCATCTTGCACACGCCCAGCCACCGAGTGACCCGGTAGCGGTGAATGCACCAAGCTTGGTCGAGCGCTACTTGAAAAAGATCGGGCGCGAGGATATTGCCCTGGCGGCACCTCAGGTGAACGAAACCGTGGCTGGTTATCGTGTACACAGCCATTTCTACCCTGGTCAACGGCTGCTACATGCGGTGTTTGGCGAAGGTGAAGTGGCCGCCGTCGAAGGCAACCCCTCCGACCCCGTCATCGACGTTCGCTTTGTCCAAGCCGGCCGGCGACGTTTGATTGCCCGTCGTGCGCCCATCGAGATCATGGAGTCCGCAAGCTAGCGTTGACGTTCCGTTTAGCTTGTCAAGGAGGCTCTTTTAACTGTTGTCAGGACCGATTGGTTCAATGGCGTTTGACTTAGTCTAGTCTGGCCGATTAAATGCTTGGCAGTTAACCATTTACCCAGCAGGTAATCGGCATGCTAAGGCAGTTTGTCAGGTCGTGCGCCATTTCCCTTGCGGTTTACAGCGGCGTTATATCGGCCGACACGTCACTGCCCAGCGTTAGCCTGAATGGGTTCGGCACGCTAGGTGTCGTGCATTCAGATATTGCTGATGCCGATTTCGTGGCCGATCCGTTCGCCTCCTCGGGTGCGGGTTTCAGCGGGGAGTGGAGTGCTGAAGTTGATAGCCGATTGGGGCTTCAAACGACGCTTGCCGCGACGTCTTCCCTCTCCGCGACCGTTCAGGTGGTCAGCGAAAAACGCTTCGATGGCTCCTACTCGCCGGATATCGAGTGGGCCTATCTTCAGTATGACGCGACGCCGTCGTTAAGCTTTCGCGTAGGTCGCATGGTGCAAGGAAGCTTCATGAATTCCGAGTACCGCAAAGTGAGTTTTGCTACCCCTTGGATCAGACCGCCTGCTGAGATTTATCGTCTCGTTCCCGTCGCCAATTTCGATGGAGTCGATCTTCGCTATCGCTACTATTTGGGTAAGGCGATCAACGATGTGCGTCTGAGCTATGGTGGCGGTAGCGTGGAGTATGAGACAGGAGATATCGACTCTTCCGACTCGTGGGGCCTTTCTCAGCATACGCGGTGTGGCAATACGACACTTTTTGCCAGCTATGGCGAGCTCAGTGTACAAGCCGATGAGTTGACCCAGTTCTTCGATGTTTACCGGCTTTTTGGGCCTCCGGGAGAGACCTTGGCCGAGCGTTATGAAGTCGATGGCAAACCCATCCGCATTTTGAGCTTTGGCGTCAACTACGACCCCGGTTCATGGTTTGTGGAGGGGGAGTGGGCCAAGTTTTCTTCGTCGACTCTCCTGGGCAGTAGTGAAAACGCTCACTTGACGGCGGGCTATCGCATTGGCCAATGGACCCCCTATGCGGCACTCGGACGTGCCCGTGTTCTGAGCAATCGATCCGAGCCCGGACTGACCCCTGGATTTTATCCCTCTCCCTTTTCTGAGGCGGCCGTGGTGCTCAACAGCACGCTGAATGCCGTGCTGTCGTCTGGGCTATCACAAGACAGCAGCACCCTTGGTTTGCGTTGGGATTTTCGCCCGGGGATGGCGCTAACGGCACAATATGACCATATCGATTTTCGCTCCGGTTCCCCTGGCGGGCTGATCAATCAGCAGCCCAATTTCCAGCCAGGGGGCAATATAAATCTGTTTAGCCTCGCGCTCGACTTTGTGTTTTAAGGAGCGTGACAATGGCAAAGCGACTATCTCAAGCATGCTGTTGTTTACTGCTCGGCTTGCTTCCCTGTGCAGGCGTTGCTGACTTGGTCGTGGTGGTATCTGCAGAGACAGGACTGACTCGGATCCAGCGTCAAGAGCTGAAAGACCTTTATTTGGACAGCCGAACGCGGCTTCAAGGGGGGGCGGCGATAACGCCTATCGACCAATCCGAACGGTCACGTGAGCGAGACGAGTTTTATCGTCGCTACATCGAAAAGACACCGGCACAGTTGCGCGCCCATTGGGCGAGGTTGATTTTTACTGGTCGAGGCCAGCCGCCTCAAACGCTTGCCGATAGCCAGGCCGTGGTAGAGAGGCTCGCTCGCGACCCCGGCGCCCTTGGCTACATTGATGCCCGTTATTTGGATGATCGGTTGCGGGTGGTGACGATTGAGTAACCTCAAAGGACCATCGCTGCGCCTGGACGCGCAGCATAGGGTACATTCGTGGCGCGATCGATTAGCCGAACCATTGGTGCTTTTTGGTACGGTCGGCCTTTTGATCGTGCTGATCATCGTAAGCAGTACCCACTATTTGGTCAGTCGTGAGCAAGCGGCGATCAGGCGTCAAATCGAGCATTCGATCGGCGATATAGCAGATACCTACGAAGCTAGGGTGTTGAGATCGCTGCGAGAGATCGATGCCACCTTGAAACTCGTCGATTTCGTCGCTACCCAGCAGCGTTCAGATATCTTGACCACGCTTTCTGAGAGGAACTTGCTGCCACCCGGGTTGATTTTTTCAGTGAGCATCGTTGATGGACAAGGAAGGGTAAAAGAGAGCACGAGCCCTTGGGAGCTAGCCACACAGGGCGACACTTTTCCCACGCTGCCAGATGTAACCGAGTTAGTGGTCGAGGCGTTTTCGGCGGCGGGGCGCCAACAGCTGCTATTTGCTAGAAAGCTTAGCAATGAGAGTAACGTCCCTGAGTGGGTGACGTTAACCGTCAGTGCTGACTACTTCGTCAGTGGGTATGATGCGGGGTCACTGGGGGAGCGCGGGTTACTCGCGTTAGTGGATGCTGGGAACGTCACGCGTATTGCCCGAAGTGGCTCCCAGCTAACCTCTCGCACCATCATGGCGTTGCCGTCCTATGACGAGATTATGAATAGCGACGATACGCCCTTCCTCACGCATTGGATGGAGGTCGAGAGAATGACCTTGGTCCGGCCGCTGTTTCGTTTTCCTCTGTCCATCGTGGTAGGCATCTCGGTGGAGGAGCAGTTGGCGAGTGCTTACCCGATGGCGCGTCGCTACTGGTTGCGCGCGCTGTTTGTGAGTGTCGCCGCCCTGATGTTTCTTGGGCTCTTGGCGCGGCTTAGCCATCAGTTGCAGCGAGAGCGTCAGCGAGTGATGGATGAACGGCTGCGCCACGCCCGCCATATCGAGCACCTTGCGTTTCACGATACCCTGACCCAGCTACCTAATCGAGCTTACCTGAGCTATGTGGTGGACCAAGCGATTGGGCAGCATCGTGAGTCAGAAGAAGGCTTTGCCTTGCTGTTCTTGGATTTGGACCGCTTCAAGAGCGTCAACGATACCCAAGGCCATGAAGCGGGAGATAAGTTGCTACGGCTGGTTGCTAAGAGGCTGCTGGCTTCGGTGCGCGAACATGATGTCGTTGCTCGGCTGGGGGGCGATGAATTCGTTATTTTATTGAGAAACATCACCCAGCGAGAGCCTGTGACACGAATTACCGAACAGCTGGTGACCGCTATACAAGAGCCTTTCGCTTTACAAGGGCAAACGTGTTTGATTTCGGTCAGTATTGGCGTGGCGTTATTCCCCCATGATGGGGCCGACGAGCAAACGTTGATGAAGCGTGCTGATGCCGCCATGTATCGCGCCAAGCAGGCGGGCAAGAACACCGCGTATTTTCATGAGCGGTGGTCGGTGTAAGAGCGCGAAGGTAGCCAGAGGCATTTATGCTGCCCCTTTGAAGGGGCAGCAACAATCGAGGTGGACTTACATATTGGGATAGTTCGGTCCGCCGCCACCTTCTGGTGCTACCCAGGTGATGTTCTGGGCAGGGTCCTTGATATCGCAAGTCTTGCAGTGCACGCAGTTTTGGAAGTTGATCTGGAAACGCGGCTGGCCTTGATCGTCTTCGACGACTTCATACACGCCCGCCGGACAGTAGCGCTGTGCGGGCTCGGCGTATTTAGGTAGGTTATGGCGAATCGGTAGCTCGGGGTCTGCGAGACGCAGGTGGCAAGGCTGATCCTCTTCATGGTTCGTGTTGGACAAGAACACTGACGTGGATTTGTCGAACGATAGCTTGCCATCCGGCTTCGGGTAGACGATTTTCTCGAACTCAGCGGCCGGCTTCAGCGCCCCATGATCGGTCGTCGTATCATGGACGTTAGGTAGTTTATTGCCCAGAAGTTGATTCACGAAGTTATAGGCACCGCCACCTACCGTACCGTATTTATGAATGGCGGGTCCGAAGCTCGCACTCTCTTTTAGCTCCTGGTAGGCCCAGCTAGCTTCCCACTTGCTGGTGAAGTTGGCGAGCTCTTGTCCCCCTTCATCACCCCCTTTGATGGCCTCGAAGACGCTCTCGGCAGCCACCATGCCCGATTTCATGGCGGTATGCAGGCCTTTGATTTTGGCAAAGTTTAGCGTGCCCGCGTCGCAGCCAATCAGCAGACCACCTGGGAACGTCATTTTCGGCAGGCAGTTGAACCCACCTTTGGCAATGGCCCGTGCGCCGTAAGCGACGCGTTTCCCGCCTTCTAGGTATTGGCTGAGCTCCGGATGATGTTTCATACGTTGGAATTCATCGAACGGGGAGAGCCACGGGTTTTGGTAGCCAAGATCCATGATCAGTCCAACGACGACCTGCTGGTTCTCTGCATGGTAGAGGAACCAGCCGCCGTGGGTGTTGCTATCTAGCGGCCATCCGGAACCGTGCACCACTAGGCCAGGTTCGTGCTTGTCGGCGGGCACATCCCACAGCTCTTTCAGGCCAATACCGTAGTGCTGCGGATCGCGGCCTTCATTCAGAGAAAAGTCGTTGATCAGTCGCTTGCCCAAGTGGCCTCGCGCACCCTCGGCAAAGAGCGTGTACTTAGCGCGCAGCTCCATACCAGGCATATGGCCATCTTTGGGCGTGCCATCGGCACCCACGCCCATATCACCAATCAAAATACCGCGAACGACATCCTCTTCGATGATGACTTCCTGGGCGGCAAAGCCAGGGAAAATCTCGACGCCCAGCGACTCCGCCTGTTCCGCAAGCCAGCGGCACAGGTTGCCCGCACTAATCACGTAGCGCGTCAGATCGCCGCCAGTGTTGTGCATGCTTTTGGGAACGAGCGCATTGGGGATTTTCTGCGCTTTCTCGGCATCTTTGAGCAGATATACCTCGTCGCGAACGGCGGGCGTCGTCAGAGGGGCGCCGCGCTCTTCCCAATCAGGAAACAGCTCTGCCAGTGCGCGGGGTTCGAAGACCGCGCCAGATAGAATGTGGGCGCCCACTTCCGAGCCTTTTTCGACGACACAGACGGTGAGTTCCTGCTCGGCTTCGTTTGCTTGTTGCATCAAGCGGCAAGCGGCTGCAAGGCCTGATGGGCCTGCGCCGACGACGACAACGTCAAAGTCCATTACATCGCGCTCAACGTTTTCCACCCGGTTTCTCCTTATTCTCACAAGCGCCATCGTTGTCGGGCTAGTGAATAGGCACTAGCTTATGAAAAGATGGCCTTAATTTAAAACGGTCGTTTGCTTCTGGTTATCTCCCATGATAGGCATAATACCCGTGTCAGGTCACCCCTACGATGGCAAATGCGCACTTTATCCATACTGATTAGGCAAGTGACTCCCATGGGCTACGACCAAGGCCGCACGCAGGGAGAGTTGTTGATGGTGGGTAGGCTGTGGCAAATTGATAGGGTTTTTCATTTACCAGCCTATCAAACGCTTGCATGAATTTTTTAGCGTTGCCCCGTTAGTGGCGGCGCATGTTCGGGTTAACGGCCTCTATCACGAGCCAAGCGAGGAACCTATGAAAGTACTCGTCGCGGTGAAACGCGTCATCGACTACAACGTCAAAATCCGCGTCAAAGCGGACCATTCCGATGTGGACCTTACCAACGTCAAAATGGCCATGAATCCCTTCTGCGAAATTGCCGTGGAAGAGGCGGTGCGCCTGAAAGAGAAGGGCGTGGCCACCGACGTCGTGGCCGTCACGGTCGGCCCCAAGGCCGCCCAAGAGCAGCTGCGCACCGCGCTGGCGCTAGGGGCCGACCGCGCCATCCACATTGAAACCGACGAGCGCGCCGAATCGCTGGCGGTGGCCAAGCTGCTGGCCAAAGTCGTGGACGACGAGCAGCCCGGTTTGGTGATTCTCGGCAAGCAGGCCATCGACACCGACAACAATCAAACCGGCCAGATGCTCGCCGCGCTGACCAACCTGCCGCAAGGCACGTTCGCCTCAGAAGTGGCCGTAGACGGCGACAAGGTGAACGTCACCCGCGAAATCGACGGCGGCCTGCAAACCGTTGCCCTCACGCTGCCCGCCATCGTCACCACCGACCTACGCCTCAACGAGCCGCGCTACGCCAAACTGCCGGACATCATGAAGGCCAAGAAAAAGCCGCTGGATGTCAAAACCCCCGCCGACTACGGCGTCGAGGTGGCTTCCAAGGTCACGCTGCTCAAAGTGGAATCCCCCGCCGAGCGCAAAGGCGGTATCAAAGTCGCCTCGGTGGACGAGCTGATCGACAAACTGAAAAACGAAGCCAAAGTGCTTTAAAAGGAGCTGATCTCATGAGCATTCTGGTACTTGCCGACCTGCATGAAGGTCAGTTAGCGGGCGCCACCGCCCACGTCGTCGCAGCGGCCCAAGCCATTGGGGGCGACATCGACGTGCTGGTGGCCGGTGAAGGCGTCCAGGCCGCCGCCGACGCGGCCGCCCAGCTCGACGGTGTGAGCAAAGTGCGCGTGGCGGACAACGCCGTGTACGCCCACCAGCTCGCCGAGCCCATGGGCGCGCTGCTGGTGGAGCTGGCGGGCGACTATACCCACGTACTGGCCAGCGCCTCCACCACGGGTAAGAACGTCCTGCCGCGCCTAGCGGCGCTGAGAGACGTCAGCCAGCTATCGGACGTGATTGGCGTCGACAGCGCCGATACTTTCCTGCGTCCGATCTACGCCGGAAACGCCATCGCGACGGTGAAAAGCGACGACGCGCTGAAAGTGATCACCGTGCGTACCACTGCCTTCGACGCAGTGGGAAGTGGCGGTAGCGCCACGGTAGAAGCGGTGGACGTGGTCGTCGACAACGCCCAATCGCGCTTCGTCAAGCAAGAGCTGGCGCAGAGCGACCGCCCCGAACTCGGCGGTGCCAAGGTGGTGATCTCCGGCGGCCGCGGCATGGGCAACGGCGAGAACTTCAAACTGCTCGACGGCATTGCCGACAAGCTGGGCGCGGCCATTGGCGCGTCCCGTGCGGCGGTGGATGCTGGCTTCGTGCCCAACGACATGCAGGTGGGCCAAACCGGTAAGATCGTCGCGCCTGAGCTTTATATTGCGGTGGGTATATCCGGTGCGATTCAGCACCTGGCGGGCATGAAAGACTCCAAGGTGATCGTCGCGATCAACAAAGACGACGAAGCGCCGATCTTCCAGGTGGCCGATTACGGCCTGGTAGGGGATCTGTTCGAGATTCTGCCGGAGCTGGAAAGCAAGTTATAAGCCATTGAACTGCTTGCCTAGCAAAAGCCGACTTCGTCAGAAGTCGGCTTTTTTATTGCGGGCGGGTTCGATAAACTGACAATAGTTGACTAAGGTACTGGGACAAAGATTTGCCGCCCATGGTAAAAAATTGCCGTGGCGGTGGTTGAAAAGGGTGAAGTAAGACCACACCTACTGTAGTGAACGCAACAGAAGCCACTCAAGGAGAAGATAGCATGGCACATACCCTTCCTGAACTGCCGTACGCCTACGATGCACTCGAGCCGAACATCGATGCGATGACGATGGAAATTCACCACTCTCGCCACCACAATACCTATGTCACCAACCTGAATGGTGCGTTGGAAGGTACTGGCCTTGAAGATGTGCCAGTGGAAGAGCTGATCTCCAATCTGGACCGCGTACCCGAAGAAAAACGTCAAGCCGTTATCAATAACGGTGGTGGGCACGCGAATCACTCCATGTTTTGGCAAATGATGTCGCCCAACGGTGGCGGCCAGCCGCATGGTGACGTTGCCAAAGCCATAGACGCCGAGCTGGGCGGCCTGGATGCATTTAAAGACGCTTTCAAAAAAGCCGCGTTGGGCCGTTTCGGCAGCGGCTGGGCATGGTTGTCCGTCACGCCTGAGAAAAAACTAGTCGTCGAAAATACCCTCAACCAAGATAGCCCGTTGATGCACGGCAACACGCCCGTACTCGGTCTGGACGTTTGGGAGCACGCTTACTACCTGAAGTTCCAGAACAAGCGCCCCGACTACGTCGATGCCTTCTTCAATGTGGTGAACTGGGACGATGTCGAGCGTCGTTACCAAGCCGCCACCGCCTAAGACTCACGCTTAGTGAGCGCGATGTAAGCGCTTTACATCGCCTAAAACCGTCCCCTGGTCAGGGGGCGGTTTTTTTGTGCCTGGGTATAGCGCTGGGCATGAGCTGTCAATAACCTGTGGATGAAAAAATACTATATATGCTTGAATTGATTTTCTCTTGGTCTATATATAGTATGCGTGGTGACTGTTAGAGAGGTAGGGCAAGCGCTGCGCACTACCTGAAAACTGCCGCTATGAAAAGGAAAAATAGCCATGGAAATCCAAATTTATAGCAAGCCTGCCTGCGTCCAGTGCACCGCTACGTATCGCGCGCTGGATAAGCAGGGTCTCGACTACACCGTCATCGACATTACCGCTGAATCGGGCGCACAAGAAGAAGTCGAAGCGCTTGGCTATCGTCAACTACCGGTCGTCGTGGTTGGTGAAGAGCACTGGTCGGGCTTCCGCCCGGATCGCATTCAAGCGCTGGCGTAATCGTCACCCATGCACACGGCTGACGTGGAAGCCAATCAGGCAGGTACGCTGGTCTATTTTTCCACCAAGTCAGGCAATACCCATCGTTTCATAGAAAAGCTTGGTTTGGGTGCACAGCGGCTACCGTTAAATCGTGAAGCCCCTACGCCACGCATCGAGCAGCCCTATATATTGATCACCCCCACCTATGGGGGTGGTTCGGCCAACGGGGCCGTGCCAAAGCAGGTAATTCAGTTTTTAAATGACGCGCACAATCGACACCTTATACGGGGTGTCATTGCTGCTGGTAATACTAATTTTGGTGACGCATACGGTTTGGCGGGTCGAATTATTGCCCAAAAGTGCCAGGTGCCACTGCTTTATCGTTTTGAATTATTTGGCACCGATGACGATGTCGCCAAGGTCCGCAAAGGAGTAGAAGAGTTTTGGAAACGTCAAGCTCAGTCTCTAAGAACGTAGCTGCAAAAAACTCGGCAGATCAACGCCCTGCTGCGGGAGCCACCGAGGCGCGCACGCTGGATTACCATGCGCTGAATGCGATGTTGAACCTGTACGGTGCCAACGGCGAGCTGCAGTTGGACAAGGATCGCGAAGCGGCGCGTCAGTACTTCCTTCAGCATGTCAATCAGAACACGGTGTTCTTCCACTCTTTAGAAGAGAAGTTGGATTATCTGGTGGAAGAGCAGTACTACGAAGCCGACGTGCTGGCGCAGTACAGCTTCGCGTTCGTCAAAGCGCTGTTCGAGCAAGCGTATGCGTATAAATTCCGCTTCCCGAGCTTCCTGGGTGCGTTCAAGTACTACACCAGCTACACGCTCAAAACCTTCGACGGCAAGCGCTACCTCGAGCGGTATGAAGACCGCGTCTGCATGGTGGCGCTGACCTTGGCTCGCGGCGACGAAGCGCTGGCCAAGTCGCTAGTCGACGAGATCATTAGCGGTCGTTTCCAGCCCGCGACTCCCACCTTTCTGAACTGCGGTAAGCGTCAGCGGGGCGAGCTGGTCTCTTGCTTCTTGCTGCGCATCGAAGACAACATGGAGTCCATCGGGCGCTCCATCAACTCTGCGCTGCAGCTCTCCAAGCGTGGCGGCGGCGTGGCTTTCCTGCTCAGCAACATTCGCGAATCCGGCGCGCCGATCAAGCGTATCGAGAATCAGTCATCGGGCATTATCCCGATCATGAAATTGCTCGAAGACGCCTTCTCTTACGCTAACCAGCTGGGCGCTCGTCAGGGGGCCGGGGCGGTCTATCTCAACGCTCACCACCCGGATATTTTGCGCTTTCTGGACACCAAGCGTGAAAACGCGGACGAGAAAATCCGTATCAAAACGCTATCACTGGGCGTGACTATTCCTGACATCACCTTCGAGCTGGCCAAGCGCAACGACGATATGTACCTCTTCTCGCCTTACGACGTCGAGCGCGTCTACGGCGTACCGTTTGGCGATATCAGCGTGACCGAGAAGTACCATGAAATGGTGGCTGATGCGCGCATTCGTAAACATAAGATCAATGCGCGCGCCTTCTTCCAAGCCCTGGCTGAACTGCAGTTCGAGTCTGGTTACCCGTACATCATGTTCGAAGATACGGTCAACCGCGCCAACCCGATTGCGGGTCGTATCAACATGAGTAATCTCTGCTCTGAGATTCTGCAGGTCAATACGCCCACCGAGTACGATGACGATCTCGGCTACCGTCAGGTAGGGCAGGATATCTCCTGTAACCTCGGGTCGATGAACATAGCCAAGGTGATGGATTCTGGCGATATCGGGACCAGTGTCGAGATCGCCATTCGTGGCCTCACCGCTGTGTCTGAAATGAGCAACTTGCGTAGCGTTCCCTCTATCGCTGAAGGTAATGCCAAATCTCGCGCCATCGGCCTTGGTCAGATGAACCTGCATGGTTTCCTGGCCCGCGAGCATATCTACTACGGTTCAGAAGAGGGGTTGGATTTCACCAACCTGTACTTCTATAGCGTGGCGTTCCATGCGCTTCGCGCGTCGAATCGACTGGCCATTGAGCATGGCGAGACCTTTGCTGGTTTTGAAGACTCCACCTATGCGTCGGGTACCTTCTTCGACAAGTACACCGATCAGGCGTGGCTCCCGCGTACCGAGAAAGTGCGTCATCTCTTCGAGCGCAGCGGCATTGCACTGCCTACGCAAGACGACTGGCAGTCGCTCAAAGCCTCGGTGATGGCGCACGGACTGTACAACCGTAACCTGCAAGCGGTACCGCCGACCGGTTCTATCTCTTACATCAATCACTCCACGTCGAGCATTCATCCGGTGGCGGCGAAGATTGAAATTCGCAAAGAGGGCAAATTGGGTCGCGTTTACTACCCGGCACCTTTCTTGAACGAAGAGAACTTCGACTACTTCCAGGATGCCTACGAAATCGGCCCTGAAAAAATCATCGATACTTACGCAGAAGCGTCCAAGCACGTGGACCAAGGCCTCTCGTTGACACTGTTCTTCCCGGATACGGCCACCACGCGGGATATCAACAAGGCGCAAATTTACGCTTGGCGTAAAGGCATCAAGACGCTTTATTACATCCGTCTACGTCAAAGTGCTTTAGAAGGCACCGAGGTGGAAGGCTGCGTCTCCTGCACGCTTTGAACGGGTAACGCTTTTAAGATGATGTTTGTGAGAGAACGCTGATGACCATGATGCAACGTTTGTCGCGAGTAAATGCGATCAACTGGAACCGCCTTCAGGATGATAAAGACCTTGAGGTGTGGAACCGTCTGACCAGTAACTTCTGGTTGCCGGAAAAAGTGCCCCTCTCCAACGACATTCAGTCTTGGAATACGCTGACGCAGCAGGAGAAGCAGCTGACCATTCGCGTATTTACCGGTCTGACGCTGTTGGATACCATTCAAAGCAGCGTGGGCGCGCCCGTGCTAATGGAAGACGCACGCACCCCTCATGAAGAAGCGGTATATACCAATATCGCTTTCATGGAGTCGGTGCATGCCCGCTCCTACAGTTCGATTTTCTCGACGCTGTGTGCCACGCGGGATGTGGACGATGCCTTCCGCTGGAGCGAGGAGAATCCGACGCTGCAGATGAAGTCAGAGCTGATTTTGAATCGCTATCGCTCCGACGATCCACTCATGCGTAAGGTGGCGAGTGTTTTCCTGGAATCGTTCCTGTTCTACTCAGGCTTCTACCTGCCGATGTATTGGTCCAGTCACGCCAAACTGACCAATACCGCTGACCTGATTCGTTTGATCATTCGTGATGAGGCGGTACACGGCTATTACGTGGGCTACAAATTCCAGCAGGCGTTGGCAGAAGAGACGCCCGAGCGGCAGCAGGAAGTGAAAGACTACGCCTACGAGCTACTGCTAGAGCTTTACGACAACGAAGTTCGCTACACGGAATCGCTGTACGATGACGTGGGTCTAACGGAAGACGTGAAGAAATTTCTTCACTACAACGCTAACAAAGCCTTGATGAACCTGGGTTTTGAGCCGCTATTCCCCAGTAGCGTGACGGACGTAGACCCAACGATCATGGCCGCGCTGTCGCCCAGCGCGGACGAGAACCACGACTTCTTCTCAGGGTCGGGATCCTCTTATGTCATTGGTAAAGCCGTCGCCACCGAGGACGACGACTGGGCGTTTTGATAGTGCTGCCAATGGGTGGGGGCGTCAGTTATCTGGTGGATGAATGATGCAAACAAGTAACGCGAATGTATTGAAAATAGCAGCCGCTGTAGTGAGCGATTCAACAGGTCGATTGCTATTGGTGCGTAAACGCAATACATCTTTTTTCATGCAGCCAGGCGGCAAGATCGATGCAGGAGAAACTGCCCTAGAGGCTCTTTGTCGTGAACTCAATGAGGAGTTGGGGCTGATAGTGAATAGTGACCGTCTCTCTCCACTCGGATTGTACTCAGCGCCCGCTGCCAATGAGCCAGGTGTGATGTTGGACGCATATCTCTTTAGCCTTGTGCTTGATGAGCGTGTCACGGCGGCAGCTGAAATAGCTGAAGCAAAATGGGTGACTCGGGAAGAAGCATGGCAGCTCCCTTTGGCGCCACTCACTAAAGAGCATATCGTAGCAAGTCACCATTAATTTTAATTAGTCATCAAGGCGCCGGTAGGCGCCTTTTTTGTGTGCAGAAAATACGCTGGTGACTGAATGTTAATGATAAATATTGTCATTAATTCTATTAGTGGTACGCTATGCACTGCACGCGTTAAACGCAAATCGTTCTTATACCTAATGAGTTTTAGCACGCCGATCGTGATGGCGCGCTGAGCAGTGACGGAGACATAACGTGCGGAACAGGCCTTTCTTTGCCTTGCGTGGATGCTGTCTAGCGGGCGTGCTAGCCAGCGGTGCGCTCATGGCAAGTGATGAGACGGTGGATCAAGCGGCCCAAAGTGTCGAGGCCCAGCAAGCCCAGTCTGAGCTGCAGCAGCAAATCGATAGGGCGGATGAAGCCACGCGATCCGCCATTGAAGAACTTCGCCGCCTGGAGCGGGAAACCCGCCAGATGGAAGCCGCCAACGCCACGCTCAGCAGCCGCTTGGCCAGTGAGGCCGAACGCCAGCAACGTTTGAATCAAGCGCTGGATACCTTGAGCGACACGCGCGCAGCGCTGCCCATGATCGAACAGGATATGACCGAACAGCTCACTCGATGGATCGAGTCAGATCTTCCCTTCTTGACCGATGAGCGCCTCGCCCGGGTGGCGTCTGCGGGTAGCCCTGAGGCGAGTAGTGCCGAACGCATTGCGAGCCTGATTGAAGCTTGGCGTGCAGAACTCGCTTATGGACGCGAGGTTGATAGCTGGCGTGGCCGCTTGGAGATAGAGGGCGCTTCCCCCAGGGAGGTGGAATACTTGCGGATTGGCCGTATTGGCTTTTATTACTTGACACCGGATGGCCGTGAGGGCGGTGTCTGGGATAAAGAAGAGAGAACTTGGCTCGCGTTAGACGAGCCCGCTCGTCGCCAGGTGCGTAATGGACTGCGGATTGCGGCCGACCAGCGTACCCCAGAACTTCTAAAGCTCCCGCTCTCGATCACGGCTAATGACCAAGGAGGGCAGTCATGAGTCTGTTTTCTCGCTCCAAGGCTAGGCTTTGCCTCACCCTATTGGTCGGCGTATTGACCAGCAGCGTTGGCATGGCCCAAAGCGACGATGTCGCCTCGTTAAGAGAGGCCCGCGAGGCTGCCCAGGCGCGTGACCAGGTGCGTCTTCAATCTTTCTTGGATGATCAAGACGCGCTAGAAGCCGCTTTGCAAGAGGCGCGTGATGCCCACTCGGCTGCCGAGGAGCAGCAGGCTGCGCTCGAAGCGCAACAGGATGAGCAAAACGAGCAGGCGCAGGCACTTGCTCAGCGCCAGGCGGAACAAGGCGAGGCGTTAACGGCGCTACTGGCGGAGCTAACGCGTCATAGCGAAGAGGTTCGCAACGAGCTGGGCGGCGATAGCTGGCTAACGCTTGAGGCCGATGCTTTGCCACCGCGTTTGAACGATGTCGACGTGCTCGAACGGCAAAACATTGAGGCCGTCGTTGATCGTCTAGCGGCTCTCACCATGGATACGGGCCGTGCCGAGCGCTTGGCGTTACCGGTAGCAGATGCCAGCGGTGACATAGCGTCGCGCAGCGTCGTGCGACTGGGTGATTTCGCTGCGTTTACCGAGTCTGCGCTGCTTCGACAAGGGCAAGATGAGGAAGGTGGCCTCGCCGAGGTGCCACGCACCCCCGCCGATATTCGCGATCTATTAGCGGCTTATCACAGCGGCGAGAGCCGCGAATTCGCTATCGACCCTACCCAGGGCAGCGTGCTCGAAGCGCTGGCCCAGCAGCCCACGCTATGGGAGCGCTTTCAGCAGGGCGGTTACGTCGGTTACGTGGTCGTGGTGCTAGGGGGCATCGGCCTGCTAGTCGCCTTGGCACAGTATCTGTATCTGTTGGTGGTCAGCGCCCGCGTGCGTCGCCAGCGTCAAGCGCTGCATCAGCCCAGCGCGGACAACCCTTTGGGGCGTGTTCTGCAGCGCTTTAAAGAAATGGACAAACATCAAGCGCCGGAAGCGCTCGAAGCAAGGCTGGATGAGGCGGTACTCGCCGAGCTACCTAAAATCGAACGTGGTCAACCCATCGTCAAGCTGCTGGCCGCCATTGCGCCGCTGATGGGTCTGCTGGGTACCGTGACAGGCATGATCGTGACCTTCCAGGCCATCACGGTCTTTGGCACGGGGGACCCCCAGCTCATGGCAGGGGGGATCAGTCAGGCGCTGGTCACTACCGTGTTGGGTCTCGTCACGGCAGTGCCGCTGCTGTTTGCCCAAACGGCGCTGTCTAGCCGCAGTCGCTTCATTGTTCAGGTGATCGAAGGCGAAGCAAGCGCCACGCTGGCAGACCATCTGGAAGCGCAGTCCGCTGGCCATGCGCACGCGGTGACTTAGTATGCCTACGCTACCCCTATGGCTTTCGCCCGTCGAGCGGTTGCTCGATGCAGGTGGTGCCGTCATCGTGGTGCTGGCGCTGGTGGCCGTGGCGGTGTTCGCCATGGCGATCGAGCGGTGGTGGTACTACCGCTTCAGCTGGCGGCAATCGCGACATGAGCTGGTGCGTCGCTGGACGGCCCGTAACGACCATCGCAGTTGGAGCGCGCGCACGCTACGCCATGTGTGGAGTGCTGCACTGGTGGCCAAGCTGCGTCGGCCGTTGCCTTGGATCAAGCTGCTCGTGGCGCTTTGCCCGCTGCTCGGGTTATTGGGAACGGTCACGGGCATGATTACCGTTTTCGATAGCCTTTCGATGAGTGATACCCACCAAGCCCGAGCCATGGCCGATGGGGTTGCCCGGGCTACGTTGCCCACGCTGACGGGCATGGCCATTGCGGTGGTGGGTATGTTGTTTATTAGCCGTTTAGAGCACGTTATTCGTCGCGAAGACCAGCGTCTGCATGACCGTTTAGCGCGTGCCTTGGAGGAGAGTGATGCGTAGACGCCGTTCCATAGAGGCTGCTGACGATAGCAATGAGGTAAACCTGACGCCGATGTTGGACGTGGTGTTCATCATGCTGATCTTCTTTATCGTCACGACCAGCTTTATCAAGGAGAGCGGGGTGGACATCGATCGCCCTGAGGCCTCAGCGGCCACTCCGCGTCCCGATGCGCAAGTGTTGATTGCCGTCACGCCGGAAGGAGCCGTATGGGTCGATGGCCAGCCAGTGGACGTTCACCGTGTGGGCCAGCAGGTGGCTGGAATGCTGAGCGGTGAGGGCTCCGTGGTTATTCAGGCCGACCGGGCGTCGACGACCGGCGTTCTGATCGAGGTCATGGACCGCCTTCAGCAGGCGGGCGTCGAGCAGGTTGCCGTGGCAGCGAGCCGGAGTGCGCCATGATGCGCCATGTGTTGTCGATGTTAGGTGGTATCGCTCTGGCCGTTGGACTTCTCTGGATGCTGGCGCTGCTGGTCGCTCCCCCCGAGCAGCAGGTGGATGAGCCCATCATGTCGATGTCGATGACCATGGTGGAGGCACCGGAGGTGGCGCCGGAGCAGGAGACATCGCCCCCTGTACCTACTCAAGCCGCTTCAGCGCCACCGCCCATGCCCGTGCCATCACCAGCGCCGGTCGCCACGAGCGCGATTGCGCTACCAGATGTAGAGCTACCCGACGCGCCGGTAGAGCCCGTCGAGTTGGAAAGCGAGCTGCCGGAGCTGACCGAGGTGCGCCCTGAGCCTACGCCGCAGCCCCAGCCCCAGCCAGCACCTGAGCCCGCCCCCGAACCTTCAGAAACGGCGGCCCCCTCTCCTGAGCCTGCCACCGCGCAGCGGGAAGCGGCACCAGCCGCAGAGCCCGCGCCCTCGAATGAGCCCGTGAGTGTCGGTCAAGTGGCGCCCACGAATCGCGTCAACCCGTCTTATCCTCCACGTGCTCAACGCCGAGGTTTGGAAGGGTTTGTGGAGGTGGAATTTGTCATTCAGCGTAATGGAAGGGTAGATGGAGGCTCCATTCGGGTAACCAATGCACAGCCTCGCCGGGTATTCGAAGACGCCGCTCGTGAGGCAATTGCGCGCTGGCAGTTCGAGCCCAGCCAGCAGCTGCGGCGCGCCACCCAGCGTATCGAGTTCCAGTTAAGGTAGCGGTGACATGTCTCGTATAGAAAATACGCCAAACAGGCCCGTCGTTATGGTTGACCACAAACGCGCGTTAACACAATGGATAGGTATCGTGTTGCTAAGCGCGTTGAGCGTCACCGCAACGGCCAATGAGCCGCTACCGGGCGATATGATTCAGGACCTGAACCGGCTCCAGAGTCAGTTGGCCAGCCAGACAAGCGGCTCAGCCGATCCTGACGTGCTGAACAGTATCATCGCTCATGCGCGCGCTCAGTCCGAGCGACTCGCAGGTGGTAACCGTGCAGATCAATGGGCGAGTGCGCTGTATCATCAGCTAACCGCCAGCGCACTGGTGCGTCAGGGGGACCCCCTGGCTGCTGCCGACGAGCTTGCCAGTGCCCGTCAGCGGCCAAGCGTCCCCGATAGTCAAGTGCGTCGCTGGTTACGTGACGAAGCGTCGCTGCGCCGTGCCGCAGGAGAACGGGGTCAGGCTATCACACTGTACGAGCAGTGGCTGAATGAGTCGTCGGGCAGTGATCGCTACGCGGAAACGGCTTGGCAGCTCGTACGCCTGTTGGCGGAAGAGGAGCGCTGGCAAGAGGCGATGGAGTGGCTGGCGCCGCTGCTTGAACAAGGGGAGTTGACGGCTGATCAGCAAACGCTCACCCATGTCGTGCTTCGAAACACAGGGGATAACGCACAGGCACTTAGCTGGCTGCTGAATGGGTTGAGTGCTGAGAGTGACGCCGAGGCGTGGCGTCAGGCTGCCGGTCTTGCCCAGCAGGCCGGCCAACTGGGCGTGGCCGCCGCCGTTTGGGAGGCAGCCTGGCAATTGGGTAAGTTTTCTACGCCTGAGGAACGCCGCACCCTGATCGAGCTGCATATGGCCGGGGGGACGCCTGCGCGCGCTGCCGAGCACTTAGAAGCGGCGCTAGAGGCGGATTCACTTCCCCGTGATGAAGATACGCTTCGCCTGCGCGCCACGGCTTGGCAGCAGGCCAAGGATGTCGATAAAGCGCTAGCGGCGTGGCGCGAACTGGCCGCGCTGACCCAGACAGCGGAGGATTGGCGACGTTACGGCCAGTTAGCTTATGGGTGGGGTGAAGACGCACAGGCCGAAGCGGCCCTGACCCAGGCGGCCGATCTAGGCGATGACCAAGCAGAGCAGTGGTTGGCTTATTTCGATTGATGGCTGCTTCAAGCGAATGTGATATAAACATCGGGCTGCCTGTAGGGGCTGTCCGGTTGCCTTGCTCGTCGAGGCCTCTCTTCCATCGATACATTAGACTGCCATGAATAAAATAACGTATTTACCCGCCGTACTGCTGGTTGCGGGTGCGCTCGCTGGCTCGGCGGCTCACGCTCAAGAGCGGAACCTCACCCTGTCGCCTGGCTTCATGCCCGACCCCATGCAGCGCAGCTATGTATCAGGCGGTGGTCAAGACGCCAGCGGTATCTTTGGCACCGACATGCGTGGCGTAGGCTGTTCAGGCAGCATTTCACAAACGCCGGATCACATCATGACGCTGAACGACCGGTTCGATTTTTTGCAGATATGGAACCAGTCGGGAGCCGATACCACCTTGGTCATCGACGGCCCCGGGCGCTTTCTACTGTGTGACGACGACGGGGGAGAGGGTCTCAATGAGCGCATCGAGCACAGCGACTGGGTGCCGGGTGAGTACCGTATTTATGTCGGTAGCTATGGCGGCGGAGTTCATAACTATGACCTGTTCGTCAGCGAGCTGCCTGGCAGTCGCCTCGAGGGAGCGAGCGGGGGCTATGCCGATACCAGTGAAGATCGCCATCTAGCGATTTCACCCGGTTTCTCTCCCGATCCCTGGCGGGTCAGTTTCGTGTCTGGCGGCGCGCAGGAGGCCGCGAGCCAGTTTGGAACGGACATGCGCGGCAACCGCTGCCAAGGTAGCGTCGCCACCACGCCCGATCATCAAATGACGCTCAACGAGTCCTTCTCTTATCTGCAGCTTTGGACACTCGCCGATGGCGATACCACGCTGATCGTCGATGGCCCTGGCAAGTTCCTGCTGTGCGATGACGACGGCGGAATGGGCCTCAACGAGCACATCGAATACACGAATTGGCCCGCTGGTGACTACCAGATTTACGTAGGCAGCTACAGCGACGATTATTTGAACTACCAGCTCAGTATTTCCGAACTGGCGTCAGAGGGCCCCAGCCGCTAACTAAGCCGCGCCGGAAAGTCTGTCCGGCGCCACCCCATCACGCGCTTAGGGTGAGCGTAAAATCGCTCCAGGTGGGAGCGTGGTCGGACGGGCGCTCCATGGCGCGTAGCGGGTAATCGATACCTGCATCGGTCACGCACTCGGCCAGCGGCTTCGAGACCAGGATGTAGTCGATGCGCAGCCCTCGTTTGGGGGCGCGATCAAAGCCCTTGGAGCGGTAGTCGAACCAGCTAAACCACTCATCGTTGTCTGGATGGCACAGCCGATAGCTGTCGCTCAGCCCCCACGCTTTGATGCCTTCCAGCCACTCACGCTCGATGGGCTGAAAACTGGTTTTGCCTTCTCGAAGCCAACGTTTGCGGTTGGCTTCACCAATGCCGATGTCTTGGTCCTCAGGCGAGATATTGAAATCGCCCATGACCGCCAAGCGCTCGTTGGGAGCATGCTGGGTATTAAGCAGGTTGGCGAGCTGTCGATAAAAGCGCGCCTTGTGCGGAAACTTGGTAGGGTGATCGATACTTTCGCCTTGAGGGAAGTAGCCGTTCCATACCGTGACGGGTTTGCCGTCTTCCGCGAGCAATTTGACGCCAATCATGCGCCGCTGGGCATCGTCGTCGTCGTCGGGAAAGCCGTAATACACCGCTTGCGGCCGTTGACGGCATAAAAGTGCAACGCCGTAATGCCCTTTTTGGCCATAGTAAAAAACGTGATAGCCCATGGCTTCGACGTCAGCCGTGGGAAATTCACTGTCTTGCACTTTGGTTTCTTGAAGGCCGATGACATCGGGCTGCTGGGTGTCGATCAGCGCTTGAAGCTGGTGCAGTCGTGCTCGAATTCCGTTGATGTTGAACGAAACCAAACGCATCAAGACGGCTCTCCTGGTGAGTTGTCGCCCGCTTTGTCAGGATGGATGGCGATCGTTTGGCCACTTTGCTGGCGCGCCAGCTTGCGCACCGCCTGAAGCTTGCGCTGCTGCTGCTTTTTGGCGACGAAGCGGCGCGACGAGGTCACCTGATCAGGATTCTCATGGCGCCACTTTTTATAATCTTTGCGGCGACCAGTGCGGATCGTTACTTTATCCGCCAATGAACGAGTCTTTTTCTTACGCGTCATGTCGCGCTCCCTGGGTTAATGTAGGCCTTATTCTAACAGGCTAGTGTGCTCCTTCGACAGCAGGGCGCGCTCTTATCGCCAACCCCTGGTACAATGCGCACTTCGTGATGCCTAACATCCACAGCAATGGACAGATACACAGCCTATGAGCGAGTCGGAACAGACCACAGCATCGGCCCAGAACCGCAAGCCAAAACGTCGTCGTCGTAAACCGCGTCGTCGTCAGTCGAACTGGGATCTTCGTCAGTTTCAGGTGCCCGCCGTTGCCGGCAAGTGGCGCTTCCATGACTTTGATCTGCCGCTGCCTTTGATGCGTGCGATTCACGCCCAAGGGTTCGAGTACTGCACGCCTATCCAAGCGGAAGCACTGCGCCATACGCTGTTGGGAGGCGACATCGTCGGTAAAGCGCAGACGGGAACCGGTAAAACCGCCGCCTTTTTGATCTCCGTGTTGGCCTATTTTCTCGAAGAGCCCACACCGGAGGGCCAAAAGCCGGGGGCTCCCCGCGCGCTGATCATCGCGCCGACCCGTGAGCTGGCGCTGCAAATCGAGAAAGACGCCAAGGCGCTTGCGCGCTTTACTCAGCTTAATGTCGCCAGTGTCGTCGGCGGCATGGATTATCAAAAACAGCGCGATAGCCTGAGCAAGAAGATCGATATCCTGGTCGCCACGCCTGGGCGCCTGCTTGATTTTCATCAGAAGCGTGATATCGACCTCTCTGAAACCGAAGTGCTGGTGCTCGACGAAGCAGATCGTATGCTCTCCATGGGGTTCATCCCCGACGTGAAGCGGATCATTCGCTACACGCCAAAAAAAGAGGAGCGCCAGACGTTCCTGTTCTCGGCCACCTTCACCGACGATATTCTCAATCTGGCGAGTCAGTGGACGCTCGATCCGGCGCATGTCGAAATCGAAGTGACCGTTGAAAATCAGGCGGATATCGATCAGCGGGTCTATCTCGTCTCCGATGACGACAAGCAACGCCTGCTGGTCAAGCTACTGGAGCAGGAGAGCTTCGAGCGCGTTATGGTGTTCGGAAACCGCCGCGATCTCGTGCGTAAGTTGGATGACCTGCTGAAAAAAGCCGGTGTCAGTGCGGCCATGCTATCGGGTGATGTGCCGCAGAATCAGCGCATCAAGACGCTGGAAAGCTTCCGCGAAGGGGACGTGCAGGTGCTGGTGGCCACCGACGTGGCCGGCCGCGGAATTCATATCGAAGACGTGAGCCACGTGATCAACTATACCTTGCCAGAAGACCCGGAAGATTACGTTCATCGTATCGGACGTACCGGCCGTGCCGGGGCGAAAGGGGTGTCGATCAGCTTCGTCGGCGAAGAGGACGCTTTCTCGTTGCCTGAAATCGAGCGCTATATCAACGGTAAGTTGCCCTGCGAACACCCGCCGGAAGGCATGCTGTAACTCGGATGTTGAGTGACGCGCTAAAAAACGATATCCAGCAGGCTTACCGTAACGTGGTGGAGAAGCTCGAACTCACACCGCGTTACGGGCAGCGCTTGATGATCGCCGAAATCGCCCGAACCTTGGGCGACATCGAGTGCGATAGCGAGGGAAAGCGCGTTAGCGATAGCCACGTCTGCGTGCTGGAGGCCGGTACTGGCACGGGCAAAACACTGGCGTATCTCATTGCGGGGCTGCCCATCGCCAAGGCGCAGGGTAAGCGCTTGATCGTGTCCACGGCCACCGTGGCGCTTCAAGAGCAGGTACTCAACCAGGACTTGCCCTCACTGGCGAGCCATAGCGGGGTTGCCTTTCGCTACGCGTTAGCCAAAGGGCGTGGCCGTTACGTTTGCGTAGCGCGGTTGGATCAAGCGCTAGAAGGAAGTGAGCCCAACCCAACGCTTTCGCTATTCGAGCAGTCGTTGCAAGCCGATAGCAGCGACTTCAACGTGCTGGCCACCGATATGGCCGACGCTTACGGCAAGGGCGACTGGGAGGGCGACCGCGATACCTGGCCGGTGTCGATCGATGACTCGCACTGGCGACAGCTTACGGTCGACCATCGCCAGTGCACCGGTCGCCGGTGCGGCCATTTCGGTGCTTGTGCCTTTTTCCGCTCGCGACGAGAGCTGGAAAATGCCGACGTGATCGTTGCCAATCACGACCTCGTGCTGGCGGATCTAGCCCTGGGGGGCGGTGCGATTTTGCCGGACCCCGCCGACTGCATTTTTGTCTTCGACGAAGGCCACCACCTGCCGGACAAAGCGCTATCGCACTTTGCTCAACGTTTTGCCGTGCATGGTTGTCTACGCTGGTTGAAAACATTGAAAACCAGTCTGACGGACTTGCACCAGGGGCTGGCGGTTCAGCCTACCATCGCTCGGCTATTGGCAGGGTTGCCCGAATTGCTGCATGGCTTGGAGCCCGCGCTGGGCGATGTGTTTAGCATGGGGCATCAGCTTGCCGGGCGAGAAAACGGCCTTGCCGATGAAGAAGCCAGCCACCAGCAGCGTTTCGAGAAAGGCCAAGTGCCTGAGGCGCTGCGCGAACAGGCACAACAACTACTGGTCATGTTTGCCACGCTGTCGAGGAGCTTGGAGAGCATTAGCGATATCTTACGGGAAAGCCTCGATCCCGATAAGCAAACCGGCCTGGATCGGGAGCAGGCGGAAGCTTGGCTGCCGCTGATGGCGCTGCTGCATGGCCGCGCGCTGGAAGCCCACGCGCTTTGGCAGGCGTTCAGCGAGCAGGATGCTCCCAATGCGCCACCCAGTGCGCGCTGGTTAACGCTGAGCCGTGTGGCAGGGGAGCCGGAAATCGAGTTTTCGGCGAGTCCCGTCTCCGCCGCACATACCCTCGCCAAACATTTGTGGGGCCGCTGCCACGGGGCCGTGGTGACCTCCGCCACGCTAACGGCGCTAGGCCGCTTCGAGCGTCTGCAAGAGCGCGCCGGTTTGGCAAACCGCTACCGCTACCAGGCGCTGCCCAGTCCTTTCGACTACGCCAACGCAGTGCTGCGGGTGCCTGCCGAAGCCGCAGACCCCGGCGACCGAGAGGCGCACGAGCGGGCGATCGTGAGCTTTGTCTCGCAACTGGGAGAGGAGGAAGCAGTGCTGGTACTGTTCTCCTCGCGAGCTCAGCTGCGCGCGGTCGAAAAGGCGCTGCCCGTTGCGGCAAAAGAGCGCATCCTGGCTCAAGACGCACTGCCCAAGCGGGAGCTCATCGAGCGACACAGAGCAGCGGTGGATGGTGGCAAGGGGAGCGTGATTTTTGGCTTGGCGAGTTTTGCGGAGGGGATCGATTTGCCGGGAGATTACCTTACCCATGTCGTGATTACCCGGCTGCCGTTTGCCGTGCCCGATGACCCCGTAGGTGCAACGCTGGCCGAGTGGATCGAGAGTCAAGGCGGTAACCCCTTCATGCGCATCAGTGTGCCGGATGCCTCGATCAAGCTCGTGCAGGCCTGCGGTCGCTTGATCCGAAAAGAGAGTGATCGCGGAGTGATTACGCTGTTGGATCGCCGAGTGATCACACGGCGCTACGGTCAGGCGTTGTTAGATGCGCTGCCGCCTTTCAAGCGTGACATCCAAGCCTAGGGATTAGGCAACGTTAAATAGCGACAACCAAAATGCCCCGCCGTGCGGCAGGGCATTGTAGAGGGCGAGGCCGCGTTATTGAGCGGTGGCGCGCTTGGCCAGTACCGGGGCGAGTTTCTCGTTCATGCGCGTGAACGTCTCGACGGTCGTGTCCCAGTCGATGCAAGCGTCGGTGATTGAGACGCCGTACTGCAGTTGGTTCAAGTCTGCCGGTACTTTTTGGTTTCCCCAGCCAATGTTCGATTCCACCATCAAACCAATGATTGAGGTGTTGCCTTCTAAAATCTGATTGGTGACGTTTTCCAGCACCAGCGGCTGCAGGGCAGCGTCCTTGTTCGAGTTGGCGTGGGAACAGTCGATCATGATATTGGCTGAGAGGCCGGATTTTTTCAGCTCTTTCTCTGCCAGGGCGACGCTGACGCTATCATAGTTAGGCTTTCCGTTACCGCCGCGCAGCACCACATGGCCATAGCCATTGCCGCGGGTACGGATGATGGCCACTTGTCCCGCTTGGTTGATGCCCAAGAAGTTATGCGGATTTGCCACGGACTGCAGTGCATTGATCGCCACGTCCAGGCTTCCATCGGTACCGTTTTTGAACCCAACGGGACAAGAGAGGCCGGAAGCCATCTCGCGGTGCGTTTGGGACTCGGTCGTGCGCGCGCCAATCGCTGACCAGCTGATGCAGTCTTGCAGGTACTGAGGGGAGATCGGATCGAGCGCCTCGGTGGCCAACGGCAGGCCCATTTCCGCTAGGTCGACCAGCAGTTTGCGGGCAATGTGCAGGCCTTCGTCGATTTCGAAAGAGTCGTTCAGGTGAGGGTCGTTGATCAACCCTTTCCAGCCTACGGTCGTCCTCGGCTTTTCGAAATAGACGCGCATCACGATATATAGGCTATCGCTGACTTGTTCCGCTAGCGTGCGCAAACGGCGTGCATAATCCAGCGCGGCCTCGACATCGTGAATGGAGCAAGGGCCCACGACGACGAGCAAACGTGGGTCTTTACCATCCAGGATGTTTTGAATGGTCCGACGGCCCTCGATCACCGAGCGTTCGGCGCTTTCCGTGAGCGGGATGGTATTTTTCAATGCTTCGGGGGTGGTAAGAACATCCTGAGCGAGGACGTTGAGGTTACTAACCTGTTGATCTGACATCTTGCTACCTGTGCGTGCGCGATGGACGAAACGTGGTCACTACTATGGCGCGTCAGGGTGGTAAAAATCAATTGTTACGGAACTTTGCATTAAGGAAAAATGTCAGCCTCAGGGTTTCGAGAAAGGGGGTAAGCGCTTGATGCGCTGCTAAGAACGCGTAACACTAGACGGCATTGTCGCAAGCTGCCTTGCGCGCCACCACCGGCGGTAGGCCGAGATTGCTTGCTGATGTCCTCCATGAAAATTAATAGATGCCCAAGGGACGCTATGCTGCTTGCTGTGAAGGCCCGATTACTAGGGCGACAACGAAACAACGCTCGGCATCAAACGTGCGAGCCAAAGGAGCGTGTGAATGGGCACTCGTGAAACGGATCAACAGTTGGTTGAACGTGCTCAAAAAGGTGACACACGCGCTTTTGATCTACTGGTAAAGAAGTACCAGCATAAGATTATTGGGTTGATCGGGCGCTACGTGCATGACCACGCAGAAGTGCAGGACGTTGCGCAGGAAGCTTTCATTAAAGCCTATCGAGCACTGGGTAAGTTTCGAGCGGAAAGCGCGTTCTATACCTGGATGTATCGTATTGCCATCAACACGGCTAAAAACCATTTAGTGTCACGCGGTCGCAGACCGCCCGGTAGCGATTTAGATATCGTCGATGCTGAAATCGTCGATCAAAGCGGTCGTTTGGCGGATTCCGAATCACCTGAGGCATCCATCGCCCGCGACCAACTGGAAGCCGCCGTCTTCGAAGCGATCGAAAAGCTGCCAGATGATCTGCGCACGGCCATCACACTGCGCGAGCTGGACGGTTTGGCCTATGAAGACATCGCTCAAGTCATGCAGTGCCCGGTAGGCACCGTGCGTTCGCGTATCTTTCGTGCCAGGGAGGCAGTGGATGAGCACATTCGTCCGCTGGTCAGCACCGCACGTAACAGCCGAGATGAGTGATGTATGCCAGGTTGTTCATGTAGGCGGCGGTCACAAATACTTACGTTTTTGTATTTTTAGTGAACTGTCTCGCAAGTGAAGCGTCATAGAGGCTGTCTAGCATGTTCGAGTTGAACCGTTGACTGTCATGCATGAGCGATAAATGAGTCATTAGGTCTTGGCCTGCGAGGTTTTGCGGCTAAAACACGCATGAGCCGTGTGGTCGCTGAACGTCTCCTAACACAGTGTGAGGGTGTGAAGTATGAGTCAAAACACACGGGAATCACTTTCAGCATTGATGGACAACGAAAGTGATGAGCTTGAATTGCGCCGAGTGTTGAAATCACTGCCTGACGATGCCGATGCGGCAGAGACGTGGCGTCGCTACCACCTAGCGCGCAGCATGATGCAGCGGGAGCGCAGCGTGGATGTCAGCGTTGATCTCTCTGCTGGTATCATGGCGCGCCTCGAAGACGAGCCCGTGCCGTCCGTCGAGAGTGACGTTACGACTGTACCTGCCCGCACGGGAGGCATCTCCTTTGCCCGCGGCGCCGGGGTGGCGGCTGCCGTATCGCTCATGGTGATTACCGGCGTACAGTTCTTCAACGGTAACGGCTCCACCGGTACCGCCCAGCCAACAGGCAACACGGTGGCGTCGCAGTCTAACCCTGGGACGCAAGTGCAGCCAGTGAGTTTGAGTGCGGCTCAGCCTGCATCGATGGTTGCGTCAGACATGCCCATGTTCGAGCCAACCCCATTCCGGATTAGCGGACAATCGGGTAGCAGTGGTTTGATGAATATCAGTGAGACGGGGTTTTCAACGCCCGTGGCACCCCAGGGTATGATGGCGCAACAAGCAACGACCATCGATGTGGATCAACTTCGTATGCTGCAATCCTATCTTGAGCAGCATGCACAAGGCGCTGCGATTGGTGGTGGCGATAGCTGGACACCGCTGATGCGTTCATCAGTGACCGAGCCGTTAGGCCAGCGATAAATCGATAGCTAAGGTTGACCTTAATCGTTCTAAAGAGGCTGTTTGATCGGTATGGCGACTGCTAAGAAAAGCGTTTGGGGAGTGGCGCTGGCGCTCGGTATGGCTGGCGCTGGCCTCATTCCGACTCTGGCCCTCGCTGATGCGCAGCCGCCCATCGTTTGTTCGGCGCTTGACGACGAATCATCCCCTGACACCGCTTTGGCATGGTTAGCGCGCAGTATGGTGGCAGGGCACTGTTACGATTTTCAGGCCCGAGCCGTGACCATCGATGCGATAGGTGTCAGAACGTTGGCGCTCTCTCATCGTATTCGAGAAGGCGTGCGCCAGCAGGTCGTTCAGCACTTGGATGGACCGTCCGTGAGTGTCGAGAGACGTTCCATCGCAGGCTACATGGCACGCTTTACCCCAAACGAGGGCAAAGACCCAAGCGCCTCTCAAGCTTGGGCTCAGCACATCGCTTCTTATTACGATGTCTCTTTGCAAGAAAACACCCGTGTGGCGGGGCGTGACGCAGTTGCACTTCGTTTTGTGCCACAAGACCAGCAGCGCTACCAGCATGCATGGTGGGTCGATAAATCAACGGGACTGTTACTCAAGCATGTCTTGAGCGACCATCAAGATCGCGTGTTAGAAACCTTCCAGATTACCCAACTGCAATCTCCTGTGCTTTATGAGGGGCACGTTGCCAGCGACGTGACCACCGAACGGTCTTCTTTCTCATGGCGGGTAGACTGGTTGCCTGAAGGGTTTATTGCTCAGCCACAAGAGCCGGGTCAGTCAGCAGAGAATCAGCAGGTTTTTAGTGATGGTCTAGCGGCGGTGAGCCTCTTCGTCACTCCGGTCGAGCAACCCATGCTCGAAGAGGGCGTGCATCGATTAGGGGTATCGACTGCCGCCATTTCGATGCTGTCAGAGGGCGAGCAGCGCTGGCAACTGATTGGTATCGGTGAGCTTCCGCCGGCTACCTTGGAGCGTGTCGTGCAATCTGTGCGTATCGAGCCTCGATGATGACTATGTCGGACGCTGGATGTGGAGCGCTACTCAGAGTAGGTAAAGTAGCTGGTTACACCGATACCGGACTGATCGTTGATGTCTCGCTGAGCGGTGCTTGCCAGCGCTGTGCGGAGGGACGTGGTTGCGGGATGGGGCTCTTGGCGCGTCGCCAGCAGCAGCGAATTATCGTTTTTGCTTCTGCCCCTCGCCCCTCACTTCCGGCGGCTTATCCTCTGAACAGTGACGTCACTATTGCGCTACCCAAGCGTCAGTTGAACTATCTAACGCTTCTGATTTATGTCATTCCTTTGCTGTTAGCGTTATTGGTGGCAGGCGCTGCTTCGCTACTTGATGCGCGCGAATGGTTGAGCGTAGCGCTCTTCTTTAGCGCCTTGATGTGCAGCGTACTGGCCCTTAAATATCTACTGCGTGAGCGGATGGAACGCTTCCGTCCACGCTTGGTCAGTTAGTTGTTCCGTAGCTCGCTAAGAGTTGCACTCCCTTCGTTTCGTATCTGCTTGACTAGGAGCTGTTGCATGAAGCGCTTGGTTCTCCCCTCGACACTATGGCTCTGCTTGGTCGCGATGTTTCTGATCGGCCAAAATGCCTATGCGCAAACGCTGCCCGATTTCACTGAGTTGGTAGAAGACGCTGCACCAGGCGTCGTCAATATTTCCACCAGTCGAACGGTGCAGCGCAGCCCAGCCCTCCAAGGGTTTGGCAATCAGGAAATTCCCGAAATTTTCCGCCACTTCTTTGGCGATAGCTTTCCAACACCTCCCGGTGGTGGAGGCGGTAGCCGTAGCCAAGAGCGACAGTCGCTTGGTTCTGGGTTCATCATCAGTGCCGATGGTTATGTGATGACCAACGCACACGTAGTGCAGGACGCCGATGAAATTCTGGTGCGTCTCAATGACCGCCGTGAACTACCCGCTGAATTGATTGGTAGTGATGCACAAACCGACGTGGCACTGCTGAAAATCGATGCCAACAACCTGCCAGTGCTCAATTTGGGCGATTCCGACGAGCTGAAAGTGGGGGCTTGGGTCGCTGCCATTGGTTCTCCCTTTGGTTTCGATCACTCGGTGACGGCGGGTATCGTCAGTGCGATCAACCGCACGCTACCTCGTGATGCTTATGTACCGTTCATCCAAACCGACGTGGCCATCAACCCGGGTAACTCCGGCGGCCCGCTGTTTAATCTGGAAGGCGAAGTCATCGGTATCAATTCGCAAATCTTTACCCGCAGCGGTGGCTTTATGGGCCTCTCGTTTGCCATCCCAATCAACGTGGCGATGGACGTGGCAGATCAGCTCCGTGAAGATGGCCGTGTAAATCGTGGGTGGTTGGGCGTGATGATCCAGCCGGTGTCGCAGGATCTAGCCGAGTCTTTCGGTATGAGCGAAGCGGTTGGTGCTCTGGTTGCCGATTTAGATCCCGAAGGCCCTGCGGCTCAGGGCGGCTTGCAAGCCGGTGACGTCATCATCGAAGTCAACGGTGAAGAAGTGGATCGCTCCAGCACCTTGCCGCGGCTGATCGGTCGCGTTGCACCCGGTAACGATGTCGAATTGACGCTGATGCGAGATGGCGAGCAGGTGTCGGAAACCGTTGAGCTGGGTAGCTGGCCAGATATGGCGTCATCCGCCTCGGCATCGGGCAGCGATAACCAAGTGCGGTTAGGCGTCGCCGTTGCCGAAGTCGATCAAGCAACGCGTGAGCGTTTGGGGATCAGTGGCGGCGTCGAAGTACGCCAGGTCGAACCGGATAGCGTTGCGGCGCAGGCAGGGCTGCGTGCTGGCGACATTTTGGTGAGTATTGACCACCGCAGTGTCTCTTCGGCGGACGAGCTGATGCAAATCGTCGAAGCGCTACCGAACGACCGAGCGATTCCCGTGCGTCTCTATCGCGACGGCCGCTCGCTGTTCGTTGCCCTTCGCCTCGATTAACCCAAGCGTCAATTCCCTCCAGTCCGGCGGTTCTCGCCGGACTGCTGTTCCTATCCCGCGCATATCGCTACAATAGCGCTTATCTTTTGACGAACTTTGGCAATGCAGTGGTGCGGTTTCCGTTTTTTCGCCCTTCGGCCCAGCGCCGCAACTCCCACGCTTGCGCACCAATAAGGTAGAACACACTCGATGTCTCATGACGTTTCCAGCGGAAAGCTCAAGCATATTCGCAATTTCTCCATCATTGCCCACATCGATCACGGTAAATCGACGCTGTCGGATCGTCTGATTCAAACCTGTGGTGGTTTGACCGAACGTGAGCTGAAAGAGCAAGTGCTCGACTCCATGGATATCGAGCGTGAACGGGGCATCACCATCAAAGCTCAGTCCGTCACGCTGGACTACACCGCTGCCGATGGCCAGGTGTACCAGCTCAACTTCATCGATACCCCTGGGCACGTCGACTTCTCCTACGAAGTGTCGCGTTCGCTCTATGCCTGCGAAGGGGCCCTGTTGGTCGTCGACGCGGCGCAGGGGGTGGAAGCGCAGTCGGTAGCTAACTGCTACACCGCCATCGAGCAGGGGCTGGAAGTACTACCCGTACTCAACAAGATCGATCTGCCGCAGGCCGACCCGGATCGCGTCGCCCAAGAGGTAGAGGAAATCATTGGCCTGGACGCCACTGACGCGTGCCAAGTGTCTGCAAAAAGCGGTATTGGCATCAACGAGCTGCTCGAACGGCTGGTGCGAGACATTCCGCCGCCTAAAGGTGATCCCGAAGCGCCCCTGCAAGCGCTGATCATCGACTCTTGGTTCGATAACTATCTGGGCGTCGTCTCGCTGGTGCGCTTATTCGACGGCACGCTGCGCAAAGGCGATAAGATCCGTATCAAGTCGACCGGACGCGACTGGAACGCCACCGAAGTAGGCATCTTCACACCGCTGCGCAAAGAGACCAACATTCTGCGCGCCGGTGAGGTCGGCTTCATCGTGGCCGGTATCAAAGAGATTCACGGCGCTCCGGTGGGGGATACCATTACCCATACCAAGACACCAGACGTACCACGTTTGCCGGGCTTTCAAAAAGTGAAGCCGCAGGTCTACGCCGGTATGTTCCCGGTCAGCGCCGACGATTACGAAGATTTCCGCGATGCCTTGGAAAAGCTGGCCCTCAATGATGCCTCTCTCGAGTACGAGCCGGAGAACTCCGATGCGCTGGGCTTTGGTTTCCGGGTGGGCTTCCTTGGTACGCTGCACATGGAGATCATCCAAGAGCGTCTGGAGCGCGAGTACGATCTAGATCTGCTCACCACGGCGCCGACGGTGGTTTACGAGCTCGCCATGAAGAACGGCGACATTCAGTACGTCTCCAACCCCTCCAAGCTACCCGATATGGCCGATGTCGAGCAGATGCGTGAGCCTATCGTGCGGGCCAGCATTCTGGTGCCTCAGGAGTTCGTTGGCAACGTGATCGCCGAGTGTGAACAGCGCCGCGGCACCCAGCTCGACATGCAGTTTCTGGGTAACCAGATCCAGCTCACCTACGAGCTGCCCATGTCGGAAGTAGTCATGGATTTCTTTGACCGTTTAAAATCCATCTCGCGTGGCTATGCGTCGCTCGAGTACAACTTCGAGCGCTTCGAGGCGGCAAAACTCGTGCGCTTGGATGTGCTGATCAACGGTGACAAAGTCGATGCGCTGGCGGTCATCATTCACCGCGACCATGCTCACTCCCGCGGCCGTTTGCTGGTGGAGAAAATGAAAGAGCTGATCCCCCGTCAAATGTTCGACGTGGCGATTCAGGCAGCGATTGGTGGCCAGGTCGTGGCCCGCTCGACGGTAAAAGCGCTACGTAAAAACGTCACGGCGAAATGTTACGGCGGCGACGTCAGCCGTAAGAAAAAGCTGCTCGAAAAACAGAAAGCCGGTAAGAAGCGGATGAAACAGGTGGGGCGTGTCGAAATTCCCCAGGATGCCTTCCTTGCTGTGCTCAAGGTAAACGACTAGGGATACGAACCCCACATGGATTTTTCACTGTTATTGGTACTTGCGGTCGCGCTCTCAGGGGCCATTTATCTGTTGGATGTGCTGGTGCTTCGGCCTAAGCGCCGTGAGCGCGTGGCAAAAGCAGAGTCGGCCACCATGGAAGGGCTGGATGCGCCGACGCGGGAGAAGCTCTTAAAAGAGCCTTGGCCGGTCGACTACTCGCGTTCTTTCTTTCCGGTGCTGTTGGTGGTGCTGGTGGTGCGCAGCTTCATCATCGAGCCATTTCAAATTCCCTCTGGCTCCATGAAGCCCACGTTGGAAGTCGGCGATTTCATTCTCGTCAATAAATTCGCCTACGGCCTACGTTTACCGGTCGTTCATCATCGTTTTTTGGAAGTAGACGATCCCGAGCGGGGCGATGTCATGGTGTTCCGTTTTCCTGAAGAGCCATCGGTGAACTTCATCAAACGCGTGGTGGGGCTGCCCGGCGACCGTATTCGCTATGAAGGTAAGCAGCTCTATGTCAATGGCGAGCCGGTCAGTAAGGCATTGATCGAAGAGGGGCCGATGCTTTCCCCTCAGCAGCTGTTGCTGGAGGAGGAGTTGGGTGACGTGAGTCACTTCATCTATAACAATCCCCGTGATCCAGGCCCGCAAATGCGTGAAGTGGTCGTACCGCAAGGCCACTATTTCATGATGGGCGATAACCGCGACCACTCCAACGATAGCCGCTACTGGGGCTTCGTGCCGGAAGAGAACATCGTCGGTCGCGCCTTTGCCGTGTGGATGCATTGGGATGGCGGGCTACCTAGCTTTACCAGCATACGGCGTATCGAATGAAGCAGTACCGTTTTCAAATCGTAAGTGTGGTTGTCTTAGTTAACGTCAATGACGTAGGAGCACTGTGAGTAATTCCTTAACCGCTTTTTGCCGACGAATCGGCCATACCTTTGGCGACCCAACGCTTTTGGAACTGGCCATGACTCATCGAAGCTACGGTGGTCGCAACAATGAGCGCCTGGAATTTCTGGGTGACTCCATCGTCAATTTCGTGATTGCCGAAGCGCTGTTTCAGCGCTTTCCCCAGGCGCGGGAAGGGCAGCTCTCGCGTTTGCGCGCCCGCTTGGTCAAGGGCCAAACCCTAGCGGAGCTGGCCCGAGAAATGGCCTTTGGCGAGTGCTTGAGGCTGGGGTCGGGAGAAATGAAGAGCGGCGGCCATCGCCGTGAATCGATTCTAGCGGATGCTGTAGAAGCCGTGATTGGCGCGATTTATCTAGACGCTGGAATGGATGCCGTGCGCGAGCGCGTACTCGCATGGTACGCCGACCGCCTGGAAAACATCTCGCTGCAAGATACTCAGAAAGATCCCAAAACACGCTTACAAGAGTTTTTGCAGTCGCGCCAAGCGGCGCTGCCACGTTATGAAGTGGTCTCTGTAAAGGGTGAGGCGCATGCCCAGACCTTTACCGTGGAGTGCTACATCGAGCTTTTAAGCGAGCATACCACGGGTAAAGGCCCCAGCCGCCGCCATGCCGAACAGCAGGCTGCGGAAGAAGCATTGTCCTATCTCGAGCAACCCCCTGGAGACAAATCATGAGCCAAACCTGCGGCTTCGTGGCCATCGTTGGCCGTCCCAACGTAGGCAAGTCAACCCTCATGAATCGGATTCTGGGGCAAAAAATCTCGATCACTTCTCGGCGACCGCAAACCACGCGCCACCAAGTGATGGGTATCAAAACCGTCGACGATACGCAGTTCATCTATGTCGACACGCCGGGCATGCACATCATGTCCAAGGATCGTAACAAGGCTATCAACCGCTTCATGAACCAAGCGGCGACCCAAGCACTGCGCGATGTCGACTGCGTGGTGTTCATCATCGACCGCACCCGTTGGACAGACGAAGACCAAGCCGTACTGAAGCGTCTAGAGCACGTGAAGGCGCCGGTCATTCTCGCGGTCAACAAGGTCGACCGTCTTCAAGACAAAGGCGATCTGCTGCCTTGGCTGGCCGATGTGGGCGCACGCCGTGAATTTGCCGCCGTGGTACCCATTTCTGCCAAGCATGGCACCCAAGTAGAAACCCTGGAAGAGGAAGTCGCCAAGCACCTGCCCGAGAGTATCCATTTCTTCCCGGAAGACCAGATCACCGATAAAAGCCTGCGTTTCATGGCGGCTGAACTAGTGCGTGAAAAAGTCATGCGTCAGCTCGGCGACGAGCTGCCCTACCAGATGACGGTCGAGATCGAAGAGTTCCGCGAGACCGAGCGGGTCACGCATATCAGCGCGCTGATTCTGGTAGAGCGTCAGGGGCAGAAGGTGATTTTGATTGGCGAGAACGGCGACCGAATCAAGAGCATTGGCCGCGAGGCGCGCCTGGACATGGAGCGCGCGCTGGGAACGAAAGTCATGCTCAACCTGTGGGTCAAGGTCAAGCGCGGCTGGTCCGACGACGAGCGGGCCCTGAAGAGCCTGGGTTACGATCTCGATTGAGTGGCTCCATGACCGCCGAGCCTGCGTTTTTGCTTCATCGCCGTGCCTACCGTGAAACCAGCGCGCTAGTCGATCTATTGACACTCGACCATGGCCGCATCCGTGCGGTAGCTCACGGGGGGCAGCGGCCCGGCTCGAAATCTCGTCAGCGGCTGCAACCCTTTACGCCGCTGTTCGTCTCCTGGCGCGGCGAACGAGAGCTGAAGCGACTGACGTTGATGGAGTCGCGTGGGCACACCGCGTTGCTGGCCGGCGAGGGGCTGCTATGTGGCCTGTACGCTAACGAAATTGCCACTCGCTTGCTGCCCCTTGAACTCGCGGCGACCGAAGTGTTTGCTTTTTACAGCGCGCTGCTGGAGGCACTGCCAGTGCCCGCCGAGCGCGGTCTGGCGCTCAGGCGCTACGAATGGGCGCTTCTGGACGTGCTCGAGGCCACGCCGCGCTTTAGCACCCCAGAGGGAGGTGCGCTGGACCCACATCAGCGCTACCGTTTCGAAGCCGACACTCGCGCGTTCGTTGCCGCACCTCAAGGCATCGAAGGACGTACCCTTCGCTTAATCGAACAGGGTGATTGGCAGCCAGCGGGCCTGGCCAATGCATTGAAAGCGGTCATGCGGGCAGCGCTGGCTCCTCACTTAGGAACTACCGCGCTGCGTTCCCGTGAATTGATGCTGGATTTGGCTCGCCGCCGTCATCGCTCTTGAGCCACCGTTACCACTGATCGCGATAGTGTTCTATCGCTGTTGATTGATTGGAGTCTCTGCATGCACCCCCCACGGATTTTACTCGGCGTAAACATCGATCATATCGCCACGCTGCGTCAGGCGCGTGGTACACGCTATCCCGACCCGGTGCAGGCAGCGCTGCTGGCCGAGGAGGCAGGAGCCGATGGCATTACCGTTCATTTGCGCGAAGACCGTCGCCATATTCAGCCCCGCGACGTGCGGCTCTTGGCCGAGGTGCTCAATACGCGCATGAACCTGGAAATGGCCGTCACCGAAGAAATGCTGGCGCTGGCAGAAGAGGTACGCCCGGCACACGTGTGTTTAGTGCCTGAAAAGCGCGAAGAGCTCACCACCGAAGGCGGCCTGGATGTGGTTGGCGGCTTCGATCAGATCGCTAGCGCCTGCCAGCGCTTAGCGGCGGCGGGGTGTGACGTGTCGCTATTCATCGACCCCGACGAATCACAGATCGATGCTGCCCATCGTGCCGGTGCGCCCACCATCGAGCTACACACTGGCGCTTACGCCGACGCCAAGCCGGGCAGTGCCGAGGCCAACGCCGAATATGATCGCCTTAGCGCGGCGGCGGTGTACGCGGTTTCACTAGGCTTGGTAGTCAATGCCGGACACGGTCTGCATTACCACAATGCGGAAGCGATTGCCGCACTGCCCGGCGTCAACGAGCTCAATATCGGTCATGCCATCATTGCCCGAGCACTCTTCGTTGGTTTGAAGGAAGCCGTTCAGGAGATGAAGCGTTTGATCATCGCGGGTCAGGAAGCGGGCTTGATGGCCGCCCTGGACGCCCACGAACATGACCACGATCACGGCAATGGTCACCACTGCTGCAGTCATTGATATGATCGTCGGAATTGGCTCGGACATTGCTCGGGTTGAACGCTTTCGTCAGGCCGTGACGCGTCACGGTCCTCGTTTTGCGCAGCGCATCTTAGGGCCAGACGAGCAGCGTGCATGGCAGTCGAAGGGGCAGGCGACGGCTTATTTGGCAAAACGCTTTGCGGCCAAGGAGGCCTTCGTTAAAGCGCTTGGGCTGGGGCTCCGCCAGGGCATGCAGTGGGGCGAGATACAGGTGCTCAACGATGCGCTGGGTAAGCCGAGCCTCAAGCTCAGCGGTGAAGCGCAGCGCCGATTTCTCGAAAGCGGCGCCACCGCCGCCCACATTACCTTAAGCGATGAAGCCGATTATGCCGTTGCTTTTGTCGTACTGGAGCGATGACGTCGGTCATCGCTTTTCGACCAGCGCAGCGCGCTCCTGGCTGAGTCTTTCCATGGCGGTGTAGAGCTCGTCCAGCAGCGTTACCACATGCCGCAGTCCGCTGGTGCGTAGCCGCGTTTCCAATGTTTCTACCAGTAGCGCAAGCTCCGGCGCACCGCAATATCGGCTAGCGCCATTCAAGCCGTGTACCCAATCCAGTAGTGTCGTCAAATCCTCCGCTGCAAACGCACGACGGATGTGTCGCTCGCTTTCGGGCAGGCTATCGATGAGCCGTACCAACTGCTGCTTGGCCAGCGTTTCTTTGCCACCGGCCAGTCGAGCACCCAGCGTCAGGTCGACGGCAGGCAGCGAGCTTGAGGGTTCGATAGGGGCTTGCAAGGCGCGAGTGGGCTCTGTCGACGCAGGCTTGGCTGCCACCCCTAAAAAGCGCTGGAGCAGCTGCTGTAGCTGAACATCGTCGATGGGCTTGACCATGACGTCGTCCAACCCCTCGGACAGCCACTGCTGGCGTTCCGCGCTCAACACGTGGGCCGTCACCGCAATGATGGGGCAGCGTGCCCAGCTATTGTTGATACGTCGCAAGGCTTGGGTCGTTTGAATGCCATCCATGCCGGGCATTCGAATGTCCATGAGCACCATGTCAGCGGTGGCATGTTTGGCAAACTCTAACGCCTCATGGCCGCTCTCGGCGAGTGCGATTTGCAGGGTATCGCTCTCCAGCATCGCTTTGAGCAGCTCACGATTGGGCGCATTATCGTCGACGATCAGAATCGTCAAGCGCGGGGCCGGTAGCGGTTTAGAAACGTTGGCGCTGGGCGCTGTTTGTGCCTGTGGCTGCAAGAGGTGGCGTAGCGTGGTGGCCAGCTGCGCTCGGGTAAATGGCTTGCACAGCATCTCACCACCGTGGGGAAGCTCCCAGGTGGGTAGATCGAAGCTGGTGGTATTGGCCAGCACCAGTACCGGACAAGGCGTCTGCTCAATGACCGACTGCCAGTAGCCTTTTCGCTCGTCGTTAAAATCCTCAGCCGAGAGGCAGAGAATCAGCAGTGACTCATTGCCTGCATCGATGAACGAGACAGGACGCGCTCCCCAGCGCTCTAACAGGTGCTCGAGCACGTTGCGGGTAGGAAGGTGCGGCTCGTGAAGTCGAATGATCGGGCCATCCAGGGTCAATTCTGGAGGGCGTTCATCGGCAAGATGCGCCAACAGCGGCAGAGTGAAAGAGAACGTCGAGCCTTTGCCTAGTTCACTATCGACGGTGATTTCACCGCCCATTCGTTGAATGAGTTGGCGGCAGATGGTCAGCCCAAGACCAGTGCCGCCAAATTGACGCGAATGGCTGGGCTCTGCCTGGGAGAAGGCACTAAAGAGCTGCTGCTGATGCTCTTCGCTCAACCCGATGCCCGTATCGCTGACGCTAATGTGCAGCACGACATGCTGCCCCTCTTGGTTCTCTAGCATCACGCGAACGATCACCTCCCCCTCGGTGGTGAACTTGATCGCATTGCCTAGCAAGTTGTTGAGCACCTGATGAATGCGCAGCGGATCGCCACAAAGCGGCGTGGGCACGTCGTCGTACACCATGGCGACCAAATGGAGCTGCTTGCGCTGCGCTTCCGGGGCATGTAGGCCTATGATCTCATCCACTAAAGCAACGATATCGACGTCCACCTCTTCCAGCGTAAGCCGGTCGGCTTCCAGTTTGGAGAAGTCCAAGACATCGTTCACCAGCATGAGCAGGTTGTCGCAGGCGCGACGAACGTGTTCTAGCCACTCTTTTTGACGGCTATCCAGCGAAGAGCGCCCGAGTAGGCGGCAGAAACCCACGATGCCATTGAGCGGCGTGCGGATTTCATGACTCATATTGGCTAGAAATTCGGATTTGACCGCGTTGGCCCGAAGTGCGCTGCGGTGGGCGAGGTCTAGCTTGATGTTCTGCTCTTCGATGGTTTCCATCGACTCTTGCAGCTCGCTGGTCGCCTGCTCGATTTGACTCTGCATATCTCGTTGAGCCTGTTGGAAATGCTCGGCCAGTCGATTGATGTGTTTGGCTAGCTGCTTGAATTCGGTGGGCTTGGCGTGGGACATCACGAGGCTGTAATCGCCACGGGACAAGCGATATAGGGCTTGGTTGGCCTCTTCGATAGGTCGGCTGGCGTAGCGGCTGATGGCAAAGGCCGCCAGGAATAGCAGCAGGCCGAGCAGCATGCCACCGAGGCTCAAGCTGGCGATCAAACGGTAGCGCTCGAGCGTTAGTGCGCGGATATCCATCTCGGCTTCCAACCAGCCGTTGGTAACAAGGCTGGTCCCACCCACCGCCTGACTGGTGATCGGTACCTGTAGGCGCCACGTGTCTTCCTCTTTGGCGATGACGGTCACGTCGGGCGCGTTCAGGCGCGGCGGAGGCGGCATCGAACGGCCCAGTACCAACAAGCGGTTGCCCTGCTCGTCGAACAGTGTCACCGCTCTTAGACCACGGTGCTCCAACAACTGACGGGCCAACGCTTCCAGTCGTGGCAAGTCGCCATCGGCCATGGCAGCCCCAAGGCTGGGAGCTAGCAATTCTCCAGCGCTGGTCAACCGATCTTCGAGCACGCTTCTACCGGTATGTTCATTTTGCAGGACCAGTAGAACGGCCATGACGGCATAGACCAGCAGAGGGAAACCAAGCAGAGCGAACAGCAGGCGCGTATTTAATGACATGAAAGAAGCTCGTCGAATCTGGAAGGTTGCCTGTCCACTCACAGGCAGCACCGATATAATGCAGCATAACGGTTACGATAAGGAGTGTCCGATGAATTATCCCACGCTCGAAGAGGTGGTGGGCAATACGCCCTTGGTGCGCCTTAAGCGCATCAGTGCTGGAAAGAACAACACGCTATTGGCCAAGCTGGAGGGGAATAACCCGGCCGGCTCGGTCAAGGACCGCCCGGCGCTTTCCATGCTCAGCGAAGCCGAAGCCCGCGGTGAGATCTCGCCGGGAGATACGCTCATCGAAGCGACCTCTGGAAATACCGGCATTGCACTTGCTATGGCAGCGGCCATCAAAGGGTACAACATGACGTTGGTCATGCCGGAAAACGCCTCCGCCGAGCGCAAGCAGGCCATGGCCGCTTACGGCGCCAAGCTGATCACGGCCAGTAAAGAGGGCGGTATGGAAGAAGCGCGGGACATCGCTGACGCCATGATCGCCCGGGGAGAAGGCAAACCACTGAACCAGTTTGCCAACCCGGATAACCCGCTGGCGCATTACCGTACCACCGGGCCGGAAGTGTGGCGGCAAACGGGCGGAGAGGTAACCCACTTCGTGAGTTCAATGGGAACCACCGGAACGATCATGGGCGTGTCGCGCTACCTGAAAGAGCAGAATAGTGCGATTCAAATCGTCGGTTTACAGCCCGCCGATGGGGCCAGTATTCCAGGCATCCGCCGCTGGCCACAGGAGTATCTGCCCGCCATATTCGAAGCGCCGCGGGTGGATATCACACTCGATATCAGTCAGCAGGAAGCCGAGACACACATGCGCCGTTTGGCCCGTGAAGAGGGCATTTTGGCGGGCGTGTCATCGGGTGGCAGCTTGGCAGGCGCCCTGCGTATTGCCGAGCAAACCGAAAATGCGGTCATCGTGTTCATTGTGTGTGACCGTGGCGATCGCTATCTCTCCACGGGCCTGTTCGCCCCGGAGGTATAGATGGCTATGTTGGGTAAGCGGCGGCCACCACGGCCCGCCTCGGGCCACTCTGGGTTGGCCCGCCAACCTTACAGCAACGGCGTGCCGACCAAGCAGCCTATCGGCATCGATGTCGGCGCGCCGCTGTCGATCGAGCGTTTGGCCCATGATGGGCGTGGCGTGGCCCATCACCCGGACGGTAAAACCGTGTTCGTCGATCGGGCGCTGCCTGGAGAGCAGGTCGAGGTGGCGGTACATGTCACGCGCAAGCGCTTCGACGAAGCGCACGTCAAAACGTTAGTAACCCGCTCTCCCCAGCGTGTAGAGCCGCCGTGCGCGCATTTCGGCCACTGTGGCGGATGTGATTTGCAGCACCTAGCGCTCGATGCACAGCGTGCCCATAAGCGTGAGGTCGTCAGTGAACTGATGGCCCGTCAAGGCGTGAGGCTATCGGCAGTGACGCCCATTAACGGGCAGTCCGAACACTATCGCCGACGGGCTCGTCTAGGCGTCAAGGTCGATGGTCAGGGTAACGTGCGCCTGGGATTTAGAGCAGCCAATAGCCATCGGTTGGTCGATATCGAACACTGCCATGTGTTGGTGCCGTCGCTAAAGGCGCTACTAGACCCGTTAAAACAGCTGCTTATCGAGTTGGATGCACCGCGCTCCATTGGCCATATCGAATTGCTCTCGACCCCTAAGGCCACGGTAGTGCTGGTGCGACAGCTCAAAGAGCAGCCTCAAGATAGGGGGCGCTGGCAATCCTTTGCAGATCAACACCACGTGCGTTTTGGCATATGGCTGGGCCGGGAGTCACCCTCGCTGCACTGGTATGGTGAGGTACCTGCACTAGAAGAGCGCTTCTCATTGAGCGCATTGGGCGTGACTGACTCACAGACCGCTAACGAACTGGTGCTGACGTTTGCCCCCGGCGATTTTTTACAAGTAAATGCCGAGGTCAACCAAAAGATGGTGGCGCAGGTGATAGCATGGTTGGCACCTGGACAAGGAGGGCGGCTGCTCGACCTGTTTGCCGGGATAGGGAACTTCAGCCTGCCGATAGCCGCTGCAGGAGCCAGCGTGCATGCCGTAGAGGGAAGCGCCGCCATGGTCGAGCGCTTGAAAGCCAATGCAGAGCTGAATCGACTGGTTGTGAGTGCCCAGCAGGCGGATCTCAATGAGTCGACGGCAGTCATGGCGCTGCTTGATGAACACCCGGTCGATGCGGTGGTACTCGACCCGCCGCGCAGCGGTGCTGAAGCCGTATGCCAAGCGCTAGGGCGTCGAAAAGTAGCGAAAATTGCCTATGTTTCCTGCGATCCGGCTACGCTGGCCAGGGATGCGGCACACCTTGTGCATGCAGGTTATCGCGTCGAGCACGTCGCCGTCGCGGATATGTTTCTGCACACTGCCCACATGGAAACGCTGATGCTGTTTGAATACGCGGGCTAGTCTGCCCTTTGCAGCAAGCATTGGTGGCGGCGGTGTGGAGGCCGTCACCCAGAAAGGATGAGTGAACGTCATGGTGAAAGTGCGTGAAGACCAACCGCTGACAGAAAGCGGAAAGGTGGACATACAACAATGGTTAACGCGCCTTCAAGAAGATGTGCGCCTACGCGAACCCGAACGCTTATTGGAAGCCTGTGAGCTGGCCGAGCAGTTGGAGCGAGAAGCACCGCGTACGCATCGCGTGTGGCTATCGCCGGGCTCTAGCTTCCGTATGGGCCTCGAGATGGCGGATATCCTCGCCGATCTCAAACTCGATCAGGCCACGCTGGAAGCCGCCGTTCTCTACCGCGCCGTGCGGGAAGGGTTGTTGAGTTTAGAAGGTGTCAGCAAGCGCTTTGGAGAGGAGGTCGCCAAGCTGATCGACGGTGTGCTGCAAATGGCCGCCATCAGCTACCCATTGGCACCTAACCATGGCATGAGCCAGCACAACCAGCAGGAAAACCTGCGCAAAATGCTGGTGAACATGGTCGGTGACGTACGCGTTGCGCTGATCAAAATTGCCGAGCGTACCTGTGCGCTACGTCAAGTCAAAGATGCGCCCCGTGAGAAATGCCTGCAAGTTGCGCGGGAAGTGGCCGATATCTATGCGCCGCTGGCTCACCGACTGGGCATTGGTCAGATCAAGTGGGAGCTTGAAGACCTGTCGTTCCGTTATCTACATGAAGAGGATTACAAGGCCATCGCCAAACTCTTGGCGGAAAAGCGCTTGGATCGCGACCGATACATTCACGACGTGGTGGAAACCCTTAAAGGCTTGATGGAGGCTCAGCATATTCACCGCTACGACGTGAGCGGGCGAGCTAAGCATATCTACTCCATTTGGCGCAAAATGAAGCGCAAGCGGATCGATTTTTCCCAGGTACACGACGTACGCGCCGTGCGTATTTTGGTGCCTGAAGTCACCGACTGCTACACCGTACTGGGTATCGTCCACTCTCGCTGGCACCATGTGCCCAACGAGTTCGACGACTATATCGCCAACCCCAAGAAAAACGGCTATCAATCGCTGCATACGGCCGTCATGGGGCCGGATAACAAGGTGCTGGAAATACAGATTCGCACCTTCTCCATGCACGATGAAGCCGAGCTGGGCGTGTGTGCCCACTGGCGCTATAAAGGCCACGACACCAACGCTAAAAGTCGCAGTTACGAGGATAAGATCGCTTGGCTGCGCCAAGTATTGGAGTGGCAGGACGAAGTGGGAGGGTTTGGCGACCTGCGCGAAGGGCTCTCCAGCGATGTTGCCCCAGACCGCATTTACGTGTTCACGCCAGATGGGCACGTCATCGACCTACCGCGCATCGCGACACCCATCGACTTTGCTTATCGGGTTCACACCGAGATTGGCCATCTTTGCCGGGGAGCCAAGGTCAATGGTCGAATAGTGCCTCTGACCTACAAACTCAAGACGGGCCAGCAGATTGAGATTTTGACCGCCACCAAAGGTGGCCCCAGCCGCGATTGGCTCAATCCCAGTCTTGGCTATGTACGCACGTCGCGAGCGCGTGCCAAGATTCAAGCGTGGTTCAAGCATCAGGCCCGTGACCAGAATTTGGACGAAGGGCGCACGCTCTTTGAGCGCGAAATGCGGCGTCTGGATGTGGAAGGGCTGGATCTGGCCAAGCTCGCCAAAGCCGTCAACTACCAAAATGCCGACGACATGTACGCGGCGTTGGGCGCGGGCGACCTACGTATCGGTCAAGTGCTGCATCAGGCGCAGCAACTGTTTGGTGAAACCGACGACCAAGAGCAGCTCGATCGCCTGCTAGCCAAACCCCGCCGCCAGCCCAGCAAGGCGACTCAAAGCGACATCACCGTGCTGGGCGTGGGCAACCTGAAAACCAGCATGGCCAACTGTTGCCGCCCTGTGCCCGGCGAGCCGATCGTCGGCTTCATTACCCAGGGGCGTGGCGTCACCGTGCACCGCCAGGACTGTCCCAACATTCTCCAATTGCGCATGGAAGAGCCCCAGCGCATTATCGAAGTGGAGTGGGGCGAGCGGGCCCACACCCGCTACCCGGTGACCATCGAGATCCAAGCCTGGGACCGCTCCGGCCTGCTGCGCGATGTGACCGGTCTCTTGGGTAATGAAAAGGTCAATGTGCTAGCGGTCAATACGCTCACGGATACCGACGAGGGCGTCGCCCGACTGCGGATTACCCTGGAAGTGGACGGGCTGGAGTCGCTCGGCAGACTCTTTTCACGTATCCAACAACTGCCCAATGTCACCGAAGTGCGCCGTTTGCGTAACGCCGATCCCGAGAAAAGTGCCCGTAAAGGAGGGGCCTGATGCGTCATACCCTGGAGGATTTGCTCACCCTAATGGCCGTGCTGCGCGATCGGGAGCAGGGCTGTCCGTGGGACGTCAAGCAGGATTGGGACAGCATCGTGCCCCACACGCTGGAAGAGGCTTACGAAGTGGCCGACGCCATCGAGCGTCGCGCCTTCGACGAACTGCCCGGCGAGCTCGGCGACCTGCTTTTTCAAGTGGTCTATTACGCCCAATTTGGCGCAGAAGAGCAGCGCTTCGATTTTCACGATATCGTCGATACGCTGACCGCCAAGATGCTGCGCCGTCATCCCCATGTGTTCCCAGACGGCACGCTGGCGTCACGCCGCCCGACCGGCGTGAGTGCCGATGAAGTAAAAACCCAACAGGTGAATAGCCGCTGGGAATCGCTGAAGGCGGACGAACGCGCCGAGCGCGCCAACCAAGCCCCATCGGTACTGGATGACGTGCCAAGAACGCTACCCGCTCTTAGCCGCGCGGCCAAGCTCTCCAAACGCGCTGCGCGAGTAGGCTTTGACTGGCCCGACGCCGAAGGCGTGCTGGCCAAAATTCGTGAAGAGCTTGAAGAAGTTGAAGAGGCGCTGGCGGCGGGGGATCGACAGCACGCCCAGGAAGAGGTCGGCGACCTGCTGTTTGCCGTCACCAATTTGGCGCGCACGTTGGGTACCGATCCCGAACAGTGCTTGCGCCGTACCAATGCAAAATTCGAACGTCGCTTTCGCTTTGTCGAGCGCGCGCTTGCTGAATCAGAGCGCCCTCTGAACGAGGCCTCGCTGGATGAGATGGAAAGTCACTGGCAAGCCGCGAAAGCACAAGAACAACACTAATGTCACAACCTATCAACGCGACCCCGCAAGGAGGCCACGCCAATGAGTCATGATCTACACGAATCACTGCGCGATAACGTGCGTATTCTGGGGGACAGTCTTGGGCGTACCATCGCCGATGACTTAGGCCAGTCGTTTGTCGATAAGATTGAAACCATTCGTGCCCACGCCAAGCGCGGTCGCCAGGGCGACTCGCTTCAACAGCGCCAGCTCATCGAGTATTTGCGTCAGCTACCCGAGCGGGACCTGCTCCCGGTGACCCGCGCATTCAACCAGTTCTTGAATTTGGCCAATATCGCCGAGCAGCACTACCGGGCACGGTTCCGTCGGGTGGAGGATTACAAACCCGGTTCGCAGCCCGCGCTAGGGGAGCTCTTGGGGCGCGCTCAGCAGGCCGGTAACTCGCCCCGCAAGCTGGTGGAAACCCTGGCTAATATGCGTGTCGAGCTCGTACTGACCGCGCACCCCACCGAGGTCATCCGTCGTACGCTGATCCAAAAATACGATGCGATCGATGAGTGCTTGACTGCGATCGAAAGCTCCGAGGATTACCCCGAGCGCGGTGCCCGCGCCCAAGGCCGCTTGGAAGAGCTGATCAGCCAGGCGTGGCATACCGACGAGATTCGCCACGAACGCCCCACGCCGGTAGACGAAGCGAAGTGGGGCTTTGCCGTCATCGAGAACTCACTGTGGCAGGCCGTACCGGATTTTCATCGCGACCTGGATAACCTGCTGCTGGACACCGCAGGCGAACGCCTGCCGCTGGATGCCGCGCCGATCCGCTACGCTTCCTGGATGGGCGGCGACCGTGACGGCAATCCGAATGTCACCGCCAAAGTGACCCAGGAAGTGCTGCTGCTAGGCCGCTGGATGGCGGCGGACCTCTACTTGCGTGATTTGGAACAGCTCAAGACCGAGCTCTCCATGTGGAAAGCCAACAGCGCCCTCAAAGCCGAAGTGGGCGACGTGGCGGAGCCTTACCGCGAGCTTTTGAAACGGCTGCTCACCAAAATGGAGGCCACCCGCGACTGGGCGAAAGCGCAGCTCGATGGCCGTAACTATGACGGCGGGCCGATCATCGAGACCCGCGACCAGATTTATGCGCCGCTGCTGGCCTGCTATCGCTCGCTCTGCGACGTGGGGCTGGATACCATCGCCAACGGCGCGCTGTTGGATACACTGCGCCGCGTGGCCGTGTTCGGTGTAACGCTGACCAAGCTTGACCTTCGTCAGGAAGCCAGCCGCCACGCCCAAGTGATGGAAGAACTCACCAGTTCCCTGGGGCTAGGTCATTATCAGGAGTGGAGCGAAACCCAGCGCCAGGAGTTTTTACTAGCGGAGCTTGACTCCCGTCGTCCGCTGATCCCGCGTCGCTGGGAGTGTTCGGCGGAGTCCCGTGAGGTCATTGACACCTTCAAGGTGATCGCCCAGGAGCATGCAGAAGCGCTCGGCACCTACATTATCTCGATGGCCGCCGAACCATCCGATGTGCTCACCGTGGCGCTGCTGATGAAGGAAGTAGGGGGACAAGTCTCGTTGCCCATTGCACCGCTGTTCGAAACCTTGAACGACCTGGACCACGCGGGCGATGTGATCGACAAACTACTGGCATTGCCGGGCTATCGCGCGTTGGCTAAAGACCGCCAAGAGGTGATGATCGGCTACTCGGACTCCGCCAAAGATGCGGGGCAATTGGCCGCTGCCTGGGCGCAATACCGTGCCCAGGAAGCGCTGGTCAACGTGTGCGACAAGCACGGTGTTGATCTGACGCTGTTCCACGGCCGCGGCGGCACCGTGGGCCGCGGGGGCGGCCCGGCCCATGCGGCGATTCTCTCCCAGCCGCCGGGCTCCGTGAACGGCAGCCTGCGCGTGACCGAGCAGGGCGAGATGATTCGCTTTAAGTTCGGCCAGCCGGATATCGCCCTGCGCTCCATGGAAATTTATGCCTGTGCAGTGCTGGAAGCCACTCTGCTGCCACCTCCGGCACCCGAGCCGCACTGGCGCGAAGAGATGGATCAGCTGGCCAGTGTTGCTCATGCTGCTTACGTTGGCGTGGTTCGCGAAGATCCTGATTTCGTGCCCTATTTCCGTGCGGTGACGCCGGAGGGTGCGCTGGGCAGGCTGCCGCTTGGTTCGCGACCTACCAAGCGTCGCCAGGACGGCGGGGTGGAAACGCTGCGTGCCATCCCATGGATTTTCGCCTGGACACAGATCCGCCTAATGTTACCCGCTTGGTTGGGCAGCGGTGAGGCTTTTTCCCGACGCGTGGAGCAGCCCGGCGGCCGCGAAGTGTTGCAAGAAATGCGCACCCAATGGCCGTTCTTCGGCACTTATCTCGACATGTTGGAAATGCTGCTGGCCAAGGCTGATGTCGCCATTGCCGCTTACTACGAGCACCGCTTGGTGGACGAGCCCTCGCTGAAAGCGCTGGGCAAGAAACTCCGCGAACGCTTCGAACGTCTGGAAGATGTCGTGCTGGATATTCTGCAGCAGGAAAAACTGTTGGAGAACACGCCGCTGATCCGTCAAGCGATCGATGTACGCAACCCCTACATCGACCCGCTGCATGGCCTCCAAGCGGAGCTTTTGCAGCGTAACCGCGATGCCGATGGGGCGATTAGCCCAGATCTCTCCCGCGCACTGATGGTCACCATGGCTGGCATTGCGGCTGGCCTGCGTAACACGGGCTAAGCTAATAGCTGCCTACCTGCGCCGCTACCGCTAGGTGGCGGCGCTTTTCTTTACGTTCAGCGTTGGAGACAGGGACATGACTGTAGACGCTCAGGCTGTATTGGCCTTCTGGTTTCAGGAACTGACGCCCGCACAGTGGTTTAAAAAAGACGACAACATGGATCGCCAGATAGCCGAACGATTCAGCGACGTGCTGGCGCGGGCGGCTGCATGCGAGTGTTTCGAGTGGCGTCGCACGGCTCAGGGTCGGCTAGCGGAGATCATCGTGCTGGATCAGTTCTCACGCAACATTTACCGCAACGAGGCGCGAGCCTTTGCCAACGACGCGCTTGCGCTTGGGCTTGCCCAGGAAGCAGTGGCCAATGGGGCTGACCAGACACTCTCGGCGGTGGAGCGCAGTTTTCTCTATATGCCCTATATGCACAGCGAGTCGGCGGCGATTCACACGGTGGCTCTGCAGTTGTTCGATCAGGCGGGGCTTGAAAACAACCTGGATTTCGAAAAACGTCACAAGGCCATCATTGACCGCTTTGGGCGCTACCCGCATCGCAATGCACTGTTGGGTAGACCCTCTACCCCAGAAGAGATCGAATTTCTCCAGCAGCCCGGCTCCTCTTTTTAACGTTTATTTAAGCTACATGGCGTTTTATGTCGTTACGAACATCGATCCGTATCAATAAATACATCAGCGAAAGTGGCCTCTGCTCCCGCCGCGAAGCCGACCGCTTTGTCGAGCAGGGCAATGTGTGGATCAACGGACGCCGCGCCACCACCGGTGATCAAGTGGTCCCAGGAGACCGGGTAAAGGTCAATGGCCAGGAGATCGAGCCGCAAGAGGAAGAGGACCTCGTTCTCATCGCCTTGAACAAACCGGTGGGTATCGTGAGCACCACGGAGTCGGCAGAAAAGGACAACATCGTTGATTTCGTGAAGCACGGCACACGCATTTTTCCGATCGGCCGCTTGGATAAAGATTCTCAAGGGCTGATTTTTCTCACCAACAACGGCGACTTGGTCAATAAGATCCTGCGCGCTAACAACAACCACGAAAAAGAGTACGTGGTAACGGTGAATAAGCCGATCACCGATGAGTTCATTACGGGTATGCAGGGCGGCGTACCGATTCTGGGGCAGATGACCAAAAAGTGTCGAGTGGTCAAAGAGTCCACGTTCGTTTTCAATATCACGCTAGTGCAGGGCCTCAACCGACAAATTCGCCGAATGTGCGAATACTTTGGCTATGAGGTGACGCAGTTGGTACGCACCCGCATCATGAACGTGTCGCTGAAAGGGCTGGCGCTGGGGGATTGGCGTGATTTGACGCCTAAAGAGATCGAGACGATCCTCGCCCTCACCGAAACCTCAGCCGTCGCGCCGGAGAAGAAAGCGTCCGAGAAGAAAAAGCCAGCCAGGCCCAACTACAGCGGCGGTAGGAGTAGCACGAAGGAGAAAAAGCCGGTGTCCAAGCGCGCTTCCTCCGGTGCCAAGGCGGGTAACAAAACACGTAAAGACGCCAAGGCCAAAGGGGCCGTGCCCGGTAAACCGAGTGCCAAAGGAAAACCCGCTGGCAAACCAGCTGCGAAAGGTAAGGGTAGGCCCGGCGGTAATCCGGTGGCGAAGGGGGTGGGTAAGGGCTCAGTGAAGGGTGGTCGCCCAAGCGGTAAGCCTGCCGGTGGCAAGCCACCCCGCGCACGGGGAAAGCGTTAATCGCCCCGCGTTGGCTTGCTAAAAGCTAAAGTTGTCCGCGCGGCTTGCGGGCGTTTGCATAGAGCCACTACGTTGAAGAGTGCCCGGATCAGGAATACGAAGAGGACGCTAGGATGGCAGACGATACTTTGAAAGACGCAAAAATAGTCGATCACCACGGCTTGTTAGTTGGGCAGGTGGTCAACATTAGTGAGCGCCAAAATGCCGAGATACGTACACCCTACGGACGCCACTTTTGGGTGAAACCAGAGTCGTTGGCCAAGAGCCAGGGGCAGTGGTGCTTATTGAAGGATTTCAAGGCATATACGGCGGATAACACGGAAACGGTGTGGTCGGAGAGCGACCTGGACGCCGCCGCCGATGACACCTTTCCCGCCAGCGACCCGCCCTCCTTCACGCTGGGCGATGAGGGCAAAGGCCGCTAAAGGGCAGGCACCTGCAGATACAAGGCGGAATTCGTCAGTAGTGGTCAGAAAATAGAAAGTTGGCAATTAACTCTTTGCCGCCTTCGGTGGCAAACGACTCTGGGTGAAACTGAATGCCGTGAATGGGGTAGTCGCGGTGCTTCACGCCCATCAGCTCGAATTCACCCGCCGACTGCCAATGGCTTCGCTCGGCAAACTGCGCGGCGGTCAGCTCACCCACCGTGGCAGTGACTTCCAGGCACTCCGGCAGCGTTGCCGCATCGGCAATCAGCGAGTGGTAACGCATCACCTCGAGCTGGTCAGGCACGCCTTTGAACACCGAGCGATTATTGTGATGGATGGGGCTGATTTTGCCGTGCATCGGCAGCGGTGCTTTGATTACTTTGCCGCCAAACACATGAACGATGCCCTGCATGCCCAAACAGACGCCCAGTAGTGGCGTCGTTTTGCCCAGCTTTTCGATGACTTCGGCGCATACGCCAAAATAGCGAGGGTCATCCGGTGAGCCGGGGCCAGGCGAGATAATGATGCGATCCGGCGCCATGGCTTCAATCGCTTTAAAATCAATCTGGTTATTGCGCTTCACCACGATCTCGAAGTGAGGCAGCTCGCCGCGATTCTTTTCAGTCGTCAGAATCTCACCAATGAACTGGTAGAGGTTATAGGTGAAGGAGTCGTAGTTATCGATGATCAGCACCTTCATGCGGGGCTCTCCGTTTCCGTATCCATAAAGGGGGCCAAGGCCTTGCGGGTGCCGGCAAATTTGCGACGAATCTCCTCGTATTCATCGTCGGCGTTGCTGTCATACACGTTGCCGCCGCAGGTTTGCACGTAGGCGTGCTCGCCGTTGACGAACACCGTGCGAATGGGGATCGCAAAGGTGCAGTCGCCGTTGAAGGAGAACTGGCCCACCGCGCCGCCGTAGGGGCCGCGCCCGTCGGTTTCCAGGTCGTCGATGATTTTCATCGCCTCGATTTTTGGCGCACCGGTGAGCGTGCCTGCCGGGAAGTTGCTGGCCAGCGCGGTAAACATATCTTCGCTCTCGGCAATGATGCCGACGATCTCGCTCGAAATGTGCTGTACGTGGCTGAAGCGCTTGATATCCATCAGGCTGCGCACTTTGACCGTACCAAACTGCGCCACTCGGCCAATATCGTTGCGGTGCAGGTCCACGATCATATTGTGCTCGGCGATCTCTTTGGGGTCGTTGAGCAGCGCGCGGGCAAGCTGGGTATCCTCCTGGGGCGTTTGGCCACGCAGGGTGGTGCCCGCCAGCGGGAACGTCTCCATCTCGCCCTGGCGCAGGCGGAACAGCAGTTCGGGGCTCGCGCCAATCAGCTTCTGCTCGCCAAACTTCACGTAATACATCTGCGGTGAGGGGTTGATGGTGCGTAACTGGTCATACAGTGCTAGCGTATCGCCCTGAATCCGAAAGCGTTTCTTGAAGCCCACTTCGCACTGGAAAACCTTGCCGTCGATGATGTCCTGCTTCACCTTGGCCACGGCCTTGGCGTGCTCGGCCTTGCTCATGGTGTCGCCCAGCGCGGTAATGCGCAGCGGGCCTGCTGGCTCGTCGTCGGCGTCGATCAGCGTCTGCAGAAACGCGTAACGGCTATTGTCGTAGTAGAAGTAAGTGACTTCTCCGGTCATCTTGTCGAGAATCAGGCCGTCTTTGTACAGCCCAAAGCGGAACGTATCGAAGTCGTCGCTGGCTTTTAGCGTCAGCGACGGCTCGAAGTACTGCATGGCGTCGTAGCCTAGGTAGCCGCTCAACCCTCCCGCGTATTTACGAGAAATGATGTTTTGCGGAATGAGACTGCGCAGTAGTTCGTAGGGGTTGTCGCTGGGGTAGTGGTTGGCATCGCCGTCGCGGCTTTCGATGGTCAGTGTGTTGCCATTGGCATAGAGCGTGTACTCGGGGTCGAAGCCAATGATCGAGTGGCGCGCCATGTGGCTATCTTCGCCCAGCGACTCCAGCATGTAGCAGGTATCGAAGCGCCGCTCGATTTTCTGAAACAGGGCAAAGAAGTCGCAGTCTGCCGCCAGCGTGACGTAGTGGGGTTTACGTGGCAGTGTGAACGGCTGTGGGCCTGCCGCAGCGCCCGTATCGGTGGTGCTCATAGGTGTTCATTCCGTGAAGAGGCTAACATCGTCAGCGCGCGTGATCCGCGTGACACGGTCGCAATACCCACGCCCAGGGTTTCAGCGATTTTGCGATGGGGCACGCCTTCCCGCAGCAGCTTAAAAATCTGTAGGCGTTTGCTGATTTCTTGGTACTCTGCTGGCGTTAGCAGGCTGGCTAGCGCTTCGTCCATGGCGTCGGGCGTGTCGATCGCAAGCAGGTGGCGCACCAAGTCAGCTTGAAACGTATCGTGTAAGGACATCATGACACCGAGTGGTTACTCATGTACTAGCGTACTAGTACGTTAACCGATTGCTCAGGGAAGTCAAGTCGCAGCAACGTTAAGGAATCGTCATGACCGGCTATTTTATTCAAGCATTCATCTATTTAGTGGCGGCGGTGATTGCCGTGCCGCTGGCCAAGCGGTTCGGGCTCGGCTCGGTGTTGGGCTATTTGGTGGCTGGGGTGGTGATTGGCCCGGTGCTCGGGCTGGTCGGCCAGGAGACCACTACCATTCAGCACTTTGCCGAATTCGGCGTGGTCATGATGCTGTTTTTAGTCGGTATGGAGCTAGATCCAAAAGGCTTATGGGCCATGCGGGTGCGCCTTCTAGGCCTGGGCGGTTTGCAGGTGGTGCTGACCGCAGCGGCAGGCGCTGCGATTGCCTGGTGGCTTGGGCTCGTTTGGCAAACCGCGTTAGCCGTGGGGCTGATTTTTGCGCTTTCCTCCACCGCCATCGTGCTGCAAACCCTGAGTGAGAAGGGCCTTTCCAAAACCGAGGGCGGCCGCAGCGCCTTTTCGGTGCTGCTGTTCCAGGACATTGCCGTCATTCCCATGCTGGCGCTCATCCCCTTGCTGGCGCTGCCCGAATTGATGGGCGCCCCCGGCGACGACCACGGACATGCGGGACTAAGCCTAGTGGCGCATTTGCCCGCCTGGGCGCATGCTCTCGTAGTCGTCGCCGCCATTGGCGGTGTGATTGTCGGCGGTTACTACTTGGGGCCGCTGCTGTTTCGCTACGTGATTGGGTCCGGACTGCGGGAAGTGTTTACCGCCTCGGCGTTGATGCTGGTGATTGGTATTGCTGCCTTAATGAGCCTGGTAAACCTATCGCCTGCTTTGGGGGCGTTTCTGGCCGGTATCGTTCTGGCCAATAGCGAGTTCAAGCACGAAATTGAAGCCAACATCGAGCCGTTCAAAGGGCTGCTGCTGGGGCTTTTCTTCATTACCGTGGGCGCAGGGATTAACTTTGACGTGCTGGCGGCGGAGTGGATCACGGTGCTGGGGCTTGGGTTAGCGGTCATCGTCGTGAAAGCGGCCATACTGCTGGCGCTGGCGCTGCTGTTCAAAGTACGCGGCAGCAACGGCTGGCTGTTCACGTTGAGTCTTGCTCAGGCGGGGGAATTCGGCTTCGTGCTGCTGACCTACAGCGTGCAGAACAGCGTGATTCCGGTAGCGCTCTCTCAGGTGCTCTCGCTGGTGGTGGCGCTGTCGATGTTCTTAACGCCGCTGCTGTTTATCGCCTATGACCGCTTGGTGCTGCCGCGCTATCAAACCGCCAAAAATGACCCCCGGGAGGCCGACACCATCGAAGAGCAGGCGCCGGTCATCGTGGCGGGCGTGGGGCGCTTTGGGCAGATCATCTGCCGTCTGCTGCGGGCCAATAACATTCCCATCGTGGCGCTGGATCATGAAATCGAGCAGATCGAGAACCTGCGCAATATCCGTATCAAGAGCTACTTTGGCGATGCAAGCCGCTCGGATCTGCTGGAAACCGCCGGTATCGAGCACGCGCGCTTGCTGGTGGTTGCCATCGACGACCGTGAGCGTGCAGTGGGTATCGTCAAGCACGTCAAACAGTTCTACCCCAATGTATGGGTGCTGGCCCGCGCCTTCGACCGGGGCCACGGCTACCAGCTACGCGAGGCCGGAGCCGACGACGTGATCAGCGAAACCTACCACTCGGCGCTGGAGCTCGGCGGTCATGCGCTTACTGCCATGGGTGTTCACCCCATGCGCGCCAAACAGATGACCTGGGCATTCGTGCAAAACGAAGATGCCCATGCCGACGAACTGTTCGAAGCCTGGAAAGAGATCGACGAAGGCATCAGCTTCAGCCCGCGCTATGGCGAACTCTTCATGAAGCTGGAAGAGGCGCTGAACTCAGCGATGCATCAGGAGTGGCAGCCGCCGCAACAGGAGGAAGTGCCGGTTTGGACGGCCCCCGCTCAGAACCGCGAGCAGTCAGGGGCTCCGGCGAGAAATGCCTAGGCAGGGTAATGTCGTTTAAAACGGTAGATGCAGCGATGCGCTAAGCATATTGAGGTGGCTGAGCGAGGGTGCATCGATACGCTCGTACTCCAAACGGCTGATGAGACGGTTAACGGTCATGGTGGCACCAAAACCTTGCAGTAGGGCAGTGCCGCCCTCTTCCTCGATGGGCTGGTCGGTGTCGCCGCGCCACTCGGTGAGGCCCGATTTGGCGTAAATGCTGAAAGCACCCATACGAATGCCGGCGACGATGGCGCCACCCAGGCTTAACGTATCCATGATGACCGGATTGGCACTGGAGGCGAGAGGGACTTCATCGCTTTCGCGATAGGCGATTTCAGCGCCAATGTCTAGCTGGGGAAGCTGCCAGGGGCTGAAGCCAGCGGTGAGCCGAAAACCAGAGGTGTAGCTGTCCAAGCTGCTGAGATCGCTGCCTTCCAACACCACGCCGTTATCGAGGCGCATCCATTCGCTATTGGGGGCTGCATAGGAGAGAGCAGGAGCGTCATCATCGGCCAAGGTGGCTTCTAGGGGTAGGAGCATGCCGAACAGACTCAAGAGCAGGGTGCTTGCCAAGCGGTTCATTGGCGTTCCTCTTGTCCTTTCTCGTTGACGTTATCCCTAACAGCCTAGCAACGGGCGCTGATTTCCACCACGTTAATTGCGCCGTTGGCCAAATTTTCTAGCAAATTTTTTCCCATCTGCACAAACCTCTCACCGAACACCCACTGCGGCGAAAGCACAGCGGCATGCTCTGCCTGCTCTTTTTGCCGCTGGCGCTGGCGCCATTCAAGTGCCGTGTCGCTCCAGTCTTCGCAGTGTCGAATATCGAAGCCCGCCGTTTGCAGTCGCTGTGTCAATGCCGCCAACGTCAGCAAATGCGAGTGTGTCGGCTCTTCTGCCCAGGGCACCGGAAAACGCAGTGCCTCGCAGTGAGGGCCGCTGACCACCTCATGCATCACCAGCTGCCCGCCGGGGCGCAGCACGCGGCGACACTCGGCCAGCACGCGGTGGGGGGCAGGCATGTTCATCAGACTGTGTTGAAACAGCACCGCATCGAAGCAGGCATCCCTAAACGGCAGCGCGCGGGCATCGCCCGTCACACAGCGCAGCGTGCCTGCTGATGAAAGGGGAGCGGACGGTTTGGCGGCTAATTGGCTGATAGCGTCGTTAAGGGCGCTGAAGCGGTGGGTAATATCCAGTCCAGTGATATGTAAGCCCAGCGCGGCACCTTGGCGCATTAACCCTCCCAGCCCGGCACCCATATCCAACACCTGTGAGGCGCTATGATCGAGAAGGCCCAATAGCCGGGCAGACGCCGCGATACCACTAACATGCAGCTGATCCAGCGGGGCGAGCTGGTGCAGGGTGGGGCCATCGGGGTAGTGGGCGCGCAGTTGGGTGAGAATATCCTGGTCGCGCAGCCCTTGGTGATAATGGTCAGCTAGGGAATTGGGCATGGGACGTCTCGAGTTGGGTCGACGACTGATGAGCAGAGTTGCCTAAACGGGGCTTTCGTCATCTCTGTCGAAAGCCCCGCGCTCAGGGTAGCTGGGTGGGATCGCCTGCTACTTTTCATCGAGTCCCAGTTCTTTGATCGAAATTTCGCGCATCTTGAATTTCTGTATTTTGCCGGTGACGGTCATTGGAAACTCATCGACAAATTTGAAGTAGCGCGGGATCTTGAAGTGAGTGATTTTACCTTTGCAGTAGTCGCGTAACTCTTCACCAGTAATCTCGCCCGAGGTGGCGTTGAGTTTCACCCAGGCGATTAGCTCTTCGCCGTACTTTTTGTCCGGCACGCCGGTGACCTGCACTTCTGAAATGGCTGGGTGTGCGTACAAGAACTCCTCGATCTCTTTCGGGTAGACGTTCTCGCCGCCGCGAATCACCATGTCTTTGATGCGCCCAACGATCTGGATGTAGCCCTCGTTATCCATGGTGGCCAAGTCGCCGGTATGCATCCAGCCCGCTTCATCGATGGCCTCGGCAGTGGCTTTGTCATTGTTCCAATACTTCAGCATCACGCTATAGCCCCGGGTACATAGCTCACCGATTTCTCCGCGAGGCAGAATGCCGCCGTTGCCGGGGTCGACGATCTTGCTCTCCAGGTGGGGCTGGGTGCGGCCCACGGTGGAAACACGTTTGTCGATGGTATCGTTAGCGCCGGTTTGCGTAGAGACCGGGCTGGTTTCGGTCATGCCGTAGGCGATTTGCACGCCCTTCATGTTCATCTTGTTGATGACCTGCTTCATGATCTCCGCCGGGCAAATGGAACCCGCCATGATGCCGGTGCGCAGCGTCGAAAAATCGGTGCTAGCGAAATCCGGGTGTTCGAGCTCGGCGATGAACATGGTGGGCACGCCGTAGAGCGCGGTGGCTTTCTGCTCGTGAACGGCGTTCAGCACTTTACCCGGGTCGAAGCCTTCATCGGGATAGATCATCGCGGCGCCGTGGGTCATGCAGCCCAGATTGCCCATCACCATGCCGAAACAGTGGTAGAGCGGTACTGGAATCACCAAGCGGTCTTCGCTGGTGAAACCCATGCTCTCCGCCACGAAAAAGCCGTTGTTGAGAATGTTGTGGTGCGAAAGCGTAGCGCCTTTGGGGAAGCCGGTGGTGCCCGAGGTGTACTGGATATTGATCGGGTCATCGAACTGCAACGTGGCCTGCAGGTCGTCTACGTCGGTTTGGCTCACGTTGTCGGCTTCGGCAATGAAGTCTGACCAGCGCCACATACCGCTGTGCTTGTCGGCACTCAGGTTGATGATGCACTCCAGTTGCGGCAGTGTCTGCGACTGAAGCTGGCCTTCGGCGCAGCTGCTTAGCTCGGGCGCCAGCTCGAACAGCATCGAGGTGTAATCGGACGTTTTGAACCGGTGGGCGGTGACTAAAAAGCGCGCGCCAGACTGATTGAGCGCGTACTCCAGCTCATGGGTGCGGTACGAGGGATTGATGTTGACCAGGATCGCACCGATTTTGGCGGTAGCGAACTGGGTCAGCGTCCACTCACTACAGTTGGGGGCCCAAATGCCCACGCGGTCGCCTTTTTTGACACCCAGTGCCAGCAGCGCACGCGCACAGCGGTTCACTTCCTGCTGTAGCTCGCGGTAGCTCCAGTGTATGTTTTGGTGTAGCGCAATCAGCGCGTCATTATCGGGATATTGAGCGGCAATTTGGTCGAACTTGTCGCCAATGGTCATGCCCAGAAGCGGCTTGTCAGCCGTGCTGCTGGTGTAGCTGGGCAAACGGCTAGAAGCGGGTGCAGGTGATACCATGATCGATCTCTCCGATATGTTTTTCTTGTCTGAACGGGAAGTGACGCGTTTCTAATTATTAGGGAGTGCGTGAGCTGCCCAGCGCCAGCGCAACTTTGGCGCTGGGCTGGCGCCCCAACTGCCGCGTGATCCAATCGCCGGTGTCGATCACCGACTGAAGATCGATCCCCGTCTCGATGCCTAATCCTTCGAGTAAGTAGAGGACGTCTTCGGTGGCCACGTTGCCAGACGCTCCCTTGGCGTAGGGGCAGCCACCCAAGCCCGCCGTAGCGGCATCGATGACGCTGACGCCTTCTTCCATCACGGCATACAGGTTGGCGATGGCCATCCCGTAGGTATCGTGGAAGTGGGCGGCCAGCTTCTCGATCGGTACCTGCTGGCGGGTCGCGTCGATCATTCGCTTGGCGGCCAGCGGCGTGCCTACGCCTATCGTATCGCCCAGCGAAATCTCGTAGCAGCCCATCTCATAAAGCGCCTTGGCCACTTCCGCGACTTTTTCGGGGGCGATGTGCCCCTCATAAGGACAGCCCAGCACGCAGGAGACGTAGCCGCGCACGCGAATGCCTGCCTCGTTGGCGCGGGCAAGCACCGGTTCGAAGCGCGCTAAAGAGTCGGCAATCGAGCAGTTGATGTTCTTCTGTGAGAACGCTTCCGACGCGGCGCCGAACACCGCGACTTCCTCGACGCCTACCGCCAGGGCGCTCTCGAGCCCTTTGAGGTTAGGCGTTAGCGCCGAATACACCACGCCGGACTGGCGCTGGATACCGTGCATGACCTCGGTGGCATCGCCCATTTGCGGTACCCACTTGGGCGACACGAAACTGGCCGCTTCAATATGACGAATGCCCGCCTTCGCCAGCCGCTCGATCAGCTCGATTTTGGTGCCGGTGGGCACCAGGGTGCCCGGTTCGTTTTGCAGCCCGTCGCGGGGGGACATTTCGAATAGCTTGATGGACGTAGGCAGTGTCATGTTCGGCTCCTATTCGCTGGGGGCAAAGTCGAGTAGCACATCGCCCTGGCCGACGGTATCGCCTGCTTGGAAGTGGAACGTCTCGACGCTGCCATCGGCGGGAGCGGTCATGGTGTGCTCCATTTTCATAGCCTCCATCACCATCAGCGGCATGCCTTTCTCCACCGATATGCCTGGCTCCACCAGCAGTGCCACTACGGTGCCGTGCATGGGGGCGGTGAGGGTGGATTCCGTTTCGTGGTGCCCGTGATCGATGGCATCGATGCGTCGCCAGAACAGGCGGGTTTCGCCGCTAGGTTCGGCCATTACGACGACGTGGTCGTCTTTGCGCGCCTGCAAACGACGGCGGTGGCCGTCGAGCGTGACGGCGACGGCGTCGCCGTCGAGCGGTTGTAGACTGGCGCTCAGCGTACTGTCGCCAATGGTGAGCTGCCACTGAGCCTCCAGGGGCGCGCGCTTTCCTTCGACGACCACGACGGTAGGGTCGCTATCCGGCGCTTGGGCACTCGACGGGTCACACAGTGCGATGCGGATGGTATGCGGCGCATTCAGCCGGAAACCGTCGTGGCGGTCCCAGGGGGAGTCGCTTTCGCACTCTTGGGCGAGCTGGTGCAGGCCAATCAGTGCGGCGCTGGCGTAGTCTTCCGTCGAGAACTGTCGCGGAGCAAACAGGGTGACTTCGTTGCGTTCGATGAATCGCGTATCCAGCTCGACGTTCTTGAAGCCCGGGTGGTTGGCCAAGCGCTGCAGGAAGGCGCGATTGGTCACCACACCCTGCACGTTCAGGGCGGCCAGCGCGCGATTGAGCGTTGCCAGCGCCGCGTCGCGATCCACGCCGTGAACGATGAGCTTGGCGAGCATCGGGTCGTAGTGCATCGACACCGTATCGCCGCTCTCTACGCCGCTGTCCAGGCGTACTTGATCCGCGCCTAGCCCGGCACCTTCCAAGTCCAGCGCAAAGCGGGTCAGCAGACCGGTGGCGGGTAGGAAATCCTGCTCCGGGTCTTCGGCGTAAAGGCGTGCTTCGAAACTGTGGCCGGTAATGGTCAGTTCCTCTTGTCGGCAGGGCAGCGGCTCGCCCATGGCGACTCTTAGCTGCCACTCCACCAGGTCTTGGCCGGTAATCATCTCGGTGACCGGGTGTTCGACCTGTAGGCGGGTGTTCATCTCCATGAAGTAGAACGAGCCGTCGGCGTCTAGCAGGAACTCCACCGTGCCCGCGCCCACGTAGCCAATCTCTTTGGCGGCGCGAACGGCGGCGTCGCCCATGGCGGCGCGCAGTTCAGGTGTCATGCCCGGGGCGGGCGCTTCCTCGATCACTTTTTGATGGCGGCGCTGCACGCTGCAGTCCCGCTCGAAGAGGTAGACGCCGTTGCTGTAGCGGTCGCAGAACACTTGTACTTCCACATGGCGAGGCTGTACCAGATACTTTTCGATCAGCATGCGGTCATCGCCAAACGCGGCTTTCGATTCCCGGCGGCAGCCATCCAGCGCCGCTTTGAAGCCCTCGCCGCTTTCGACGACGCGCATGCCTTTACCACCGCCACCGGCACTGGCTTTGAGCATCACCGGATAGCCGATCTTATCGGCCTCGGAACGCAGTAGTGCATCGTCCTGGTCGTCGCCATGGTAACCGGGCACCAGCGGCACGCCCGCATTCGCCATGCGCGCTTTGGCGGCAGATTTGTCGCCCATGGCGGCAATCGCAGAAGCGGGCGGGCCGACGAAGGTAATGCCCGCTTGCTCCAACGCTTTGACGAAGGTGCCGTTCTCGGAGAGGAAGCCGTAGCCCGGGTGAATGGCGCCGGTACCGGTGCGTTGGGCGGCCTCGATCACCGCGTCAACGTTCAGATAGCTTTCCCGGGCGGCGGCAGGGCCGAGGCGCACGGCTTCATCGGCGTCACGCACGTGGCGGGCGCTGGCGTCCGCATCGGAGTAAACGGCGACGGTCTTCAAGCCCATACGCCGGGCGGTACGCATCACGCGGCAGGCGATTTCGCCGCGGTTAGCCACCAGCAGCGTGTCGAATTTGGTTGGGGTCAACGTCATGAGCGTGGCTCCGCAGCGTGTTTGTGTTCTTCGGGGGACGTCCAGGCGGGGCGGCGCTTGTCGAAAAAGCTGGCGAGGCCCTCTTGGCCCTCGTCGCTCACTCGCAGCTTGGCAATCACCTGGCAGGTGTGCTCACGGGTGGCGTCGCTATCCGGTGCTTGGGCCACGGCGGCCAGCAGCGCTTTTGTTGCCCGCTGCGCTTGGGGAGAGCCCTGCAGCAGCGTGTCGATCATCGCGTCCACGGCGCTATCCAAGGCGTCGGGGTCTACCACTTGGTGGGCTAACCCCAGGGCGAGCGCAGTGGGGGCATCCATGATTTCCGCGCTCAGCGCGTAGCGGCGCGTCTGGCGCGGGCCAAGCGCGCGTTGCACGTAGGGGCTGATCACCGCTGGCGACAGGCCAATCTTGACCTCCGAGAGGCAGAACTTGGCCTTGTTGGAAGCGATGACGATATCGCAGCAGGCGGCCAAGCCCACCGCACCGCCAAACGCCGCCCCCTGTACGCGGCAAACGGTCGGGCAGGGCAGCGTGTCGAGCCCGTGCATCAGCGCCGACAGCTTGCGGGAGTCGGCGAGGTTATCTTCCAGGTCGTAATCGACCATGCGCTTCATCCAATTCAGATCAGCGCCTGCGGAGAAGCTTTTGCCTTCGGAACCGAGCACCATCACCCGAACGTCACCTGAGCTTGCCAAGTCATGCAGCTTTTCCAGGTGTGCGTTGAGTTCGGCAATCAGGCTGTCGTCAAAGGCGTTATGCACCTCTGGGCGGTTTAAGGTGAGCCGCGCCACGCCTGCTTCGATGAGTAAGGTCGAGTAAGCCATGTGTGCGCCCCTTACATCCGGAACACGCCGAAGCGTGTCTCTTTGACTTCCGCATTCATCGCAGCGGCCAGTGACAGCCCCAGCACGTCGCGGGTTTGTAGCGGATCGATCACGCCGTCATCCCACAGGCGGGCGCTGGCGTAGTACGGGTGGCCCTGGTGCTCGTACTGGTCACGGGTAGGCTTCTTGAAGGCCTCTTCATCCTCTTTGCTCCACTCACGGCCTTCGCGCTCGTACTGCTCGCGTTTTACTTGGGAAAGTACCCCCGCCGCCTGTTCGCCACCCATCACCGAAATACGTGCGTTGGGCCACATGAACAGCAGATTGGGGTCATAGGCTCGGCCACACATGCCGTAGTTCCCGGCACCGAAGCTGCCACCAATCAACACGGTGTATTTCGGCACGTTGGCGCAGGCCACGGCGGTGACGAGCTTGGCACCGTGCTTGGCGATGCCTTCGTGCTCGTACTTGGAGCCGACCATGAAGCCGGTGATGTTTTGCAGGAAGACCAGAGGGATCTTGCGCTGAGCGCACAGCTCGATGAAGTGCGCGCCTTTCACGGCGCTTTCCGAAAACAGCACGCCGTTATTGGCCACGATGCCGACCGGGTAGCCGTGGATGTGGGCAAAACCGGTTACTAGCGTGTCGCCGTAGTAGCGTTTGAACTCGTCAAAGTCGGAGCCATCGACGATGCGGCCGATGACTTCGCGCACGTCGTAAGGCTTTTTCAGATCGGTGCCGACGATGCCGTAAAGTTCGGACGGGTCGAGCTTCGGCGGCCTGGGTGGCTGCATGGCCAGCTGGCCGCGTTTTTGCCAGTTCAGCCGCGACACGCAGGCGCGGGCGAGTTGCAGCGCATGGGCGTCGTTTTCGGCGTAGTGGTCGGCTACGCCGCTCACTTTGGCGTGAACGTCCGCCCCGCCCAGGTCTTCTGCACTAATGCTCTCGCCCGTGGCGGCTTTCACCAGCGGCGGGCCGCCCAGGAAAATCGTTCCCTGCTCTTTGACGATGATCGACTCATCCGCCATGGCAGGTACATACGCACCGCCAGCGGTACAGGAACCCATGACCACGGCAATTTGCGGGATGCCTTCGGCGGACATCGTGGCCTGATTGTAGAAAATGCGCCCGAAGTGGTCGCGGTCGGGGAAGACTTCGTCTTGGCGGGGCAGAAAGGCACCGCCAGAATCGACCAGATAGATACACGGCAGGCGGTGCTTGCGGGCGATCTCTTGCGCGCGCAGGTGTTTTTTGACCGTCAGAGGAAAGTAGGTGCCGCCTTTCACGGTGGCGTCGTTGGCCACGATGACGCATTCGACCCCCGAGACGCGGCCAATGCCGGTCACCACGCCAGCGGCCGGCACATCGTCGTCGTAAACGTGGTGGGCGGCCAGCGCAGAAAATTCCAAAAACGGCGAGCCTTCGTCAATCAAGTGGTCGATGCGATCACGTACGAACAGCTTGCCACGGCTCTCATGGCGGGCACGCGCCTTCTCACCGCCGCCTTGCGCAATGGCGGCGGTGAGATCGCGCAGTTGGTGGACTTCGCCGCGCATGGCGGCGTCGTTGGCTTGAAACGCATCGCTGCGCGGGTTGATCTGTGTCGAGAGTGTGCTCATAGCCCGGCCCCGGTTATTATTGTTAAAGACTTTCGCTAAACAGTTCGCGGCCAATCAGCATCCGACGGATTTCGCTCGTACCAGCGCCAATCTCATACAGCTTCGCGTCGCGCAGCAGGCGGCCGGTGGGGTATTCGTTGATATATCCATTGCCGCCCAGTAGCTGAATGGCGTCCAGCGCGACCTGGGTGGCTTTTTCGGCACAGTAAAGAATGACGCCAGCGGCATCCTTGCGTGAGGTTTGCCCACGGTCGCAGGCGGCGGCGACGGCGTATAAATACGCCCGGCAGGCGTTTAGGGTAGTGTACATGTCGGCCACTTTGCCCTGCACCAGCTGGAACTCACCGATAGACTGGTTGAACTGCTTACGCTCATGGATGTAGGGAATGACCACATCCATGGCAGCCTGCATGATGCCGATGGGGCCTGCCGCCAGGACGGCACGCTCGTAATCCAAGCCGCTCATCAAGACGCGAACGCCTTTGCCGACTTCACCTAGCACGTTTTCGGCGGGCACGCGGCAATCTTGGAAGACCAGCTCGCAGGTGTTGGAGCCCCGCATACCCAGCTTGTCGAGTTTCTGGGCAGTCGAGAAGCCCGGCATCCCTTTTTCGATGATGAAGGCCGTAATCCCTTTGGAGCCAGCATCCGGATCGGTTTTGGCGTAGACCACCAGCACGTCGGCATCCGGCCCGTTGGTGATCCACATTTTGTTGCCGTTGAGCACGTAGTGGTCGCCATCTTCTTTGGCGCGAAGCTGCATGGACACCACGTCGGAACCGGCACCCGGCTCTGACATGGCCAGCGCACCTACGTGGTCACCGCTGATCAGCTTGGGCAGGTATTTGGCTTTCTGTTCGGCTGAGGCGTTGATCTTGAGTTGGTTGACGCACAGGTTGGAGTGCGCGCCATAAGAAAGGGCCACCGAGGCGCTGGCGCGGGAGATCTCTTCCATGGCAATGCAGTGGGCTAGATAACCCATGCCGCTGCCGCCATCCTCTTCCGGAACCGTAATGCCCAGTAGCCCCATATCTCCGAACTTCTTCCACAAATCGCTTGGAAATTCGTTGTTCTGATCGATCTCCGCGGCGCGAGGAGCGATTTCGCTGGCGGCAAAGGCGTTGACCTGCTCACGCAGCATGTTGAGCTCGTCATCGAGGGCGAAATTGAGTTCTGTATAGTGGGAAAACATGGTCAATCACCTTGTCATTGATTGTTAATGGTCGATGGTTAGCAGGTCGTTGGTTTGCGCGTTTCGTTTGCCGTCATTTCGAGGTGGCCGGATGCTTCTCGTTGAGCTCTTCCAGGGCCTGTCGGCAGCGGATCTCCGCACTCTCGAGCTCTAGCTGCACCATCGTGATGTCTTTCATCTGCTGCTCTAGCGCCGCTTTACGCTCGCTGATCTTACTCAGCATCAGGTGCAACTGTTTTTCACTGCCGCTGCGGGTTTCGTCCCACAGTTCGAACAGCTCACGAATCTCTGCCAGCGAGAACCCCAGCCGTTTGCCGCGAAGCGTCAGCTTCAGCCGTACACGATCTTTGCTGCTGTAGATGCGTGTCTGGCCGCGGCGGGTGGGGTGCAGCAACTCTTGATCTTCGTAAAAGCGAATGCTGCGCGTGGTGACATCGAATTCACTGGCTAGCTCGCTGATCGAGTAGGTCTTGCTCATGATCGTTATTCTCGTCGATAGGGGAATGTCCCTATGGAACACTGACCATGAGGCTAAAACAAGTTTACGTTAACGTAAAGCTGACCTTGGCAGCGGGTGCGTAACGCTGAATTTTTATAACTCGTTGTTAAGTAAGAAATATAGTGTTTTATTTGGATGCGCCAGCATGGTGCGTAGACCAAAGTTGTAATTGTAATACCCACTGAGAGGTTGCTAGTTTGCAGCTACACCTTACGTTCAGGTAAGGATGCGTTGCTGGCTAACGAGTTTCGCTTCCCACCGTACAAGAACAACAAGAGGCGTATTACCTCATGCGTGCAGACGAAGTGACCAAGGGGCCAGTGCTCGAAACACGAGGGCTGACCAAGGAGTTTCGCGGCTTCACCGCCGTGGATAACGTTAACCTGCAAGTGCAGGAAGGGCATATCCACGCGTTGATTGGCCCGAATGGGGCAGGAAAAACCACGGTGTTCAACCTGCTCACCAAGTTTCTCCCCCCTACACGGGGTGACATTCTCTATCGCGGCCAATCCATCACTAGCAAAAAATCCAACGAAATCGCCCAGCTGGGCTTGGTACGTTCGTTCCAAATTTCGGCGGTATTTGCCCATATGACCGCGCTAGAAAACGTTCGCGTGGCGCTCCAGCGCCAGCTGGGCACCTCCTTCCATTTCTGGAAATCGGAAAAGTCGCTGGATCACCTCAACGACCGCGCTCTGGCGCTGCTCGATGAAGTAGGCTTGCGCGAATACGCCGATACGCTCACCGTCGAAATGCCCTACGGCCGCAAACGCGCGCTGGAAGTAGCGACGACGTTGGCCCTGGACCCCAGCATGATGCTGCTGGACGAACCCACTCAGGGGATGGGCGCCGAAGACGTCGATCGCATCGTGGCACTGATCAAGCGAGTCTCCCAAGGCCGTACGGTGCTGATGGTCGAGCACAACTTGAGCGTGGTCAGCCGGCTGTGTGATCGCATTACCGTGCTGGCGCGGGGGGCGGTGTTGGCAGAGGGCGACTACGACAGCGTGTCGCGTAACCCCTTGGTGCGTGAAGCCTATATGGGCAGCGAAGCAGCAGAGGAGGCGACTGCATGAACACCGCTGAAGCTCTCGACTATCAAGATGCGCCCGACAATCAAAGCTTGGAAATGCTGCGCGTGCAGGACCTGCACGCCTTCTACGGCGAGTCGCACATTCTGCACGGCGTGAATTTTGACGTGAAGCGGGGTGAGCTGGTCACTTTGCTGGGCCGCAACGGCGCAGGGCGTAGTACCACGCTCAAAGCGATCATGAACATGGTGGGTCGACGCACGGGGTCGATCGTCATCAATGGCAACGAAACGCTACGCATGAAGCCGCACCACATTCCTCGGTTAGGCATTGGCTACTGCCCGGAAGAGCGCGGCATTTTCGCAAGCTTGGACGTGCATGAAAACCTGCTTCTACCGCCCACCGTGCGTTCCGGCGGTATGAGCCTAGACGAAATTTACGCCATGTTCCCCAATCTCTATGAGCGCCGTAGAAGCCAGGGCACGCGGCTCTCAGGCGGCGAGCAGCAGATGCTGGCCATGGCACGTATTCTGCGTACCGGCGCACGTTTGCTACTGCTCGATGAGATCACCGAGGGGTTGGCCCCGGTCATTGTGCAGAAGCTGGGCGAGGTATTGGTGCAGTTGAAGGAGCGCGGTATGACCATCGTGCTGGTCGAGCAGAACTTCCGCTTTGCCGCGCCGCTGGCCGATCGCCACTTCGTGATGGACCACGGTCAAATCGTCGAAGAGATCACGGCAGAGCAGTTGCCGTCACGGCGGGAACACTTGAACAGCATGCTGGGGGTATGAATCGCACACTATCTAAACGGTAAGTACGGCCTTAAAAACAACAAACGCAGTACAGATGCTCCACACATCAACGCTTTAGAACGTCCGCATCATAAAAACAAAGGCCCTCGGGGCCAGGAGACGAAGATGACCTTTATGAAAAAAACGCTGGCCGCCAGCATCGCCGTTGCCGCTGCCTCTAGCATGGCGATTTCGACCGCTCAAGCCGAGATCAGCGATGGCGAGGTACGTATTGGCTATTTGGCCGATATGTCCGGCACCTATCGCGATCTGGCAGGCCCAGGCGGTCAAACCGCCATGGAAATGGCGGTGGCCGATTTTGGCGGTAGCGTGAACGGCTCGCCGATCGTGGTGTTTAGTGCCGATGACCGTAACAGCGCCGACGTAGGGGCCAACACCGTGCGCGAGTGGATCGATCAGCGCAACGTCGATATGGTCGGTGGCCTGGTGGCCTCATCGGTTTCCATTGCCGTGACCAAGGTGCTGGAAGAGAACGACGGTCTGGGTATCGTCTCTGGCTCGGCAGCATCCAGTATTACCAATGAACACTGCACCCCGAACCACATTCATTGGGTATACGACACCTATCCGCTGGCCAACGGTACGGCAAAAGCCGTCGTCGAACAGGGCGGCGATAGCTGGTTCCTACTGACCGCTGACTACGCCTTCGGTCATGCGCTGGAAGCCGACGTGACCAGCGTGGTCGAGGCCAACGGCGGCGAAATCGTCGGTGGCGTGCGTCATCCGTTCCCCACCAGTGATTTCTCCTCCTATATTCTTCAGGCACAAGGTTCTGGCGCGAAAATCGTGGGTCTCGCCAACGCCGGAGCCGACACGGTCAACGCCATTACCACCGCCAGCCAGTTCGGCTTGACCCAAAGCGGCCAGCAGCTTGCGGGCCTGCTGATCTTCTTGAACGACGTGCACGCGCTGGGCCTGGAGGCCACCCAAGGTCTGCTGCTGACCACCGGTTGGTACTGGGATATGGATGACGAGGCGCGCGCGTGGTCCGAGCGTTACTTTGAAGAGACCGGACGCATGCCCACCATGGTGCAAGCTGGTATTTACTCCAGCACCATGCACTACCTGAAAGCCGTGGAAGCCGCAGGGACAGATGACCCCGAAACCGTGCGCGCCAAAATGGCCGAAGAGCCGATCAACGACTTCTTCGCCCGTAACGGCAGCATCCGTGAAGATGGCCGCATGATCCATGACATGTACCTCGCTCAAGTCAAAACGCCGGAAGAGTCCACCGGCGAATGGGATCTTTACGAAATCCTGAGCACTATACCTGCCGCAGAAGCCTACCGTCCGCTATCAGAAAGTCAGTGCTCGCTGGTGCAAAACTGAGGGGCTAAACGCCGCGAGTCAGGGTGTTGGTCGCCTTGGCTCGCCGCCAAGCAAGCCGTAACGGCGTAATTAAAAGGCGTTATTCACTATAAATGCGCTGGGGCGGCCCGCTGGGCTGCCCGCTTAGCGGCGAGGAGAGTCATACCATGACGATGATATTCGGCGTGCCAATGGCCGTGTTCATGGGCCAGCTAACGCTTGGGCTCGTGAACGGTGCCTTTTACGCACTGCTTAGTTTGGGCCTGGCGGTCATCTTCGGCCTACTGAAGATCGTCAACTTTGCCCACGGGGCGCAGTACATGCTGGGCGCCTTTGCCGCGCTGCTGGGCTTTCGTTATCTGGGCATCAATTATTGGCTAGCTCTGATTTTGGTGCCGCTGGTGGTGGGCGGTTTTGGCATGCTGATGGAGCGTTTTCTGCTGCGTCGCATTGCTCACCTGGACCACCTTTACGGACTACTGCTGACCTTCGGATTAGCGCTGATTTTCGAAGGCACGCTGATCAACTTTTTCGGCGTTTCTGGAGCGCGTTACGCCACCCCCGAGATTCTGCAGGGCGGCCTGAACCTGGGCTTCATGTTCCTGCCGACCTACCGCGCATGGGTATTGGTAGCGGCGCTTGCTATGTGTCTTTTCACCTGGTTCATGATCGAGCGTACCCGTTTGGGCGCTTACCTGCGGGCGGGTACCGAAAACTCCCAGCTCATGCAGGCGTTTGGCGTGAACGTACCGCTGCTGATTACGTTGACCTACGGGTTCGGGGTTGGGCTTGCCGCCTTTGCAGGCGTGCTGGCGGCACCGCTGTACCCGGTGTCGCCCACCATGGGATCTAGCCTGCTGATCGTGGTGTTTGCCGTGGTGGTGATTGGCGGTATGGGCTCGATCCTAGGCGCTATTTTGACGGGGTTGGGTATGGGGATCATCGAAGGGCTGACCAAGGTGTACTACCCCGAAGCCTCTAACACCGTGATCTTTTTGGTCATGATCTTGGTGCTCATGTTACGCCCCGCTGGGCTGTTTGGTAAGGAGGCTTAACCATGACAACCACGTCTTCCTCTTCATCTTCGGCCACGTCGCTGCCCTCGGTAGTGCAGGAGCGCCAGCGGCGCGCCAAACTCCGCCGCAACATGTTTTATCTGGCGCTGTTGGTAGTGGGGTTGGTTGCGCCCTTCGTAGCGTACCCGGTCTTTTTGATGAAGATTCTCTGTTTTGCGCTGTTTGCTTGCGCTTTCAATCTGCTGTTGGGCTATGCTGGGCTGCTCTCGTTTGGCCATGCGGCCTTCTTGGCGACCGGTGGCTATGTGACGGGCTATCTACTGGCCAGCTATCCAGGCCTCACGCCCGAACTGGGTATTCTCGCAGGCACGGCGATGGCGACGCTGCTGGGGGCGCTGTTTGGCGTGCTCTCCATTCGTCGTCAGGGCATCTACTTTGCCATGGTGACGCTGGCACTTGCACAGCTGATGTTCTTCGTGTTCGTGCAGTCGTCGTTTACCGGTGGGGAAGATGGCCTGCACGGCGTGCCGAGAGGGCATCTGTTCGGGATGCTCGACCTGAGCAGTAACCTCGCCATGTACTACTTCGTGTTTGCAGTTTTCGTGTTTGGCTTTGCCGTCATTCAGCGCGCCGTTCACTCCCCCTTTGGGCAAGTTCTGAAAGCCATTCGTGAAAACGAGCCGCGTGCCGTGTCGCTGGGCTATAACGTGGATGCCTACAAGCTGTTGGCATTCGTGCTCTCGGCCGCGCTCGCGGGTTTGGCGGGTTCCACCAAGACCGTGGTGTTCCAGTTGGCCTCGCTCACTGATGCCCACTGGCATATGTCGGGCGAAGTCATTTTGATGACGCTGCTGGGCGGCGTCGGCACGCTGCTCGGTCCTCTAATGGGAGCGGGGCTGGTGGTCAGCTTACAGCACCTGCTGGCGCAGTCGCCGCTAGGTAACTGGGTGAGTGTGATTCTCGGCATCATCTTCGTGATATGCGTACTCAGCTTCCGTAGCGGCATCGTTGGCGAGCTGGCCAAGATGTACCGCAAGAACTTCAAATGATCGATTCCCGTTAACCGCGTCTGTCCGTGGATTGGGTGCCTTTGGGCACCCTTTTTTCTGCCTGATCGGAAGCGTTGGTCACCTTCTACGCCAAAGGTATTGGGGGATTGGGTTGCGCCGCACAAGCTAAAAATATAAGTTAACGTAAACGTCAACATTGCCAATAATGACAACACCCGTGTGTGACTGTCCCACTGCCTCAAAAGGGCGCAGGCCACCCACGCGCTGTGGAGATACGCCATGAATTTCGAGCTAAGTGAAGACCAGGTCGCCTTTTCCGATATGGCCCGAGCGTTCGCTCAGAACGAGCTAGAGCCCCACGCCGCCGAATGGGACGCAGAATCTTTTTTCCCCGTCGATGTGATTCGTAAAGCAGGGGAGTTGGGCTTTTGCTCGCTCTACGCCCCGGAAAGCGTCGGTGGGCTGGGACTTTCACGGCTGGATGCCAGCATCATTTTCGAGCAGCTCTCGATGGGCTGCACTTCCACTACCGCGTACCTCACCATCCATAACATGGTGACCTGGATGCTGGCTGATTTCGGCACGCGGGAGGCCGTGGCGCAGTGGGGCGAAAAGCTGGCGACGGGTGAGCTATTGGGCTCCTACTGTCTGACCGAGCCCAATTCAGGGTCCGATGCAGCATCCCTTAAAACTACTGCAAAGCGCGATGGTGAACACTACGTGTTGAACGGCAGCAAGATGTTCATTTCCGGGGCGGGCAGCACCGACTTCCTGGTGGTGATGGCGCGCACCGGCGGTGAAGGGCCCAGCGGCGTTTCCGCCTTTGCGGTGGATGCCAAGAGCGAGGGCATCAGCTACGGCCGTAAAGAGGACAAGATGGGCTGGAATAGCCAGCCCACCCGTATGATTACCTTCGAAGACGTGCGCGTCCCCGCTAACCACCTGCTGGGTAACGAAGGTGACGGTTTCAAAATCGCCATGAAGGGGCTGGACGGGGGGCGTATCAACATTGCCACCTGTTCCATCGGCACAGCCCAGCAGGCGCTGAATAAAGCCCGCGAGTACATGCTCGAGCGCAAGCAGTTCGGCAAGCGTTTGGCCGATTTTCAGGCCCTGCAGTTTCGCCTGGCCGATATGGTCACCGAGCTCGTCGCCGCACGTCAGCTAGTGCGCATGGCCGCCACCAAGATGGATGCGGGTCACCCGGATGCCACCACTTATTGCGCCATGGCCAAACGCTTCGCGACGGACGTGGGCTTCAAAGTATGCGATGAAGCGCTGCAGCTCTACGGTGGCAATGGCTACATCAAGGAGTACCCAATGGAGCGCTACGTGCGCGATACCCGCGTACACCGTATTCTGGAAGGCACCAACGAAATCATGCGGCTGATCATTTCCCGCCGCGTATTGGCCGACGGTGCCGCCGAGCTATAGTCGCCGGGGCACTTGCCACCGAGCCCCTTTCATAACAAGGACAAACGATGAGTTGCGTACTGTTTGAAGAGCACACTACCCAAGATGGCCATGTGATTGGCGAGATCACCTTGAACGCCGAGCGCTCGCTCAACGCGCTGACGTTGGACATGATCGAAGAGATCCTACCGCGCCTGAGTCAGTGGCAATCTGACGATCGGGTCGTGGCCGTGCTGCTGGATAGCGCCGGTGAGAAAGCCTTCTGCGCCGGTGGCGATGTGGTCAATCTCTACAAAGCCATTCAAGGCGAGGGGGCCGCCGATTTCCCCGAGCGCTTCTTCGAGAACGAATACCGTCTGGATTATCAGCTCCATACGTTTCCCAAACCGGTGATTTGCTGGGGCAACGGCATCGTGATGGGCGGCGGCATGGGGTTACTCAGCGGCAGCAGCCACCGCATCGTCACCGAAACCTCGCGGCTGGCCATGCCGGAAGTCACCATTGGGCTATACCCAGACGTGGGGGCGAGCTGGTTCCTCAACCGTTTGCCGGGCGGTGCCGGGCGGTTTTTGGCGATGACCGGCGGGCAAATCAACGCACCGGACGCGGTTCATTTAGGCCTGGCCGACCGCGCCATTGCCAGCCACCACCGTGGCGCATTGGCTGAAAAGCTGTTGGCCGCTAACTGGGGCGAGGGTGCTGACACCGACGCCCACGGCGTGGTGAACCGCGTGTTACGCGAGCTTGAGCAAGCCTCCCAAAACGTCTTTGCGGAGATGGAAGCGCCGGTTTACAAGTCTGCTTCCATGATTCGTGAGCTAATGGACCACGACACCGTCGAGCAGATGGTCGAGGCCGTATTGGCCGTTCAGACCGACGACCAGTGGTTCAGCAAAGCGCAAAAAACCTTGGCCCACGGCAGTCCCGTGTCGGTCAAACTGATCTACGAGCAGCTCAGCCGCGCCAAACACATGTCGTTGGCGGAAGTCTTCCAATTCGAGCTGGCGCTTTCGGTGCAGTGCTGCCGCCACCGAGAGTTCCCCGAAGGGGTGCGCGCGCTGCTGGTGGATAAAGACGGTCAGCCAAGCTGGACCTATCCGGATGTGGCCTCGGTCGAACCTACTTTCATCGACGAGTTGCTGGCATCGCCTTGGGATACCAACCCGCTGGCAGACTTGGCATAACGTACCCTCATGCACCGCACATGACACGCTAACAAGGACAAAAAGATGACTACCGTTGCGTTTATTGGATTAGGCAATATGGGCGCCCCCATGGCCGCCAATCTGGCGAAAGCAGGCTTTACCGTGCGGGCCTTCGATCTCTCCGCTCAGGCGCTGGAGACCGCCCAATCGCAAGGCTGCGACGTTGCCGCCACCGCCACAGAGGCCGCTACCGACGCCGATTTCATCATCTCCATGCTACCCGCAGGCAAGCACGTGCGGGGGCTTTACGTAGACGGCGACGCGCCGCTGTTCGACGTCATCAAATCCAGTGCCTTGGTGATCGATTGCTCTACCATTGACGCCGACACCGCCCGCCAAGTCGCCGCCGCCGGAGCAGAAAAGGGCATTGGTTTTATGGATGCGCCGGTCTCCGGTGGGGTAGGCGGTGCCCAAGCGGGCACGCTGACGTTTATCGTCGGTGGCTCGGAAGAGCAGTTCGCCCAGGCGCAGCCGGTGCTGCAAGCCATGGGTAAAAACATCTTCCACGCGGGCAACCACGGCGCGGGGCAGGTCGCCAAAGTGTGCAACAACATGCTGCTGTCGATTCTGATGGCAGGTACCTGCGAAGCGATCAACATGGGCGTCAAAAATGGCCTCGACCCCGCCGTGCTTTCGGAAATCATGAAGCAAAGCTCCGGCGGCAACTGGGCACTGAACGTCTACAATCCTTATCCAGGGGTAATGGAAAACGCACCCGCCTCGAAAGGCTACCAAGGCGGTTTCCAGGTCGACTTGATGATCAAAGACCTGGGCCTTGCCATGGATGTCAGCCAGCAGAGCGCTTCCCCGGTGCCCATGGGCTCCGCCGCTCGCTCGCTGTTCACCCTGCACAAGGCAGGAGGCAACGGCAAACTCGACTTCTCCAGCCTGCTCAAGTTGTATCAAGATAAGAGTGAGTAGTGAGTGGTAAATCGTGAGGCGATGGCGTAGCGCGGGGTAACGAGCAGCGCAAGGCACCCGCAAAGGGCGGCAACGCTGCCCTGGCCCGCCACTTCAATCTATCTAGCATAAGGACTTCCATGATCACGCTTTGGGGCCGCAACAACTCCACCAACGTCAAAAAAGTACTCTGGGTACTGGAAGAGCTAGCGCTGCCCCACGAGCAGATCGTGGCGGGCCTGCACCACGGCGTGAACGACACGCCAGAATACCTCGCCATGAACCCCAATGGCCTGGTGCCGCTACTCAAAGACGACGCGACACAAAGCGTGCTGTGGGAGTCCAACACCATTCTGCGCTACTTGGCAGCGCAGTACGCTCCTAATCATTTATGGATCGAAGAGCCCGCCAAGCGGGCGCAGATGGAAAAGTGGATGGATTGGTCCACCAGTCTGCTCACTCCCGCCCACCGCACCATTTTGATGGGGTACGTTCGCACCCCGCCGGAACAGCGCGATAGCGAACGGCTAAACCCTGCCATTGCTACCTGTGAAAAACTCCTCGCCCAGCTAGACACCGCGTTGAGCCAGCAGCCTTGGTTCTCCGGCGACGCCTTCGGCCTCGCCGATATCGCCATCGCCCCGTTCACTTACAACCTGCTCAACAGCGGCCTCTCCTGGCAACCCCGCCCGCACCTCCAGCGCTGGACAGAACGACTCGCCGAACGGCCCGCCTACCGCAAGATCGTGATGATTCCAGTCACTTAAAAACTCATTTTAAACTCGGCAGGTATCGTCGCCGCCGAAGAGGGTCAACCACCCTGTAGCGCGGCGTAACGAGCACCGCAAGGCACCCGCGAAGGGCAGCATCGCTGCCCCTGTGCTGTTGTCTTAAAAGCCGACTTCCACTTGCGCTAACTCCCTATCCAACCCCTTCAATACCTCACACCTCAACCCATGCCGCTCAGCGCGCTCAATCAACGGCCCTAAAATCGCCCCCCGCTCGGTCAGCCGTTTGGCCTCAACATCCTGCAACATCGAGGCTTTATTGTTCGCGGTGTTCTCCACCACCTGCCACACCAGTTCCAACCAGGCGGCTTCACCCTCGCCACCGTTCGGCGGCACAACCCCTTCCTTCGCTAAAATCGCCGCGACTTCCCTCACCACGGCCACTACGCGGCCTGAATAGGCATCTCCACGAAGCTCCCCATTACGCACGCCATGCAGCGCCACTAACGGGTTAATCGCCGCATTCACCGCTAACTTCTGCCACAGACGGCTGCGAATATCGTTCACCTCTGAAGCAGTAAGCCCAGCCTCACTCAGCAGCACCGCTAAGGATGCCGCTAACCCGGCGTGCTGGTTATCTAAATCCCCCACAAACGTTGGCCCGCGCCCGGCGTGTACTACGCCATCATCTCCGGTTAAGTACGCCCCCTGAGTGGTGGTAGCGCACAGCACCGGCCCTGGCCACGTTTGGGTAATACGCGGCTGCGCATAAAAACCGTTCTGCCACAGTACCAGTGGAGTAGAAGGGGGCAGCGCGCTCGCGATACTCGACAGCGCCGCCTCGGCGGCCATGGCTTTGGTGGTGATGTGCACGAACGCAGGTGGTGCAGGCGTATCCGCCACCAACTGTTCAGCGGTAAGTGAGGTTAAATGCTGAACACGCACGTCGCCTTCCGGCGTGGTCAGCACCTGCCGCGATGGCAATGCACGGCGGCCAATTACCGCCACATCAACGAGCGGGGCTAGAGAGTGCGCTAACAAACGGCCAATGGCCCCAGGGCCAAGAATCCAGTGGGTGGTCATGGAGGAAGCATCTTCAGCAGCGAACGTGTTGCAAAGCTTACCTTTTTCGGTATGAAGAGGCTAAGAGTGAAAAGAACGGTGTGTGACTAGTTTCAATTGACGTCGATTCAAAAGATATGCCAATTCGTTCGGTAGTGTATTTGAAGAGGTCTAATCAAGACGATGAGCAAATGGTGGAGAACAATCCCGGTCATCAGTGGAAATCGCGCACAATCCACAAAAATAGAGCAACAAATGGAGCGGTAAGCCAAACCACAATAATCCTCAGCCCGATAACCCCCCAGGACCACCCACAAAACCGCTCAACAGCCGCTCGATTTCCTGGGCAGGCATCGGGCGGAAGAAGAAGAATCCTTGGATGAGATCGCAATGTAGGTCGCGCAGCAGGGAGAGCTGTTCGGCATTCTCGACGCCTTCGGCCACTACCTCTAATCCCAATCGATGACCGATGAGGATGGCGCCTTCCAGAATGGCTCGGTCTTTTGGTTGGGTAGGCGCATCCTGAATGAAGGAGCGGTCGATCTTCAGGGCCGTGGCGGGGAAGTGCTTGAGGTAGCTTAGGGAGGAGTAACCAATCCCGAAATCATCGATCGCAATGCGTATACCGCGATGATAAAGACGCCAAAGGTCTTCGAGGACGGTCTCGTCGGCTTCGATGAGGATGTTCTCGGTCAATTCGATGCCGATATCCTGCGGGGCCAAGCCATGGCGCTGTAGCGTGTCCTCGAAACGTTTGAGGGCGCCGGGACGTGTCAGTTGCCGACCCGAGATATTGATGTCGATCCGGTGCTGATGAAACCCCTTGGCACGCCACGCTACCTGCTGGTGACAGGCTTCTTCGATGACCCAATCGCCGAGACGATGGATCAAACCGGAGCGCTCGGCCAGCGGGATGAACTCGGCAGGCGAGATCGTCGGGCCCTCGGGGGGCTCCCAGCGCAGCAACGCTTCGAGGTTCTCTATTCCTCCGCTGACCGCGGAGACTTGCGGCTGGTAGTGCAGGGAGAGTTCGCCATTATCCAAGGCCTCTTCGAGTCGCGACGAAAGATAGTGCTGGCGAACCAGCTCATCATGCAGTTTCTGCTGAAAGAAACGTACGGTACCGCGGCCCTCGAGTTTGGCCCGGTTCTTGGCCACATCGGCATTTCGTATCAATTCCCGTGACGATTCACCATTGTCAGGAAAGAGCGCCACGCCCAGGCAGGCCGTGACCTGACGCTCCCGACCATCCAAGACGAACGGTTTCCGAAAGACATTCTGAATACGACGAACCACGCGTTCGACATTGGTGGCTAAATGGCCGCAGGGAAAGGCCAGCACGAACTCATCGCTAGAGACGCGAGACACCAGGTCAGTGACGCGCTGGCACTCCCGCAGGCGTCGAGTCAGCTCGACGAGCAGGCGATCGCCCTGGTCATAACCAAGGGCATCATTGATCTCGACGAAGTGATCGATATCTAAATAAAGGGTGGCAAGACTGTTGCCCACACGGCGACAGGATTCCAGCAGGTTGTCCAGGTCCATCTCGAAGGTCTGCCGGTTAGGGAGATGGGTGAGCCTGTCGAATCGGGTGGCAAACTCCAGGTCCCGGTGGGCACGTTTCTGGTCAGAAAGATCGACATCCACGCAAAACAGCAAGGGGGCATCGGTATGCTCATTGAGCATCAGGTGCTGTGAATAGACCGATATCAGTTCGCCGGTTTTGTGCATGAGTTCGAGCTCTCCGGCGGGTATGGCGACGCCTTCTTCGATCCAGGCGCTATGCGCCTGAATCACTCCCTCACGCATAGGGCCCGGAATGATCAGGTCCTCCAGTAACTCTCCCAAGGCCTCTTCAGGTGTATAGCCATAGAGGCGGGTGCTGCCTTCGTTCCAGTAAATGACGCGTCGATCGCGGTCGTACCCTTGAACGGCCACTTTGGGAAGGCTTTCCAGCAGGGTGCGAAATCGTTGTTCACTTTCTAAGTATTGGCGGCGTACTAACTCGATCTCTTCTCTGCCTGCATCATGTAGATCGACGTCCTCCGCTGGCGGCGGCTTGGACACCTGACACCGCTCATTGGAAAACGCCTTGGGGTGCTTCTTCGGACGTTCCAGATCTCTGTGATGTCGGGAATCGCGGGCAGTCATGGGATCCACTTAAAGAAAAACACTTTCAATGGCCATCATAAGGGTAACCATAAGGCATTTTGTTGTATTTATCCTACACCTATTGGTAGGAGATGAATTACTCCGATATAACGCCGACGGTCTGATCCTTTTGGCAACAAAATCACTCTTTTTACCTACATTTCTTTGACATATCCTTGCAACTCTTTTCATTTTTCTTCTGTTGGCCGGGGTATTGATACCGGCCGCACCGGGCAATTCCGCCCAAAGAACAGGAGAATACTCACATGAAACTCGATACTCTCACACACGGTGTCGAACTTCCCTCTATGTCTGTCCATCCCATTGCCGAGTATTGGCGTCCGGAAGTGATCGAGGCGCTGCGGCATCAGGATTGGGCGAAGACCGATCTTCGCGAGCGAATCGATCTGGCTGCCTGGCAGGGGTTCGTGGCGGACTTGCCCCGCGATCCTTATGTCAATCTTCGCTGGAAGCGGATGTCATGGCTCGCTCTGAATGATCAGGGAGAGGTAGAGGATATGGGCCAGTGCCCCATGGCACAGGGAGGCGCTTTCAACGATGCGGAAAGCATGGCGGATCGCTTGCGGTATTATGATCCGCTGACGCAAGCGTTTTTAGAACGCCCCGATGTCAAGGCCTTCGTTCTCGCCTGGGCAACGCTTTGGGGCATCGGTGCGCACGAACCCATTCTGATGCAGATCACTGGGGTTCGCGGGGAAGGTGCCGTCGACCCTCTTCAGGGGCAGGGGATTCATGCCGATGGCTGCAAGGCGCTTAGCATTCTGGTCCTCAATCGGGAAAACGTCGCGGGCGCCGAAAACCACCTCTTTGCCGACAAGGCGGGCACGCAGTCATTGGTCGATATCACGCTGAACCCTGGTGATATTCTTCATCTGCGCGACGATCGGCTGTTTCACAGTGTCGATGGGATCGAACAGCTCGATAGTGAGGCCCCTTTCGAGCGTTTTATCATCATTATAAATAGCCGATTCGTGGATGATTTCCAAAACCGGATATTGCGTCGTCATTTCCCAAAAGCGGTCCTCAATGAGCGTCGCTGACACTCGCGGTAACTTGAACAACGAGTAATCACAGCGCCCCCGGGGTTCCGGGGGCGTTTTGCGTCGAGTCACTGTTTTCAGGGAGCGACGCGGTTACTGGCACTGGTGAAGCCCATCAATGAAATATCCAAATCTATACGGTCGCCGCGGGGACCTATCATGCTGAGGGTGGCTGTCGTTCCATTGCGCAGCTGTTGCAGCATAGCGGGCTCGATGGGGGCGTCAGCGCGGCAGCCTTGTTCCTGACAAACCTGATAGGGGAACTGGATAGGCTCTCCATTATCCACCACTAACTGCAAGCCCGCTGCCAAGCGAACCCCCAGTGGCACGAAGAAGCTCATGACGGGTCCGTCGATTTGCGGGGGGTGTTCGAGCACGACCTGCATCAATGGTTGGTCGCCGCCGGGCTGTGTGACCATTTGTACCATCGCGCAGCGAGCCGGGCCTTGGCTATCTTGGCAGCGTACTTCCCAATCTTGAAACGACTCGGTCGTGACATTACTTCCAGGTGCTGATCCCGGCTGTTGGCCGAAGGCGCTGGATGAAAACGCCAAGATCGATAACAGTCCCATCGTGCATAAGGTTTGAGTAAACCGGTGTGGCATTGCCTAATCTCCTATAGGTTTATGGATGGTGGATGAGGCTACCACCATGCCTGCTTGCTCCCTCGATATCCAGCGTAGTGACGATAGGCGCCAGGGTCGAGTGGGGACGCCTCTCTTCGACGCTAGTTGCTAACCTTTAGTAAGCTGCTTTGCCAGCGAAGCGACGTATACTCTGCGTCATGTTTCTCGATTTAGGCGACCTTTACGCATGTGTCTTCGATGTGTCAGACCCGTTTTCTTCCTCGCTCTATTGGCTTTGCTGGCGGGCTGTGGAGAAACGCCCACCGGGCGCTCCCAGCTGGCTCTGGTACCCGGCCCGTTAATGGCGGATATGGGCGCCGATGCTTTCGATCAGTTACGCAACACACAACCCATCAGCCGTGATGCGCAAGCGAACCAACTCGTCCAGTGCGTGGCGCGTTACGTGGTGGCCGGTGCCGAGGCGAGCTACCCTGGGCTCGATTTCCCTGAACGCTGGGAGGTGGTGGTATTTGAAGACCCTTCCCCCAATGCGTTTGCGCTGCCGGGCGGGCGGATCGGTGTGCATAGCGGCTTGCTGCGAGTGGCGCAAACCCCTGCACAGCTCGCTGCCGTCATGGGGCATGAAGTGGCTCACGTACTGGCCGACCACGGCAACGAACGCTTGACCCAAGAGCTGGGCATCAAGGCCGTGCTCGTAGTGGTAGGGCTGTTGGGAGAGGGCGAGTTTGGTAACCAGCAACTGATGCAGGCGTTGGGCGTGGGCGCTCAACTGGGCATTAGCCTGCCGTTTAGTCGTACTCACGAAGAGGAGGCCGACTTGATGGGCCTTGAGATCATGGCTCATGCCGGGTTCGACCCTCAGCAGAGCGTGGCGTTATGGCAGAACATGGCGGCTGCGGGTGGGGGGCAGCCGCCGGAATTCCTGTCCACCCACCCTGCCCATGAATCGCGCATACGGGCACTGCGAGGGGCGCTGGAAGAGGCCGATGCGACTTACCGCACGGTTGCTCCAGCGCAGTGTTGAGCAGAGCAGCCACCTTGTATTATCGAATTGAAAAATGGCGGAATAACGTGGGGAGTGTGGCGCTGTGCCGTTACAAAAAAAGCAGGATGTGGTGCATGGGCTAACCGGCCAATTTTGCGATGCTAGGCGTGAGCAGAGGTATCGTTGGTCTATCCAAGAACGCGTGCGAAGCGAGTTCCGTCTTGCCGTGAGCGTGGCGGCTGGTGTGTTTGGCATGTTTGCCATCGCGGATTACTACTTGTTGGGTCTTACCCGTGCGTTTTATACGCTGTTGGCCCTGCGCGTTGTGGTGGTCAGTCTATGCCTGTTGGTGGTGTATTTGGTGCGGCAGGGTAGCAAGTGTGATGACCGTCGTTGGCTACATGCCATACCGTTGTGGGTATTCGCCACGGGTATCATTTTGATCGTGCCGTTGCGTCCTTAGAGCCTATCCACGCAAATCACGGCCGTAGTGGTAGCCACGATGGCGTTCTATCTGCTGATTCCCAATCGCTTGATGATCGTGACGGCGGCAAGCCTCTATCTAAATATTGGCTTTTTAGTGGCGGCGGTGCTGTTTGCTGATGTGGCACCCGTGCCGACACTGTTGATCTCGTTGCTGCTGATCATGGGCATGGTGGTGGGGTTTTTTGCCTTGCTGCGCCTGGAAATCTTGCAGCGCAAGCAGTATGCGCTATTGCATGAAGAGCGCGATCAAAATAGCCAGCTTCATCAAGAAATCGCCCATCGGAAGTCGTTAGAAGAGCAGTTGAGGGTGCTGGCTGAGCGGGATGCGTTGACGAAACTCAATAACCGGGGCCACTTTATGAACGTGGCTAAACAGCTGCTGCAGAGCTGCCAAGCCGATCGTACGCCGTTCAGCCTATTGATGATCGATGTGGATCACTTCAAACACATCAACGACACCTGGGGGCACAGCTATGGCGATGGGGTGCTGGTCCGTATTGCCGAGGTCTGCGCCAATGCGCTGCGCCCATCGGATGTGATCGGACGCTTTGGTGGGGAAGAGTTCGTGGTGGCTCTGCCGAGCACAAGTGCTGCCGAGGCGGAGCACATCGCCGAACGCTTGAAGCAGCGAGTGGCGGCATTGGTCTTTAAAGATGGCGTGAGCGAACTGACACCGAGCGTCACCATCGGCGTAGCCACCAAAGATGCAGAAGCGAGTGGATTGGAGGCGTTGATCAAACGCGCTGATGAATTACTCTATGAAGGCAAACGCGCTGGTAGAGACCGCGTGGTGGTAGGCCGCGAAGGTCTCAGTCCCCGTTAACCAACCGGCTTTGATGTGATGTTGCCCAGCCAATGGCTACTACTTGCCGATCTCGTGCTGATTCTCCACGTGCTGTTCGTCGCTTTCGTGGTGGTTGGCGTGGTGGCTATTTACGTTGGGCGAGGATGCCGCTGGGCGTGGGTCCATCATCGTCCGTTTCGGTTACTCCATTTGAGCGCCATTGGTTATGTAGTGGCGCAGGCATGGTTAGGAGTGGTATGCCCGTTAACTACCCTGGAAATGGCGCTACGCGCCGAGGCGGGCGTTGCTACCTATGCAGGATCGTTTATTCAGCACTGGTTGCATCGTTTGCTTTATTTCTCCGCGCCAGAATGGGTGTTTGCGGTGGTCTACACGCTGTTTGGTGGATTAGTGCTGGCCAGTTGGTGGGTCGTCCCACCGAGGCGGCGAGGTAAACCACGCGGTTAAACACTCTACATGGTGATATATATTTGAATAACCGGCGGTTAGCCAGCAATGCCGTGCCGATTTCGAGAGACAGATGTAACCTCCCATCCCAATAGCGCCACCCCTGACACCGTTGGCCCTCGGCAGGCCATTTTGTTGATGGCAGCCGTCACTTGCTGCGCCTATTTTGAAAATATATGATACGTATATATTGTGTATTCATTTCATATATTAGGTGGCGTGATGGGTATCGTGAAGATTGACGATCAGTTGCATGAAGAATTGCGCAAAGCGAGCACGGTGATGGTGCGTTCAATCAACGCACAGGCGGAGTATTGGATCAAAATAGGCATGCTGGCTGAGGCAAACCCCAGTATGTCTTTCACTGACATTATTCATGAACAAATGAAGCAAGCCGACGTGGATGTCAGGAAGGTGATGGGTGAGTAGGGTTGCGCTGAAAAGTCCAGCAGAGCTTGCCTTGATGCGTGAGGCTGGAAAGCTGCTGGCGCAGGTATTTCACTATCTCGACACGCGCATCGTGCCGGGGATCTCGACGATGGCTATCGACCGCTGGGCCGAGCGTTACATTGTCGATGAACTGCACGCCCGGCCGGCGAGCAAGGGCCAGTACGATTATCCCTTCGTATTGAATGCCTCGGTGAATCACGTGGTATGTCATGGTATCCCATCCGACACCCAGATATTGACATCGGGGGATATCGTTAATGTGGATATCACCCTGGAAAAAAACGGCTTTATCGCCGATTCCAGCAAAACGTATTTGGTAGGGGACGTGACGCCCAACGCCAAGCGTTTGGTGGATAAAACCTATGAAGCCATGTGGCAGGGTATCCATGCGGTCAAGCCCGGTGCCACATTGGGCGACGTGGGGTACGCCATTCAGTATCACGCTGAACGCCACGGCTATTCGGTTGTACGTGAATACTGCGGCCACGGCATTGGTCGTGAGATGCACGAAGAGCCTCAAGTGCTGCACTATGGTAAGCGGGGCAAAGGCCTTACGCTGCAAGAGGGAATGGTGTTCACCATTGAGCCCATGATCAATATGGGCAAAGCCAAAATCAAAACCAAGCGCGATGGCTGGACCGTTGTCACCAGCGACAAAAAGCTCTCGGCTCAGTGGGAGCACACCGTGGCTGTGACGGCGACGGGGGTTGAAGTGCTGACGCTGCGCGATGACGAACACCTACCCGTCCTCAGCGATTAGCGCGGCGTCATCATCCTCTTCTGGCGAAGCGTCCCATGTGCGTTAAGCTGAAACGGCAGGTGCTAACATGTGCTTGTCGTACTGCGCTAATGCTCAAAGAAAAGGATGTCGACGATGGCGAAAAAACCAACGGATAAGGGCAATATGCCCACACAGCAGCCACGCGCCACGGTTGCTTGTGGCCCTGAGAAGCTGCTGCTGGACGCCCTGGAGCGCGGAGGGAGCTGCCTGGAGACCGGGCGCTTTCTCATTAGCTATCGCGATGGCCAAGTGGAAGAGGGCATCCAGGCATTGAAAGCCCATCACCTACGCGTCGCGGATGCCCGTGACTTCAACGATCAAGCGGTGAGCCTCGAGGAAGCCGGAGATGCCGAGGCAATGGTGTTTCCTGAGATCGGCGTGGCGCTGATCGGCGGTGATGCCATCGAGCATCATGGCATGGGCGTGCTGGATGCGCTTGCGGCAGATAGCCCCATCGAGATCATCGAGCCGGAGTATTTTGCGTTCTCGGAACACTCGGAGTATCTCCGTGGCTTCTTACGTGCTGCCACTACTATCGCACAGGATTTGGGCGTAGAACTGGATAGCGAAGAGGCCCCGTCCGAACTAGAAACAGCGCTGCGGCCGACCTGGGGGTTAAGCCGATGCAAGGTGCCGCAAAGCTGCTGGAGCGGAGCGGGCATCAAAGTCGCTGTATTGGATACCGGCATGGATCTGGGCCACCCCGATTTTGCAGGCAGGGAGTTCGTTACCCGCTCGTTCGTTGGAGAGGCCGTCCAGGACATGAACGGGCACGGTACCCACTGTATCGGCACCGCCTGCGGCCCTCAGGCTCCTGCCGGTACGACGCCGCGCTACGGCATCGCTTACGACGCGCAGATTCAGGTGGGAAAAGTCCTCACTAATGCCGGCAGCAGTACCGGAGCCGGCGTGCTGGCCGGTTTGAACTGGGCGATTGCCAATCGGTGTGAAGTGATTTCGATGTCGTTGGGCAGCCAAAGCCCGGTACAGGCGGCCTACACTCATGCCGGGGCCGCGGCGCTGCGTAACGGCAGCCTGGTGATTGCCGCCGCGGGGAATGCCGCGACGCAAACGGGGGCACCGGCCAATTCGCCCACGGTGATGTCGGTGGCGTCTCTAGACCCCAGCTTATCGCCCTCTAATTTTTCCAACTACGGAAAAATTGAGATTGCGGCCCCTGGCCGCGATGTTTTTTCATCGTGGCCACGGCCCACGCGGCATAAATCGATCAGCGGCACCAGCATGGCCGCGCCCCACGTGGCGGGCTGCGCGGCGCTCTGGGCACAGTCGGATGCCTCGCTGCGTGGCCGCAAACTCTGGGAGCAGTTAGTGGCTTCTGCTAAAGCGTTGCCTCTGCCTGACGCTCAGGTAGGCGTTGGACTGGTGCAGGCCCCTTAACTCTCACTATGCGCTGGGTGTCTAAGCTCCAGCGCCCAGCGCACGACTTGTGGAGAGACACTCAATGGCAACGGTCACGCTATGGCTAATCACGATCTCCAGCGATCAACCGATTCAAGACATCGCCACCCGCCTCAGCGCCGAAGGGCTCATCGTACGTGAGGTGCTAGAGGAGATCGGCTGCATTACCGGTGCTGCCGACGATGCCACCGCGCAGCGGCTTAAACAGGTGCAAGGGGTGTTAGATGTTGCTCCCGATGTACCCATGGATCTTGGCCCACCGGGGGCAGATGAGACGTGGTGACGACCACTATTATCATCCTGTTAACTAACCGAAATTCCTATGGTCATGCACTAAAGTAGCTTCTGTACTGAGGCGACGTCAGCATTGGACGACGTTCATTTCGCTAAGTAGTGAAGGGCTACGTCATGCCTCCCATTTCCATCGATGTGCAATTCACTGAGCTCATGAATCAGCTCCGTCACTTAGGTGCCATTCGGTTTGTGATGATGGGAGTTTGTGCCGCCTTTACTATTGGGCTTCTAACGGCACATTACTCACTGCTAGATGAATGCAACATGCAAGCAATCGAGCGCGCGTTTCATACTCGAATGATCGGCATTATCATCATCGTACTCTTCGCCATCTTCGAGTTATCAGCAAGCTGGCAATACAAACAATTTGCTGATCGAGCGAAAGCGTTAGAGGGCGAAAATGGCGCTGTGTTCAAAGACAGAAAAGTACGCTTATTTGGCCTTGTCACACTCATATCGCTGATCGTTTACGCGCTGCTTCTGGTAGTTTGGTGGTTTTTGTAGCAACGCGTCGCCAGGCGGGAGTGCCTAGACCGTTGCTTTCTTGGTTCGCCGCTTCCCCGCCGCACTGCTGCGGCTCCCCGTGGTTTTCTTACTGCCGGTACTCTTGTTGCCAGTACTTTTACGTCGCGTATAGCTTTTCTTAGAAGTACCGCTGCGTTTGGCGGGGCTAGCCGCCTCGCCTTGTGCGTTTTGTAGGCTGTGGCGCAGTTTGGCCGCGTCGCTTTGGCCGAGCAGCGCGCGTAGGTCTTCTAGCAGCGCGTGTTGAAAGGCGTTGGGGTCGTCTTGCTGTTCGGAAATGGCCCGCAGGCGCTGCTCCCAAAGGGCGGTACGTTCCGGCGAGCTGACGGCGCTGGGCAGGGCGGCGATGAGCGCGCAGCCGAGTTTGGTGGCGCGTAGGGCTTTTTGCTGTCGCACCAAGTAGCCTCGCTGTACCAGGGTTTCGATGATGCCAGCGCGAGTGGCTTCGGTACCCAGGCCATCGGTGTCACGCAGCGTACGGCGCACCTCTGGATCCTCCACGTAGCGGCCAATGTTCATCATCGCTTTGATCAGGCTGGCATCGGTGAACGGCTCCGGCGGCCGGGTTTCTTTCTCTTCCACGCCTGTGCCAAGGACCTGGCAGGCCTCGCCTTGGGTGAGCGGCGGCAGCGGCGGGGCTTCTTCGCGGGTGGTGAACAGCGGCTTCCAGCCAGGGTCGAGAATGCTTTGCCCGCGGGCGCGAAAGACTTCGTTTAGCAGAGTGAACTCGGCTTTCACTTCGAAGGTGCGCAGCGGACGGTAGAACTGCGCCATGACGTTGCGCACGATCAGCCGAAATACATGGGCTTCGGTAGCGGAAAGCTGGCTGACATCGGCGGGTTTTCCCGTCGGAGCCAACGCGTGGTGCGCGCCTACCTGCTTGTCGTTCCAGGCTTTCGAGCGCAGGGTGAAGTCGGCCCCGTCGAGCCATCCTCGTAACATGTCGTCATTCTGGCAAGCACCACTTAGGCTGCGCTGGGCAAGCGCCAGGTGCTCCTCGGGCAAGTAGCGGCAGTCGGAGCGAGGGTAGGTAATCAGCTTGTGCTGTTCATAAAGCCGCTGACAAATATCCAGCACCATCTGGGCGGAAAGCCCGTGTCGACGGGCGGCATCAACCTGGAGGGCTGAGAGCGAGTAGGGTAGCGGGGGCGCTTGGCGTTTCTCCTGCTGCTCTAGACTGCTGAGTGTACCATGCGTGCCGGGGAGCTGGGCGGCCAGTGCATCAGCGGGCGTGCGGTCCGTCAGTCGGCCTTGATCATCCAGCGGTTGATGGGCTTTCGGTGCCCACCACGCGCGCAGCTGCCCCTGCGCCACCTGTAAATCTACCCAAAGCGGGTAGAACGGGTAGGGCTTGAAGTCGCGGATGCTGTTGTCTCGCCGCACGATCAGCCCCAGCACCGGGGTTTGTACCCGGCCCACCGAGAGCACGCCATCGTGCCCGGCCTGGCGGCCGGTGAGCGTCCAAGCGCGCGTCAGGTTGATGCCGTATAGCCAATCGGCCCGGGAGCGAGCCTGGGCGGCCTGAAACAGCGGCTGAAACTCAGCATTCGACCGCAGGCTGGCTAGCGCTCGGCTGACCGCTGGGCGGTTGAGGTCGCTAATTAAAAGCCGCTGCACCGGGCCACGGTACTTCAAATGTTCGATCACCTCTTGCACCAGGAGTTGACCTTCACGGTCTGGATCGCCTGCGTGCACCACGCTGGTCGCCTGTTTGATCAGTTTGCGAATCACCGCGAGCTGGCTGCGGGCTTTGGGGCGCGGGGCGAGTTGCCATGTGCCGGGCACGATGGGCAGCCGGTCGAGGCGCCACTGTTTATCGGCAGGGTCGTAGGCTTCAGGTGGGGCTTGCTCCAGCAAGTGACCCAAACACCAAGTCACCGTGGTATCGCCGCACACAATCGCGCCTTCCTGGCGCTTGCCGCCACCGGGCAGGGCGTCGGCAATGGCACGGGCGAGGCTGGGTTTCTCGGCGATAATCAAGCGCATACGGTAGGGCCCTGGCAGCGGTCTTCGACAGAGGGTCATGGTAGCAGAAGCCGCCCGGCGGTTGGGCGTGAGGCGTGAAAATTTATACAGCTACTCGAAGGGTGTCGCGTAAAATTTTGGCGTATAGTTTTTGTATAAAATTAGCGAATTGAGTAAGCTGATACTAAATCTTAAGAGGTCAAGTTCATGCGCGAGCGCGGTAGAACACGACGGTTATTTGGGCTGGGTGCCCGCACGGGTGGGGCTTTGCTTAAAACGCGGCTGGGAGGCCAAGCGGATTGGCGGTCGCTGGGCGAGGCGCTTTTCGAAGGGCTTTCGGAATTGAAGGGCCCGGCCATGAAGCTGGCGCAAATCATGTCCCAGTGGGATGACCTGCTGCCACCCGATCTTGCCAACGAGCTGGCGCGTCTACAGCGTCAGGCTGAACCCATGCCCTGGACTAAGATTCACGAGGCGCTGGTGCTCCAGTACGGCGATATCGACCAGCACTTCCATGAGATCGAAGAGCGCCCCTTTGCCAGTGCCTCCATGGGGCAGGTTCATAAAGCGGTCACGCTAGACGGCGAGACGGTGGTGCTCAAAGTGCAGTATCCCGGCCTTGCCGACGTGTTGGAGAGCGATCTAAAGCAAGTCAAGCGCATCATGGGGCTGGGGCGCTGGTTCAAGGTGCCCCAAGCACGGCTGGATGCGCTGTTCGAGGAGCTGGCGGCGGGCCTGCGTGACGAGCTGGATTACCACGCCGAGGCCGAGGCGCTGGCTCGCTACCGGGAGCGCTACCGTGATAATCCCGCGCTGGTGATCCCTGAGCCGCTGTTCGAACTCTCTGGCCAGCACGTGCTGGCCATGCGCTTTGTCGACGGCACGCCGCTGCGCGATTTAGAAAGTGCCGACGACGCTACACGGCAAAAGGTGGCGGTGGCACTGGCAGATTGGATCACCGAAGAGCTGTTTACCTACCGTGAACTGCACGCCGATCCCCATGCGGGTAACTTCGCTTGTGACGACCAGGGCCGTTTGGTGATTTACGATCTAGGTGCGGTGATCCCCGTCCCCGAAGCGCGGCTCAAAGCCATGATGCAGCTACTGGATGCCACCCTGGCTCGAGACCCGCTGGCCATGGATGAGGCGCTAATGAAGATGGGCGGCCGCCAGGGCCAAGGGGCACCGCTGGCACTGTATCGGGAATCCGCCGAGTGCATTACGCCGCTGTTCGCGCCCGGCGAGCAGGATTTTAGCGACGTGCGCGTTCACCGCCGCTTGCGGGAACTCACTCCTAAAGTATGGGCGGCCATGGACCGCCTGCAGCCACCGGCAGATACGCTTCTGCTCTCACGTGCGCTCAATGGCCACTACTGGAATCTGGTGCGCTTGAAGGCGCGTTTGGACATGCATGGACGCACCGAGCCGCTGCTGCGCTGGGCTAGAGGTTCGGCATGAGCCGTATCAGCTCGTCAATGGCTTGAGCCAGAACACCAGGGTCTTTTCGGTCTCCTGGTCATGGCCGCGATCTTTCCAGGCAAAGCGTGCCCGCAGGTTTGGGTAGCGCTGGTAGCCTTGGCTCTTCCAAAAGCCGTTCAGCGGTGCATATGCTGGCGGTTTGTCAGGATGATCGACCTCGCGCTCGACGGCGCAAAAGGCCGCCGTTTCGAATCCTCGAGCCTTGGCATGAGCTTCCCGGGTTTGCATGAACGCTTTGCCAATGCCTTGACCACGATAGTCGTGTAACAGCACCGACTCGCCGTAATAAAAGACACCGGTGGGGGCGATGCCCGCCGTTTCGAAAGGCTGACGAAATGCCTCCACCTCGTTGACCAGCGGTTGGCCCGTGGAGGCCCCCACGAGGCGTTCACCATCGAAAGCGAGCACGAACAAACTGGCCGGATTGTCTGCGTAGCGGCCCAGGTAATCTGCCTCGTAGTCCAGATCACCTTCGTAAAGGTAAGGGTAGTCGTGAAAGACCTGGATGCGCAGCCGCGCCAACGCGTGTAGGTGAGGGGCTATGGCGCGTCCCTGGCGAGTGATTAGCTGAAGATCGTTCATCGCGTCGTCGCTCTTGTCTAGCATCGTTGTCGTTACACTAGCAGGACCAGGGGCGAGGGCCAATCCTCCTGCGTGTGGCGCATCGACCGTGTTAGACTATGCCGCCGAATAGTCGGTGACCGATCAACGTGTTGGAGATGGCAATGCTAGCGGTATGGGTCGATCAACTGCTGGGATTTGCCTCAGGGGCACTCTCGGCAATCAGGCAGCAGGAACACTACCCCGATTTCATGACCTGGGTGCGTGACCAAGGCGCTGCCTGCTTCAACGATAACGTGGCGACAGCACAAGCCTTGGCGCCCATTCTATGGTCGCAGACACCCTTGGAAAGGTTGAATTTTGCCTGCGAACCCTTGGCGACGCCAGGTCGCAACGAGCCTTGCTGGTGCGATTCAGGGCGCAAATACAAGCAGTGCTGCTACCGCGTCGAGTTTCCAACGGACATTCCCGAGCAGATGATGTGGATGCTGTCGCTGCGCGAGTGGAAGGGCGCCACGCTGAAAGCTGCGCTGGAGAGCCAGCAGGCACCGGCGCAAGCCCTGCTGGAAGCGGGATTAATTGCCGCTGAGAGTGGTCAAACGGGCCGCTCTATGCAGATTTTAGAGTCGCTGTTCGATGGCAGCGACTGGTCGCGCCTGCCTGAGCAAGCCGAGCCCGCTTTCGAGATTCTGTTGGATATCTACCAAGAGCGCGGTTTTACTCGCAAGCGCGCCGATTTACTGGACGACGTCATGGAGCGTGGGCCGCTCTTCCTGCGTGGCGTCGCCCTGGAGCGGCTATGCTTGATGCACTTGGATAACGATGATCTAGACAGCGCCCGGGCGGCGTTCGTAAAAGCCCAACAGGCGCTACCCGATTCTCCAACGCTGGCGTATATCGAAGCCATGCTGCTGCTCCACGAAGGCCATGAGGCCGAGGCTAAAGAGCGTGCCAACTTTTGGTATCGCCGCTTGGTGCGTCAGGGTGATCTGGAGGAAGACCAGCTCGACTTCTTGGCCGCTTTGGCGGATAACCCGGGTGCCACGCTGGCCGATCAGCTCTTGAGTGCCGAAGAGGACATGGCCACGCCGCTGGTCTCCCTCCAAGCGCTGTTGGCCGCGCTGCCCGTGGCGCCAAAGCTTTCGATCGAGCAGGATCCGGACTCGGGACGGTTGCTTTACACCACCTCGGCTCGTGAAGAGACGCTGTTTGCTGCCTGGCACGAGCAGTTCCAGGTCATGGTAGACGAGGACGTGGCCCTGGGCTTCCGTGACGATCCTTGGGGCAATGCCGTGGAGTGGATGTCGGCGTTGTGCGCACATCCGGAGTGGCTAGACGCCCCTCAGGTGGTGCAAGATCTGACGTTGGCACTGACCAGCCGCTTCGGCAGCTTGCCGTGGATGGCGCCGTCGCTGCTGGAGCCGCTGGCCCTGCGGTTGTCACGCTGGTTGGAACAGGCGCGCGCGGCTGGCGAAGGCAGCCTATGCTGGGACGATGCCGATAACGCCATTTTGCTGCGCACCGGTTTGGCGCTGGTGGTAGGCATGGAGCGCGGCGCTCGCCAGCACTCCCGAGAGCTGGCCGAAGAACTGCTGACCATCGATCAAGAGGACAGTTTGGGTTTGAGAGAACTGGTGCTCGATCAATTGCTACGCGACGACCGTAACGCAGAAGCGCTGGCGCTGACCGAAGAGCCCCAGAAAGACGATGGCTCACTGTTGCTGGGGCTGCTCATGGGACGCACGCTCGCGCTTTATCGTTTAGGCCAGCAAGACGCGGCGGAGTTGGCCATTCAAGCCGTCAAGGCCCATAATCGCCACGCGCTGGAGATGATTTGCGCCGAGAATCCGAGGCCTTCCATGCCCCATGCCGATGGCCAAGTGGACCCGGGTTCACGGGCGGAAGCGTGGCAGTATCGTACGCTGATGCGTGACCAGTGGCGCACAACGCCTGGGGCGCTGGAGTGGCTGGCCACTCACTGCTGATGACGGCTCGTCTCGTTGGACGAGCGGCTAATCACGTGCGCCGCTCGTCGGAGCGGCCACCAGCTGCTTGTCGCGGCTTATCCATATCGCCAGCACGATGGCAGGCAAGCCAAGCAGCGTCGCGATGACGAAAAACGTTGGATAGCCTTGAGCGCTCACCACGATGCCGCCAAAGCCGCTCAGGAATTTCCCCGGTAGTGTCATTAGCGATGAAAACAACGCGTATTGTGTGGCGGTATAGGCGCGCGAGGTCAAGCTCGACAAGAATGCGATAAACACGGCACTTGCCAAGCCGTTGGCCAGATTATCGCCGATGATCGTCACCACCAGCATGGGTAGCTGGTTACCGACCAGCGCGAGCACTGCAAACAATAGGTTGGTGATCATCACCAGCCCCGCACCCACTATCAACAGCGCTCCAATACCGTACCGGGCGACTAGCAGTCCCCCCAAAATCCCCCCTGTGATACTCATGGCGATCCCAAACACATTGGTGACGTTAGCAATGGTCGCCAGCGAAAAGCCCAGGTCGATATAGAGCGGATTGGCCATGGAGGCCATGGCCAAGTCGCTGATACGAAATACGGCAATGAAGATTAAAAGAGCGATCGCTTTCACGCCGAAGCGACGAAAGAAATCGGTAAACGGGCAAACGATAGCGCCAATGGCCCAGGCCCCCAAACGTCGCAGTGTTTTAGGCTGCCCCCGGCTGGCACGAATGAAGGCGCGTACTTTGGGTTCATGGATGAGCTGCACGGTTAACGAGGCCCGCTTGGGTTCGGGGCGAATCAACACGGTCATCACGCCAATGCCCACCAGCGCCGCCATGGTCAGATACGCCGCGTGCCACGAAACCGCCGAGGCCACGTAGAGCGCCCCGGCGCCCGCTGCTAACAGTCCGCCGCGATAACCGATGATGTAGGTCGATGCCATGGCTGCCTGCACATCGTCATCGGCGGATTCGATACGATAGGCATCGATGGCAATGTCCTGCGTAGCGGAGCCAAATGCCACCAGCAGTGCAAAGGCGGCCACCCAACCCAGATTGCCTACCGGCTCTAGCCCCGCTAGCCCGATGAGGCCAGCTGCAATCATCCCTTGGGCGAGTAACATCCATCCCCGGCGTTGCCCAAAGGCGCGGGTCAGTAGCGGTAGTGCGAGCCGGTCTACCACCGGGGCCCAGAAGAATTTGATCGAATAGAGCATGCCAATCCAGGCGAAAAAGCCGATGGCGGCAACGTCGACGCCGTCGCTGCGCAGCCAGGCCGAGAGTGTCGAGAACACCAATAAAAAGGGCAAGCCTGCCGAAAAGCCTAAAAACAGCATGGTGATCACGGGCGCTTTGCAGTAGATGCCAAGCGCCGCCAGCCAACTGCGCTGGGGTATCGGGGTGGGCATGAAAGGGGCTTCTCCAGAAAGAAAACATCGGTGACGTGGCCCGCTGGAAAACCCGACGATGTTAGACTGTGCCAAGGATTCATGGTCAGCGTGCCATGACAAAGGCGACAGCTTACCGGAGAGGAGTTTTCCATGTCGATTACCGCCCATCAGGTAGTGACCTTGCACTACGTACTCAGCGATGTGCTCAGCGATGGTAGCACCCGCGTGCTGGATGACTCCCGTGCACGTCAAAAGCCGCTGGAGTACCTTCACGGTCATGACAATATTCTGCCGGGCCTCGAGCGTGATTTAGCCGGTAAAACCGCAGGCGATGAAGTGAGCGTCACGCTGACGGCGGCGGATGCGTATGGACTGCGTAACGAAGCGTTGGTGCAGAAGGTGAGCCGCGCTTCGTTTGGTGGCGCGGACATCGAGCCCGGTAGCCGTTTTCAAACGGAAGGCGAAGCGGGGCCACAAATCGTGACCGTGCTGGCCATTGACGGTGATGACGTCACCGTGGACACCAATCACCCCCTGGCTGGCCACACACTGCGCTACCAAGTGAGCATTCTTGACGTGCGTGAGGCAACCCGTGCCGAGCTTGCCAAGGGCCACCCGCTGCCGCCGGGCACCGAACATAGTAAAGTAGAAGATCGCAAAGTGTTGTAAGCCCCCCCTAAAAACTGACCTGCATCAAGTGCACGGCTGCCTTTGAGGCGGTCATTTTGAAAGCTTGATCCAGGTCAGTTTCCTCTTGGCTGAACGCAGTACGATGGCCCCATACATCACAGCGGGAGGGGAACATCATGTACTGGGACGACGCTGTTATTTTTGGCTTGGCCACGGTCGCCTTAGTGATCGCTTTCATGGTGGGGTGGGTAGGCTTCGTGATTCGTGACCACCTGCGCAAAGACGAACGCAAAAAACCGTGATTGCAACGACTCTCATGTGCAGATAGCTCGCAGCGTGATACTGCTTTCGTCAATCGACGGTATCAGTCGTCAGGGGAGGGGGCTTACGCCAAGGTGTAAGCTTCCTGTTGCCGGCCCTTTTGGGTCGGCTTTTTTGTGCTTTTTACTTCACTAATTCTCATTGGCCACGGACCCCCAAAGGGAATCGATTGAGCCGAAAGTGTTAATAGACGTTGAAGAGCATTGGCCTTCTTGCTCTGGTAAAGTGCATGGATCTTATCGTGCACTAAACCAAACTAGGAAGCTGCCTGCTATGAATGCTGTTCCGTCTCGTCTGCCCCTGCGCTTCGGTAGGGCGTGCTCCAAAGCAGCCATGGTCCTCGTTACCTTATTACTGGTTGGCGTGTCGCCCGCGGTTCAAGCACAAGCGCTGAGCTTGATCAATGGGGAGTCCACGCAAAAGGTAGCACTGGGTGATTTGCGTGATCGTGCCGATACCGCCTTTACCGTTTTCGATCCTTTCCAAGGCCGTGATGTCGACATGCGCGGCATCTCTTTCCGTGATTTTTTGATCGAGCATTTTGGCGAGGTGCCGCCGACATTGCACTTTACCGCCTGGGATGATTACGAGGTCAGTCTTGGCGGCTGGGACGACCCGAGTTGGTACTTGGTGACCATCGAAGATGGCGAGCCCCTAAGCCTGCGCTCGCGGGGGCCCATCCGGCTAGTCGAGCGGGAGTATTCTGGACGAGATATCGAAAACTTGCGCGACTTCAACGACTGGATTTGGATGATTCGCAGCATTGAGGCACAGTGGTGACCTCTCCAGATCCAAATAAGCAGCAAGGCTTGTCAGTTCGCTGGGGGGTGCATCGGCTGTTTAACTGGCTGTCGCTGAGTCTGATGAGTTTCGTGGGCCTGATGGTACTGATCGTTTACGAAGCGCGCTGGGTCTACCCTGAAATCCAAGCCTATTTCAGCCAGACCGGCAGTCTCACTGGCCAGCAGTTGGCGACCCGTGCCCGAGGCTATGTGCAGCGCGCTCAAGAGGAGCTGTTGGTCGCCGCCTCACCTCTCGAAATCAATAGCGCTCGTCACTCGCTGGAACTTGCCTACGGTCTGTTCGACGTGGACGTTTACCGTCAAAAATATGCCTGCACCGAACCTAGCTTGGCACTCATGGATGAACTTGCCGAGCTCCTCGATACTCAGCAGGTCGACCCCTTCGATGCCGCTCATGCCCTGTTCATTCCGGTTCAGTGCCTGACTCGCATCGAGATGAATCAGCTAGACCAACGCGGTATGGTCATCAATGATTTTTCATCCAGCACACGTCGGCACCATCAGATACTGACGTACTCAAGCGTGCTAATTTTTGCGCTGGGCCTGCTGTTTTGGATCATGCACCAACGCCAGCTCAAACGCACCGAGCGGGCGAATTCGGAAAAAATTGCCTGGATGGCTAGGGCCATGTGCGACCCTCTGACCGGCATTGGCAATCGCAGCGCGCTCTACCAAGACGTTGCGGCGTATACAGGTTGTTCGATGGGCTTGATCCTGGTCGATATCGATTTCTTCAAGCAGTATAACGATGCTCTGGGCCACCCGGAGGGGGACTGCCTGTTACGGAGGCTCGCAAGGCTACTGAAGAGCGCATTGGGAGAACAGGCGCGTCTTTACCGGCTCGGGGGTGATGAGTTTGCGGCACTACTGCCATGCCCCAACGACCAAATGCTGGTGCATCATTGTGAAGCACTGCAATTGGGACTGGAAGAAGCCCAATGCCACCATCCAGCGCATCCCGACAATAAGGACGTGACGTTGAGTATTGGGGGCGCCCGCTTTGTGGCCGACGCTACTTCGTTCGCGGCGGCCTATGAAGCGGCCGACAAAGCGCTTTATCAAGTCAAAACCGCAGGGCGCGACGGCTGGCAAATTACTGCAAGCGCATGACGTCGTCGTACATGGGGGCCAAACGGCCCAGCATGTCGTTGCGGGCGGCTAGCGGTACGTTTTCATCCGCCATGGCGGCGTCGAGATATTCCACCACACGATTGAAGTGGGCGTTGGTGATGCCCATGGTTTGGTGGGCGCGGTCCATGGGTGGGCCATCATACTGACAGGGGCCATCGGCCACATCGCAAAGTTGCGTCGCAAGCGAAGCTGCAAACAGATCGATGTTGCTATTGGCGAAGTAGCTGACGATCTCGTCGTCATCGGCAATGCGGTAAAGCAGATTCTCGACCACTGCATCGATGGTCGCCTGTCCGCCCATGCGCTCATAGAGCGTGGCGTTCTGGGGCTGATGTGCGCTGCAGCCTGTGATGAGCAGCGCTCCAGCGAATACGCTCGCCATGGTCGTGCAGCGTAACGCGCATAGTGATCTCATCTTGAAAAATCCCATGGCGGCTCCTTTCGTGATCTTTTTGATTAGGCGTTGTAGGGGGGGGGTATAAGCCTGGTGGGTCGGTGTGAACGATTTAGAACGCTGCTTGCAGCGAAAGGTAGCCGCCACGCTGAGACGGCAGCCCGGCGATATCGCCTAAATCCAACCACGCGCCGGTCAACGAGACGTGTTTATTGAAGAAGTAGGCACTGTAGACACTTTGCCAATCCTCCTCTTCGGTAACGCTCAGGTTGTCGGGTTTTTGGCGGTATTCGGTCCCTACAATCCAGTTGGGAGTGACGAAGACCCCAACACTACCTTCCGCCATCCATGCGTGACCGCCTTGATCCCCGCCAAATCCTAACAGGCCGCCCTGGTTGGCTGAGGTGTTGCGCAGCGTACCGTTGATCAGCACGTTACGCCCCAAGAAAGCATTGAAGAGCAGTTTGCTGGCACTCAAGTAGGTATCGGTACCGTTCACGTCATCGGCTCCGAGGGCCGTTGGCACGCTGCCATCCACCAGACGTTTATGCATGACGCCAGCGCTCCATATGCCAAGCGGGTGATACAGCACGTCCCCGAAGAGGCGTACTTTTGCTCCGTAAATGTTCTGCTCCAGTTCTCCACCTAGCGTCGACAGCTCGAACGATTGGCGAGCAATGGAGAATTCCATGCGATCATGGAGGTTTAGGCTGGCGCTGGTCACAGTGAGTCGATAGTCATCGACCCAGGCGCGTGTTGCCGCAGCGGTTACGCCGATTTCATCGTCGCTTGCGGTGCTCGACAGCACGGCCCAGGGGGAGAGGCCGCCCCCGGCTGCTCCCTCAATGGCACTGACGGCACCGGTGCCTAGAATACGGCTGCCCGCCATGCTGGCGGTAGCGACCAACAGCGTACTGAGCGCGGTCGCCGTGACAATGGCGCGCCGTTTTGATGAGCCAGTCTTGCGCATAACGTTCCCTTTTTTAATTAGTGAGCCGTTTCGGCCGAGAGTGACAACGGCTTGAATTCGTCTAGCCAGTCGGTGATGGCTTCCGCGGGCATGGGTTTGGCAATCCAATAGCCCTGAAGATAGTCGCAGCGTAGGTGGCTCAATATCTCGGCACTGGCGCTGTTCTCTACCCCTTCCGCAACGATCTTGAGCCCTAAATGGTGGCCCATCTCGATGGTCGAACGGACGATGGTGAGATCTTCTTGCTGGGTATCCAGCTTCAAAACGAACGATTTATCGATTTTGAGCTCATTGACCGGTAACCGTCTGATTTGCGCCAGAGATGAATAGCCGGTGCCATAGTCATCAACGGCAATCGTAAGCCCCATTTGGCTAAGCGCCATTAACGTTTCAGTCGCAGCATCAACATCTTGCATGACGGCGCTTTCGGTGACTTCCAGTGCAAGCTGGTCAGGCGACAGGCCGTAAGTCTCGAACAGCTCGTGGATATGCATTGACAGGCCAGGATCGATCACGTCGCTTGCCGAGAGGTTGATGGCCACCGAGAGATGGCAACCTTGACGTTTCCAGTCGCTAAGCTGCTCACATACGTGGTCTAGCATCCAGTCAGTGAGTAAGCCAATATTGCCGGAGCGTTCGGCCAAACCGATGAATTCGTCCGGGGGAACGAAACCGAGCGTGGGGTGGCGCCAGCGCATCAGCGCCTCGAATTGGCAAACGTTGCCCGTGGTGGTGTCGACTTTGGGCTGGTAGGCCATCCATAGTTCACCGTTGTCTACCGCTTCCTGAAGATCACGAATCAACATGAGCTGGCGCAGGTGCTGTTCGTCTTGGCCCTCTACGTAGCGCTCGTGGGAGTGACGGTGGCGACGCGCTTTATCGAGGGCAATGTCCGAGCGACGCAGTAGCAGTTGGGCGCCGTCGCCATGGGTGGGATAACTGACTTCACCGACAGAGAGCGATGGGACGATCAGCGATTTTTCCAAGCTAATCGGTTCGCTGATCTCTTCGATTATCTCTTCACGTTTGCGCTGGTCAAGCTCGGGCGCGTCGATCATCAGCATCAGCTCGTCGCCATCCAGGCGATACGCCTTTTCGACGGGGGCGGGCAAGCGGTGCAAACGTTCAGCGAGGGTCACCAGAAGATGATCGCCGAGCTCGTAGCCGAAGGTATCGTTGATGTCGCGAAAGTCATTGATGGATAAACGCAGCAGTGTAAAAGGTGTCTTCAACCGAATGTAGCGTTGGATGTCTTCAAAAGCGCTGACTCTGTTGGGCAGATTAGTGAGTAGATCGTGACGCGACTGATGCAGCAGCGTGGCTTCACGCTCGGCAATGTCCCCCTGCATGGAGAGTAGCGTTTTGGCTAATTGATTGGTCTCGGTCACCGAGCTGCCGCTTGCGATAGTGTCGATATGCTCACCCTGACCAATACGTTTAGCCGCTTGGGCTAGCCCAATTAGCGGCTTGCTGATGCTTCGTGCGCTCCAGAGCGCCACGACCAGCGTCAAAAGCAGCATTAGCGCAACGATACTCAGTAGCTGCCACTGCAAGCGACTGTAAGCCCCCAGTAGCTCGTCGCGGGAGAGCTGAATGAGCGCGAATGTTTGGAAGTTTGGGTCTGCCATCAAGGTCGTCTCATAAGAGAAGTAGCCATTCTCCTGCGACAGTTGATGACTGGGCGTGTAAGCACCCTCTATCAGTTGTTTTCCGCTATCGCTCATCAAGCTGACGGCCAACTGATCGCTATGGGAGCTGGCGAGGTAACTGATATCGCCACTGGCGTCGTAAGTGACGATGCTGACTTCCAAGCCGGTGAGTGCATTGAGCTCTGAAGTCACGTTCTCGTCGATCAAAAACCCCATGCCGACCCAGCCAATCAGATTGGGCGCGCGTACCGGTAGGAGCACGAACTCGTAAGGTTCGCCATCATTGATCACCACACCGACTCCGCTGCCGGTTTGCTGGGCACGTTGAAACAGGTCTGGAAACGGCATGGGGCTGTTTTGGGCATGGTGGCTGCTGGCTAGAACGTTACCGTTCAAATCGCTCAGCATCACCAAGTCGGCCTTGGCACGATCGCCATGATTGGCCAACACCGAGTAGAGCGTGGCCGTATCCTGGGTGGCAACGGCGCTTTTAAAGCCAAAATCCTCGGCGAGAATGGCCACGTTACCTAGTAACTGCTCGCCGCGAATGTTCAGCAACTGCTCAAACACCCTGGCACCGACCTCCAAGCGCTGATTGCCTTTGGTTAACGCATCGTTTTGGGTCGCGCGCAAAAACGCGATCCCCGTTGCCAGCTGTGAAATGATCACGACCGTCAACAGAACGAGCGTTAATCGCGTGCGAAAGCGCATGGTTCCCTCGTTCAGTGACTATGCGTAGCGTTTTGAAAACGCTGTTGCAGCGGCGAGAGTGTAGGGGCGGGGGGAGGCACTGCGTTGAGCTCCAACGCCACGGTCAAAGTGTCAGCATCGCTGATCTCACCTTCCCACCATACGTTCTGACTATCGTCCATGCGGCTATGCCATACGCGCATTCGGTGGGCGCCGTCGGGAAGCGCTGGGAGGGAAAGACGGCCTTCGCTGTCAGTCAGTGCTGCATAAGGCGCATCGCTGACCACGATGAACGCCTGCATTTGGTCGTGAATGTTGCAACCCAGCACCACAACGCCGGCTTGGTCAAAGTGAACGGGCGGCGGTGTTTCGCTGAGAAACAACTCGAGCTCGAAGGTTTTCGCAGGTGAAAAAGAGAAAACGTGGTGCCGCGTGGTATCTTCGTTCGGAAACGCCACATAGCTGCCGGTAGGGATCGTTGTGACTCGGGGGTTAAAGGAGGCATTACGCTGAACGATATTTTTCGTCTGAATGTCGCTAGGCGCGGCAGGCTGGTAATAGACCTCCACTACGGCATTTTCCAAGGGGATGCCATCGGTGTCGGTGACGCTTACATTCGCGGCCTGTGCAGCAAAGCTCGTCATGGTCGTCAAGCAACCAAGCGTCCATAGAGTGAGGGTAAAACGCACACCTTGACGCAATGTAAGCATGGGGAGTTACCTAAGTAAGTACGAGATGGCCAATCATGTAATGATTATGTGGCAAAGTCATGTTGATGCACTAACGATCTACTCACAGAAAGTAAAAAGCATCAGCATCCGACTCTATATCGGCACCTGCAAGCTCGGCTTGAGGATGCCTAGCGCCAGTGGTTTTGCCACGCATCGAACACCCGTTCCGGGTACCACGTTTTACCTAGACTGCCATTGTAGCGAGCGAGTGCGCGGGTAAAGTCGCCCCGTTCGATGGCTAGATAGTGGGCGAGAATCGTGCAGCCATAGCGCAGATTGCGGTTGGGATCGGTGAGATCGTCCATGGGTAGGCCAAGCTCTTCTACCCAAAATGGCATGATTTGCATCAAGCCGACGGCACCCGCAGAAGACACTGCCTCGGCGTTAAAGGCGCTTTCTACCTGGATGAGTGCCAATACGAGATCGGGCGGTAGCCCGGCGAGCCGAGCTTCTTGGTAGAGGCGCGTCAGTAGAGCGTGGCGCCGCTCAGGCGAGGCGACAAATCTGGCAAGCGGCGCATCCTTGCGGCTGCGCCACTGCTGTAACTGCCACTGACCATAGGGCGTTCGTAGATCGGCGGCTTCCAGCGTAGCTCGCAGTGGTGGCTCCGCCACGCTGGGCGAAGCGATGGCGGTCATCATTAGGATGACCGCCATCGTCCTTATCACATGTCGCTGCCGCCAACGCCCCCGAAAAGAGCTCAGTGACATACGTGCTGATTACTTAGCGCTAATAAGGCCCGCTTGTTCACGCAGGAAGTCCACGATGTTGTCGGCAGGGATCATGGTGGCCTCGCTGTCGCGACGTCCTTTGTACTCCAACTCGCCGTTGTCCAGGCCGCGGTCGCCGATCACTACGCGGTGTGGCACACCCATGAGCTCTAAATCGGCAAACTTCACACCAGGACGCGTATCCCGGTCATCTAGCAGGACGTCCAAACCTGCTGCGGTCAGCGTTTGGTAGAGGCGCTCGGACTCTTCGCGCACACGCTGTGATTTATGTGCATTCATGGGCACCAGCGCGACGTGGAAGGGGGCAATGGCATTGGGCCAAATAATGCCGGCATCGTCGTGGTTCTGTTCGATCGCCGCCGCGACCACGCGCGTTACGCCAATGCCATAGCAACCCATCCATGGATGGCTGGTTTTGCCATTGTCGCCCAGCACGCTGGCATTCATCGCTTCAGAGTACTTCTTGCCAAGCTGGAACACGTGGCCGACTTCGATGCCACGCTTGATCGAGAGCGTGCCTTGGCCGTCAGGTGACGGGTCGCCTTCTACCACATTACGAAGGTCGGCGACCTGTGGCAGAGCTGCATCGCGTTCCCAGTTGATGCCGAAGTAGTGTTTTCCGTCGATATTGGCACCTGCGCCGAAATCGCTCATCAGGGCCACGCTTCGGTCGATGATGATCGGCATTTCCAGGCCGACCGGGCCTAGCGAGCCGGGACCTGCACCCACTGCCGCACGGATTTCTTCCTCGTTGGCCATGGTCAGCGGGGCTTTTACCTGGGGCAGGTTCTCGGCTTTGACTTCGTTGAGTTCGTGATCACCGCGCACCAGCAGGGCAATCAGGCCGCCTTCTGCTGCATGTACCATCAAGGTTTTAATGGTCTTTTCAATAGGCAGCTTGAACTGCTCCACCAGCGTGGCAATGGTTTTGGCATTGGGGGTATCGACCAAGCGCATCTCCTCGCTGGGAGCGGCGCGCTCGACGTTGCTGCCGAGTGGTGCGGGCAGCGCTTCGGCTTTTTCAATGTTGGCAGCGTAATCGGAGGCATCCGAGAAGACGATATCGTCTTCGCCGGAATCGGCCAGCACATGAAATTCGTGAGAGCCTGTGCCGCCAATGGAGCCGTTATCGGCAATCACCGGGCGGAAGTCGAGACCAAGGCGAGTAAAAATGCGCGTATAGGCGTCGTACATACCCTGGTAGGTCTCTTTGAGAGATTCCTCGTCCAGGTGGAAGGAGTAGGCATCCTTCATGATGAATTCACGCGAGCGCATCACGCCGAAACGCGGACGAATCTCATCACGGAATTTGGTTTGAATTTGGTAGAAGTTCACCGGCAGCTGCTTGTAGCTGGCGATCTCTTTGCGCACGAGATCGGTGATGACTTCTTCATGAGTGGGGCCTACGCAGTAATCGCGCTCGTGGCGATCTTTCAAACGCAGCAATTCCGGGCCGTACTGCTCCCAGCGGCCAGACTCCTGCCATAGATCGGCGGGCTGAACGGCAGGCATCAATACTTCTTGGGCACCGGCCCGGTTCATCTCTTCACGCACGATAGCTTCCACTTTGCGCAGAGTGCGTAGCCCCAGGGGCAGCCAAGTGTACAGGCCCGAGGTGAGACGGCGGATCATCCCGGCGCGCAGCATTAACTGGTGGCTGATGACTTCAGCATCGGCCGGGGTTTCTTTTAATGTCGCAATCAATAATTGGCTGGCGCGCATGGGTGTGAGCATTCCTTGGTTAACAGCGGTGACGCTGAATGTTGTATCGAACGTAGCGCTTAATCGAGCGTTGAATCGCGCATTGTACGGCGAAGCGGGTAAGGCGGCAAAATCCTAATCGGCTCGGTGAGCGTGCGCGGTAGCGGAAGTGTGCTAGAATCGAGCGGCATTTGAGTCGATAGTCGTTGATTTGACCATAACAAGCAGCCATGCATCGGCTATCGGGACGTTTAGTTTTCGAGGGAACCTCCATGCAGCAAGCAGTTCGCCGTTGGTTAACGGGGGCCGTTATAGGCGTCTCCATTGTGGCATTGAGCGGTTGTGGAACCATGTTTTACCCTGAGCGTAAAGGGCAAATGAGCGGCGATGTCGATCCAGTCGTGGCGATTGCCAACGGTGTGGGTTTGCTGTTTTTCATTGTGCCTGGAGTAATTGCTTACGCCGTCGATTTTTCGAATGGCACCATCTATCTCCCTAGTGCGAGTAGCGCATCGGTAGATGTTCATCATTTAAACGACGCGATGGACATGGCCTCTTTGGAGAAGCTGCTGTCAGAGAAAGCCGGTCAGCCCGTGAGCTTGGAGAACGAGCTGCTGGTGATCGAGGAGATGGACAGTTTGGATGAGGCTCTGGCCATGGTGAGGATGTCCGGCGTGTTGGATGAAGAGCGGCTGGCCACAATGTGAATGGTCGGCGTCTGTATACCAACGCCCCTCTTAAACGCCCCTGTCAGGTTACCTGACAGGGGCGTTTATCTATTGCTGCACAGCTTTTACGATGTTGCTTTCGCTGAGGTTATTTTCAATACCGTCAAGCCGACTACCAACCCCCAAAAGGCTCCCCCGATCCCCAGCAGCGTAATGCCCGAACCGGTCAGCAAAAAGGTCACGATGGCTGCGTCGCGCTGCTCGCTCTTTTCAAACGCACTTGCCAACCCTGCGCTCAGCGTGCCAAGCAGGGCAATACCCGCCAGCGCTAGGACAAGAATACTCGGTAATGCATTGAAGATGCCGGTGACCGTGGCGCCAAATATACCCATCGCCATATAGAAAACACCAGCGGCAACGCCAGCGGTATAGCGTTTTTTAGGGTTTGGGTGCGCATCTGGCCCCAGGCAAACCGCAGCGCTAATGGCGGCCATGTTCAACGCATAGCCGCCCAACGGGGCGAGCAGCAGCGTAGCGCCGCCTGTCCATGTCATCAGCGGCGAGCTATTGGGCTGGTAGCCTGCTGCCCGTAAAACCGCAACACCCGGTAAATTTTGAGTCGCCATAGTGATCACGAACAGCGGAATACCGATACTCAGCATCGTCATTGGGTTAAACACTGGGGCAGTAAAGACCGGGAGCGTGGGTGTTAGCGGAATATCCTGGGTGCTGATTTGGCCTTGCAGCAGGGCTACCACGACGCCGGTGAGCAGCACCCCCGGCACCGCGAGCGTTGGCCATAAACGCCTGCCTACCACCCAAGCCGTCAACATCACAAGCGGTAGCAGCCACTGGCGTTCCATGACGTTAAAAAGTTCTAGCCCAAAGCGCAGCAGAATACCGGCCAGCATGGCGGAGGCAATGGCGCTAGGGATATGGCGCATCAAGCGCTCGAAAAGCCCCGTGACGCCGCACAACGTGATCAGTAGCGCTGAAAACAGAAACGCGCCGATAGCTTCTTCGATCGGAATGCCGGGCAGGTTCGTGGCTAGAAATGCTGCGCCTGGCGTCGACCAGGCCGTCAACAGCGGCATTCGGTAGCGCAGCGACAGGCCCAGTGAGGTCACCCCCATGCCAATGCCCAGCGCCCAAAGCCACGAGCTAATTTGCGCCGTGCTGGCGCCGGCGGCCGCTGCGGCTTGAAAGATGATCGCCGCCGAGCTGGTGTAACCAATCAATACGGCAACGAAGCCCGCAATGACGGTTGATAGACTAGTATCGCGCCATAGGCTAGGCGCAGGTTCGTCGTGAGTAGTGGAGGGCGCTTCCATGGGTGGCCTCGTGCAAGCTGGGGTGGCACTATGTGCGTCATAACGCACAAGCGCCACGTTACCACTGTGCGTTATAGCGCACAACTGGGGTTGAGACAGGGTTTGAAACAGGGTTTGAAACAGGACCTGAAACAGGAGAGAGGAATGGCAATCGAACCGCACACCATTGCTGCACATATTGCGGGGACAGTGCGTCAGTTGCGCAAAGAGCGCGGCTGGAGCCTTGACCGGGCGGCCGGTGAAACGGGGGTGAGTAAAGCCATGTTGGGTCAGATAGAGCGCGGTGAGTCTAGCCCTACTGTTTCGACGCTCTGGAAGATTGCCAGCGGCTTTCGGGTATCTTTCTCGACACTGTTCGATAATGACAAACCCGCGTTAGGTGAGCTACACCGAGATGGTCGAGAGTCCGTCTGGGGTGATGACAGCGCCGGTATGCAGGCGCGCTTGCTGTTTCCCTACGACCCTCTGCTGGGGTTCGAGATGTTCATGATCGAACTTGCCCCTGGAGCGATCAGCGAATCATCGGCCCATGCCAGCGGCGTGGTGGAACACATCGTGATAGTGGAAGGGGAGATGGAGCTGCGCATTGATGAGCGCTGGCAAACGCTGCGGGCTGGCGAGGGGCTGCGTTTTTTTGCTGACCGGCCCCACGCCATGCGCAATAACACGGAGGGCCGGTTACGCTTTCACGATGTGATTCATTATTTGCCCGGCGCGGCGTCGGGCATTTGAGCGCGCAGCCAGTTGAGTTCCTCGGCCCAGATCTCGGGTTCGATGGTCTCCAGAATCATCGGGATGCCTTGGATGCGCTGGTCTTGCATGATAGCGCTAAAAGCGTCCAGTCCGATATTGCCCTTACCTAGGCTGTGATGTCGGTCGACGCGGCTGGCAAAAGCGCTTTTGGCGTCGTTCAGGTGCATGCCGCGCAAGTACTGGAAACCCACGACCTTGCCAAGCTCATCCAGAGTGGCCTGTGTCGCGTCGCGGGTGCGGAGATCGTACCCAGCAGCGAAGGCGTGGCAGGTATCGATGCATACGCCTACCCGTGATTTATCATCGACTTGCTCAATAATCTCGGCCAGGTGCTCGAAGCGCCAGCCGAGGTTGGTGCCTTGACCTGCGGTATTTTCGATCACCGCGGTCACGTCCTGGGTATCCGCCAGCGCTTCATTGATCGAGTCGGCAATACGCGACAGACACTCGGTATCGCTGATTTTGTTCAAGTGGCTGCCGGGGTGAAAGTTGAGCAGCGTCAACCCTAGCTGCTCGCAGCGTTGCATCTCGTCTAGAAACGCGGCACGGGATTTTCTAAGCCCCTCTGACTCTGGATGGCCCAGATTAATCAGATAGCTGTCGTGGGGCAGAATTTGCTCTGGGCCAAAGCCGTGGTCTTGGCAGGCCTCCTTGAAGGCGGCAATGGCCTCGTCCGTCAGCGGTTTCCCCTTCCACTGACGCTGATTCTTGGTGAACAGCGCAAACGCCGTTGCACCGATCTCGACCGCGCGCAGCACGGCCTGATCCGCGCCGCCCGCTGCACTCACATGAGCACCCAGATAGTTCATCATTTCCCTTAAGTGGCAGGTTAAGCAGACTGGCCCGCACGTTGGCGATTATCTAAATATCGCTTAAAGGCGGCGGGCTCATCGGTAATGGCACTGGTCACGCCCCACGACCAGCGGCTGGCAAAAGCGCTGGGGTCGTTAGCGGTGTAGCAGAGTATCTGGTAGCCATCGCGGCACATGGCAGCGGCTTGCATCTGCTTGAGCCTTGGCCAGTGGGGGTGAATACTAAACGCCTGTACCGCCTCACACTGCTCACGCCAGTGCTTGGGCACACTACCAAACAGGGCGCCTAGTGCCAGTGCTTCTTTAGGGGCGTGGTGTCGGCAATGGGCAAGGGCGGTCGAGTCAAACGACGAGATCACCACCCGCTCGGGAGGTAGAGCCTCTAAAACGACGGGCAGTACCTCATCCACCAGGCGGATGGGGTCACGGCCTTTATTGACCTTGATCTCTAGGTTAACGCCCATCTCCAGCTCGTTCAGCAGGGAGAGCATGGCCTCCAGGCTGGCCATTTTTTCTCCGGCAAAGCGATCACCAAACCAGCGGCCTACATCGAGCTGTTGGGCCTGCTGCCACGTGAGGTTGGCAAGCTCTCCTCGACCATCCGAGCAGCGGCTCACATCGCTGTCGTGCCAGATGACGGGTGTATCGTCTTTCAATAGCTGCACATCCAGCTCTACCCAGGTGGCACCGGCTTGTTGGGCCGCACGGACGGCGGTTAGGGTGTTTTCAGGCGCTGCCGCTGAGTAGCCTCGATGGGCAATAAGCGTAGGAACAGAAATAGCAGGATGCGTCATGTCCAGTCCGTGGGTAGTGGCTGATAAACGGAGTGATCACCATTGTTGGCACAGTCTAGCACGCAGCCATGACAGCCGTGTGTCGGTTTAGCGGGCTAATCACTTGATTTAATGTGCCCAACGCGGTTGGATAGCGTCCAGGGTATGTCCAATAATCAATAACAGGAGTCTCATGAATGTCTAAGCGTATCCAGTTTTCCAAGACCGGTGGTGCCGAGGTGTTGGAGTGGGTGGAGGTCGAACCGGCTGCCCCCGCCGCCGGCGAAGTGCGTATCGCCAATAAAGCGGTGGGGCTCAACTTTATCGATATCTATTTCCGCACGGGGCTGTATCCCGCGCCTGCCATGCCGTCTGGGCTGGGAACGGAGGGCGCTGGCACGGTGGATGCCGTCGGCGAAGGTGTGACGCATCTCAAGGTGGGTGACCGTGTGGCGTATGCCCAAGGCCCGCTGGGTGCTTATGCGGAATTGCACACGCTACCTGCCGCTAAAGTCGTCAAATTGCCTGACTTTATCGATTTCGACACTGCCGCTGCCAGCATGCTCAAAGGCCTAACGGTGCAGTACCTGCTGCGCCAAACCTATGCACTCAAGGGCGGTGAGACCATTTTGTTCCACGCGGCGGCTGGTGGCGTTGGCTCCATTGCTTGCCAGTGGGCCAAAGCGCTCGGCGTCAAGCTGATTGGCACGGTCAGCTCCCAAGAAAAAGCCGATCTTGCCATGGCCAACGGCGCTTGGGCGACCATCGACTACACCAAGGAAAATGTGGTGGAGCGCGTACGCGAACTCACCCAGGGTGAGATGTGCGACGTGGTTTATGACTCCGTCGGTAAAGATACCTGGGAAATGTCGCTGGACTGCTTGAAGCCCCGCTCGTTGATGGTGAGCTTTGGCAACGCTTCTGGCCCCGTCGATGGCGTGAACATCGGTATTCTGAACCAGAAGGGCGCGCTTTTCGTCACGCGCCCGAGCCTGAACGGCTACGCTGACACGCGTGAGCGCCTAGAAATGATGTGCGACGAATTCTTCGGCATGATCGAAAGCGGAAAAATCCACATCGACGTGGCTAACCGCTACCCGCTACAAGAGGCTGGCAAGGCACAGGATGCGCTGCAAAGCCGTAAAACGACGGGCTCTACGATTCTATTGCCGTGATACCTACTCGTTATCGACACTTACTCGATATCGACGTAAGCACCCAACTGACGCATTCGGCTCTCAAAACGGGTCACGTTGTCGACCAGCTGGTCAGGGCCGAATGCCACGCACTCCGCTAGAATCGCTTCGCTGAGCGTAATCGCCGCCAGTATCGACGGGAAAAAGTGCGGCGTGGCGTTGGCGACGGTAAACGTCATGCAGGCACCCGGCACGAGTGGCGATCGCAGCGTATCGGTAATCACGATGGCTTGAACGCCGTTGGCGCGGGTAATTTCCAGCGCCTTCATCGTCTCGGCGCAGTAGGGCTCAAAGCCAAACGCCACCACCACATCCTGCTCACTGAACGGAGCCAATTCGGTGAGCAAGCCTCCCTCCTGGCCGCGAATGAGCGTCACTTCCGGCATCGCAATGCGCCCCACGTAGGCAAAGTGGTACGCGCAGGCGAAGGTGTCTCGAAACCCGACCACGGCGACTCGCCGTGCGGCCAAGATTCGCTCGGCGGCCTCTTTGACGCGCGTTTGGTTATCCGCCGTAAACAGCCTGCCAATATTATCGAAGGCAGCGTCGCCTACCTCCGCAAACAGCGCCGCTTCTGGTTTTCGGTGCTGCTGCTTCAACTGGCTGGCGCGGCCGGATAGCTCCACCGGCGCTGCTTGCACTGCCGATTGAAACACTTCCCGAAATGGCTCGTAGCTCTCGAACCCAAGCCGCTTGGCTAACCTGACCAGAGTGGAGGGAGTGACGGATGCTGCCTGAGCCGTTTTGCGGATCGACTGAAACGCCATCTCTGCAGGGTGTTCCAGCACATAGCTGGCGGCACGCTTGAGCTGTGGGCTAAGCGCTGCGTAGCTCTCGGCTAGCTGCAGGTGAATGCTGTCCAGGCTGATGGCGTGAGTGGCGTTGTCTGGCATGGCACCCTCTTTCATGGAAAATAAAACATTTGTACCAATTATAAATGTTTTTGCTACAGATGTATTGACGCCGTCCCAGCGACTACTTTATCGTTCAAAAAACACATTCGTTTCTTTTTATTTTAAATAAAGAAACAAACGTTTCGTTGAGTTTTGACGACTGTTCCGAGGAGGTTAGAAAAAGCACCATGCCTGCTGACGCTACTGCGCTGCCCAATTATGAAACGCTGCTGGTGAGTTTAAATGCCCGCGTAATGACCGTACGACTGAATCGCCCGCAGCGCCTCAACGCCGTTGTTGAGGCGCTCTACCAAGAGCTGCTGGATGTGCTGCGAATAGCACAGCAGTCGCCTCAGGTCCGGGCGGTGGTGCTGACCGGTGAAGGGCGCGCGTTTTGTGTCGGTGCCGATATGAAGGCCCACGGCAGCGCTAAGCGCACGCTGTTTCAGCGCCGGGCCTATTTGCAGCTGGGTAACGACGTATGCGAGGCCATCACCCAGCTCGGTAAGCCGGTGGTGGCGGCAGTGAACGGTTATGCGCTGGGGGCAGGCGCGGAAATGGCCGTCGCCTGCGATTTTGTCGTCATGGCCGATGACGCGCAGATAGGCTTTCCAGAAACCAGTATCGGGACGTGCGTAGGTGGCGGCGTTTCCAAACTGCTTCCCCAACTGGTGGGGCTCACTCAGGCCCGCCGCCTGCTCTACTTAGGTGACAAACTTTATGGGCCTGAAGCCGCCGAGATGGGGCTAGCGCTGGCGAGCCATCCGCAAACGCAACTGATGGCCGAAGCCCAGCTGCTTGCCGAACGGCTGGCCAAGCAGGCGCCTGTGTCCATGGCGATGTTAAAGCCGCTGGTCAATCGCAGTACCCATACAAGCATGGAGAGCCAGCTACAGCAGGAGTTGGACGCGGTGTTTACCTGTTCCACGACCGATGATTGGCAAGAGGGGGTCGATGCCTTTGCCGAGCGGCGAGCGCCTAATTTTCAGGGCCAATGAGTGTGGGCTTAACCCTTAAAAACGAGTTCTGAATCAAGCCGTCGCGCACTTCTTTGTCAAACAGGTTTCGCCATGAACACTATCGAAGGTCATCTTCCAATCCGCAGCCCGCTGCATGACATCTTAGCCCCCACCGGCATTGCCATCGTTGGAGCCTCTGCGGACCCGACCAAGCGGGGCTATAAAGCCATGATCGGGCTGATCAACGGCAGCTACCGGGGAAACATCTACCCGATCAACCCAAAAGCCGATCATATTCTAGGTGTGAAGGCGTGGCCCTCTATTGCCAAGATGCCGGGCAGCCCCGAGCTTGCGCTGCTGTGTACGCCTGCCGCCACCGTGCCTGCGCTGATTGCCGAGTGTGGCCGCCGGGGGGTGAAAGGGGCGGTCATTCTGGCCAGCGGGTTTGGCGAAACCGGCGAAGAGGGGGCAGCGCTGGAGGCACAGATGATGGAGATCGCCCGTGCCCACGGCGTGCGTATCATCGGCCCAAACACTTCTGGCATGTTTAACCTGCACCACCAAATTAACTTGCTGGCGCTGGATAACGTCAAGCCGGGTGATATCGGTATTATTTCCCAATCCGGCAATATGCTGCTCTCTCTTGCGCTGGAAGCCCAGCATAACGGGCAAGTGGGGTTCAGCACCTACGCTGGTCCTGGCAACCAGAGCGATATCGGCTTTAACGATTACCTGCGCTATTTAGGGGAGGACGAGCACACTCGCGTGGCTACGCTCTACGTGGAGGGCTTCCGTGATGGGCAGCAGTTTCTGAAAGTGGCCCGTGACGTGACCGCCATGAAGCCGGTGGTGGTGTATAAATCCGGTGCCACCGAGCAGGGCCAAAAAGCCGCCAGCTCCCATACCGGTGCGTTGGCCGGTAGCTACCAAATGACCGTCAATTTGTTGCGCCAGGCAGGCGTTAGCGTGGTGCAGTACTCCGATGAAATCCTGCCCGTGGCGGAAGGATTGGGGCGGCTCCAAAAAGCCCCCGGTAAGCGCGTGGCGGTGATTTCTGACGGCGGTGGCCAAGCCACCATTGCCGCCGACCGGTTATCGGAAGCGGGACTGACACTGGCCGAGCTTTCTGACGCTACTCGCTCTGCACTGCGCGAGGTGTTACTGCCTCAGGCATCTACCCTTAACCCGGTGGACGTGGCAGGCTCCTCGGATGCTAACCCTTCGCTGCTTGCACGCTGCATCGAGCTGGTGATGGCGGATGAAGGCGTCGATAGCGTCTTTCTGGTGGGCATGTTCGGCGGGTACAGCCTGCGTTTTGCAGAATCACTGATGGGCGACGAAATGCGCGGCGCAGAGCGCATGGTAGAGCTTGCTCAAGCCTCTGAGAAACCCCTGGTGATTTACAGCCTTTATGCGCCGATCAAACCGCCTGCGTTGCGCCGTCTACACGAAGCCGGTTTGCCGGTGTATTCCTCGATTGAGCATGCGGTGCGCGTGCTTGCTGCCCTAGGTGAGCGAGGAGAGTACCTGGCCCGCCAACAGGCACAAGAGACGATAGCGCCCGCCGCGCCATCGGAAACAGGCAAGACCATGCTAAAAGCGGCCAAGGCGGAAGGGCGCGATTTATTGGAGTTTGAAGCAAAGGCGCTGCTGGCGGAGCACGGGATTACCGTACCTACCGAGTGGCTGGTACGCCAGGAGGAAGAGCTGGCCAAGATCGCCGAGCAAACCGCAAAAGCGCCGCTGGCGATGAAGGTGGTTTCAAAAGACATTCTGCATAAATCCGACGCGGGCGGGGTCAAGCTCAACTTAGTGGGTGACGCCGCACTGCGCGATGCCTTTCAGGCCATTCACTCAAACGCCCAGGCTTACGACCCGAACGCCGAGATAGAGGGCGTGCTGGTCACGCCCATGGCTGAGAAAGGCGTCGAGATGATTATCGGCATGCTGCGCGATCCGATGTTTGGCCCGGTGCTGATGTTTGGCTTAGGCGGCATTTTCGTGGAGGTGCTAGAGGACGTTGCCTTCCGCTCGCTGCCGCTGACCCTGCGCGACGCACGCTCCATGGTCGATCAAATTAAAGCGCAGAAAGTGCTGGCAGGGGTGCGGGGGGCTGCAGGGGTCGATAAGGAAGCGCTAGTGTCGCTGCTGATGCAGGTGTCTCAGCTCGTAGAGGCTTACCCAGATATTTGCGAACTAGACTTGAACCCGGTGATTGCCTATCCAAAAGGCCATTCTGCCGCTAACTACGCCATCGTCGATGCCCGAATCATTGTGGAGCGCCAACCATGAGCCAACCATTACCCGCATTAACCGATACCACTCTCACTCTAGATAATCGTGTGGCGACACTTACCCTTAATCGCCACGACGTGCGTAATGCCTTAACGGGCACCGCACTCGTTGACGACATCGTCGCCACCGCCGCCTGGGTGAATGGCTGCCAGGAGGTATCGGTGCTGTTGATTACCGGAGCGGGCAGTGCGTTTTGTGCCGGTGGAAACGTAAAAGACATGGCCGAGCGCGGCGGCGATTTTGCGGGGGATGTGGCGGAAGTCGCCGAGCGCTACCGCACGGGCATTCAGCGGATGCCGCTGGCACTCCATAAGGTCGAAGTGCCCATCATTGCCGCCGTCAATGGTGCGGCCATCGGTGCCGGATTCGATTTGGCCAATATGGCGGATATGCGTATTGCCTCTCGCAAGGCGAGCTTTGGGGAGACCTTTCTCAATCTGGGGATCATTCCCGGTGATGGCGGGGCATGGTTCATGCAGCGGCAGATTGGTTATCAGCGTGCCTTCGAACTGACGCTCTCTGGCCGAGTGATCAGTGCCGAGGAGGCGTTTGCTTACGGCATAGTGCTGGAGGTGGTCGAGCCCGAACAGCTTATGGAAACCGCGATGGCCCATGCCCAACGCATTGCGGCTCAGCCGCCCAAGGCGACACGTCTGACTAAACGGCTAATGAAAATGGCGCCGGATATGGAGCTGAGAGCCTTTCTGGATGTCTGTGCCGTTTTTCAAGGCATGTGTCATAACGAGCCGGAGCATCTTCGAGCCGTGGAGCGGCTGATGGCACGTATGAAACGCTAACCCGCGTCTTACCACTGGCAGTTCGTGGCGATATTGATTTGCCAGAGCTTGTACGTTCGTATAGTCATCGTCTAATGTGTCGCTCAGTACGCTGCACTTTCCTCGTCGGGAGAGCGGTGGGTATCACATAGGGAGATGGCGCTCTGATGACTCTGGAAAGTTTAGGACTGACCCCCAGCACGCTGGTGTTTATCGTGTTGGGACTCACGCTGGCAGCCTTCATCTGGGGGCGATTTCGTTACGATTTAGTGGCCCTGGCGGCGTTGCTAGGCTCGGTGATGCTGGGCCTTGTCCCTGCCGATGAAGCGTTTTCCGGTTTTGGCCATCCAGCGGTGATTACCGTGGCGGCCGTGTTGGTGTTAAGCCGTGGTTTCGAGCGCTCTGGCGTGGTGGATGTCATTGCCAATCAGGTGCTCAAAGTGGGTGAGCGCTTGATGCTACAGCTACTCGTGTTGGTGGGCACCGTGGTGGTGCTTTCTGGCGTGATGAATAACGTCGGCGCACTGGCGCTGTTGTTACCGGTGGCGATGCGCCTTGCCCGTGAACACAATACATCTCCCTCATTGCTGCTGATGCCGCTGGCATTTGGCTCTCTGTTGGGTGGTCTGACCACGCTGATTGGCACGCCACCCAATATCATTATTTCCGCCTACCGAGGCAATATCACTGGCGACAATTTTGGGATGTTCAGTTTCTCGCCCGTGGGAGTCGCGGTGGCACTGGTGGGGTTGATGTTTATCGTGATCGTGGGCTGGCGATTGACGCCCAAGCGCAATAGCCAAGCCGCTACGGACGATATGTTCGATACCGCCAACTACTTGGTCGAGCTGAAAGTGACCGAGGATTCCAAAGCCAACGGGCTTACCCTGCAGCAGCTGCGCGACGAACTGGAGGAAACCATTCCCGTCTTGGCGGTGGTACGTGAAGACAACCGTCGAGCAGGCTATCAGTTTCATGGCGTGCTTCGCGAGGGCGATATTCTGCTGTTGGAAGCGGGTCCCGACGAGCTGAAACTACTGGAAGATAAAGTGGGCTTGAGCGCGATTGCCGAGCCGGAAGAGCCTGAGGAGGGGCAGTCAAAGGGCGATGATGAAGGCAAAGACGATGAACGTCAGCCGGTCGATACCGAAGGGTTGCAGCTCATCGAAGCCGTCGTGCGCAACGATTCGATGATGATCAATCGCAGCGTGCGCCAGTTACGTCTCAACCATCAGTTTGGCCTGCACCTCGTGGCCGTAGCCCGTGACGGTGGCCGCTTGAAACAGCGCCTGCGCGACATTCGTTTTCAAACCGGCGACGTGCTGCTATTGCAGGGCAGCGAAAACGAAATCGCCGATAGTTTATCGACGCTGGGTTGTTTGCCGCTGGCCAACCGCGAGCTTCACCTGGGACAGCCGCGAAAATTGGCCGTTTCAGTGGGGATTTTCGCCCTGGCAATCGTGGCCATGCTGCTCGATTTGCTGCCTGCTGCCGTCGCCATGAGCAGCGCCGCACTGGTGTCTCTATTGATCGGCGTGCTGCCCTTGCGTGATGGCTACCAGGCCATCGACGGGCCGGTGATCGTGTTGCTGGCCGCCATGCTGCCGGTGGGTGAAGCGCTGGAGACCAGCGGCGGTGCAGATATCATCGCCGAGGCGCTGCTACGGTTTGGCGTGGAGTGGCCGATCGTCGTGTCCTTGGTGGGGCTATTTTTGCTCTCCATGCTGCTCTCCAACGTGGTCAACAACGCCGCGGCGGCGCTGCTCATGGCGCCCATTGCGTCCAGTCTTGCCAACGGCTTCGACGCCTCGCTCGATCCGTTTTTAATGGTGGTGGCCGTCAGCGCCTCCTGTGCGTTTTTAACGCCCATTGGGCACCAATCGAATACCTTGGTTCTCGGGCCAGGTGGTTACCGGTTTGGCGACTACTGGAAACTGGGACTGCCACTCTCGCTGGTGGTCATGGCCACTGCCATCCCAGCCATATTGTGGGTATGGCCCCTGTAGAAGATCAATGGAGCACTGGGCTCCGGCCTGTTCGTGGTTCGCGCTATTAGATTCCGAAAATTTTGCTAATCTATTACGCACATAGACCAATAAATATCGAACAGGCCGGGCTTATGAATCAACAGTATCGCCAGGATGCCATCGTCGAACTGGTTCGCCAGCACGGCTACATGAGTATCGAACAGCTCACCGAACACTTCGCGGTCACGCCACAAACCATTCGTCGAGACTTGAACACTCTGGCCAACGAAGGTCGCGTGCGCCGCGTACATGGTGGTGTCGGGGTCGAGTCAAGTACGGTCAATACGGCTTACAGCACCCGCAAAACGTTGCACCTCGAAGAGAAAGAGCGCATTGCCCGCTGCTTGGCACAGCATATACCCCATCATGCCTCGCTGTTCATCAATATCGGGACCAGCAATGAAATGATCGCCCAAGCGCTACTGGAGCACCAAGGTTTGGAGATCATTACCAACAACCTCAATGTGGCGGCGATTCTGCAACACAAAGAGGACTTCACGGTGATCATCGCGGGCGGTCAAGTGCGCTCCCGTGATGGCGGGATCATCGGCGAAGCCACCATCGACTTCATCAATCAGTTCAAAGTGGATTATGGAATCATCGGGATCAGTGGCATCGACGAAGATGGCTCGCTTCTGGAGTTTGACTACCAAGAGGTACGCGTTGCCCAGGCGATCATTGCCAATTCGCGAAGGGTGTATTTAGCCGCAGACTACTCGAAATTCCACCGAAACCCAGTGGTGCGCCAAGGTAACATTTCCCAACTGGATGCGCTGTTTACCGATCGTAAGCCCCCCGAGGCGATTCAGCGACTGCTCAACCAGCACGATGTGGCGCTGCACATTGCTTAGCGCCTGTCACGACAGTGCTCAGGCTTTGGCTAAGGTGGCAGAGTTTCATACTTGAGCATTCCAGGCGCCTAGAGTAGCCTCTGATGATAATAAAACGAAACAAAACAGACAAAATCGAAAGAACCTACAACAAAGTGAATGCGCTATGTCCTCCTTTATTCTCGCCATCGATCAAGGCACGACCAGCTCCCGCGCCATTCTTTTTGACCGCCAAGGCCAAATTGCGGCAGTTGCCCAACAAGAGTTTCCTCAACACTTCCCACAAGATGGGTGGATCGAACACGACCCGGAAGATATCTGGGAATCGGTGATCGCGACCTGCCGGGAAGTGCTCAGCAAAGCCCAGATAACCCCCGAGCAAGTGGATGGGGTCGGCATTACCAACCAGCGTGAGACCACGGTGGTGTGGGATCGCGACACAGGCAAGCCGCTGTACAACGCCATCGTTTGGCAAGATCGTCGCACCTCCGAGCGCTGTCAGGCGCTACGCGACGAGGGGCATACTGAGTTAGTACAGTCGAAAACTGGCCTATTGATCGACCCTTACTTTTCTGCCACCAAACTGGCCTGGATTCTCGATTGCGTCGAGGGCGCCCGCGAGCGTGCTGCCCGGGGCGAGCTGGCGTTCGGCACCGTCGATAGCTTTTTGATGTGGCGTTTGACCGATGGTAAACGTCACGTGACCGATGCCACCAATGCCTCGCGCACGGCGCTGTTCAACATTCATGACCAAACCTGGGACGAAGAACTGCTGGCGCTATTTGATGTACCCGCCAATATGCTCCCCGAGGTGAACGATTCCAGCGATGATTTTGGCACGGTCGAGGCCCACTGGCTGGGCGCGCCGCTGCCGATTGCAGGTGTCGCGGGTGATCAGCAGGCGGCGCTGGTGGGGCAGGCGTGTTTCAAACCTGGTATGGGTAAAAGCACCTACGGCACCGGCTGTTTCATGATCGTGAATACCGGGGAAACGGCCTCGGTATCGCGTAATCGCCTGCTGACCACCATTGGCTACCGTATCAACGGCAAACCTACTTACGCCATGGAGGGGAGTATTTTCGTAGCAGGCGCCACGGTGCAGTGGCTGCGAGATGGTCTGAATCTGTTTGCGGATGCCTCGGAAACCGAAGCACTGGCCCAGAAAACCCGCAGAGGGCACAGCGTTTACTTGGTGCCTGCGTTTACCGGCCTGGGCGCCCCGCACTGGGACCCTAAGGCCCGTGGCGCTATTTTTGGCCTGACGCGTGACACTGGCATCGCCGAAATCGTCGCGGCGGGGCTTCAGGCGGTGTGTTACCAAACCCGCGACCTGCAGCACTGCATGAACGATGATATGGAAGCGTCACCGGGTAACCTCCGTGTGGATGGCGGTATGGTGAAAAACAGCTGGGTCATGCAGTTTTTGGCCGATATGCTCAATGTCCAAGTTGACCGTCCGACCATTTTGGAAACGACGGCCCTGGGGGCGGCTTACTTGGCAGGGTTACGTCTTGGCTGGTACGACACGTTAGAGGAGATCGAGCAGCTCTGGCGTTGCGAGCGCAGCTTTACGCCCTCCATGGAAGAGGCGACCCGTGAGAAGCTCTACCAGGGCTGGTTGGATGCGGTATCCCGGGTGCGCTCTACGTAAAGAACGTCGCCGCGAAGCGCCATAAAAGATGCCGTTGTCAAACAGCGGCGTTTTTTTATGGCGGTTTTTTAACGAAGCCATCGTCCTTGGTCGTATAGAGAAATCGTTATTTAGGAGTAAACTGCATCCGTTTTTAATGAGCAGGCGTTTTTCATCTTTTAAAGGCGCGTTAGTTCTTCTCCATTGATTTTTTCTTACCCTTTTAAAACAGTCGTTTAACTCTCTTCTTGAAAGTCTACGTCATCGATAGCGCTTCTATGGGTGTTATGTAGTCAAACTACAACCCAGCCTGCTGCCAATGATGCATTGTGAGCATGGCAGCCGTGAACCATAGTGAAGTCATGGATCAGGGCGGTGTTTTGTTATCCCGATACGTCGCACTCATCCTTGCTACATACCGAGGCGCTGCCGTATTACCAGGGCGCTTAAGGCGAAGGTCTTGTAACGCTTGTGACCGTTTCGCAGTTACCGAACTGGGCACTTACCCGGCCCAGCATGAGTAGCAATGTCACCATTCGTCGTTAATTAAGATGGCTGCTCGATTATTCATTACGAAGTATCAAACAATAACGAGCAGCGGCTGACCATACCATGAGGGACTAACCATGAACTGCATCGAATTGAGCCAACAAGCCGACCGTATCGCTAGCTCTTTCAGCAAGCAAGATTTAGCCAAGCTAGTATTGGCGCTGAAGAGCAATCGTGAGTCGCTCCAACATGCCGTCGAAGTCATCGACACCATTGATAGTCGTTCGGGCTGTACGCTGGAAGAAGCATGGGATGAGGTATTAGCGGGCGATTCTCAACTTCTCGTCGAACACGAAGAGTGATGCCTTAACACACTGACTCACGATATTAATACCCCCTGCTATTGCGTTAGCAGGGGGATTTTTATGTGAGCAAGAGTGACGGTTTAGGATGATCGCTTCTGTTTAAGAGAGCGTTTCAACCGGCGGCCGAGATGTATCACGATTCTCTTTGAAGTAGGTGGTAAACCGTTCTTCTGCTTCTTCGCCAAAGAGGACCCGACAGGCCTCTTTGAGGCCTGGCGACTGGCGCAGCTGCTCATGGTGAACGACCAGCGACACCTTGGCGCGGCGGCGTAAGAAGTCTTCCAACTGCGTGATCATCTCATGGTCACGCGCGTGCTCGAGTTCGCAGCGGATGTACTCGGTGCCTTCGATCAAAATATCGGCTTCAGAAGGGTCTTGGCGAATTTTCTCAAGCATGGGAATCGCTTGTTCTGCATAACGTCGCCATAGTCTTGAGGAGAGCGGCTCTGAAGAGGTAGCCGCCGTCATGGCATCCAGGTTCATGCGCTTGGCTTGATCCATAAACTGCTGCTTCACCGGCTCGGGCGGCTCGCCATACCAGTGAAAGTTAGGATCGCTGAGCGCCACGCCAAGCGCTTTTACCTCTTCGGCAATTTCATCGCCCACGTTGAGGCAATCAGTGAGCTTGCCGCCAAAGATACTGATATGGGCACTCTCTGCATTGGTATCGATGACATGCTTGCGCGATAGCTGCAGGAAGTCGCGGTCGCTGCCCTGGTCGGCCTTGATGGCGAGAGGGCGTACCCCGCAGCGCGTCGATATGATGTCGGCTTGGGTGAGCGGTTTGTCGAGCGTCAGGCGCTTGTTGATGTTCTCCAAAACGAACGCGATATCGTCGGCGGTGACGTCGACCTCGGGGTGCTCCATATGGGTGTCGGTGGTGCCGACACAGGTGCGGTTGCCCATCGGAATGACGAAAAATAAGCGTCCATCATCGGCAAAGAACGCCAGCACCCGCTTGGTGTCGGTTAACTGCGGCACAATCAAGTGAATGCCTTTCGAGTAGAGGTGCTGGTGGGACGTTTTTTGCCCCGTCAGGGCATTGTGCTGGTCGACCCAGGGGCCAGCGGCGTTGATCAATACTTTGGAACGAATATTGAAAGTGCTGCCATCCATTACGTTGCGGGCTTTGGTCACCCACACGTCGCCTTCACGCTCAGCGCCCAGCGATTCGACATAGTTGGCAGCGACGGCACCGTAATTGAGCGCATGGCGCACGAAGTTGAACACGAAGCGAGCGTCGTTATCATGCAGGTAAGCATCCGAGTACTCGAACCCGCCAACGGCACCTTCAATGTCGATAATCGGCTCTTCTTGCTTGATCTTTTTGGGCGAGAGTAGGCGCGGTAGCTTGGTAAAGCCGTTGCCCATGAGCCAGTAAAGCCAAGTGCCCGCCCACAAATAGCGCGGAGAGTGGCGGAAACCTTGTGTAATCGTGGTGAGGAAACGAATTTCTTGAACGGTAGACGGGTAGCTTTTGATTAAGTGGTTGCGGCTTTTGCAGAGCTTACGTACCAGCGCAAAGTCTTTGCTTTCCATGTATTTGATGCCGCCCCAAACCAGGTTCGAGGAGTGCATGCTGGTACTGCCAGCAAAGTCGCCACGGTCGATTAGGGCTACTTTAGCACCTTTGCCCGCAAGAGCAGCGGCGGTTGCTGCACCATTGATGCCGCCACCGATAATCAGTGCGTCAAAGTCATCAGTGTGCAATTTCTCGACATTACGGTTACGCAGTTTCATAGCGGTTCCAATTAATTAAGAAAAAGCCCCGTGTCGGTTGCGGTCTCAACGAGTGGAGAGGGCAACAATGCCCGCCGCTGATGACACCACGGAAAAGGGGCGGGCTGGCGCCCGCCCTATAGGTCTTAGCGGGTGCCGGCCGCCATCCATGCTTCCATCATTTCATCGTAAGGAACGGTGGTGCCTTGCGGCATCTCGTTATCCAGCTTTGCTTTGGGTGCGCCTTCCTGGTCAAGCCAGTACTGCGGGTCGCGTTCTTCGTTCAGCACCGGGGCATAGCTGTCGAAGACGTTGGCCCGTGCCAAGCGGTTCATGGTGTTGTCCATGTCGGCGGCGAGCTTGTCGAGGCCTTCTTGGGGCGTGACTTCACCACTCATCACCGGTGCCAGGTTCTGCCACCACAGCGGTGCCATGCGTGGGTAGTCCGGTACGTTGGTGCCGGTAGGGGTCCAGTTAGACTCGTTGGGGCTGCGGTAGAACTCCACCAGGCCGCCCAGTCGGGGTGCCATTTCGGTCATCTGCTCGGAGAAGATGTCCGACTCGCGAATTGGCGTTAGGCCCGCCATCAGTTTTTCCAGCGAGGTGGTTTTCGCCACGGTGAACTGGGCAAACAGCCAAGCGGCCGTGCGGCGATCTTCAGGCGTAGAATCGAAGAAGGTCCAGGCACCTACGTCCTGATAACCCACCTTCATGCCCTCTTCCCAATAGGGGCCAGTGGGAGAGGGTGCCATGCGCCACAGCGGGTTGCCTTCGTCGTCGGTGACGGCAACAGACGGGTCGGTCATGTCGGCGGTGAAGGCGGTGTACCAGAAGATCTGCTGAGCGATATGGCCCTGGGCGGGCACGGGGCCAGCTTCACCAAAGGTCATGCCCTGGGCTTCGGGCGGTGCGAAATCACGCAGCCAATCCACGGCTTTCTGCATGGCGAAGACGGAAGCAGGTGAGTTGGTCGCACCACCCCGGCTTACGCTTGCGCCGACCGGCTGGCTCTCTTCATTCACACGAATACCCCAGTCATCCACCGGATTGCCGGACGGTACGCCGGGGCTACCCATGCCTGCCATGGAGAGCCAGGAGTCGTGGAAGCGCCAACCCAAAGAGGGGTCGCGGCGGCCGTAGTCCATGTGCCCGTAGACCTTAGTACCGTCGATCTCACCGACATGCTCGGTAAAGAATTCGGCGATATCTTCATAAGCGGTCCAGTTGGTGGGCACGCCTAAATCGTAGCCGTAAATGTCACGGAACTGCTCTTGCAAGTCTTCACGCTGGAACCAGTCATAACGGAACCAGTACAGGTTGGCGAACTGCTGGGTAGGGAGCTGATAGAGGCTGCCATCGGGGCCGGTGCCATACTGCAAACCGATGAAGTCGTCCAGGTCCAGCGTCGGCAGGGTATAGTCTGCCCACTCGTTCTCCATGGCTTCGCTAAGGTTGATGGTGGTGCCGTAGCGAATATGCGTGCCGATGGAGTCGGTGTCGTTGACGAAGCCGTCGTAGATGCTGTTGCCCGACTGCATCTGGTTCTGCATGGTGTCGACCACGTCACCTTCGCCGATGATGTTATGGGTCAGGTTGATGCCGGTCAGCTCGCTAAACGCGGGAGCGAGCACTTCGCTTTCATACACGTGCGTGGTCAGGCCTTCCGCTACGGTCTGAATATCCATGCCCCGGAACGGCTCGGCCGCTTTGGCAAACCAGAGTAGTTCTTCGATCTGCTCCTCGCGGCTGAGCGTCGAATCTTGGAAGTGCTCGTCTACCAGGCGCTCCGCTATGGCCCGCGCGTCGTGGTCATCTGCCATGAGACTTCCCGATGCGAGCATTAGGCTAGCGGCGAGGGTAGTGAGTTTGAACTTGTTATTACGCATGTTGACCTCGTTTTGTTGTGCTCTTCCTTGATGACGTGAGCGTCCTTGATACCGCCGTACATCCGCTGAGAAAGCCGTTGGCCTAGCCCCAGCGCATCAACACCAGCAGCCATACCGCTGATAGTGCCAGCGCTATCCAAATGGATAGCGTTGTGAAGCCAATCACCCCCAGGTGAATAAACGCGGCGGAGAGCAGGCCGATGAACAGCCGGTCGCCGCGGGTGGTGCTAATGGGTAGAAACCCCTTGCGTTCGACGGTGGGGGATAAGATCTCCCACAGCGTCATCCCTGCTAGCATCGCTGCAATGGATGAAAAGAAAATGGCAGTCGGTGTCGTCCATACCATCCAAGACATAACGGTGCTCCTTAGGTGCGGCCCAGGGCAAAGCCCTTGGCGATATGGTTGCGAACGAAGTACACCACCAAAATGCCCGGCACGATGGTCAGCACCCCGGCGGCGGCCAGTGTGCCCCAATCGATACCCGACGCGGTGGAGGTCCGTGTCATGATCATGCCAATCGGTTGGGCATCGGTCGCTGTTAGCGTGCGAGCCAGCAGCAGCTCGACCCACGAGAACATGAACAGGAAGAAGAGCGTCACACCGATACCGGAACGGATCATAGGGATGAAGATCTTGATGAAGAAGCGTGGAAAGCTATACCCATCGATATAGGCCGTCTCATCGATCTCTTTCGGCACGCTGCTCATGAAACCTTCCAAAATCCAGATGGCCAACGGAATGTTGAACAGGCAGTGGGCCAACGCCACGGCAATGTGGGTATCGAACAAGCCTACCGAGTAGTAGAGCTGGAAATAGGGCAGCAGGAACACCGCAGGCGGTGCCATCAGGTTGGTGAGCAGCCAGAAGAACAGGTGCTTGTCGCCGATGAAGCGGTAACGGCTGAACGCATAGGCGGCAGGTAGCGCCACACAGATGGTGATCAGCATGTTGAGCGCTACATACAACATCGAGTTCACATAACCCATGTACCAGCTTGAGTTAGTGAAAATGCCGATGTAGTTATCGAACGTCAGGTTTTGGGGCCATAGCGTCATGGAGCCCAAAATCTCGCTGTTGGTTTGCAGCGACATGTTGATAAGCCAGTAAATTGGCAAGATCATCAGAAACAGATAGAGCCCCAAGAGAAACCGCGCGCGAAAGCGACTGCGAGCGTTGCGCTTGCGCCGTTGGGCCGGGGTCGTGCGGCTAAATATGGTGTTGTACTTCTCGCCCTGCTGGGCGTTGTCTATGCGGTACATATCATGCTCCCCCGTGCGGGTTCTTATCTTTTTGCATGTGCATGATGGTGGTGTAGAAGACCCAGCTCACCAGCAAAATGACCAGGAAGTAGATGATCGAGAACGCGGCAGAGGGTCCTAGATCCTGCTGGCCGATGGCCATGGTGGCCAGTGACTGGCTCAGAAAGGTCGTGGAGCTACCCGGGCCGCCGCCGGTCAGTACGAAAGGTTCGGCGTAAATCATGAACGAGTGCATGAAACGCAGGAGCACCGCAATGACCAGCACGTTGGTGAGCTTGGGAAGCTGGATGTAGCGGAAGATGGCCCACTTGGAGGCGCGGTCGATACGCGCGGCTTGGTAGTAAGCCTCGGGAATCGAACGCAGGCCGCTGTAGCAGAGCATGGCCACCAGTGGGGTCCAGTGCCACACGTCCATCAAAATGATCGTCGCCCAGGCATCCCCCGCATTGCGGGTAATGTTGTAGTTGATGCCCAACTCCCGCAGGCCCCAGCCCATCAGGCCGATATCGCCACGGGTGAAGATCTGCCAAATGCTGCCCACCACGTTCCAAGGGATCAGAAGCGGCAGGGTAATCAAGATCAGTACGGCAGAGGCCTGCCAGCCGCGCTTAGGCATGATCAGCGCAATGCCAATGCCCAAAGGCACTTGGATGGCGAGAATGGTCAGGGAAAACAAAATCTGACGCACGAAGGCATCGCGCAGCGCCGAGTCGTTCAAGATGCTATGAAACCACTCGGTACCGGTGAAGAAGCGGGCATTAGGGCCGAGCACGTCCTGTACCGAGTAGTTGACCACGGTCATCAAAGGAATGATGGCGGAAAAGGCCACCAGCACCAGCATGGGAAGTACCAGTAGCCATGCGCGGTTATTGAGTACTTTGTTATTCATGGCCGATCTCCACTAGGTATTCATCGACATAAAGCGCGATGTGCTGATCGGAAAACGTGGCGTGGGCCGCGTCCCCGATCGGCGCATGCCCCTCGGGCAGCCTTGCCTTGAACAACTGGCCATTGAGGGTAAAGCTCAGCAATGAATAGGTGCCCAAGTCCTGCAGGTTGACCACTTCAATAGGTACGCTGTCAGCCCCGGGGGTTTGGCTGACGGAAATGAACTCAGGGCGAATGCCGAGTTTGATATTGCTAGAGCTAGACGCCGCCACGCTGCGGCTAATGGCCTCGTTCACAGGTAGTGGCAGATCGCCAAACATCACATTGCCCGCTCGATGGGTAACGCTCATGAAGTTCATGCCTGGGCTGCCAATGAAGTAACCCACGAAGGTATGCGCCGGTTTTTCGAACAGCTCACGAGGCGTGCCGAACTGCACCACCTGGCCGTCGTACATCACTGCGATCTTGTCCGCGAAGGTAGAGGCTTCGAGCTGATCGTGGGTGACGTAGATCATGGTGATATTGAAGCGCTCATGGATCTCTTTGAGCTTGCGGCGCAGCTTCCACTTCAGCTGTGGATCGATCACCGTGAGCGGCTCATCGAACAAGATGGCGGAGACGTCGTCACGCACTAGGCCGCGGCCCATGGACACTTTCTGCTTCTCATCGGCGGTGAGGTTTTTGGCTTTCCGAGAGAGCAGCGGCGTAAGATCGAGTATGTCGGCAATTTCACGAACTTTCGGGTCGACCTTGTACTCGGGAGTGTTCATGTTGCGTAACGGAAAAGCCAGGTTGTCGTACACCGTCATGGTGTCGTAGATCACCGGGAACTGAAACACCTGGGCAATGTTGCGCTCCTCCGGTGGCAGCTCGTTCACGCGATGCCCGTCGAACAGTACGTCACCTTCTGAAGGCTCCAGCAGGCCCGAAATGATGTTCAACAGCGTTGATTTACCGCAGCCCGACGGGCCCAGCAGGGCATAAGCGCCGCCCTGATGCCACACGTGATCCATCTGACGAATCGCGTAGTCGCTGTGGCTGCTAGGACTTTTGCTATAGCTGTGCGCCAAGCCTTTTAAAGTAATCTCAGCCATGGGCAACGCTCCCTTGAGCAGAAGAGGGGATGTGCACGGTGCTGCCCTGTTTATCGAAGGCGTAGAGCTGATGCGTTGGGAAGTACACGTTGATCGCATCGTTGACGTGAAACTCGTGAATTCCCGCTAAATGTAGCACCAGTGGGAAGCGCTCATGGCGCACGTGTAAGAACGTTTCAGAACCGCTTATCTCGGCGACGTCGACCCTGACTGGCAGCTCGAGATCGTCGACTGACTGTGGGTTGAGGGTGATATGAGAGGCGCGCACGCCAAAGTCGTAATCGCCAGGGGCTAGCATCTGCAGCGCTGGGTCGCAGGGAAAATGTAGCGACTGATCGAAGGTGATGTCCGTCGCGGTGAGTTTGCCGGGCACGATGTTGATCGGCGGCTCGGAGAACATCTCGGCGCTGTGGCGACCGTTGGGCTCGCGATAGACTTGCTCGGTGGGGCCGTACTGGAGCAGCCGTCCTTCGTGCAGCACGGCCGTATTGCCGCCGAGTGCCAGCGCTTCGTTGGGTTCGGTGGTCGCATAAACGGCAATGCAGTTACGGGCTTTGAACAGCTCACGCAGCTCGTCGCGGAGTTCTTCGCGCAGTTTGTAGTCCAGATTGACCAACGGCTCGTCGAACAAAATCAGATCGGCATCTTTGACAAGTGCCCGTCCCATGGCCGTCCGCTGCTGCTGTCCGCCGGAGAGCTCTTGCGGGTAGCGATCAAGGAGATGTTCGATATGCAGCATTTCGGCAATGCTGCCGACACGGCGATCGATTTCCTGCTGAGGCGTTTTGGCTAGTTTCAGCGGTGAAGCAATATTGTCGCGTACCGTCAGGCTGGGGTAATTGATGAACTGTTGGTAGACCATCGACACGTTGCGTTTGCGAACCGACACGCCCGTGACGTCTTTGCCGTCCATGAAGATGCGCCCGCGGGTAGGTTGCTCCAAGCCTGCCATGAGACGCATGAGCGTGGTTTTGCCTGCTAAGGTCCGTCCCAGCAATACGTTGAAGGAACCGGGTTCCAGTTCGAGATCCACCCCACTGATGTGGGATTGACCCCCGACGACATGGTCGATGTGTTGCAAATGTAAGGACATGCCAATCTCGCTAGCGTCGTTGTTATTGATAGGTGGTATCGATATGGGTGGTATCGTCGATAGTTGCGCAGCGCGCTGATCGCGGGATGGGTGGTTGGTCATGTTTGTTGACCGTTTATTATCAGACAACCTACCCAGGCGATATTTTCATTAACGAAAGGCTAGTTGATCATTTTCGAACTTGCAACGCTTTTGATGGCCGTTTGTATTCGCTTTTAGGCGTAGAAAGAGCCCGAATGGTGCTTTTTTGACTCGTTGAATCGACAGCTGAGCGTTCGGCAATGGCTTTTGAGTGCTTTCATGTTCGTTTGCTTCGTTTTAGAACATGACGTCCGCGCAAAAAAAACCGGCCCCAAAAGGGCCGGTCGAGGGTCTCGCTAGATGAGGGTCGTGTTATTTGACGCTGGTTTCTGCCGATGGTGACGCCTTGGCCGATGTTGCGTTGTGGTCGATCAATGTCGACTTGTCGTTGGCAAAGGCGTCGTAAGCGAAGTCATCGACGGTCAGCATTTCCAGTACTTCGGCTTCGAACGTGCGCATGAAGGCAGCGTCCTCTTCGTTGATCAAGCCTTTCTCCAACGCGGCTTCCACACGTGCTTCGGGGTGCAGCGCGGTGTGTGGCAGTTCCCCTTTGGCGTAGGCTTTGTTAACCGTGCGGTAGATCGATTCGGCGCGGTCGTAATCACCCAGCAGAGCGTTATAGCTTGCCAGCGGATTGCTCACCGCACCGTCGTCTTTGTCCCAGGTGTTCGAAAGCAGCTTGCTGCGCAGCGCGCTATGAGTCGATACCCGCTGGGCAATATCCCGCGCCAGGTCGTCATGGGGTTTGTTCCAACGGCGGCCCGTCGGCATGACAACCACTTTTAGCACCTTGCCCAGGGCGCGGTTGGGCAGGTTGTCGAAGATCTCGACAAACGCCTGTTCAGCGCGGTTGAGCAGGAACTGCAGGCTGTAGTGCAGCAGCGCTTCTTCGCCTTCTACCTTGTTGCCGGTGTGCCACTGCTTGAGCACCATGGATGCCAGATAGAGGTTGGAGAGAATGTCGCCCAGTCGTGCCGAGAGCATTTCGCGTTTTTTCAGCGCAGAGCCTAGGCTGGCCATGGCGGCATCTGCACACAGGCCAAAGCCGGCTGAGAGGCGTGCGATATCCTGGGCGTAGCCAGCAGCGGGGCCGCTGAACGGTACGCTCGGCTTGCCCATGCCTAGCCCCAGGGTGAAAGCGCGCGCCGCGTTGCCAAAGATCAAGCCCGCATGCCCGAAGAAGGCTTTGTCGAAGGCTTTGACGTCATTGGCGTCTTTGGCGGCCAGCTCTTCAAGCACGTAAGGGTGGCAGCGAATAGCCCCCTGGCCAAAGATCATCAGGTTGCGGGTCATGATGTTCGCGCCTTCCACGGTGATGGCGACCGGGTTGGCGCTATAGCCAATGCCCAGGTAGTTGCGCGGGCCAAGCGTGACCGCTTTACCACCGTGAACGTCCATCGCATCGCTCAGCAGCACGCGCTGGAATTCGGTCAGCTGGCTTTTCAGGATGGCAGAGGGGACCGCTGGTTTCTCGCCGTGGTCGATCAGGTTAGCGGTTTGGTACACCGTGGCCGCCGAAATGTAGGCCAGCGACGCCATACGTGCCAACGGCTCTTGCACGCCTTCCATCTCGGCCACCGGCACGTTGAACTGACGACGCACGCGGGTGAAACCGCCGCTCCAGCCCAGCGCGTAGCGCGCGGTGCCCGTTGCGCCGGAGGGTAGCGTGATACAGCGACCAATCGACAGGCACTCGACCAGCATACGCCAGCCTTGGCCGATCATATCCGGGCCGCCGATGATGGTTTCCAGCGGTACGAACACGTCTTTTCCCTTGATCGGGCCGTTCATGAACGGGCTACCGATGGGGTGATGGCGACGACCGATGTCCATGCCTTGGGTGTCGCGGGGAATTAGCGCCAGGGTAATACCACGGTCTTCCTCATCGCCCAGCAGGTTGTCCGGGTCGAACAAGCGGAACGCCAAGCCAACCACGGTGGCGATGGGCGCCAGGGTGATCCAGCGTTTCTCGAAATTCAGACGAACGCCGATCACTTCCTCGCCATCGATGACCTGCTTGCACACCACGCCGGTATCCGGCAGCGAGGTCGCATCGGAGCCTGCACGGGGGCCGGTAAGGCCAAAACAGGGAATTTCACGACCATCGGCCAGGCGCGGCAGATAGTGGTCTTTCTGCGCTTGGGTGCCGTACTTCAGCAGCAGTTCGCCCGGGCCCAGAGAGTTGGGCACGCCTACGGTGACCATCAACGTTTCGTTGGCGGAGAGCTTTTGCAGCACCATGGACTGCGCTTTGGCCGAGAACCCCAGGCCGCCGTACTCCTTCGGAATGATCATGCCGAAGAAGCCCTCTTTCTTCAGGTAATCCCACAACTCCTGGGGCAGATCGGCGCGCTCACGGGCAATCTCCCAAGCGTTGCACATGCCGGCAGCTTTGGCGCACTGGTTGTCTAGAAACGCCTGCTCTTCATCACTCAAGCCGCCGTCTTTGAAGTCGAGCAGCGATTGCCATTGGGGTTTACCCGAGAAGAGTTCGCCGTCCCAAGAGACGCTGCCCGCTTCCAAGGCGGTACGCTCGGTCGCCGATACTTTGGGAGCGACTTTTTTGAAGGTGGCAAAGATGCGCGGCGTCAACCATTGGCGACGCAGTGCAGGTAGGCCTGCAACGGCCACTGCCGCAGCGCCAATCAACAGCAGTGTGCCCACGATTGGGGCGCCGAGTACCAGGCCGGCTAAGCCCAGTACGCCTAACAGAGCAAGCGCAGGGGTGGCCCCTGCCTCGCGACGCATCACCACGAGCAAGCCGGCAGCGGCAAGCACGATGAGGAGTAAGGTGAGCATGGGTGTTCTCCGTGGGTGGTTATCGATGAACGTATTTAAACGTATGTTTGAATATTCGCAGAGTCATGATGCTTAGTGCAAGCCTTTCACCGTCATACGTTCGCTTTATATCTTCAATGTAGCGCAGTTAGGGCATAAAAAAACGCCATGGCGCGAGGCCATGGCGTTTTGACGCAGCGGGTCGATAAGCCCGAACTCGTCTCAGACTACGATGCCTGTTTGGCAGGCGCGCCGTTGGCGACGTAGTAATCTACGCTGGCACGGGGCAGGGGCTCGCGACCACGAATACGGTCGGCGATTTTTTCGGCCAGCATGATGGTGGGAGCATTCAGGTTGCCGGTTGGAATGACCGGAAATAGTGATGCATCCACCACGCGCAGTCCTTCGAGCCCATGTACACGGCCTTGGGCATCGGTCACCGCCATGTCATCTTCGCCCATGCGGCAGCTGCCGCAGGGGTGATAAGCAGTTTCGGCGTGCTGCTTGACGAAATTGTCGAGCTCTTCGTCGCTCTGCACGTCCGGGCCTGGGGCAATTTCCCGGCCTCGGTATCGGTCGAAGGCGGGCTGGGCGATGATCTCGCGAGTTAGGCGAATCGCGTCGCGGAACTCTTCCCAATCCTTCTCTTTGGCCATGTAGTTGAACAGAATGCTCGGTGCTGCATGGGGGTCTTTCGACGTAAGACGAATGCGTCCACGGCTCTCAGAGCGCATGGAGCCCACGTGGGCTTGGAAACCGTGTGCGTCGACGGCACTTTTACCGTTGTAGCTGATGGCAATGGGCAGGAAGTGGTACTGCAGGTTAGGCCACTCCTCGTCATCGCGGCTACGAATGAAGCCACAGGACTCGAACTGGTTGCTGGCGCCCACACCGGTGCCTTTGAACAGCCACTCTGCACCGATTTTTGGCTGGTTGTACCACTTCAGCGCCGGGTAGAGCGAAATGGGCTCTTTGCACTCGTACTGAATGTACATTTCCAGATGGTCTTGCAGGTTTTCGCCGACGCCGGGCAGTTCATGTACGACGGGAATGCCCAGCTCTTTCAGCCACTCAGGGTTACCCACGCCGGAGCGCTGGAGAATTTGCGGGGAGGCAATCGCACCACCGCACAGCAGCACTTCGCGACGCGCGCGAGCCTGCTTGGGCTGGCCTTTCTGCTCGTAGCGGACGCCGACGGCGCGCTTACCATCGAATTCGATCACATCGGTGACGGCGCGGGTTTCGATGGTCAGGTTACTGCGCTGTTTGGCCGTGTCCAGGTAGCCGCGAGCGGTGGAGGCGCGGCGGCCCTTCGGCGTTACGAAGCGGTCCATCGGGCCGAAGCCCTCTTGTTGGTAGCCGTTGACGTCCTCGGTTTCTGGATAACCGGCTTGCTTGCCCGCCTCGATAAAGGTGCGGTAAAGCGGGTTATTGCCCGCTTTGGGCGTGGTCACGCTGACGGGCCCGTCGCCACCGTGGTAGTCGTTCGGGCCGATATCGCGGGTTTCGCTCTTTTTGAAGTAGGGCAGGCAGCTTAAATAATCCCACTCCTCCAAACCGGGCTGTTTGGCCCAGTGGTCGTAATCAAGCGCATTGCCGCGGATGTAGCACATACCGTTGATCAGCGAGGAGCCGCCTAGGCCTTTGCCACGCCCGCACTCCATACGGCGATTGTCCATATTAGGTTCAGGGTCGGTTTCGAACGCCCAGTTATAACGCTTGCCCTGCAGCGGGTAAGCCAGCGCCGCGGGCATTTGAGTGCGAAAATCGAAGCGGTAGTCGGGGCCGCCGGCCTCCAGCAGCAGCACGCTGACATCGCTGTCTTCGGTCAGACGCGTGGCCAGCACGTTACCTGCTGAACCGGCGCCGATGATAATGTAATCAAACTCAGTTGCTTGAGACATAGCGGTTCTCTCATCCAGAAGGGGGAGTTCGGTGTACGAAAGCTGGGTTTAGCCTTTAAAACACCGACTCGAACGGCCCCATCTCGATCTGCACGGACTTGGTTTGCGTGTAGTGATTGAGCGTTTCCACTCCGTTTTCACGGCCAATACCGGACTCTTTGTAGCCACCCACCGGCATTTCAGACGGAGATTCACCCCACGTATTGACCCAGCAGATGCCGGCTTCTAACTGGTGAATCACACGGTGCGCGCGGTTCAGGCTTTCGCTGAAGACGCCGGCGGCCAGGCCGTATTTGGTGTCGTTGGCGCGACGGATGACTTCCTCTTCGTCGTCGAAGGCCAGTACTGACATTACCGGGCCAAAGATCTCCTCTTTGACGATACGCATCTCGTCGGTGCAGTCGGTGAATACCGTGGGGGCCGCCCAAGCGCCTTTGGCCCATTCGCCGCTGTTCCATGCGTCGCCCCCGACCAGCACGCGTGCGCCTTGCTCTTTGCCCAGTGCGATATAGGAGAGCACTTTTTCCTGATGCTCGAAGCTGACAAGCGGACCGAAATTGACGCTCGGATCCATCGGGTCGCCCGCTTTGATACGCGCTACACGCTCGACCAACTTGGCTTCGAACGCCTCTTTGACGCTGCGCTCGACGAACACGCGGGTACCGTTGGTGCAGATTTGGCCGCTAGAGTAGAAGTTCGCCATCATGGCGGCATCGGCTGCGCGATCAAGATCCGCGTCGGCAAACACGATCAGCGGAGATTTACCGCCGAGTTCCATCGTCACGTCTTTTAGCGTGGAACCACCGGCAGCGGCCATGACCTTCTTACCCGTGCCGACTTCCCCCGTGAACGAGACTTTGGCAATGCCCTCGTGCTCGGTCAGCATGGCGCCGACGCGACCATCGCCCTGTACCACGTTGAACACGCCGTTCGGTAGGCCTGCTTCGGTTAAAATGTTGGCAAGCTTCATCGCCGTCAGCGGCGTCACTTCGCTGGGCTTGAAGACGATGGCGTTACCCGCTGCCAGCGCCGGAGCCGCTTTCCAGCAGGCGATTTGAATCGGGTAGTTCCAGGCACCAATGGCGCCGATCACACCTAGCGGTTCGCGGCGGGTATACACGAACGAGCTGTCGCGCAGAGGAATCTGGTGGCCCTCGATGGCGGGGGCAAGGCCTGCGTAGTACTCCAGGGCATCGGCACCGGTCACGATATCGACGCTGGCGGTTTCGCTGATGGGTTTACCGGTATTGCGGGTTTCCAGCTCGGCGAGCTCATCGTTGCGTTCGCGCAGAAGTGCCACGGCGCGTAGCAGGATGCGCGAGCGCTCCATGCCGGTCATGGCGGCCCACTCGCGCTGGCCACGCTGTGCGGCCTGAACGGCGCTATCGACATCGGCTTGGCTTGCTTGACCAATGGTGGCCAGCAGGCTGCCATCATAAGGATTGGTCACGGTAAACGTTTCGCCGGAGGTGGCATCAACCGGGCGACCATCGATGTAGAGGGGCTGTACGTCTTGAGCGGCCATGTCGATCTCCTTAATAAAGTTCGGCAGTGGATGCATCTTGAAAGCATCCGTAATGTGTCAGTAACTGGTCGAGATAGGTGTGCGCAAGATGCCGTGCCTCGTCGGCATTCAAGCCTTCGGGCGTCAGTGCACCGCGCAGCCACAAGCCATCGATCATGGCGGCCAAGCCACGGGCGGCGTTGCGGGCATCGGCTCGGGGCATGACGCGATGAAACTGGTGGCAAAGATTGGTGTATAGGCGGCGGTCGTTGACGTACTGAAGACGTTGCAACACTGGCTTGTGCATGCTGCTTGCCCAGAAGGCAAGCCACGTCTTCGCGGCAGGCCCGGTGACCTGAGTCCTGTCGAAGTTACCCTCGATAATGGCACCAATATGGGCGCGGGGAGAGTCATCTTCTAGTGCACGGCGTCGCGCCGCAACGGCATCGCTGAGATCGGTCAAAATTTGCCGCATCGTGGCTTCCAGCAAGCCATCCTTGCCGCCGAAGTAGTGGCTAATGATGCCAGCGGAAACTCCCGCATGACGGGCGATACGCATGACCGTCGCCTCGGCAAGACCCATTTCGTCAATGGCCGCCATCGTTGCCTTGATTAACTGCTGGCGGCGTATTGGTTCCATTCCCACCTTTGGCACAGCTATCTCCTAATGACGTTGAATGCCCATTGGCTCCTCACCTTGAAATGAAGGAGTAGGCATGATTACCTAACCATGATGGCATTTTTTTATTGAACGTTCAATCAATAAAAGTGTATCGAATAGTTTCTCGCCTCTGCATTGCTCGCCGTAGAGGGCGTTTCAACATAACGGATAACGAGGAAAGACGACGGATGAAACAGTTAACCAAACGCCACTTGAGTGCTCTGTTCGTGACCGCCTGCCTGCCGATGACGGCTGCTGCCAATGAGTGTAGTAGCGTTCGTTTTGCCGAGGTGGGCTGGACCGATATCACCGCCACGACGGCCTTGGCCAGCGAAGTACTGGTAGCGCTAGGCTATGAACCCCGTGTCGATACGGTCTCGGTGCCCATTGCCTACGCCGGCATGCGTAATGACGATTTCGACGTCTTCTTGGGTAACTGGATGCCCTCCATGGCCTCCATCAGTGACCCCTACATCGAGCGTGGCGAGGTCGAACGTCTAACGGCCAACCTCGAAGGGGCCAAGTACACCCTGGCAGTGCCGCAGTACGTATACGACGCGGGCGTGACCTCGGTGAATGATCTAGCCGAGCATGCCGATCGGTTCGAGCAGCGCATTCACGGCATCGAGGCGGGCAATGACGGCAACGAACTCATTCAGCAAATGATCGATGATGATGCCTACGGGCTAGGTGATTGGCAGGTGATCGACTCCAGCGAGGCGGGCATGCTGGCTGAGCTGAGTGCGCGGGTTCCCAATGAGAAGTGGATGGTGTTCCTGGGTTGGGAGCCGCACCCCATGAACACCAATTACCAGATGGCGTACCTGTCTGACGCAGACGACTACTTTGGCCCCAATCTCGGTGGCGCGACGGTCTATACCAATACCCGCGCTGGTTTCGTCGAGTCTTGCCCGAACATCGGTGAGTTGCTGAGCAACATGACGTTCACGCTGGAGATGGAAAACCAGTTGATGAGCGCCATCATGGACGAGGGTGTCGAACCTCGCGAAGCGGCGCGTACGTATCTCAATGATCACCCGGAAGTACTCGAGGCTTGGTTAGAAGGCGTGACCACGCGTGAAGGTGAAGAGGCACTGCCTGTTGTCAAAGCAGCGCTGTAAGCCCGTTTGCGATTAGTGAATCGCACGATGAAAAAAAGGCAGGCCGTTTCGGCTTGCCTTTTGACGCTAATATAGGCATACTCTGCACCCGCTGATGTCGAAAAGGCTACGTAGCTCAGTTGGTTAGAGCACATCACTCATAATGATGGGGTCCCCTGTTCAAATCAGGGCGTAGCCACCAATCAGCGTCAGTATGCATTCAAACGCATACTATTATGGTGGCCCCTTAGGTCCTCCCGCAACGCTAAACTGCGAACCCCGCCAGGCCCGGAAGGGAGCAACGGTAGTGGTGGCTGCGTGTGCCGGGATGTGGCTTTTGGGGCCGCCTCCATTTCTGAGTTCTACTTTCCAGACAATTACCCTTCGTCCTAATTCTTTACCGCCTGTTAAGTCTACTGATTGCTCATGATCGCATCGTCGGAATGTGGGCAATGTCATCTGTCCGGTAAAAGTGCCAGTCATGGAATGGCGAGGGCGCTTCTGGAAAGCACCCTCGCTCTTGGCATGTGCTGATTGGCAACCCTCGTTATCACTCCGTGTGGAGTTGGTTGGAGGGAAGGGCGGGGCCACCCAACGAAGCGCCGTGATGGCTGACGAGCGGGCGCGATCCCGAGAGTTTACGCAGTGACACGTAAAACACCGGTGTCAAGAACAGGCCAAACAGAGTGACGCCGATCATGCCCGCAAACACCGCCGTGCCAAGTGCTGCGCGTACCTCGGCGCCTGCGCCGGTAGCGATCACCGACGGTAAAACTGCTGCCGTGAAAGCAATCGAGGTCATGATGATCGGCCGCAACCGTAGTCGGCAGGCTTCCAGGGCGGCTTCCACGATGCTCTTGCCCTGCAGTTCCAACTCGCGGGCGAACTCTACGATCAGTATGGCGTTTTTACACGCCAGGCCAATCAGCACGACCAGCCCTACCTGTACGAAGACGTTGTTATCGCCACTGCCAAACCATACGCCGATCAGCGCGGCCAGCATCGACATGGGTACAATCAGAATGACGGCGAGTGGTAGCGTCCAACTCTCGTAAAGCGCGGCCAACACCAAAAATACCAGTAGGATCGACAGCGGGAAGACGATCATGGCCGCATTACCCTGGGTGGATTGCTGGTAGCTCAAGTCGGTCCATTCAAGCGCCATGCCTGGTGGTAACACTTCTTCCGCCAGGGCGTTAATAGTCTCCATTGCTTGGGCAGAGGAGAGGTCGCGGGGATCAAATTCGCCGGCCAAGTCCGCCGCTGGGTAGCCGTTGTAACGCAACACCGGATCCGGGCCGAAGGTTTGCCTGATATCCACCATCGTACCGATAGGCACCATTTCTCCCTGATCATTACGGGTACGCAGTCGGGCAATATCTTCCACGCTGGTGCGGTAAGGAGCGTCTGCCTGGGCGATTACCTGCCAGGTGCGGCCAAAGCGGTTGAAGTCATTCACGTAGGTCGAGCCAAGATAGGTCTGCAGGGTATCGAACAGTTCGGTCAACGGCACGCCCTGGGCCTTGGCTCTCAGCCGGTCCACCTCGGCATCCAACTGCGGTACGTTGGATTGATAGCTGCTGATCGGAAAGCCCATCCCCGGTGTTTGCGCAATCGCGCCCTGGAGTTGATTGACCGCCTGCTGCAGCGCCCCGTAGCCAAGATTGCCGCGATCCTCAATGAATAGCTGGAACCCCGATCCATTGCCCAAGCCAAGAATCGGTGGTGGCATGAAAGAAAACGCAAACCCCTCTTTCAAACCACCAATGCCCTGGTTGATGCGGGCGTTTATCTCCGCGGCGCTAAGACTTCGCTCATCAAAGGCGCTGAGGGTCAGAAAGGCCACCCCGGTGTTGGAGGTGTTGGTGAACTGCAGCGCGTTCAGGCCGGGAAAGGCAATGGCGTGCTCCACGCCTTCGGTCTCCATGGCAATATCCACCACGTCCTGAAGCATCTCGTCGGTTCGCTCCAGCGACGCCCCTTCCGGCAGGATGACACCAGCAATCAGGTAAAGCTTGTCTTGCACTGGAATGAAGCCAGGCGGCACTGCTTTGAACATCACGCCGGTGCCTAATAGAAGTAGGGCGTAAATTACGAACACCGCGCCACGATGCTTTAGGGAGCGGGCCACGCTGCTCTGGTACTTGTTGGAGCTGGCATTAAAGAAACGGTTGAAAGGACGGAAAATCCAGCCGAACAGGGTATCTATCACACGGGTGAGGCGATCTTTGGGCGCGTTATGGGGCTTGAGTAGCATCGCCGCCAGCGCGGGAGAGAGCGTCAGGGAGTTGATGGTGGAGATCACCGTGGAGATGGCAATCGTCACCGCGAACTGTCGATAGAACTGACCGGTCACCCCAGACAGGAAAGCCATGGGGATAAACACTGCGCACAGTACCAGGCCTACGGCAATGATAGGGCCAGAGACTTCCCGCATGGCCTGATGAGCGGCGGCCTGTGGCTTTAAGCCCTCTTCGATATTGCGCTCGACGTTTTCCACCACCACGATGGCGTCGTCCACCACGATACCGATGGCCAACACCAGGCCAAACAGTGTCAGCGTGTTGATGGAGTAGCCCAGCAGGTAGAGCGCGCCAAAGGTGCCGATCACCGAGACCGGTACCGCCAGCAATGGAATGATAGAAGCTCGCCATGTTTGCAAGAACAGCGTGACGACCAGCACCACCAGCAGTACGGCTTCCAGTAGGGTGGCGATCACCGACTTTATAGAATCATTCACAAAGATCGTGGTGTCGTAGACGGCTTCGTACTCGACACCTTCTGGGAACTGCTCGGACAGCTCCTCCATGGTGGCAATCACCTGCTCGCGAATCTCCAGCGCATTGGCACCCGGTGCCTGGAATATACCCACTCCTACCGCGTTATTGCCGTCTAGCTGCGAGCGCAGCGTATAGTCCCCGGCACCCATTTCCAGCCGGGCCACATCCGCCAGCCTCAGTATTTCGCCGCTGTCACCACGACTAAGTACGATGTCACCAAACTCTTCCACCGTTTCCAACCGCCCGCGGGCGTTGATCAGAGTGAGAAAATCGCTATTCGCGATGGGTTCGGCGCCCAACTGCCCGGCAGAGACCTGCACGTTCTGCTCGCGCATGGCCCCAACGACATCGCTGGCCGTCAGGCCTCGGGCGGCTATTCGGTCTGGATCCAGCCATGCGCGCATGGCGTAATCTCCGCCACCGAAGATTTGCGCATCCCCTATCCCATCGAGCCGGGCGAGTCGGTCGCGTACATTCAGTCGAACATAGTTGCGCAGATAAAGGGTGTCGTACTCACCGCTAGGTGAGGTTAGATGAACGACCATCAAAAACGTTGGCGATTGTTTTTGGGTAGTGACGCCTTGACGACGTACGGCTTCCGGCAACCTAGCCTCTGCCTGGCTAACGCGGTTCTGCACGCGAACCGCCGCCTGTTCAGCATCGGTGCCGGGACGGAAGGTGACGGTCATTTGCAGTACGCCATCAGAGCCTACAACAGACTTGAGGTACATCATGTCCTCAACGCCATTGATGGCTTCCTCCAGCGGCGTCGCTACGGTCTCGGCAATCTCCTGCGGATTGGCACCGGGGTAAACGGTTCTCACCACCACTGAGGGCGGCACGACATCCGGGTACTCGCTTATCGGTAGATTGGGAATGGAGATCAGCCCCACCGCCAGAATGATGATCGATAGCACGGCCGCAAAAATCGGACGGTCCACGAAAAAACGGGAGAAATTCATGGCGATTTACTCTTCCCTGGCCGCAATGGCGGGGGGCTCATTGGAAGCACGGATGTTAGCCACCGGTGCGGTCGCTACGCTTTTGGGGCTCACTTCCATACCGGGGAAGAACACTTTTTGTACACCATTGACGATCACTCGATCACCTGCTTGAAGCCCATCGATGATGACGGTACGTTCTGCTACCTGCCTTCCTGTGGTGACCTGTCGCTGTTCTGCTAGGTTATGCTCATTGACGACATAGACGTAGCGGCGATCTTGATTAGTCAGCACTGCCTTACGGTCTATCAGTAAGGCTTGCTCTAAGCGAGCAACCGGCATTTCGACCCTTGCAAACTCTCCAGGCCGAATGCGGCCATCTGGATTGGCCAGCACCGCCCGGAATTGTAAGGTGCCCGTATTGGGATTTAAGCGATTGTCGATAAAGTCTAGGGTGCCCGTGTACTGCCGTTGCGGGTCGCCGCCCAGTTCGATGGCCAAGTGATTTGACACCTCATTGCTTAAGAGTGCACGGCTGGCAAATGCAGCTTGCTCGTCTGCATCAAAGTAAACGTGTACCGGATCAATACTCACCAGCGTGGTCAACAGGCTCTGGTCGGCATTGGCTAGGTTGCCGCGAGTTACCATCGCCCGTCCGACGCGTCCACTAATCGGAGCCGTTATGCGTGTATACGCGAGGTCAAGCTCGGCGGTCTGCAGCGCAGCTTCGGCAGCAGCCACCATAGCGCGGTTATTATTCAGAGCCGATTGGCGCTGATCATGCACCTCTTGGGAAATGGCCTGACGCCCCAGTAACACCCTGGCACGCTCGGCCTCGCTGCTGGCCTGAGCCAATTGGCTCCTGGCTTGTGCAAGATCCGCTTGGGCCGCGCTCACGCGGGCTTGGTAGGGACGTGGATCGATGAGAAACAGTAACTCTCCCTGTTCGACCAGGTCGCCCTCTACAAAGGCCACCTCTTGGATATAGCCGCTAACCCGAGCTCTCAACTCCACCGTTTCGGCGGCTTCTACCCGCCCAGTGAATGACTCGCTCAACACCATCGGCTGAGTTACCACTTCCACTACGTCAACCTCGGGTGGCGGCTGCGAGGGGGCGGCTGCCTCATCGCTCTGAGCCTCGCATCCAGCGAGTAAGACCATGATGAGTAAAAACGGTATGACAGCCCGACTACGTTCAAGGCGGACTCTTCGAGAAAAACTTCTCATGAGGGTTTGCTCCCTTGGCTACCGGCAACCAGTAGCGGCTTTCGTTATGCTTTTGGAGGGCACGTTGGCAGTCATGTCGTTGGTTCAGTAGCGCCAGATTCGACCAGAGACCCTAAGCACTGATTGGATACGAGCTAACATAGGGGATCGGGGATCGTGAGAGGTATCAGGTTCCTGCGGAAAGATTGCCTAATTCTGTCGCAGTGAGTGAAAGCACAAAGAAGCCGGTGGAGGCGAAATAACGACGTGTCTCGGTGCAAAGGAAAGATGACAACCTGATGACACTGAGTGCGAATTGTCGGTTTCGACGGTGTACTTGCCTAATTCTGCAAAACCAACCGAAAAGCCTTCGGTTCTTCAGGAGAGGGCATATACTGCAAATTATTAAGGAGGAAATCCCGTGACCGTTATCGCGCCCGAACAGATTGCCCAGTGCAGCGACAGCTTGTTACCGCAATTGAGCCAGGTCGTCCGCCGTTGGTCGCCGCTGGAAGCCCTTCAAGACACGGCGATTGCCGAAGTCCAACTGGTGCGCACTGATGCCCCTAGTAGTTTTCACTGTGCCGTCTATGAGCCGTGCCTGTGCTTCGTTATTCAGGGCAGCAAAACCGTATTGCTGGGTGACAAGGAGATCATCTACACCGGCCCCAGCTACATGGCGAGCGCCGTTCATTTACCGGTGGTGGGCAGGATTGACCATGCTTCACCAGAAAGACCTTTCCTAGCAGTAAAGGTCTCGGTGGACCCCCAGGAGGTGGCGGGACTAATACTAGAGTTAGGGGATAGGGCTCCAAATGGGGGGCGTGATGCTATCTGTCCTGAGATGGACTGCGGGTTAACGTCGGCGTACATGGATCCCCTGATGCAGGGCGCGCTCTATCGTTTGTTAAGTCTACTCGACTCACCGGAAGATATTCAGGTGCTTTCGCCGCTAGCGCGACGAGAGTTAATCTACCGAGCATTAACGGGTGCCATGGGCCCGCACATGCGTCGGTTTGCTGCCTCAGACTCCCAGGCTAATCGGATTGCGCAAGTGATTGACACGCTTAAAGAGCACTATGCCCAGCCGCTTAAGATCCGCGAATTGGCAGCGACCGTTAACATGAGCGAATCGACGCTTTATCATAGCTTTCGTCAAGTGACACGCATGTCGCCCCTGCAGTTCCAAAAGAAGCTGCGTCTACACGAGGCGCGACGGCTGATGCTGGCGGAGGGGCTCGAGGCAGCCACTGCAAGCTACCGGGTAGGCTATGAAAGCCCTTCCCACTTCAGCCGCGAATATAGCCGCATGTTTGGCGCACCACCACGCGCCGACGTCAGCCAGTTGCGAAGGGCATACGCAGAGTCGCAGCCCGCCTGAACAATAGCGTCATGGGTAGTTGCTGCAGTGGATTTCCCTCTCTCATCTGGATAGTTTCATGAAAACCGTACTGCGCTGGCTGGCTGCCATGACGGCCTTGTTGGTCTTATTGCTGGCAGGCCCGGTGTGGATATTGGCCAGTCAACAGGTCATTACCGATGGGCACTGGTCGAATCTCGATCGTTCGTCTGCAGGGTTGGCCCCCTCTCCGGATCGCGTCCAAGATGCTGTCGTACAGGTCTATGCGGCCCGTGCCTATAGCTGGCGCGGCGCCTTTGGTGTGCATATTTGGATTGCGACCAAAGCAGAGGGGGCGCGGGAGTATCAACTGCATCAAGTGTTGAGCTGGCGACGCCCAACGGTCGTCTCCTCCATCGATACGCCTGACCGAGCCTGGTTTGGACACCCGCCTGAGCTGCTTGCTGACTATCGCGGCGCGGAGGCTGCCGATTTGATCCCCCATATACAAGACGCCGTAGCGCGCTATCCGCAAGCCGATCTGTACCGAGTTTGGCCAGGACCCAATAGCAACAGCTTCATTGCTTGGGTGATCCGCGAGGTCGATGGTTTCGATGTGGCGCTACCCACGACCGCCGTGGGGAAAGACTATCTGTTCAATGGCGTCGTCGCCCGTGTGCCCAGCGGGACGGGGTATCAGCTCTCGCTGGGAGGCGTGTTGGGCATCATGCTAGCGCTGGAGGAGGGCATCGAGCTCAACCTGCTGGGCATGAGTGTCGGTATCGATATTATGCGCCCCGCTCTCAAACTGCCTGGCATTGGTCGACTGGGTATGCCTGCCAAGGTGGCGGGAAGCAGTAACGCATCGTCGTCAGCGCAGTGATATGGCGTTGCCAGTCTTGAGTAGACGTGCATATGTCTTTCTAGGCACTTTTGTTCTAAAATGGTGTTTGTAGACATTAAGCTGGGAAGAGCCATGCAAACAGCGCAAGAGTTTGCCCATGATAAGTCAGCGGCTGCGGTGGGGTTGAAAGCCGCGGTACGTATTCTCGAGAAGTGGCGAGCCTCTGGAGAGCAAGGCGAGGCGATTCTGCGCGTCTCTCACAGTACCTACGCTCGTGCTCGGCGCGGCGATCTGGCAGCGATCAAGTTAGATAGTGACCAGCTTACGCGTATCAGCTATGTGCTGAACATCCACGCGGCACTGCGTATGATCTTCGATAACCCGGACAACCTGTATGGGTTCGTGAACATGGTCAATCACAACCCCTTTTTCAATGGTCGCACACCGCTGGCCATTATGGGCACGGGGGACTTTGCCGCGCTTTACGAAACCTATAAACGCATCGACAGCCTGCGGGGTGGGCAGTGGTAAAGGCGGCTGATTTGCCCGTACTGCCAGCCCGTGACGTCACCGGCTATCGGTTGGTGAACAGTAAATTCCCGCCCATCGATTTGTTCGATGACGTGGCAGGCCCTGACGAGTTCGCCGCTCTCCATGCGCTTCAGTCGCTCACCAACCCGCGGTTGCAAAACGAGGTGGGGGACTTGGCGCTGCTGCCGCTCGACCAGATTCCTTTCGGTATTCGTGGCTGCTCGTATGCCGTGGCGCCCTTTACGCACATCAATCCCGAAGGGTCACGTTTCAGCGATGGCAGTTTTGGCGTGCTGTATTTTGCCGATACGCTAGAGACTGCGATTGCGGAGGTCAAACATCATCAGCAAACGTACTGGCGGCGCGTGCCAGGTCTTCGCTATGAGCGGTTCGTTTTTCGGGGGTTGAGAGGCGTCTTCAAGGAGGTATCGATAGGCGATGCGCTGACGCTGCCGAGCGATCATCTTGTCTACGCCCCCGATCATTACACGGCGTCTCAGCCCTTCGGTACAGACGTCCGACGTACGCTAAACGGTCTCCGTTACCGCTCGGTCCGTCGACCCGGTGCCCACTGTTGGGCGCTCATGACGCCGCGTCATGTGACGGACATCATCCAGACCACCCATTTGGAGATGATCTGGAGCGGCGCCATCACCCAGGTGAATCATCTACGTGTCACCCAGCCATAGCGGCGTGCGGAAAAGAGGTTCAGTTATTTTGCTGCTGGTCAGTAAAGCGCTGCATGATCGTGAGCGTCTCATCGCTGACATGGTGTTCCATGCCTTCTGCGTCGATGCGGGCAGTGCTGTCGTCCACGCCTAACGCTCGCAAGAAATGCAGCACGATATCGTGACGAGCACGAGACGTTTCCGCCATTTTTTGACCTTCGTCGGTCAAAAACAGCGAGCGATATGGCTTGCTGGTCACCAGACCTAACTCGTTCAATCGACGGATCATTTTCGATACCGTCGCTTGACTAACGGCCATTCGGTTAGCAATGTCGGCCGCGCGCGCCTCACCGCGATGACGAATCAGGTCGCCAATCAATTCGACGTAGTCTTCGATGAGCTCCGTTTCGTGGGCATTGCGCACGGCTTCGTATTGCTGGGCGTGCTGTTCCACAGGCGGTAGTGCATCACCACTGTGTCCAGAGGGGGGTGAGGTGCGCCGCTGTTGGTGATCACTCATTGGCAAAGGTTATCAAAGTTAGTGGAAACGTTAATTGGCGATGGTAGCGCATTTTTGAAGATAATTGTTAGCCAAGGCTAAACTGTTTGCACATTGCTTTTTTGTTGAGCTAAAGTTATCTGTAACACGAGCCTAGCACAGAGGAGAGATCCAGTGGCTAAACCATACTTGCTAGCAGCCTTGAGCGTGCCGTTCGCCTGGTGTGGCGTTGTGACCAGTGCTCAGGCCGATGAGTTGCAAAACCCGCCCATCGAGATTGCCGTGACGTTTTCAGTTCTTGGCGACTTGGTGAAGAAAGTGGCCGGCGATGATGCGAACGTCACGGTGCTGACACCGATCAACGCCGAAGTGCACGAGTGGGAGCTCACCCCAGATAATTTTGCTGCGCTCGAGGACGCCGACATCGTTTTTTATAACGGCTATCAGCTCGAGCAGTGGATGCGCCAAGTATCGGCGACGGTCAACGATGACATACCTATGATCGCCGTGGCAGAGGCGTCGGGTTACCCGACGCAAACGATCGTCACCGGTGAGATGGAAGGCGACGTGGACCCACACCTGTGGATGGACCCGCGGGCTGCCAGTGCCTATGTGCAAGCCATTGCCAACACGTTGGAGGATAGCCTGCCCCATCAAGCCGATGCGATTCAGCAGCGTGCAGCGGCACTGGAAGCGCAACTGCACGACCTACATGTCGAGCTCCAAGAAACGCTCGAAGCCATTCCCGAAGAGCGCCGCGTGCTGCTCTCCAGTGAAGCAGCCTTTCTCTACTTTGCCGACGCGTATCGGTTCGAGCACGACGGCATTTGGGGGACCAATGCCGAAACAGAGGGCTCTCCGCGTCAGTTGATGCGGGTCATCGATCGAATCAACGAGCGTCAACCGGCGGCACTGTTTTGGGAAAGCACGATTTCTGACCGCCATGTGACCAGTATCGCACGTGATACGGGGCTGCCCGTTGCCGGGCCGCTGTATGTCGACTCGTTGAGTGAGCCTGACGGGGAGGCTGCCGACTACTTTGCCATGCAGCGTCATAACGTTGCCTTGCTGCGTCGCTACTTGGCTAGCGAGTAAATCACGATGTCCTCACTACCGTCTCAACCAGCCAGCGCCATCGATGTGAGCGGTGTCTATGCGGCTTACCAGCGTCAGCCCGTGCTAGAGGATATTCACCTCTCGCTGCCAAGCGGGCGTTGGACGGCCATCGTCGGGCCGAACGGCGCAGGCAAGTCGACGCTGTTTCACGTGCTGACCGGTAGTATGAAACCCTTACGCGGCCGCGTGACGGCATTTGGTCAAGCCATCGAGCACCATCGAAAAGCCGGGCGCATTGCCTACATGGCCCAGCGAGAGGCCATCGAGTGGGACTTCCCTATTTCGGTGTGGGAAACCGTGATGAGCGCCCGCTATGGCCACATGCGTCAAGATGCGTGGTGGCGGAGGCTGCTGCCTGCGCGGTGGCATTCATCACGGCATCGTGATGCGGTGGAAAAGGCGTTAGACGACGTTGATATGCTGGCATATGCCGAGCGGCCGATCGGGGCCTTATCGGGCGGACAAAAAAAACGCGTGCTGCTAGCGCGTGCGTTAGCGCAAGAGGCGAGTATCCTGCTGCTCGATGAGCCGCTCGCGGGGGTCGACCCACCTAGCGAGCGACTCATTCTCGACGTGCTCAAACGCGAACGTGAAGCCGGACGAACCATCGTGATGGTGACGCACGATATGCCGGGCGCGCGTCGCTACGTGGATCATGTGGTACTGATCAATCGATTCATTCGCGGCGAGGGCGCGCCCGACGAAATGCTGAGCGATAGCAAGTTGGCCGAACTTGCGGTGAGTTCTATTGCAAATTCTCCAGCGGATGTCGAGCGTGTCCGCCTTCCTGCATTTGCCAGCAAAGAATAGGCGACTCGAATGTTAGAAACGTTGGATGCTTGGAGTAGTGCGCTGGTGGCGGGGCTCATCGCGGCGCTGATGGTGCCCGTGAATCTAATGCCCGACAGCGTATCAGAGGCGTTTCAGTACGCCTTCATGCAGCGTGCGCTGCTCACGTCGATGATGGTGGGAGCCATCTGCGGCATGCTTTCGTGTTACGTCGTGCTCAAGCGTTGGTCGTTGCTGGGGGATGCGATCTCTCATGCGGTGCTGCCTGGGGTGGCGGTTGCCTACCTGCTGGGCCTGCCTTTTTTTATCGGTGCCTTCGTCACAGGAGCGCTGACGTCGCTCGGCATTGGGGCGATCGAACGGCATACACGAATCAAATCCGATGCCGCCATGGGCATTATGTTTACCGGGGCATTTGCACTGGGTGTGGTCCTGATAAGTAAAATCGCCTCCAGTACCCACTTGATGCATATCCTGTTTGGCAACGTGCTCGGAGTGCAGCAGTCGGCACTATTGCTCACGTTGGCGGCCAGCCTTGTTGCGCTGTTGGTGGTATGGCTGGCTTATCGTCCGCTCCTGCTTTACGCCTTCGATCCCACGCAGGCCCAAGCGCTTGGCTTCAATACGGGAGTGATTCATTACGGTTTGATCCTACTGCTCACGCTCACCATCGTAGCCAGTTTGGAAACCGTCGGTATCATCCTCGTGGTGGCCATGCTGATTACGCCGGGCGCCACGGCCCACTTGCTGACCGACCGCTTCAAAACGATGCTGTTTATCTCCGTGGGGATTGGGGTGGGGTCTGCCGTGTTGGGGCTATGGCTCTCGTTTGCGTTTGACGTAGCGTCCGGTGGCACCATCGTCTTGGTAGCAACGGGGTGCTTCTTCACGGCGCTGCTGTTTTCGCCCAAGCACGGTGTGCTGATGCGGCTTTGGCGGCATCGAAGCTTGGGCGGCGCTAATTAGTTTCCCACCCGATGACGAGCCGTGGGTAGTCGATGATCCCAATGACGCTGTGTTTTGCATCCACGACCGGTGCTTGGGATAAACCAAACTGAGCAAACAGGCGAGCGCAATAGCGAATATTCATTTCCGGACGGACGCTAATGATCGGTTTGCTCATGATTTCGTAAAGGCTTACACGGTCTGCAGAGCGATTGACTGCGAGCACTTTTTTAGCAATATCAGAGGCTAACACTAGCCCCAGTTCATCTTTCTCATCGCGCCTATCAACGATAATAGCGGTGGCATCGTATTGCCTCATTAGTTCAATGCCGTCAGTAACGGTCATAAAACCATCGGTCGTCACGTAGCGTGAGTGCATGACGTCCTGGGCAGTGCGCTCCGTCAGTGATGGGCTTGCCATTGTTAAAGCCTCTCTCTAGCCTAGCGGTTGATCGAATGCATCTTCGAGGGATTTCACTTGGTGTGCGACGCCTACTGCATCCTCGACGTCTAGCTGAAAGGCGATGCCTGTTCCCGACGTGTCGTCAAACGCACCCACTTCCGCGATCGCTTCGAGAATTGAACGGCTAATATGCTCCTCCACTAAAAAGAGCAGCACGTCGCGTTGCGACGTAATGTCCATGCCAAAAATGCCTTTTGCTTTTTTTAAGCCTTCGCCACGCGCGTTATTGATGACAGTGGCGCCAGTAGCTCCAGCATCTCTAGCTGCCTGAAGTATCTGGTCGCTTAGCTCATCTTCTACAAGCGCGACAATGAGTTTAAAGCGCATGGGTATCTCCTTGATGAGGCTTTGTCACTGACGTGCCTGAGAATGGCTGTATTTTCGATGGCCTATTGCTTTGCCATCGAGCAATTTGGGCGTATCCCATCACCGTTATAATAGGAAATAGGCAGGCAAGCGCGATCATTCCAAAGCCATCCACTAACGCGCTACGACCGGGTATCGAGGAGGCTAATCCAAGACCTAGCGCGGCGATGATCGGCACGGTAATGGTCGATGTCGTGACGCCCCCGGAATCGAATGCAAGAGGGATAATCGACTTTGGGGATCGTAGGGTTTGTACAATCACTAGGCAGTAGGCTCCTAGCACGAACCACTGCAAAGGTAGGCCCATGACGATGCGCCATGCGCCCAGGGTGATTCCAAAGGCCATGCCGAGGGCAACGGCGAGCCGCAGGGTAAAAGGGTTGATCGTACCGCCGGATATTTCGCCAGCTTTGATCGACACCGCGATCAGCGATGGCTCGGCAATCGTAGTGCTTGCGCCAATCGTAAACGCGAAAATATAGACCCAGTAGTAGTCGCTCCAATGCCGCTGAGCTCCCTCTGTCATGGCAGGTAGAAAATCGGGGTGCGTCAATTGGCTGGCCATCAACTCACCCATGGGAAACAGGGCTTGCTCTAGCCCTATCAAAAAGAAAGAGAGTCCTACCCATACCATGAAAAAACCAATAGCGACCTTAAGAAACCGTTTGACCGGCTTGCGGATCACCAAATATTGGAAGCCAAAAATAATCGCCACAATGGGAAGAATATCGCGTAGCGTGCCCCAAAAAATAGCCAGCATATTCATGATCTTCCCTCTGCAACGAGATCAAGGCCAACAATACCGAAAAGCAATACGAAAATGATGGGCATAACGGAAGCAAATGCAATCAAACCAAAGCCGTCCAGCATAGGGTTGCGGCCTTTGATGGCCGTGGCCAAGCCAACACCGAGTGCCGTAACAAGAGGGACAGTAATGGTCGATGTCGTGACACCGCCCGAATCATAAGCAATGCCAACGAGCTCAGCAGGCGCTAACAGCGTCAAGAGCAGTACAAGAATATAACCACCAATGATCATCAAATGCAGCGGCCAGCCTTTGAAGATACGCAGTACGCCAACGACCACGGCGGTGCCTACGGAAAGCGCTACGATCATGCGGAGCGTGAACGCAAAGGACGTTTGTGCGAGACTGCTATTCTCGATCAGACCGCTTTCGGAGACGACAATCGCTGCGCGAGCCGCCACGGCAATCAGTGCTGGCTCTGCGACGGTGGATCCAAACCCCAGTGCAAAAGCAAATAGAAGGAGCCAAACGACAGAACCTTTATGAACGAAAGCACGTGCGAGGTTCTCTCCTAAAGGAAACAGTCCCAGCTCTAGCCCCTTGATGAAGAGCGTTAGCCCGATCACTACAAACAGTAGCCCTAGTGCTAAATCGAAAAGCGCCAATGTATCGGGCAGAGGTTGTTGGATGACGAGCGTTTGAAAGAAGCTCATAACCAGTACAACGGGTAGCAAATCCCGAAGGCTGTTTTTGAGCTGCAGGGCGAGAGAGTGAATAAAGTTCATTAGCGCCCTTTTTCAATGGCTGATACGTCTATGCTCATCAGTGTAATGGTTACGCATGTCGTCTCTTTTGATCTAGGACACGTTGCGAGTGTTCTCTAGTCAACAAAGTTGGCTGCCTAACAGCAGCATCGAAGGGTCTAGTGCGTGCCAGCCCCACCATGCCAGCAATATCAAGCCACTCACTATCGGTAGAGCAATCAAACTCCACCATAGACTTGAACGCATCATGTCGTCACCTGTCCCGCAGAGGGGCGTGACAGCGGCTTCTCACTGATGAACCAGTGGAGCGCGGCGGCGACCACGGACAGCACGATGGCAATCTGCCACACCGTATCGTAGTGGCCGGTGAGGTCGTACAAAAATCCACCCAGCCACACGCCCATGAACGAGCCCAGCTGATGAAAGAGAAACACGATGCCGCCCAACATCGAGAGATGGCGAACGCCAAACACCGATGCGACGATACCGTTGGTGAGCGGAACGGTGGAGAGCCATAACAGCCCCATGGCGATCCCGAAGAGATAAGCGCTGATCGTTGTCAGGGGCAGGGCGATAAAGGCCGTGATGATCACGCCCCGGATGAGGTAAAGCCAGCTCAACAGGCGCGGTTTCGACCAGATACCCCCCATCCAGCCAGCGGTGTAGGTGCCCACGATATTGAACAGACCCACCAGCGCGAGCACCGTGGTGCCGACTTGGACGGCCAAGCCGTTATCGAACAGGTAGCCTGGCAAGTGGACCGCAATGAACACCACTTGGAAGCCGCAGACGAAAAAGCCCAGGCAAAGTAGCCAAAATCCTTTTTGCCCCGCCGCTTCGTTAAGCGCATCGCGCAGGCTCAAGTCGCCCAGTGCCTTGGGGCTGGGCCGGTCTTTGAGCATCGCGCCCAGCGGTATCATGAGTGCGGCAATCGCCCCCATGGCCAGGAGCGCAGAGGACCAGCCTAGCCACTCGATCAATCCCAGCGTGCCGGGCAGCATGGCAAATTGACCAAACGAGCCCGCCGCACTGACGATCCCCATGGCCATGCTGCGCTTCTCAGCGGGAACGGCCCGGCCGACGGCGCCCAGAATCACCGAAAACGTCGTTCCCGATAGGCCGAAGCCAATCAGGAGACCCGCGCTGACGGTCATGCCGAGCGCGCTGGTCGAAAGGCTCATGAAGCAGAGCCCCAGTACGTAGAGGATGCCGCCCGCCACGATGATTTTGGCCGCGCCAAAACGGTCGGCCAGCGCCCCGGTAAATGGCTGGGACAGCCCCCAAATGAGGTTTTGGACGGCCAGTGCGAACGCAAAGACGCCCCGCCCCCAGCCGAAATCGCTGCTCATGGGCTCGAGAAACAGCCCGAACCCATGACGTAGCCCCATGGCCGTGGAAATAACCAAGCTGGCGAGCACGATCAACAGCAGCGTATGGTGTTTCTGAAGGGCCATGGCACGTCTCTTATGGTGGATTGGTTAACGCGTTAATCAACTATCGCATGGCATTGGCGACTTTAGAAGCTTCCAAATAGGGTGCCGAGCGTAATCACACTCATCAGCGCGGCGATGGGGAGCACGATGGTGACCATGGCGACATTGCCATACGACTGACGGTGGGATAGCCCGCAAATGGCCAGAAGTGTGATGACGGCGCCGGAGTGGGGGAGCGTATCCATGCCGCCCGCAGCCAGCGTCGCCACGCGGTGCATGAGCTCTGGGTCGATGCCAGCCTGTTGCGCCATGTCCAGATACTCGCTACCCAAGGTTTGGAGTGCAATGGAGAGCCCGCCTGAGGAGGAGCCGGTGATGCCTGCCAGCACGCTCATTGCCGTGGCTTCGGAGATGAGGGGGTTACCGGGGGAGACATTGAGCACCGCATCGCGAAGGATGGCAAAGCCTGCCAAGCTGGCGATGACCGCGCCGTAACCGACTTCAGAGGCCGTGTTGAAAATAGGTAGCAGTGAACCAAAGCAGCCTTGATTGATGGTGACTTTCAAGTCTTGCCAGTGGTGCCAGCGGGTGATGATCAGCCAAGCCGAGGCGCTCAGCAGGGCAATCAGAATGGCCCAAAGCCCGGTCTGTCGGCTGGGTGTGACGTTATCGAACGCGTCGCTGATGAAGCTCAGGTCCATGGCCGGGAATACCCCGTAAGTAAAGAGGGCATTGAGGCCAATCACCATAACCAGTGGAATCAACGCGATGGCCAGCGGCATGCCGGGTGCTGTGTCGGTGTCGCTGTGGGTATCGGTTTCACGCTCCGTGTGGGTACCGTAACCCTCCCCTTGAGCAGCGGCTTTCTTGACTCGGGACTGAAGGTAGAACGTTCCTAAACCTAGCATGATCGAGCCAGCAATGATGCCAAGCCCCGGTGCCGCGAAGCTGTTGGTGCCAAAGTAAGGGATGGGAATCGCGTTTTGGATGGCTGGCGTGCCGGGCAGCGCCGTCATGGTAAAGGTGAAGGAGCCTAGAGCGATAGAGGCGGGGATGAGGCGCTTGGGCACATTGGCCTGGCGGAACAGCTCACGGCTGATCGGGTAAATGGCAAAGGCCACGACGAACAGCGAGACGCCGCCATAGGTCAGAACGGCGCAGGCCATGACGACCGTCAGTACCACGTGATGAGTTCCCAACCGTTTGACGATGCCGTTGGAAATCGACTGAGCGGCGCCTGAGTCTGCCATCAACTGACCGAAGAGCGCACCAAGCAAGAAAAGCGGGAAGAACTGCATGACATAGTTGCCCAGGGCGCCCATGAAGGTGTCGGTGTAAATCGGCAGTAAAAAAGCGCCGTCGCCTGATAGTAAAACCGCTAACGCGGCCATTAACGGCGCAAGCAGGAGGACCGAGATACCTCGGTAGGCCAGCAGCATCAACAGCGACAATGAGACGATAATAGCGAGCATGCCCATACAGGCTCCTAAGCATTTGTTAATTTAGTCATCGGTGCGTGTAAACGAAGGCCGGGATACTAGGCATTATGTTGCATAGCAGCAATAGCGTCGTGACTAAAGTCGTAACCAAAAGAGAGCGTCACTTTCTCCTGCTTAAGCGCGCCCCATCTGTTAAAATCCGCCACCTTTGGCGTTGATGACCTTCCAATAACCCTGGGTATTTCCATGAATGCAGTAATTCTCGCAGTGCTCGTCATGGTGGCACTGTCGCTTCTTCGTGTGTCCGTTGTATTTGCGCTGGTGGTCGGTGCGTTAGTAGGGGGGCTGGTCGGAGGCCTTTCCCTGGACGATACGCTCAGCGCGTTCAACGAGGGCGTCGGCGGAGGCGCGCAGGTGGCGCTGGCGTACGCAACCTTAGGCGCTTTTGCCGTGGCCATCTCTCGTTCTGGGTTGCCGGACATGCTGGCAAATCGATTGATCACTTTGCTAGGTAAAGAGGCGACCGCCGCCCGCCAAGCGCGGGTGAAGATGCTGCTGCTGGTGGCCGTGTTACTGGTCGCCATCTCCTCACAAAATGCCATTCCGGTCCACATCGCGTTCATTCCCGTGCTGATTCCACCGCTGCTGGCGGTGATGAATCGCCTGCAACTCGACCGCCGTGCCGTGGCCTGCGCGCTGACCTTTGGTCTTACGGCACCCTATATGCTGCTGCCGGTAGGATTCGGGGCGATCTTCTTGAACGATATTTTGTTGGCAAACCTGAATAGTGCCGGAGAGCCACTAGGGCTGGAGATCTCGCGTGGCATGGTGCCCATGGCCATGGCGATTCCGGTGGGCGGCATGGCCATGGGCCTGTTGGTCGCCCTGCTGTTTAGCTACCGCGGCCAGCGTAGCTACGCGAGCAAGGACGTGGCCGCGCCCAATGGCCAGACACACACGCCTGTCGAACCGCACCTCTTAGGGTTAGTCATGTCAGGCGTGGCGATCGTGGCGGCGTTAGGCCTTCAGCTCTACACCGGCTCGATGATCGTTGGAGGCTTGGTGGGTATCGGCTTGCTGTCATTGGGTGGTATTTTCAAATGGCGCGAGGCTGATGATCTGTTCACCAGCGGTATGCGGATGATGGCTTTGATTGGCTTTATCATGATTTCGGCGGCAGGCTTTGCGGAAGTCATGAAAGCCACCGGCGATATCGACTCGCTGGTTGCGGGTGCCTTCGATCTGTTTGGCGATAATCGTGGCTTGGCCGCTTTGGTCATGCTGCTGGTCGGCCTGTTCATTACCCTGGGCATCGGCTCTTCGTTCTCAACCATTCCCATCATTGCGGCGATCTTCGTACCACTGGCCGTGCAGTTTGGTTTCTCACCCATGGCGACCGTAGTGCTGGTGGGCACCGCTGCCGCCTTGGGCGATGCGGGTTCGCCAGCCTCGGATTCCACTTTGGGGCCCACCTCAGGATTGAACGTAGACGGTCAGCACGACCATATGTGGGACAGCGTGGTGCCCACGTTCCTGCACTATAATCTTCCGCTGATTGCGTTTGGCTGGCTGGCGGCCATGACGCTTTAAGCACACTCAATACTTACCAAAAGGGCAGCGCTAAGGCTGCCCTTTTTTGATGCAAGTGCTTGATGAAAACGCGTTGAGTGGATAAGACGTTACTGTTTAGGCAAGTGCGCTTCAAAGGCACTTAGCAGACCACGGAGTAGGGACAGCTCTTTGCGGCTCGGCTGTGCACGGGCAAACAGCGCTTGAAGCTGCTCTTCGGTACGGGCGTGGGGCTGGGTTAAAAAACCGCTTTGCTGCATCAAGCGGCCAAGATGTTCCTGGAAATAGCCAAACTGTTCGCGGCTAGGCGGTGTGGCTTCCAGCGGGCGCTGATACTCAAAACCGCTGACGTCGCGCTTGCGCCAGGCGCGATGCACTTCGTAGGCAAGAATCTGGACCGCTTGCGATAGATTGAGAATGCCATACTCGGGATTGGCGGGAATGCTGACTTGGTGGCTGCAGCAGCGAATCTCATCGTTGGTCAACCCGGAGCGTTCGCGGCCAAACACCAGGGCCACCGGGGCTTGGTGGGCGTTGTCGATGACTTGCTGGGCCATCTCGTCAGGCTCGTCGAAATGGGGCAGCGGCATGCTGCGCAGCCGAGCGCTGGCACCGACCACTTGCACGCAGTCGTTCACGGCCTCTTCGAGTGTCTTTACGCAGCGAGCGTTTTCTAATACGTCCGTTGCACCGGCGGCTAGGCGAGTGGCTTCTTCATCGGGGAAGGTACGAGGATTGACCAGCACGAGCTCCGTCAGCCCCATGGTTTTCATGGCGCGGGCTGTTGCGCCTATGTTGCCCGGGTGGAACGTTTGCACCAGCACGATACGAATATTGGAAAGCACGAGAAGTCGAACCTAAAAGCTGCCAAATAAAGTCGGTGATGGTAGCACGCTTTATGACGCCATGACGTCAGTACTAATGAAAGAACCCCGCCGAAGCGGGGTTCTTGATGACGTTCAATGTCAGAGCGTTAGGCTCATGGGTGCATTACATCATGCCGCCCATGCCACCCATTCCGCCCATGCCACCCATATCCGGGGCAGCTTCTTTCTCTTCCGGGTCGTCGGCGATCATGCACTCGGTGGTGATCATCAGGCCAGCGACAGAACCAGCAGACTGCAACGCAGTGCGGGTTACTTTTGCCGGGTCGAGTACGCCCATTTCGAACAGGTCGCCGTACTCGCTGGTTTGCGCGTTGTAGCCGAAGTTGCCTTCACCATCTTTGACGCGATTGATGACCACAGCGGCTTCTTCGCCCGCGTTGGTGACGATCTGACGCAGCGGTGCCTGCATGGCACGCAGCGCCATGTTGATACCGTGGTTCTGATCTTCGTTGTCACCGGTCAGGCCCTGTACTTTGGCCATCACGCGAACCAGGGCAGTACCACCGCCAGGTACGACGCCTTCTTCTACGGCAGCGCGAGTCGAGTGCAGCGCATCTTCGACGCGGGCTTTCTTCTCTTTCATTTCGACTTCGGTCGCCGCACCGACGCGGATAACGGCAACGCCGCCTGCCAGTTTGGCAACGCGTTCTTGCAGCTTCTCTTTGTCGTAGTCAGAGGACGTTTCTTCGATTTGCGCGCGGATTTGATTAACGCGTGCTTCAATGTCGTCCTCGGCACCTGCGCCATCGATGATGGTGGTGTTCTCTTTGGACATGGTCATGCGCTTGGCAGTACCCAGGTGATCCAGGTTCGCCTGCTCAAGGGTCAGACCTACTTCTTCGGAGATCACGGTGCCGTTCGTCAGGATAGCGATATCCTGCAGCATGGCTTTGCGACGGTCGCCGAAGCCAGGTGCTTTGGCAGCCGCGACTTTCACGATGCCACGCATGTTGTTCACGACCAGCGTTGCCAGCGCTTCGCCTTCGATATCTTCGGCGATGATGGCCAGCGGCTTGCCTTGCTTGGCAACGGCTTCCAGCACCGGCAGCAGTTCGCGGATGTTGGAGATCTTCTTGTCGACGAGCAGGATGTACGGATCTTCCAGCTCGACGGTCATGGTGTCTTGGTTGGTGACGAAGTAGGGCGAGAGGTAGCCGCGGTCGAACTGCATACCTTCGACTACTTCCAATTCGTCTTCGAAGCCGCGACCTTCGTCAACGGTGATGACGCCTTCTTTACCGACTTTTTCCATCGCTTCGGCGATGATTTCGCCAATGCGCTTGTCGCCGTTGGCAGAGATCGTGCCTACTTGCGCAATGGACTTGGTGTCGGTGCAGGGCACGGACATCGCCTGAATCTCTTTGACCGCTGCGGTCACGGCTTGGTCGATACCGCGTTTCAGATCCATCGGGTTCATGCCCGCGGTCACGCCTTTCAGGCCTTCCGCTACGATGGCCTGTGCCAGAACGGTGGCCGTGGTGGTACCGTCACCGGCGGCGTCGGAAGTCTTGGAAGCGACTTCTTTCACCATCTGGGCGCCCATGTTCTCGAACTTGTCTTTCAGTTCGATCTCTTTTGCGACAGAGACACCGTCTTTAGTGACGGTCGGCGCGCCGAAGGATTTGTCCAATACCACGTTGCGGCCTTTCGGGCCCAGCGTGACTTTAACGGCGTTCGCCAGGACGTCGACACCACGTGCCATGCGTTTGCGAGCATCATCGGAGAACTTAACTTGCTTAGCTGCCATGTTCGTTACTTCCTAACAATTGAAATAAAAATGGGAAAGTAATTAGCCGAGTCGGATTAGCCTTCGACGACGGCCAGAATATCGGCTTCGCTCATGATCAGAACTTCTTCGCCGTTGATTTTTTGCTTCTCAACGCCAAAGCCGTCTTTAAAAATCACCGTATCGCCCACTTTTACATCCAGTGGACGTACGTCGCCGTTATCCAGAATACGGCCATTACCAACGGCCAGAACTTCACCACGCGTGGGTTTTTCCTGCGCATTACCCGGTAGCACGATGCCGCCAGCGGTTTTCTGCTCTTCTTCCACGCGACGGATGACGACGCGATCGTGCAAAGGACGGATATTCATGCTCACGTTCTCCTGAGGTTCGTCAAAGCCCAAAAGGGGCAGTTAGCTTAAAGGGATTTCCGCGGGCTCAGCCCTCGGAAAGCGAAGGCGTGCTGCCTTCATGTCAATGGCGAAAGCAAAGCGTTCGCCGAACCTGTGTGCTGACACAAAAGTGGGGGCTGCCCAACGCCTTTCAAGGGGTAGGTATGAAAAAAAATACCTCGCCACCTTTGGCAATCAGGTGAATGACTTAGCGACGGCGCGGCTCATCGTCACCGCTTATGAATTCACCTTCGATAGGGCCTTCTTCACGATGGGAGGAGGGCTGTTCGTTCGACCGCCCCCAGTCTTCTGCGCCACGCTGATACGTGTGCCGATGCGAAGCGCTTTTTAAACCAACCCAGGTCAGGGCTTTCATGAGTAGTTGGCGAGCGTTGGGAATCAAGCAGGCGATACCGAGCGCGTCGGATAGGAACCCCGGGGCAAGCAAAAGAGCGCCACCAAAGATGAGGGCGGCGCCAGTCAGTAGTTCCTGAGAGGGGATTTCACCCATTTGCATGCGCTGCCGGGCGCGGGCGAAGGTGGAGACGCCTTCCTTGCGAATGAGGTGAAGACCGATGAAGCCGGTGCTTAACACCAATATCAGTGTGGTCAACAAGCCTATCTGGCTACCGAGTGAAAAAAGCAGCACAAAGTCCAGTAGCGTAAAGAGCGATATAAAGAGAAGAATAGGCATAGCCAGCTCCAAGACGGTCGTAATTAACGGATATGGTGACAGAAATATAAAAAACAAGCAGTCCCATGAGTGTGCCAACGCCCTGGTGGGCTCGATATTTTTCGTGGGCTCTTCTATGCTGCAATGCAAAAAGAAAGGCAAGGCGTGCTGGATGGGTTGTCAATTCGGCAGACAAACCTGCTAAGGAGAGAGAGATGCAAGTGGACAAGAAAGTGATTGCAATAACGGGGGGCGCTCGAGGCCTTGGGTTTGCTATTGCGCAACGGTTAGGTAGACAAGGAGCCCATCTTGCGCTGTTGGATATGAGTGCTGAGGCTCTGGATGGGGCGGTGTCTGCTTTAAGTGCAGAAGGGGTGACCGCTCAGGCTTTCGTTGTCAACGTTGCAGATGAGGCATCCGTCGAGCGTGCGTTTGCCGATATCGCCGATCGAATGGGCTCGGTCAGTGGCTGTGTGAACAATGCTGGGATTACCGATGATGGCCTATTGATCAAAGCTAAAGATGGCGTCGTTGAAAAACGCATGTCACTCTCCTCGTGGCAGCGCGTACTGAACGTTAATTTGACGGGGGTATTCTTATGCGGTCGTGAGGCGGCGGCCCAGATGGTTGAGGCGGGACATGACGGCGTTATCGTCAATATTTCCAGCATTTCTCGCGCGGGCAATATGGGGCAAAGCAATTACGCTGCCGCCAAAGCGGGAGTGCATGCCCTAACCGTTACGTGGGGAAAAGAGTTGGCGCGCTACGGGGTGCGCACCGGTACCGTCGCGCCTGGCTTTATCGAAACCGAGATGACGGCCTCAATGCGTCCCGATATGTTAGAAAGAATCGAATCTAACGTTCCGTTAAAGCATTTAGGCGAGCCGGATCATATTGCTCAAAGTGTCGCGTTCATTTTTGATAATGATTATTTCACCGCACGCATTATCGAATGTGATGGGGGGTTGCGGCTTTAAAACCGCTTACCGATGACGACGCTGCGGTTAGAATTGAAAGTAGTCTCGCTGAATATCACGCTGAAAGTACATTTCTAAACGCAGTGTCATTGCCCAGCGGGGGTCGTAACTATCCTCGCGCTGAAAATGCAGCTCTGGTATGACATCGCCAAACAGAATGCCTTTGTGAAGATCGCGACGGTAGCGGGTTTGTAGGTAATAGTTGGTCATGCGTGGATTGGAAGCGCTTTCACCAATCGCAATGGCTGAATGACGTAGTGCACTGCGGTCGTTCAGACGCTGATTGAGCTGAGCGACTTCGCTAAACTCCAGCTTGTCTTCTTCCTCTCGCCATTGGACGGTAGTGATAAAGCGCAAATGTCTATTTTCGGAGAGTGGGCGACCTATGTCCCACGTCGTGCGTGCCGAATAGCCTTCATTATTGAACCAGGATAGACGGTTGAAGGACTCCAGCTGCCAGGGGCCGTCGCCAATGTCCCACAGCCGCTCGCTAGTGAAACGAACATACGGGTCGAGTGGCATACGTAGGCGAATACCTGCGCCTATCCGGTTGCTCCAATTTTCTCGTTTATCACGGCTTTCTAACCAATCGAGGCCAAATGTCGAAGTGCTGCGGTCTCTCTGATCATTGTAGAGGCGACCCGAACCTTGATCGGCTAGCGTACCCTGCGACTCTTCTGGATCGCTCTCGACCACGAGTCTCAAACGCTCCTCGGTGGTGGGTAGGTCGATGCGATAACGAACGCTAATGTCACCGTTGGTGCCGTCACCTTCCATCCAGTCGATTTCTTGGCCTAAACGTAAGTAGGACTTGTTTTGGACAGTGGCCGAGTGTTCACCGCCAAAAAAAGCATCAATATTACGAGACGTATTGTCGACCCAATTTCCGATGCGGGCGCGGAAAGGTTCTACCCGTTCTTCGGCCCAGTCAGGTAAGTCGCTGTCTTCCTCATCCGCATGCACACCGAACGAGAGGGTACTCAGCGCGCCTAGCCAAACGAGCGCAATGATAGGTTTCATAGGAACGTCCCCGCCTTTTAATTAGGTGCGCACATCATTGTGCTTTATGCATCTCGATGGCTTTTGCCCACTCCAGTACTCGCTTGCGATCGCGCCGACTGTTCATGCGCTCGGTATCTACTTTAAGCGGCGTGAGTTGATGGAGCGGATCCGCGTTTAAATCCAAAGCAAAGCGCCTCGAGGCACCGACCGGCATATCTTCGGAGCCATAAATTGCGATGACTCGTATCTCGAGCTCAGGTGTTTGCTCTTGCAAGGTGCCATGGTCTAGCTTCCAGTGCTGAACCAACTGATCCACGATCGAGCCAAACGACTGTATGTGCAAATAATCTCCCGATGCCAAAGGCCCCTGATGGGTGCGGTAGCACTCTTCGTTGTCATCCCCGCTTTGCTGCTGATACTCGACGACATCCAATGCATACACTCCTTCGCGAGTGTGCAGGACGGCGACCAAGTGTTGAATATAGATAGCCTCACTGCTCATATTGCTGATCAAGCACAGGGCTTTGGTGCCGATACCTTTACCCCGATTGACGATGATGCGAGGTCGGCGTTGTCGCACGTAGCCGTTATAGAGCAGTTGCGCGTAAAACACCCATACGAACAGTGTACAAATACTGGTCACTGCAGAAATTGCCTGAGCATTGTCGTTCAGCCATTGCATAAGTTGAGATCCTTCTCAAAATTGACGGCGTAGATAGACCGATAACGTAGCCTAAAAAAAGGGCGAAGTCAGCTAGTTAGGTTGATGCGATGAAGGGGAGTTGAAAACAAAAAAATTCGGCTAGCTATGCGCTACCGAATCCTTTGAGGTTTTACATTTTAAATTGGTGCGGATGGGGAGACTCGAACTCCCACACCTTACGGCACTAGAACCTAAATCTAGCGTGTCTACCAATTCCACCACATCCGCAGAAGACGAGGCGTATATTATCAACTTCAGCGTTAATGTCAATCACGACGCGCTGCTATTTTGACTTTCAGACATGGGATGTACATACAATGATGAAATGGACCATAGTCATGAATCAGTGGCTTAAACGAGGTTTGCCAGGTTACTGCGCCTTTTGTTTGTGCTCTCGAGCAACTGAAAGCGGATGGTGTGAGGAGTGCTATGCGCAACTGCCTTGGAATCGAGTGAGCTGCGAGCAGTGTGCCGAACCGCTTTTGGGCGCCGGTGAGAGTCGCTGCGGTCACTGTTTGGTAGAGCCGCCGAGCTTTACGATCACCACTGCAGCACTTTGTTATCAAGAGGTTGTGTCGCAACTAGTGCATGATTTCAAATTTCAGGCGTCGCCTCGTGCCGGTCAGTTGCTAGTGAATTTGATGCTTTCACAACCACCGCCCGCGTTGGGTAACGCTTTGCTTCCCGTCCCCATGTTTCCAGCGCGGGCTAAAGAGCGTGGCTTTAATCAAGCATATTGGCTGGCCAAACGGCTCGGCAAGAGCACGGGTATGCCAGTCCTTCGAGCGCGTTGTATCAAACAGGTGCCTTCACAACGCTCTTTGAATCGTAAAGAGCGGCGCCGAAACGTAAGCGACGCCTTTAGGATGGAGGGGGGCATACCTGAACATGTCACCATCGTCGATGATGTAGTCACCACAGGGGCAACCGGCCATGCCTTGGCCGCCGCTGCGCTGGCACAGGGTGCGAAGCGCGTGGACGTGTGGGCAGCTGCTCGCACACCCTTTCAGAAGAGTTGATAAACTAGTCAGCTCTTTTAAGGAGTCATTTATGTCGCATCCGTTTAGTGCGCTGTCACCTGACCTCGTCATGTCGGCAATAGAGTCAATCGGTATCTGGCCTTCAGGGGAACCCTTTGCTTTGAATAGCTATGAAAACCGTGTGCTGATGTTCCGTGATGACACGGGTGCCCGTTGGGTCGTGAAATTTTACCGGCCGGGACGTTGGTCCAACGAAGCGATCGAAGAAGAGCACGCGTTCTTAACCGAATTGACCCAGGCAGGCGTGCCTGTCGTCGCACCTTGGCGAGATGCGCATTGCAGATCTTTGCATACGTTTGGGTCATTTCGTTTTTCGCTGTTTTCTCAATGCTCTGGTCAAGCGCCGGAGTTGGATAACCCGGACCACTTGTTTGCCTTAGGAGAGGTGTTAGGACGGCTTCACGAAGTGGCAGCGCAAGCCCCTTTTCAGCACCGTGACACGCTGCGGCTAGCGGAAGGTGTCAGTGATGCCGAGCGGCGTGTTCTAGCAAGCCCGTGGCTGAATGACCATCAGGCGCGTGCTTATCAACGGGTAGTGAATAAGATACGTCAACATTTAGAGAGCGTAGCGTTGAGCGCTGAGTGTATGATTCGGGCTCACGGTGACTGCCACTTAGGTAACGTATTAGGTCGTGATGGAGACTTCCATCTGGTCGATTTCGACGACTGCTTGATGGCGCCTGCCATTCAGGACGTTTGGATGCTGTTACCCATGGAAGAGCCTCAGCAGTGGCGCACGCAGCTTAGTGAAATCGTCGAGGGGTACGAAGAAACCAGGCCATTTCCGCATGAGCAAATGGCACTCATCGAGCCTTTAAGAGCGTATCGTCTCACCCGACACGCGGCTTGGTTGGTTAGTCGCTGGGAAGACCCGGCTTTTCCTCGCGCATTTCCCTGGCTGGAGGAAGCGGGTTACTGGGATCAACACATACGACAGCTCGAGCAGCAGTTGCTTCAGTTAGAAACGCCATTGTGGCTGGCCTAACATCGAACAACGATGAGGAAAGGACACAGCGACCTTTCGTATTCAACGACGAAAGGCCGCGGTATGAAAAAGTAAGCGTTAATTAGGCTGTTCAGTCGGCGCTGGGTTTTCAATACTTTGGTCAGGATCAGGACGTTCGCCAGGAATTGGGTTGGCCACACCTTCACCATTGGCTTGACGCCGAGTCGCGTTTATCTCGGCAGATGGGTTATCTTGCGCGGCGATCTGAATGCTTTCATCCAACGTAAGAACGAACGATTGCCCAGGTGCAAGCGTGCAGTCACCGTTACCGCAGGGGATACCATATTGGCCATCTTCGGCGTAAGCGCTCGCAGAGAATGAGCCGGAGTAAATGGCGCTTTCTGCATCATGGGTTTCAATGCAGGTGGCATCCTGCGTGGTAATACGAATGCGTTCACCGTTTAGCTGTGCGTTCGCCACCAGCAAGCAATATTCAGGAAGCGCGTCTGTGGTCCCATTAGCGGTCGTTGGATGAAGAAGAATGTCGCTATAACGTGACTGGGTATTATCGAACGCCAGAGCCTCGACGACTTCAACGCCCACCTTTGCGCCGCTTGGCAAGGTCAGCATCGACTCTTCTGCATAAGTGGAGGATACCCATAACGTACCCAGCAGGGCGGCTAGCCAAAAGGGCGATGATTTAAATGACATGGCTTACTCTCAACAGTGATACCTGCATTGTCAGCAGGAAAATGATGTCCATAGCATAGCACAGCTCTTATAGTGCCGAAGGGGGGTGCGTGTCACTCTGCCACAGCCTGCTTAGGTGCGTTAAAATAGATTAATAGGCCGTTTTTGTTGTGCATGAATTTTTTAAGGTATATTTTTTGTACAGCATGGTTGTCCAAGATAGGCGTTCAGCTAGCACGCTAGGTAAGGCAGCTAAACGGATAACACTGCAAGCTAAAAATAGCTTGCCGAAAAATGAGGCTCGCTGGCGCGATGACATTGCTGCAAAGCGATTGAGTGATAGCGAACAAGCACAGTTTAATGAGGCCTACCATGACCGACGACATCGCCCAACATTACCGTCACATCATTACCGCTTTGGGTGAAAACCCGGATCGCGAGGGCCTAAGAGATACGCCCAAGCGAGCCGCTAAGGCCATGCAGTTTTTGAACGCTGGTTATCACCAGTCGCTCGAAGAGATCGTCAATGGCGCCGTGTTCGAATCACAAACCGACGAAATGGTGTTGGTCAAGGATATCGAGCTCTACTCGATGTGCGAGCACCATTTGCTGCCATTCATTGGCAAGTGTCACATAGCTTACTTGCCCAGTGGCAAGGTGTTGGGTTTGTCCAAGTTCGCGCGCATCGTCGACATGTATGCGCGACGTATGCAGATTCAGGAAAACCTGACCAGAGAAATTGCAGAAGCGGTGCAGCAAGTTACCCAGGCGCGAGGAGTGGCGGTCGTCATCGAAGCTCGACACCTTTGCATGATGATGCGTGGGGTCGAAAAGCAGAACTCGAGCATGACCTCTTCCGTCATGCTGGGAGGGTTCCGCAGCAACCAAGCCACTCGCCAGGAATTTTTGACATTGATTAGTTAGGCCGAGTGGCGCTGACCTTTTGTATCAAAGGTTTGGTGAAACGCGTCGTTTCGTCTTAGCATGAACGGGTCAATGAGCCGATAAGGCCGTCATTTGGTCAGGAGTCTGTCATGGAAGCGCTGAGAGAAACGCAGCTATATTGCCCATTTGCCTACATCGATGGCAGTTGGGTAGCCGCTGACAGCGGTGAGCAAATCAACGTCACGAATCCCGCTACCGGCGAGCCAGTGGGGGATATCCCTCGACTGGGTAGAGCGGAAACCGAGCGTGCCATCGAGGCAGCCGATGCAGCACTGTCGGCATGGCGGGCGCTAACTGCTCAAGAGCGGGCGGACTTGTTGCTCAAATGGCATGATTTGATGCTCGAACATAAGCAGGATCTCGCGCTTCTCATGACGCATGAGCAAGGTAAACCGGTCAAAGAAGCTGAAGGTGAAATCGTTTACGCTGCGAGCTTTCTACGTTGGTTTGCTGAAGAGGCTCGTCGCGTTTACGGTGAAACGATTCCTGCCGCCAATGCCAATCAGCGCATCGTCGTTACCAAGCAGCCCGTGGGTGTAGTGGGGGCGATCACTCCTTGGAACTTCCCAGCAGCGATGATTACACGCAAAGCCGGTGCCGCTCTGGCTGCTGGTTGCACGATCGTTGTCAAGCCTGCAAGCCAAACCCCGTTTTCGGCGACGGCATTGGCTCTGCTAGCCGAACGTGCAGGCATTCCTCGTGGTGTGTTCAACGTGGTGCCTGGCAGCGCGTCAGATATTGCCAAAGCGCTGACTGAGTCTCCCAGGGTTCGCAAAATCACCTTTACAGGATCGACGGAGGTGGGGCGCAAGCTAATGGCTCAAGCAGCGGAACATATCCAAAAGATTTCGCTTGAGCTGGGTGGCAATGCGCCGTTCATTGTGTTCGAAGATGCGGATTTAGACGCCGCGGTAGAAGGCGCCATGGCGGCAAAGTTCCGTAATGCGGGTCAGACATGCGTATGTACGAACCGATTTTTGGTTCAATCCAGTGTCATCAATGCGTTTTGCGAAAAACTGGCCGTTGCGATGAACAGTGAACTCAAAGTGGGGGATGGTACTAAGCCAGGCGTAAACATCGGGCCGTTAATCGATGAGAGCGCCGTGAAGAAGGTGAGCGAACACGTCCAGGATGCCGTCGATCACGGTGCCGAACTGCTGCTAGGTGGCCATCCGCACCCCTTAGGGGGCAACTACTTCACGCCTACGCTCATCAGTTTTGCCACCGATGCCATGAAAGTGGCGCATGAAGAGACGTTTGGTCCGCTTGCTGCCGTGTTTCCTTTCGATGATGAAGCAACCGCTATCGAGATGGCCAACGATACTCAGTACGGCTTGGCGTCTTACTTCTATTCCCGGGATTTGGCTCGCGTATGGCGTGTAGCAGAGGCGTTAGAATATGGCATGGTAGGCATTAATACCGGCCTTATCTCCAATGCGGCGGCACCGTTTGGTGGCATCAAGGCGTCAGGTCTCGGCAGAGAAGGGGGGCATCAGGGCTTGGAAGAGTACCTGGAAACGAAGTATCTCTGCATCGATCTTGGTAAGTAGTTCATCATAGACCTGAAAGCCCTCACTAGTGAGGGCTTTTTTAATGCAGGTGAGATGACCTGACCGTTTAGTGGCGGAAGTGACGCATGCCGGTGAAGACCATGGCAATGCCTGCTTCGTTAGCCGCATCGATCACTTCTTGGTCGCGCATGGAGCCGCCAGGCTGAATCACGGCAGTGATGCCAGCGGCAGCGGCTGCGTCGATGCCGTCCCTGAAGGGAAAGAAAGCATCGGAGGCCATCACTGAGCCTGGTACGGAAAGCCCTTCATCAGCGGCTTTGATACCTGCGATCTTAGCGGAGTACACGCGGCTCATCTGTCCTGCGCCGACACCAATGGTTTGGCCCGCTTTTGCATAAACGATGGCGTTGGATTTCACGAACTTGGCAACGCGCCATGCAAAGGTGAGATCGCGCATCTCTTCGCTGGTCGGAGCGCGCTCGCTGACCACGGTGAGCGCCTCTTCAGTGACCATCCCTTGATCACGATCTTGTACCAATAGGCCGCCATTCACACGTTTAAAGTCGAATGCGGGCTGCGCAGTACCCGGCCAATGGTCGCCGACATCCAGCAAGCGGACGTTCTGTTTCTCCGCCACGATGCGGGCCGCTTCATCATGGACGCCAGGCGCAATGATGACTTCCACGAATTGGCGGTCAACGATGGCTCGCGCGGTGTCCGCATCAAGCGGCACATTAAAGGCAATGATGCCGCCAAAGGCGCTGGTTGGGTCGGTGGCAAAGGCCTTGTCGTAAGCTTCCAATGCGGTCGCGCCTACGGCGACCCCGCACGGGTTGGCGTGCTTAACGATGACACAGGCGGTCTCGTCAAAGGCTTTCACGCACTCGAATGCTGCGTCGGTATCGGCCACGTTGTTGAAAGAGAGTGGCTTGCCTTGCAGCGTTTTGGCGGTGGCTACGCTAGGCTCGCTGGCGGCGGGGTCGACATAGAACGCAGCATTTTGATGCGGGTTTTCGCCGTATCGCATGTCTTGTTTTTTGTGAAGCTGCAGGTTGAAGGTGCGAGCAAAGGTGGTGCCGTCGCTGGCGACCTGGCGGCCAAGGTAGTCGGCGATGGCGCCGTCATAACCGGCGGTATGTTCGAACGCTTTAACGGCCAGGTCAAAACGCGTGGAAGCGCTGACTTGGCCCGCATTATCGTCGAGCTCACCAAGCACACGAGTGTAATCGTCGGCGTTCACCACGATGGTGGTATAGGCATGGTTTTTGGCACAGGCGCGCACCATGGTGGGGCCGCCGATGTCGATGTTCTCGATGGCATCTTCGAGCGTGCAATCTGGCTTAGCGACCGTTGCTGCAAACGGGTAAAGGTTGACGACCACCATATCGATAGGGGTGATGTCATTGTCAGCCATGACGGCATCGTCCTGGCCGCGGCGCGCCAAAATGCCGCCATGGATTTTCGGATGCAGCGTTTTGACCCGACCGTCCATGATTTCTGGAAAGCCGGTGTGTTCCGATACTTCTCTTACCGTCATTCCGTTTTCTTTCAACAAACGGTAGGTGCCGCCGGTGGAGAGCAGCTCGACGCCGTGTGCGGCAAGGCCTTGGGCAAACTCCACGATGCCGGTTTTATCGGATACGCTCAGCAGGGCGCGGCGGACGGGGGTAGGGGTGCTATCAGCCATAAGGATGCTCGTCATCTGCGGGTCTAAGGTGAAAAACGGCAACGCCCCATCAAGGGGCGTCACTTTCAATCAATCCATACTGCTTGAGTTTTTTGCGTAGCGTGCCACGGTTCAGGCCAAGTACGTCGGCGGCGCGAGTTTGATTACCGTCGGTATGCTCCATCACGCACGCTAACAGTGGGGCCTCTACTTCGGCCATCACCATGGCATATAAGTCAGATGTTTGGCTGCCATCGAGATGCTCGAAGTAACGGCGCATGGCGGTCTCTACCGCTTCTCTCAGTGGCTGTGGCTGTGCGCTGGCGGAGGGGGCTGCTAGCGTGCCTGAGAGTCGTGAGGAGCGTTCGCTGGAGAGCAGGTCGCGTTCAGTCATGCCGCATGGCTTCCTTTGGCTAGCAGACGCTTCGAAGCGTCCTGGGTCATGGCGTTGTGGATCCAGTCAAACTGCTCGTCAGGCGTGGTCAGAGCGTTGAACTGCTGCTTGAGCGTGCGCTGCTGGGTACTGTTAAAGCGCGTGTCGTCGTCGAGATACCAGCCGACGTGCTTGCGCGCGATGCGCACTCCCATGGTGGTGCCATAGAAGTCATGAAGTGCCTGCAGATGCTCCAGCAGGACGCTGCATCGCTCAGCCAAGCCGGGTGATGCCAGGTGCTCACCATGGGTCAGGTAATGCGTGATTTGTTGAAAAATCCACGGATTGCCCTGTGCGCCGCGGCCAACCATCACTGCATCAGCGCCAGTGTAACGCAGCACATGAGCGGCTTTCTCCGGGGTGGTGATATCGCCATTGGCAATCACGGGGATCGTGAGGTGCGATTTTATGTCGGCGATCGTGTCGTACTCGGCTTCACCAGTATAGCGCTGTTCGCGGTGACGGCCATGAATGGCCAGCGCTTGGATGCCTGCAGATTCCGCCAGCTTGGCAATACGCAGTGCATTGTTAGAAGCGGCACACCAACCGGTGCGTATCTTAAGCGTTACGGGGATGTCCACCGCTTTCACAACGGCATCTAAAATCTCGGCGACCAGCGTTTCATCACGCATGAGGGCTGAGCCAGCGGCTTTGTTGCACACTTTTTTTGCCGGGCACCCCATATTGATGTCGATGATTTGCGCGCCTAGTTCGACATTGAGTCTCGCCGCCTGCGCCAGCATCTCGGCATCCCCGCCAGCGACCTGCACGACCCGTGGGTCGGGTTCGCCCTGATGATCCATCCGTAGCTGGGATTTGCGCGTGTGCCAAAGCGAAGGGTCTGACGTGACCATCTCTCCCACGACCCAGCCCGCGCCTAACCGACGGCATAGCTGGCGAAATGGGCGATCAGTGACGCCCGCCATCGGGGCCAGCATGACCGGGTTAGGCAGTTGGTAAGGCCCAATCGCAGGTGGCGAAGTAGTCATCAACGTCATGGCGGTATACTTTGATAGGCATGAAAGCGGCGAGTAGGGCGTTTCAAGGGAGCGTATGATACGCCTACTCGGCAAGCTATTGAAGGCCAATCCCGATTTTATGCGGGGCGACGGCCTGTCAAACGCACCCACCCCTCTCGAAGGGTAGGCTCATCCATGTAGAGCCCTTGTGCTTCGTAGGCTTCCCGTACTTCAGTGGCTTGATTGGCTAGTATGCCTGATAGCGCGATACGGCCACCAGGGGCCACGTGTCCAGCAATCGTATTGGATAGCTCGACCAGTGGGCCTGCCAAAATGTTGGCTGTAACGATGGGGTAGGGGCCGCCTTCCAACTGTTCGGGGTAACAGAGAGTGAACTGCTGGTCGTCGATGGCATTGCGCTCGGCATTGTCCCGGCTAGCCTGCAATGCTTGCGGGTCGATATCCGTTCCATCGGCGTGTGAGGCGCCTAGCTTCAAGGCCGCAATGGCGAGAATGCCAGAGCCACAGCCGACGTCCAGCACATCTTTGCCCTGCAGTTCATGGTTTACCGCTAAACCATCCAGCCACTCGAGACACAGCGCGGTGGTCGGATGAGTGCCGGTCCCGAACGCAAGGCCCGGGTCAAGGATCAGATTGACCGCGCCCGCCTCGGGCGGCTCATGCCAACTCGGCACGATCCATAGTCGTTCCCCCATGCGCAGCGGCGTGAAGTCATCCATCCACTCCCGCTCCCAGTCGCGGTCTGCTAGCAGTTCGTATTCGATGGCCGGACAGGGTTCACCTGGCATCTGTTCTGCCCAAGCCGCTTCGATACGGCTCAGCATGCCATCGATCCCATCAAGATCGTCGTAAAGCCCCGTCAATATGGTGTCTTGCCATAGCGGTGTCGTGCCGCGCTCGGGTTCGAAGACCGGGTCGTCGTGGGCATCTTGCATACCAATTGCCGTCGCGCCCTCTTCGAGCAGTAATTCTTCGAGAAGCTCGGCTTGTTCGGGAGCGACGTGTGCTTTTAATTGGAGCCAGGGCATGGGGAGTCTCCACGGCGAATAAGGAAGAAACAAACGGGTGATATCATCAAGACGACATCACGAAGCGGGTACATTAGCGGAATGATAGGGGCCACCTCACGAAAATGCCCGCCAATAGGCGGGCATCGTCGCCACCAAAAGATTAGCTGCTCAGCTTTTTCTCGAGGTAGTGGATATTGACACCGCCCTGGCGGAAGTAGCTATCGCGGACCAGGTCTTTCTGCAGGTCGATATTGGTTTTGATGCCTTCGACCAGCAGCTCGTCGAGTGCGTTGCGCATGCGCGTCAAGGCGATGTCGCGGTCAGCGCCCCAGGTAATCAACTTACCGATCAAGGAGTCGTAATGCGGCGGTACGGTGTAGCCGGTATACAGGTGTGAGTCCATGCGAACGCCGAGCCCACCAGGCGCGTGAAACAGGGTCACCTTGCCGGGAGACGGCATGAAGGTGCGCGAATCTTCAGCGTTAATACGACATTCGAACGCATGGCCGTTCAGCTTCACATCTTCCTGGCGAATCGACAGGGGTAGGCAGGCTGCAATGCGCAGCTGCTCTTTGACGATATCGACACCCGTCACCATTTCCGTCACCGGGTGCTCGACCTGAACACGGGTGTTCATTTCGATGAAGAAGAATTCACCATCTTCGTAGAGGAATTCGAAAGTGCCCGCGCCGCGATAGTTGATCTCGATACACGCTTGGCGACAAGCGTCGAGTACTTTCGCGCGCGCGTCAGGATCGAGGCCTGGCGCAGGTGCTTCTTCTAACACTTTCTGATGTCGACGCTGCAGCGAACAGTCGCGGTCATAGAGGTGAATGGCATTCCCCTGGCCGTCAGCCAATACCTGCACCTCCACATGGCGAGGCTTCTCTAGAAACTTCTCCATGTAGACCGTTCCGTCGCCGAAGGCTGCATGCGCTTCGGTTTGCGTGACGGTAATGGCAGACAGTAAGTGGCCTTCGGTGTGCACCACGCGCATACCGCGGCCGCCGCCACCCGCCGCTGCCTTGATGATCACCGGATAGCCAATGCGCTTCGCTGTGGCCAAGTTGGTGGCGTCATCGTCGCCAAGCGGCCCATCGGAGCCAGGCACAGTGGGAACGCCCGCCGCTTTCATGGCGTTGATAGCGCTCACTTTGTCGCCCATTAAGCGGATGGTCTCAGCGCGCGGGCCGATGAAGGTGAACCCCGAGCGCTCTACCTGCTCGGCAAAGTTGGCATTCTCAGAGAGAAAGCCATAACCGGGGTGAATGGCGCTCGAATCAGTGACTTCCGCCGCGCTGATCAACGCCGGGATGTTTAAGTACGACTGCGCTGATGAGGCGGGGCCGATACACACGGCTTCATCGGCGAGACGAACGTGCATCAGTTCGCGATCTGCCTTGGAGTGAACCGCTACGGTTTTGATCCCGAGTTCTTTGCAGGCGCGTAAGATACGAAGGGCAATCTCGCCGCGGTTCGCGATAAGTACCTTGTCCAGCATGGGAGAATCCACCCGTGTTGATATGAAAGATTAAGCGAGGACGATCATCGGTTGATCGAATTCCACTGGCTCGCCATCTTCCACTAGGATGGCCTCGACCACGCCATCGCGGTCAGCTTCGATTTGGTTCATCATTTTCATGGCTTCGACGATACAAACGGTATCGCCTTGCTTCACGGTGTCGCCCACTTCAACGAAGGCTTTGGCACCCGGTGCCGGGCTGCGGTAAAAGGTGCCTACCATGGGGGAGTTGACGGCTTCACCACGGTAGCTGGCACCCTGAGGCTCGGCTTCGGCCGGCGAAGTGGCTGCCGATGCTTGAGGAGCTGCCGGTGCGGGCTGCGCGTACTGCGGCATTGGCTGCGGCTGCCAAACGGCGCCATTGGGGTGACGGCTAATACGAACCGACTCTTCACCTTCTTGAATTTCGATTTCGCTGATATTGGACTCTTCCAGCAGCTCGATTAGTTTTTTGACTTTGCGAATATCCATCCGTAGGCCCCAAAAGTTGATCAAATTAGCACGTTGTCACAGGCCGACTAGGCCCGTATCGCGTGGCGCTCGCAAGCGCAGTAAACCAAATTCAAAAACGAAGAGAACGAGGCACGATCTCGAACGTTACCCCACGCTCATCGCTAAAAGATGCATTTTTAGCAAATATGGCTGCGGAGTTTGCCGAAAAACTCTACCAGTGTCTAGTATCCACCTAAAGAGGAGCAAATTTTGCGATTTAAACAATTGTTTGACGACGTTCGCGTCACAGTGGCTGTAAAGGTGTGCTGAAGCGCTGTCGTTTAGCGTGTTGCCTGTCTAGCTCTCTTGCCAGCGTTTGAAGGCATTTAAATGCTGCACGAGGGCTCCGGCAGACACCTCCCCTTGGATACGCGCTTCACGCACTTCTTGCCCTTGGTCAAACAGTAGCAGGCTAGGAGGACCAAAGAGTTGGAAATGATCGAGTAGTTCTCGGCTCTGCGTATTGGTCTTCGTGACATCGACCGAAATGAGTTGAAAATCGTTCAACGCCTCGGCGACTTGCGGAGTCGGGTAGACATCACGCTCCATGAGTTTGCACGATATACACCAATCGGCAGTGAAGTGTGCAAATACGGGACGTCCTTCGTGTGAGGCTTGCGCTAGGGCAGCCTCTAGCGCATCGAGACTGTCGACGTCTTCAAATTCTAGCGTGTCCACGGCCTGGGCAGTGCCAGAGGTAGTGGCCGCCAGAGGGCGAAGCGGGTTGCTACTGCCTTGAGCCGCGCCAAGCACCAGAGCGACCCCCCATGCCAGTAGCATCAAGCCTAGCGTTTGGCGCACTTTGGCCCAGCCAGACGTGCTTGCCGTCGTGAGAGCGCCAAGTGCAAGTGCGCTGCCGATGGCTAGCGCCGCCCACAGCAAGAGCACCACTGAGGGGGCGATCAAACGCTCGACCATCCAAACGGCAACGCCGAGTAATAACAGGCCAAACGCAATTTTGACGCCATTCATCCAGCCGCCAGAGCGTGGCAACAGTGTGGCGCCAAACGTGCCGACGAGCAGTAGTGGGACCCCCATGCCGAGCCCTAGTGCAAACAGCACGGCGCCGCCCATGGCGGCATCTCCGGTTGAGGAGATGAATACTAATGCGCCCGCAAGGGGGGCCGTGACGCAAGGTGATACCACCAGTACCGATAGCGCGCCGGCAGCGGCGAGACCAAGTGGGCCGCTGCGCTGGGCGCGTGCTTGCCAGGTGTCTACTTTACCGGCAAGACGTGGCGAGACACGTAGATCGAACGCACCAAACATCGCCAACGCAAAAAGGCTAAACAGAATGGCGAAGGTGATCAGAACCGGTGCAGACTGTAAACGTGCCTGGAGGTTCAGCCCCGCGCCAAATAGGCCCATCAATACGCCAACCAGCGCATAAGTGACGGACATGCCCAGTACGTAGCTGGCAGAAAGTAAGAAAGCACGGGGTTTGGTGGGGTTCTGTCCAACGACGATGGACGCCAGGATTGGGATCATGGGCAGCACGCAGGGGGTAAAGGTAAGACCGATACCCGCGAGAAAAAAGAGCCCAAGAGCGAGCGGTAAACTGGTATTGCTGATGAGCGCGCTGAATTGGCTATCCTCACTTTGCGGCGCAGCGAAGCCAATGTTTCCGCCCGCTAGTGACGCTGAGTCGTTTGATGCGGATTCGCCTGAAGCAGTCGACGTTGATGCGCTTGATGTTTTCTCGTTTTGCCAGTGGGCAAATACGCTGGGGGGCGACGCTTCAGAAGCCGTCAAGGTAATTTGCTCTGGCGGGTAGCACAGCCCTGCATCGGCACATCCCTGAAAGGTCAACGCGATGTCGATAGGACCGCTATAGGGTTGGCTAAGCGGGATATCGAACACTACTTTTTCGCGGAAAACGTACACGTCTCCCATGAATTCATCAGTAGTAAAGATGCCCTGTGGCAGGGTGGGCGTACCGAGTTCAATGGAGGGTTGCTCGCTTGTGACCGACAGCTGATGACGGTAAAGATAGTAGGCATCGGCAATGTCGAAGCCAACGCTCAGCGTTTCCCCATCGTGCCATGCGCTCGGCTGAAACGCTTCCATGACGGGCAAGAAGTCGCTGTCGCTGCTGGAAGAGAACCACTGCCCGTGGGCGAATAGAGGTAGCCAACAGAGCATGAAAAACAAGCTGAAACGTCGCATGAGTGGCACGTAGTATCCTTACGCAGTGATATCGAAAGGGCGCAAAAGAGCAGGATAACGCACCTGTCGAGGTTGGCGTACTGTCTGCGGTGACGTGACGCGGTCCTACGCCGTTCATCCCTACGTAAAAGGCCGCCTCGAGAGGCGGCCTTTCATAGGGCAGTGAGGCTTATGCTTTCTTGTAAGCAGCGGCCGATTTTTCGATAGCTTTACGCGCAGCTTCTACGCCTTCCCAAGACTCGACTTTCACCCACTTGCCTTTTTCGAGGTCTTTGTAGTTCTCGAAGAAGTGTGCGATTTGTTGGCGCAACAGTTCGGGCAGATCGGTCACTTCCTGAACGTCGTCATACAGCGATGAAAGTTTCGGGTGCGGTACGCAGACCAGTTTGGCATCTTCACCCGCTTCATCGGTCATGTTCAAGATGCCCACCGGGCGTGCGCGAATGATGCTGCCGGGCGCAACCGGGTGAGGAGTGACGACCAGGGCGTCCAAGGGGTCGCCGTCATCTGCCAGAGTATGCGGAATGAAGCCGTAGTTGGCCGGGTAGAACATGGGTGTAGCCATGAAACGATCAACGAGGAGGGCACCCATATCCTTGTCGATTTCGTACTTAATCGGCGCGTGGTTAGCAGGAATTTCAATGGCCACGTAGATATCGTTGGGCAAATCCTTTCCAGCGGGGATGTTATCAAAGTTCATCGTTGGTTCCTTGGCTTGGCTTTTCTTACCTAGTGCAGATTGCAGTAGCTAAGCAGTTGATGCATTGCATTAATGGTGAAGAATTATACGAACAAGGTCGATAGATTACCAATGCGACATAGGTGTTTGCCGTCACATACCCGCATCGATGGCAGCTTGACCTTCCTCGGCGATCTCGGTGGCGTCTCTTGGTGCATTGGCTGGGTAGTGGGCATGGCAGGGTGTCTTTTTGTGCTACTCTCGACGTTTGGTGGGCATCGCTTCGTCATGCCAGCATGTATGATAGCGCCTGATGCTGTAAGGATCGCGAGAAGTGCTCGCAATGATCGTTGCGATGGTGAGCCGTAAGTCTAGGAGGATGAGTTGGCGCACGCCCAGTTGCTAATGAGTTATGGACAAGCGTTCGTAGCCCCAGAACGCCGGCAGCACCGCAGTTCAATGTCGGTACGCCTACCAGAAGCGCCGCTGTTGAAGTTAAAGGGCGGCTGCGCAGTGATTAGTGACTCGATTTCTCGCAATACGATGGCGAAGCAGGCGGGGGATTTGAGCGTGCGCGGATTTCTCGCCGATTATTACTCCACGCCTGACCACTGGGACCCCAAGACGTCGGCAACCCGCGTGCTACGTGCGTTGAATAGTTGGTGTTACAGCCAGAGCCAGCATGTCAAAGAGGGTAGCTTCGTCTCGTCGCTCTCGGCCATGGTGTTTTTAGGTCGCGAAGGTCATCTGTTTCACATGGGAGATACGCTGGTCTTTCGCTTGCGAGGTGCCGAGTTTGAGCAGCTTACCCGTGATCACGTGACCGATGTGGGCGGATATCGCTACCCCTCTCGCGCGTTAGGCATGGATGGCAGCGTCGATATCGATTACACCCATCTGGGCTTGAAGCAGGGTGACTTGTTCGTTTTCACCACTCAGGCCGTGCGCGGCACCTTGATGCCCTCTGATTATGTGCGACTCATTCGCCAAGATGCTAGCGACCTAGATGCTGCTTGCGAGCGCTTGGCTGGCGAGGCAAAGCAGCGCGCGCAAGAGCGAGGGTATGGCGGCGATCAATTTTGCTTCCAATTACTCCGCATCGACGAACTGCCGGAGGAGGCAACCGATCACCCCAGCTTACTATATGGCGACCTGCCCATTCCTCCCGAATTGGCTCCCGGCGAGCGTCTAGATGGGTTGGAGGTGCAGGCCGTGCTGTCACGCAATGCACAGTCGAGGGTGTATCGCGTCCGCGATGTCTACAGTGATCGTGTCATGGTGATGAAGGCACCAAGCCCCGAGCTATCGTTGCGTAACGCCTATCTAGAGCACTTTTTGCTGCAGCAGTGGGTGGTCGAGCGGGTGAACTCCCCCTTTGTCGTCAAGGTCATGGAACCATCACGCCCGCGAAGATACCTCTATTACCTCATGCAGAACGTAGAAGGTGAGACGCTGCGTCAATGGGCCGAGCGGCACCCCCAGGCCAGTCTTGCTCAGCGTTTGGATATCGCTAACCAGTTGGGTAAGGCGGTCCAAGCCCTGCACCATCGCGACATCATTCACCAACAGATCATGCCTGACAACGTGCTTATCGACTCGCACGGTAAGCTCGTGCTCGCTGACTTTAGTGCTTGCCATATGCGAGAAGTCGATGGACACCGCCACTCGGGCGAGCTGCTTCGGCAAATCGGTTTCAACGAACATACAGCTCCAGAGTATGCGCTTGGCGACAGCGTGGGTCGCCGCAGCGACCAGTATTCGTTGGCTTCTACGGTCTACTGGCTTTTGACCGGGGCATTACCTTATACGCTTACCCCCAATAAGTTGCGTTGCCATACCGATCTGGAAGACCTCAGCTACCGTAGCGCTCGTACCACCAATCCAGAGATTACCCCTGCGCTTGACGAGGCGCTGCGTCGCGCGCTGGACCCGCAACGGCCACTGCGTTTTCGACGGATGTCGGAGTTCCTTCACGCGCTGAGGCTACCCCTGGGGCGTGCTGTGCAACGCGAAGAGCCCCGCACCGAGTCTCGACGCTTTTGGCAGGGCGTGGCGGGTATTTTGCTGCTGCTGTTGGTGCTTTCGTGGCTGCTGCGCTAGGCACCTTTCAAGCGCATACTGCGAATGTCAAAAGGGCGATGACACGAGTCATCGCCCTTTTATCTTTCGCCATCTCTGATGTTAGAACAGAGGTTACAGCGTGAAGGTTGGCAACTTCTGTTCCACTTTCGCAAGCTTCAACTTGGCGACTTTCGGAAGACCATTCTCGAACGGCGGAAAATCTTCGCCCTGGATCAGCGGTGATAAGTAGTCACGGCAGGCTTGGGTAATATCGAAACCGCTTTCGCTGATAAAGTCGCGGGGCATGAACTTCTCTTGGTTGGCGATTTGCGATAGCGGAGCAGAAATCACGTCCCACTGGTACGGGCTTTGTGAGATGCGGCGTATGGCCGGCATCATGGAGTTTTTGCCCGCCAGCGCCAGCGTGACCGCTTCACGGCCAACGGCATAAGCTTGTTCAACATCGGTTTTGGAAGCCAAGTGACGCGCCGCACGCTGCAGGTAGTCGGCCACGGCCCAATGGTATTTGTAGCCCAGGTCCTGCTTGATCATGCCGGCCAGGGTGGGCGCCACGCCGCCTAGCTGGCGGTGACCAAAGGCATCGGTATTGCCTGCATCCGCAAGGAAAGTGCCATCTTCGTAGCGCGCGCCTTCCGACACCACGATCACGCAGTAGCCAAATTTTTTGACGCTTTCATCGACTCGCGCCATGACCGCTTTGCGGTTAAATGCCACTTCCGGGAAGATAATCAGGTGCGGTGGCTCGCCTTCTCCTTCGCCAGCCAGGCCTCCAGCCGCAGCAATCCAGCCCGCATGGCGTCCCATCACTTCCAGTACGAACACCTTGGTCGACGTGGCGCACATGGACGCGATATCCAACGACGCTTCCCGGGTCGAGGTGGCGATGTACTTCGCGACGCTGCCGAAACCAGGGCTGTTATCCGTGATGGGAAGATCATTGTCGACGGTTTTGGGAACGTGAATGGCCGTCAGCGGATACCCTAGTTTTTCGGAGAGCTGCGAGACTTTTAGGCAGGTATCGGCACTGTCGCCACCGCCGTTGTAGAAGAAATAGCGAATGTCGTGCGCTTTGAAAACCTCGATAAGACGCTCGTACTGCGCGCGGTGCGTATCGATGTCTTTCAGCTTGTAGCGACAAGAGCCAAACGCTCCGCCCGGGGTGTGTCGCAGAGCGGCAATGGCGTCATCGCTCTCCTGAGTGACATCGATCAAATCTTCCGTCAGTGCACCAATAATGCCGTTATGGCCGGCATACACCTTGCCGATCTGATCAGGGGCTTGCCGGCAAGCTTCGATAACGCCACAGGCGCTGGCATTGATGACGGCGGTAACGCCACCGGACTGGGCGTAAAAGGCATTATGCTGGGCCATGGGAACGTCTCATCTCCTCAAAACGGGTGGGATATCACATTGTGGCGGCAAGCGTTGGCTGCATTGCTTGCCTGAGAGCCAAGCGCTCGTAAATGACGTAAAGTCTATCGTAAAGCCATTTCTGGTGCATTAGATGCTGTTTCAAACGCGCTGCTGGCGGATTTATTCATCGCCGCCATCTAGCGCTTGTTCACGCTGAGCCAGCCGCCAGCCGCCTAAGTCTTTGTAGCGGTTGACCATGGCGCAAAACAGTTCGGCCGTTCGCTCGGTGTCATAGCGTGCCGAGTGGGCCGCCTTGTTGTCGAACTCGATCCCCGCGGCACGGCACGCTCTGGCGAGCACGGTTTGTCCATACACAAACCCCGCCAACGTCGCCGTGTCGAAACTGGAAAAGGGGTGAAACGGATTGCGCTTCACGTTGCAACGGTTGGCCGCCGCGTTCAAAAAGCCATGATCAAAAGCAGCATTATGGCCGACGAGGATCGCTCGCGAGCAGCCGTGCGCCTTTAGCGATTTGCGTATGGGTCGAAATATTTCCCCTAGTGCTTCAGCCTCGCTCAACGCAACGTGCCGACGAAGCGGGTCATCCAGATTGATGCCGGTGAAATCCAACGCTGATTGCTCGACGTTGGCGCCTTCAAAAGGGTGAACATGATACGCGTAGGTGGCATCAGGCAGTAAATTGCCGTCGGGGTCCATGGTGAGTGTGACCGCTGCAATCTCCAACACGGCGTCCGTTTGGGCGTTAAACCCACCTGTCTCCAAATCAATGACAACCGGTAAGTAACTGCGAAAACGCTGGGCCATCAATTCGCGGGCAATTGCCTCGCTCATGCAGCTCTCCTTAATAAAGCGAGTAGTCGGTCAGGGGTAGCGGTCAAGCTAGCCGCTAGGGTTTGGGTGATTCTAGCAGCTTTACCCCCAAGGCGTCGTTGACGGTATTCGCTGGGCATCGAGAACGCTATACTGACAGTTTGAATGAACAAGTAGTGCGTAAGGGCGCTACTCCTTCTGGTGAACTGCTTTTTACAAGGAGCAAAGAATGTCCGATGTCAAAAAGGTTGTGCTGGCATATTCAGGCGGCCTGGACACATCCGTTATCGTTAAGTGGTTGCAAGAAACCTACAACTGCGAGGTTGTGACCTTTACTGCCGACATCGGTCAGGGTGAAGAAGTCGAGCCTGCCCGCGCCAAGGCTCAGGCTCTCGGCGTCAAAGAGATTTACATCGAAGATCTACGCGAAGAGTTCGTGCGTGACTACGTCTTTCCGATGTTTCGTGCCAATACCATCTATGAAGGTGAGTACCTGCTGGGCACCTCCATCGCTCGCCCGCTGATCGCCAAGCGCCTGATCGAAATCGCCAATGAAACTGGCGCCGATGCCATCTCCCATGGCGCAACGGGTAAAGGTAACGATCAAGTGCGTTTCGAACTAGGCGGTTACGCGCTAAAGCCGGGCGTTAAAGTCATTGCTCCCTGGCGCGAGTGGGACCTGACGTCCCGCGAAAAGCTGATGGCTTACTGCGAAGAGCACAGCATCCCGGTGGATTTCTCCAACAAGAAAAAGAAATCTCCCTACTCCATGGACGCCAACCTGCTGCACATCTCCTATGAAGGCGGCATTCTGGAAGATCCGTGGGCGGAAGCCGAAGAGGACATGTGGCGCTGGAGTGTTTCTCCCGAAGCTGCGCCCGAGCAGCCCACTTACGTTGAGCTGACGTTCGAGAAAGGCGACATCGTGGCCATCGATGGCGAAACGATGAAGCCGCACGAAGTGCTCGAAAAGCTCAACAAGCTGGGTGGCGACAACGGTATCGGACGTTTGGATATCGTCGAAAACCGCTACGTGGGCATGAAGTCGCGGGGTTGCTACGAAACGCCGGGGGGTACGATCATGCTGCGTGCCCACCGTGCGATCGAATCACTGACGCTGGATCGTGAAGAAGCGCATCTTAAAGATCAGCTCATGCCCAAGTATGCCGAAGTGATCTACAACGGCTATTGGTGGAGCCCTGAACGCCGCATGCTGCAAGCCGCTATCGACGAGACCCAGAAGAGTGTTTCTGGCGTGGTGCGTATGAAGCTGTACAAAGGCAACGCAACGGTCGTTGGCCGTAAGTCCGAGCAGTCTCTGTTCGATGAGTCCATTGCCACGTTTGAAGACGACGCGGGTGCGTATAACCAAAAAGACGCCGAAGGCTTCATTAAGCTGAACGCGCTGCGTCTGCGTATTGCCGCTGGCAAAGGCCGTCAGCAGAGCTAGCGTTGAGCGGTGGCCAGTGAACACTGGCCACCGCCTACCAGGAGTCTTTATGTTTAAAAGATTGCTTTCAGGCCTGTTTGGGGGCCATGGTAGCGACGAAACGAACACCGGCACCAAAGCCGCCGAACCGGTGGAGTACAAAGAGTATCTCATCGTTTCGCAGCCCGATCATCAAAGTGGTCAGTATCGGGTAAGCGGTTGGATTCGCAAACTGGACAATCAGGGCGGGGCGCAGGAGCACCGTTTCGAGCGTTCTGACATGGTGCCTGGGCGGGACGCCTGCGACGCCTTGATGGTGTCGAAGGCGCAGCGCTATATCGATGAAGTGGGCGATGCGATGTTCGAGCCAGACCCTCGCCGGGAGAACCCGCCCACTAGCTAATGTGCGAGTCCATTAGCGTTCGTGCTTCAGCCGCCGCCTGCAGTATCAACTCTGCAGGCACATCGTCAGGAGGGCCGCCGCGCTCAGTGGCTTCGATATGTGCAAGCAGCTCGCCAAGTGGGCCTTGACGCTGGATAAGCGCCTGATGGATCGGCTGGCTCAGTGGTAGCTCCTTAAGCATCGTTTCGAGGTCGATCCCTATGATGACCGGCATATGCGAAAAGAGTCCGGTGATAAAGCCTTCTTCCTCGTCTAACCCGCGTTGTTCGGCAAGTGCTTCGCATGCAAATCCCCGAGTCAATCCGCTAATGAGGTTGATTTTGCTCGCTGGATTATTGCCCGCTAGCATGATGATCGATACCAGCGTGCGTAACTCTTTCAATCCGATGATATGAATACAGTCGAGTAGTTTGTGGACAGGGTGCTGAGCTGCCTTTTCTGCCGAATTGGCGCGTTTGAGGACGGCGTTCAATAAATAGGGGTCACGGGCAATGAGCGTACTCAAAGTAGAAGCGCACTCTATCGCTGTAAAGCTTAGCCAGCAGTTGCATTTGATTAGCGCGTGACGTGCTATGTCGCTGCGTGTTTGTGGTTTGTACCTGAGGCCGCTGGTAAAAATACCCTTGAAATAAGCTAAATCCAAGCGCCTTACACTTTTCAAACTCTTCGTAAGTTTCTACGCGCTCGGCTAACAGCGTATAGCCCTCTTTATAAAGGCGTTGAATGAGCGCAGTGGGGAGCCCGGTAGAAATATCGAATTTAACAATATCCGCTAAGGCTAATAGTGCACGGTTTGCGTCGGTCAATTCGAAATCATCAAGCGCTAATGTATAGCCTTGGTGTTTCAGCTTACGCAATGCACTCAATAGCACGTCATTGACCTCGGTATCTTCGAGTATTTCAATGACGATTTGACTCTGCGGCAGGCCGCCTAAATCGGGGTTGAGTAACCACTCGCCAGAGGCATTGTTAAAAAGCTTACGTTGGCCACACAGTTTATCCAGGCCAATTTCATAAATAGCGACAGCACAAGCTCGAGCGGTGGCTTGCACATCATCGAAGACGGCGGCACTAATGGCCGAACAGTCGCCACGATACAGTAGCTCATCAGCTACATGTTGTAGGCAAGCGTCGACAATTGGCTGTATGGCAATGGTGTACTGGTCGGTAGTCGTCTTATCTTGCGCTGACCCTTGCATAATGCCGCTGCTCCAACTGTCAGAGGGAAAATGGGCGGACGCGCAGAATAGCGTAAAAATACAAACGTGTGCTAGTTACACTAGGTCACAGTGCGTTGAATGACACAATTGTTTACTTAAACGATGTGTCGTGGAAGCGAAAGCGTCATCGCAGCACCGCCTAAAGAAGAAGCGTCTACCCAAAGCTCGCCATCTAAGTGGTGAATAATGGCACGGCTGATGGGTAAGCCTAAACCGCTTCCTTTGGGCCGGTGAGACGCATGCTCGTTTTTCGATAACGTCAATTGATAAAACTTTTCGAATACATTGTCACGTTCACCGATCGGGATGCCTGGCCCATTATCCTCAATGCTCAGGCAATATCCTTGGTCCGCTTCGTAAACGTGTAAACGTATGCGCGGATGTTCTGGGTTGGCAAACTTTCGCGCATTCTCCAACAGATTGATGATGACCTGTTCAAGGCGATCTGGATCGGCCATGACGGGCGCATTGGAGACATCACAGACCCACTCGACATCGATGCCCTGCTCGGCGTGCAGTCGTGCCAGTACTTGGCGGCTTTGCTGCGCAATGTGAATCAAGTCAACGGTAATGGGCTGGAGGGATAGGTGGCCGCTCTCGAGCCGCGCCAAGTCAAGAATTTCGTCGATCAATCGAGACAAGCGCTCACTCTCGAGCACCATGATGTCCAGAAATTGCTGGCGTTTTTCAGCCTCAATGGTGGGTGTGTCACGCAAAATCTCGGCAAACGAACGGATGGAAGTGAGCGGAGTGCGAAGCTCGTGACTGACCATCGCCACGAACTCATCCTTCATTCGATCCACTTCCCGCAGCTGCTCGTTGGCACGGCGCAGCTCCTCGCCAATTCGAGCTAACTCCTGGGATTTTTGCTCTAATTGGCGGTTGTACTCCAAAGCCTGCGAGGTCGTGTCGAGAATGGTGAGTATCGAGGCCATGTCCAGTGCCTCACCGCGTAGAACGGAGTGTATCAAGACGCTGGCAGACGCGTTGCCAAGCGACCCGGCCAGAGCTTGTTCGGCACGAGTGATCAACTCTCTCGACGCGGGACGTTGCTGAGCATCGGTCTCCTTCAAGAGCGAAGGAGGGGCGTTGCGAAATACCTTGTGTGTTGCCCCATGGCCCAGATAGCGGACGAGTAGGGCATACAAGTCACCTTCGGTAGTTTGGCCTTGCCAGCTAGACGCTGTAGGTAAATGGGGGTGCAGAGCCTCGGTGAAGAGCGCTGCCTGCGCCTGCTCCATGGGCGTGGCTCGCGTGAAGAGCGACACCGCGACCAATAAGCCGACGTTTGCGGTCATGCTCCAAAATAGCGAGTGTGTGTAGATATCCCACCCGCTGAGTCCCAGTAAGGCGTAGGGGGCGAGCCAGCCGATGCCCCAAGGGCCTTGTGTCATGAACTCAGCTTCCAACCAACCGGACTGGGCAAATCCCGGCAGTAGCAGCGTGTAGCACCATACCCAAAAGCCTGCCACTAACCCACAGGTGGCGCCTTGACGAGTCGCCCCGCGCCAATAAAGGCCGATCAATAGCGCAGGGGCAAATTGTGCCACGCCCGCAAACGAGACCAGTCCAATAGTCACCAAACTGTAGCTATCGCCAATCAGTGCATGGTAGAGATAGCCCATGATCAAAATGACCAAAATGGCGATACGCCGGATGTTCAAAAGCCAAATGGCGAGGCGACCATGGCGTCCTGTTTGCCAGCCTTTTAGTTTTAATAAAAGTGGCATCACTAGTTGGTTACTCACCATGGTAGACAGCGCGATGGTTTCGACGATGACCATGCCGGTGGCCGCCGAGAGTCCACCAATGAACACCAATAGTGGTAAACCATCTAGCTCTGCGGAGAGCGGTAGCGTGAGCACGAAGCTATCCGGGTCACTCTCGCCCAAGAGGACGCCTGCCAACGCAATAGGAATGACGAACAGGTTGATCAGTAGCAAATAGAGCGGAAAGAGCCAACTGGCACGCTCCAAGTGCTGCTCATCCACGCTCTCTACGACCAAGACTTGAAACTGCCTGGGCAACGTGAAGAAGGCCAAAAACGCGAGCATTAGCATGCCGACCCAGCCCGTCGCACCACCAGGAACGTTCTCCAAATGCATGCTAGTGATGAGTGCTGGCGCCTCGGCGGTGGCTGCTAGAAGAGCGCCAGGGCCTTCGAACAGGAGGAAAGTGACGAAGATACCGACTGCCAGAAACGCCACCAGTTTGACCAAGGACTCGACGGCGATGGCCGCTACCATGCCTTCATGTCGCTCGCTGGCATCAAGATGACGCGTGCCGAACAGAATGATGAACAGGGCCAAGACGATCGCAATCCAAAAGGAGCGATCCATCCAGAAGCGTTCGTGTTCGAGTGTGGTATCGGCACCTAGGGGATAGTTCATCAGCACCGCATGACTCACCGTAATGGCTTTGAGCTGGAGTGCTATATACGGCGTAATCGTGATCAATGCCATGACGGCCACCAGTGCGCCAAGTAGCGCACTTTTCCCATAGCGGGCGCTAATGAAATCGGCGATGGAAGTGATACGCTGCCGAGCGGCGATCCGCACCATTTTGCGCAAGGTAAAAGGGGCCAGCAGCATGGCCAGCGTGGGTCCCAAATAGATCAGCAAGAAGCTAGGTCCGAACTGCGCTGCGCGCCCGACGCTGCCGTAAAACGTCCAGGCGGTACAGTACACGGCTATCGATAACGCATAGACAGTAGGCGAGTTGATGAGTGAGCGCCCCTGTTCGGCTCGTCGGTCCCCCCAGGCTGCGACCAAGAAAAGCAGGGCTAAGTAACCAAAGGCGGCGCCCAACACTACCCAGTCGCTGCGCATGTTCATGGTTGTTTGGGTCGTTCGGCCAGCCAGGCAGCCAGGCCAATCACCGACCCCCAAGTCAAGAAGAGATAGAGCGGTAGCCAGCCCAGTATACCAGGCAACCGATCGACTATAAGTAAGATGGGCGGGCTGAATAAAAACAGCGCCAGCAGCCCCAGGGCGAGGCGACGCGCCTGCTGCCGAGGGTGAGGGGCAGGTGCATTATGGCGCACTGGCGTCTTCCTTATCGAACGCATTGGCCTGGAGGACCAGCAGCTCCTCTAACGTGTCGATGCCGCGGGCTTCCAAGCGGGGCAAGAGGGCTAGCCAAAGCTCGGCGGTGACGCGAGCATCGCCCAGTGCGGTATGCCGGGTGTTAGGCGGAAAATGTAAATCATAACGCCTGGCTAACGTATCCAGGTCGTGCCCATCCAGCGCTTCATCTAGCGCTTTGGAGATCAGCAGCGTGTCCAGCACGGGGATGTCGAAATGAACGCCGTGCCCGCTGATGGCCAACATGTCGAACGCCGCATTATGAGCGAGCATGACGGCGTCCCCAACGTAATCCCGGAACTGGCCCAACACGGTGTGAAGCGGTTCTGCATCCGCTACGTCCGCATCGGTAATGCCATGAATGACGGTGCTGGCGGCGGGAATGGGCCGTTGGGGATCGACGTAGTGATCGAACGCGTCGCTTGCCAATAAGCGGCCATTGACGATGCGACAAGCGCCAAGGCTTACCACCGTGTCTCCCCGGCGTAGCTCGAGACCAGTGGTTTCCGTATCGAACGCCACGATCTCCAAGCAGCGTAGAGCCCGATGGGCGAGGGCTTCGTCGGGCGCAGGTAGCTGTGCGATACCAAAATCATGAAATTCCGGACGAGGGGGAGCCATCTCCCTTGGCGCGTGAGTTTGTGTAATCGCGGGTAGCGGGAGTCGCAGTCGAGCATGGCGCTTATCCGCATCGGCTACGCTCCAAATATCGGTGGCGTGCTGACGCAGAATATCGGCCACCGCCGGGCCAAGTGGTAGCGTGTTCAAGATCGTATCTCGCCAAACGCTGAGTTCGCCTTCAGGAACGGGCGCGCCCTGCCACATCAAGTCAACGTAGGCACGTTTCGGTTGAAGCGAGATTTCTCCTTCAAAGCCACGGGTAGGCAAGTGGCAGCGAAGATGGTCCACCAATGATGTGAAGAGTTCGATCAGTGCCGGGGCATCCCCTTTGAACCAAGCGGGAACACCAATCGGTGTAATCAAACGGTGGGCTGGGTCGAGACGCTCATCCAGCGCCTGCCAGAAGTCATTGGACCAAATGGGCCGCAAGCGTTCACCGTGATACTGAAGATCATCCAGTAGCGTGGCGAACTCAGCCACGTGCTGATTCAGTGCTTGGCTCTCATCGTGCATGACCCCCTCTAAGCGTGTTCGCAGTTCAAGGGGGACGTTCGCGGCGTGGATATGACGCAGCGCGTCGACGGCACTGCTAACGTTGGCGGCATGCTGGCGCAGTGGCGGGAGGCGACGGTTGAGCTCGGCCCGCACGCCCATTTCATTGTTCCAAGTGGTCGTGGCATCGCTACAGGTCACGAGCGTCTCGCGCTCACTGCCGGGAACCCGCCGAATCACCACTTTTACCCAGCGCTGGCCGCAGTGGGTGAGCATTTCACGTGGTGAACCATCGTCGGGCAGTTGTGCCATGGCATTGGCTAGCGTTGCGGTCGGCAGTAGGGCATCTAGGCGCTTCCCCAGCCCTAACCCGGTATTGCCAGTAAAGAACGTTTCGGCGGCTTGATTGAACAGCATCACCCGACGATGCCGATCACACAGCAGCAGTGGTGTTTCCAGTACCTGAAGCAGGGTTTCCAACTCTTGCCGAATACGCGAAGCGCTACGCGCCCCCTCGGCATGGGCGGTGGCGAGCCGCATGCGGTCGGCGCGCCAGCTTTGGCTGACGCGGCGTAGATCAGGCCCTAGCCCTTTTAGCCAACCTTCTGGAGCCTCCTCGTCTTGGGCGTCTGGGTTGGCCACCCACCGGGCCAACTGAGTTTGTAAATGCCGTAAGGGCGCTAATAACCGACGTTCTAGCAGTACGCCCATCAGGCACAATGTCATACCCCCGGAAAGGCTGCCAAGCCAAAGCGCCACACGCGGCAAGCCGGATAGCGCGATCTGACTATCCAGCCACGCCGCAAACAGCACGCCGCCCAACAGGCTGATGCCACTGAGAAGCAGCCAAGCACCCAGCAGGCGCTGTCGCTTTGGAAGGCCTTTGAACATCATGTGTCACCCTCGCCAAGCAGTGCTTTGACTTTCTCGACCAATTGGTGGGTCGAGAACGGCTTGGTAACGTAGTCATCGGCACCCAACGCTAATCCCTTTTCGCGCTCTACTTCCCGTCCATGTGCCGTTAACATGATGACCGGCAGGTGCCGCTCGCGCTCTGAGCGACGCAGCTGTTCCAATACTTCGAAGCCACTGATACCCGGCAGGCTAATGTCTAGCAGCAGCAGGTCGGGAGAGGTGTCGGCAATTCGCTGCAATGCCGTTTCACCGTCGGTAGCGGTAATCACCGTCAGCCCGGCATGGGACATGAGGAACTCGAGGGACAGTAGAATATTCGGTTCATCATCGACCACTAATACATTGGCCATTACGGTTTCCCCAGCGGCGTTAGATGCGCAGTCAGACTGCAAGCGATGATTTAAGTGTATGTAGCGTGAGGCATTCGGCCAAGACGACCTTGGCCGAATGTGACATACGGCGAGGACGTTTCACCGGTAGAGAGATGATGCGCATTTTATTGTTATCGGCTTACGAAGCGGTTAGCCACCGCTATTGGGCAAATACATTGATGGCGGAGGTGGCCGAGGTCGAATGGACGCTGCTGAGCTTGCCAGCGCGTCACTTCTCTTGGCGTATTCGTGGCAACCCTTTGAGTTGGTGGTTGAAAGAGCAGGCGACATTGAGCCAGCGCTACGATGTGGTCCTGGCGACTTCCATGGTGGATATCGCCACGTTGGTGGGATTGTTCCCCCACTTAGGACAGGCACGCAAGGTGGTCTATTTTCATGAAAATCAGTTTGCTTACCCGGAATCCAGCGAGCAAATTCCCCAAGTCGAGGCAAAGATGGTCAACCTGTACGCTGCGCTGGCGGCAGATGAGCTGGTATTCAACACGGCCTACAACCGTGACTCCTTTTTCGATGGCGCGCGACGTTTCTTGAAAAAAATGCCGGAGAATCTGCCCGCGGCCCAACCCCTTGAGCGTTTGCGGAGAGCGGCCCGCATCGTGCCCGTGCCGATTGCTGCCGCCGGTGGTCGTGCGGTCGTCAACTCCAATCCGCAGCGACTGATTTGGAACCACCGCTGGGAGTATGACAAAAACCCAGAGGATTTCTTCAAGGTACTGTTCAAGCTTAGCGACCAGCAAGTGCCGTTCGAGTTGGCGGTGTTGGGACAGCAGTTTCGCGAGGTGCCGGGGATTTTCGCCGAGGCCCAGGAGCGTTTGGCGGCACATATCGTTTGCTGGGGGGCGCAGCCAGAAAAAAAGTATCGCGCGCTGCTCGAAAGCGGCGGCATCGTCGTATCGACCACCTGGCATGAGTTCCAAGGATTGGCCATCATGGAAGCCACCCAACGAGGTGCCACGCCGCTAGTGCCGGACCGGCTTTGTTTCCCGGAGCTTTACCCAAATGAATATCGCTATGATGGCACGCAAGAGGGGCTGTTTCATCGTTTAAAAGCGTGGTTATTGGATCCGACGTGCCAGCCTGCGTTGCTTGACACGTGCTCCTGGGAGTGGCCGCGTTGGCAAGCCGTATATCGTCAACTGCTGATGCAAGGGGCGTCGAGTGACTCCATGCGCCGGGTGGGCCAGTGAACGATCGCCGTATGGCGGCGCATCTTGTCGGCAAGCCCAGGGTGATGATCGCGAATCACCTGCTCGGCAAAATTCGATAAAAATCGCGATTTCAATACGGCCCTCGCACGGTCCACACCGCTATCTTGGTAAGGCGTTGACGCCAAAAGCATAAAACCGTCTTTGGGAATTCGCCCCGCACGCATGTTGGCCTCGATAATGCTTGCGGCGGTCGACAATGGGGCCGCCAGGTCTGGTCCGTAGGGACCGATGATCAACGCGGTGTTAGGTAGGTGCAAGAAGTCGAAGCCGCGTCCTATGCAGATGACCCACTCGCGATGCTCGATGTCGAGCTCTCGGGTCACGCCGCTTAGCTCGCTTACATGAGCCATGTTGCCCGCCAGCAGCGGCAGCAGATCTCGTTGAACATCATCAGGCATGTCGGGACAAAGGCTCGCTAACGTGGCGTGTAAATCATTCGCTGGTCGATCGATCCAGTCGCGTATATCGAGCACCTCGCCACCTTGGCCGTGAAGAATCATGGCGTCGCTGTCGGTTTCAAAGCCGCACACGAGCGGGTAGACCTGCTGATGGTCGTGGCCAAACAGCTGGCCTGCTTGCTGAGCAATGGCGTACGCGTGGGCTTTGGCCGCGTCGGCATCGCAGTTGAACCCGGCGCATCCCCGTGCGGGATGTCCGTTAGAAAAATGGTAAGTAATCAGCAACAGCGTGGCGCGACCGCTCTGAGTGGCTTGCAAGACAGTCTCGGTGAGCAGCTCGCCGAGATAAGGCCAGCCTAGGTCGAAAATACCGCCTAGATTACGAAACGGTGTGATGATTCCAAGCGGTGTCTGCGTGGCGTGAGGAATATGAATTCGGCCATCCATACATTTCATCACCACAATCGACGTCGGATGCTTGGCCATATAGCGCTGGCGGGCCAGCCAGGCATCTGGGCTGCAAAAACGTTCGGCGTGCTGCCTGGAAAGTTGCAGCAGGGCATCGATACGCTGGGTAATAGGCTGGCGGTAGAGGTCAGCAGTGGTGCTTGGCATGGGACGATCCTGGCGGTGGCATGCGGTTAGGCAAGCTCGGTCTTTTCTTTATAGTCGCACAGATCTTCGATGATACAGCTACCGCAGCGAGGTTTTCGCGCAATGCACGTGTAACGCCCATGTAGTATCAGCCAATGATGGGCGTCTTGCTTGAAGGCGCTGGGAACATGGCGCAGCAGCTTTCGTTCGACCTCGATGACGTCCTTGCCCTTGGCGATGCCGGTGCGGTTCGATACGCGAAAAATGTGCGTATCCACCGCAATGGTAGGCTGACCAAAGGCCGTATTTAAAATCACATTGGCGGTCTTGCGACCCACCCCGGGTAGCGCCTCAAGCGCTTTGCGAGTTTGCGGGACCTGACCGCCATGCTGGTCGACCAGCAGGTGGCAGGTTTTCATGAGATTGTCTGCCTTGGTATTGAATAGCCCAATGGTTTTGATGTGCTGTTTTAGGCCGTCGATACCTAGTTCGATAATGGCTTGGGGCGTATTGGCGACCGGAAAAAGCCGGGCCGTTGCTTTGTTGACGCCTACGTCGGTGGCTTGGGCGGAAAGCAGTACCGCCGCGAGCAGTTCGAACGGCGTGCTCCAGTTGAGTTCGGTGGTGGGGTGCGGGTTTTCCGCCTGTAGGCGCGCGAAAATCTCATGACGCTTTTGGGCATTCATGGTGTGTTCTCTTGGTTACTTGATGGTGCCGGTCACTCGCACGCGCCGCTCGGCGCGCGGGGTGCTCGTCGTCGGCGCTGCCCGGAAAGCACGCCGCGCATCCAGCGCATTTTTGAGTGCGATCAAAAGCCCGGCCACGAAGAAAGCGCCAGGCGGAAGAAGGAAAAAGAGAAACTGGTAATCCGCCGCCAGGGTGATCTGCCAGTCAGCGGCCACGGGCCCCAACAGCAGCGCCATGTCGCTCAATAGGGTGCCCTGGCCCATGAGCTCGCGAATCGCGCCCATGAGCACCAGCACGGCACCAAATCCCAATCCCATCATCAAACCATCGATCGCCGCGGGCAGCACGGGTTGGCGGGAGGCAAACGCCTCCGCGCGACCCAATATGGCGCAGTTGGTCACGATAAGCGGAATGAAGATGCCTAGTATTTGATACAGCGAATAAGCAAACGCGGCCATCAGCAGCTCGGCGCAGGTCACGAAGGCGGCAATCACCATGACGAACGCGGGCAAGCGCACGGCGCTGGGCACTTGGTGGCGAATCAGCGAGATCGTCGTGCTGGATCCCACCAGCACCAACAGTGTCGCCAGCGCCAAGCCTAATGCGTTCACCAGGCTGGCGCTGACGGCCAGCAGTGGGCATAGTCCGAGTAATTGCACCAGCGCTGGATTGTTCGACCAAAGCCCTTCACGGGCCAGCTCTCTCCATTGGCTCATAGGGCTGACTCCTGCCGGGCGAGCTGTTGGTGATAATAGCGTAACGTATCGTGTACGGCGTTGATCACGGCCCGTGGCGTGATCGTTGCGCCGGTAAAACTGTCGAAGTCGCCGCCCTCTTTACGAACCGCCCAGCCGCTGGGGGATAGGCTTTGTAGGCTCAATCCGTCGAACGATGTGATCCAGTCGCTGCGGGAGCGTTCGATATCGTCGCCAAGCCCTGGCGTCTCTTGATGGTGAGTGACGCGCACACCGGTTATCTCGCCGCTCTGGTCAATGGCTACTAGCAGGCGAATCTCGCCGTTATACCCTTGGCGGGTAACGACCGGCAGAATGGTGACGGCGTCGCCGCCTTGCTGCACCCGCCAACCCTCTTGTGGCATCTTGTAGCCCAATAATGAGGGAGCGGGTAACGAAAACGTGCCCTCTAGAACGGTTTGAACCGGTGCCGTGGACAGTGGCGCGGGGAGTACTTCCTGCAGCTGACGATGCTGATAGGCGAGCTGATGCGCGGCAATACGTTCCTCCGTCACGGCGCGGATGAGGGTGACGCTACCGGCAGTGACGAGGGCAAACAGGCCTAGAGCCAACGCACCGCGTCGCATGGCGTGCTGGGGCGTCATGGCGCGCTCCTCTTGGTTCCGGAGTGAGCGGTAGATTGCCCCACTGGGTGTGGTACGCTGACAGTATCCAGCAGTGGCACGCAGAGGTTCATCAGCAACACCGCAAAAGCGACGGCATCGGGATAACCGCCTAAATGTCGAATCAGGATGATCAGTACCCCAATTCCCGCGCCGTAGAGCAGCTTTCCCCGGCGGCTGGTGGCTGACGACACCGGGTCGGTGGCAATGAAAAAGGCGCCAAACAGCGTTGCCCCAGTGACAAGATGAAACAGCGGAGAGGCAAAGTGGCTGGTGTCGCTGGCGTAAAACAGCGCAGAGAGCAGCAGCATGCTGCCCAGCATGGCAACCGGGATATGCCAACTGATCAGCCGCTTGACGATCAATACCAAGCCCCCTATCAGCCATGCCAGGGCGATATTGCGCCAAGCCGCCAACGTGCCTTCTGGAAGTGGCGACGATGCCCAGAACTCACTGGCGAGCACGGCCTCGCCCTTGTGTTTGAAGGCATCGAGTGGCGTAGCGCCGCTGAGTGCATCCAGCGTGGTCATGGGCACGGTTCCTAATATTTGCGGCCATAACGTATCGGGCCAGAGTGCTTGTGGAGGCGCCCAGAGCGTCATTTGCGTGGGAAACGATACGAGCAGAAGCGCATAGCCCACCATCGCAGGGTTGAACGGATTGTGGCCCAAGCCACCGTAAAGTTGCTTGGCAACGACGACGGCGGCGATCACACCCACGCCTATTAGCCACCATGGGCTGGCAGGCGGTAGCGACGCACCTAGCAATACCCCGGTGAGCAGGGCGCTGGCGTCATTGAGCGTTGGCCAGACGGGGCGACGGCGTAGTCTCAGAATGAACGCTTCAGCGGCGACGGCCAAAAGCGCCGCGATCAGTACGTTGCTGAGCACCCCGAGCCCAAAATAGAGCGTCATCATCCCGAGACCGGGTAGCATGGCGGCGATGACCCAGCGCATGATATGAGCTGTCGAGGGGGTGCCCGCTAGATGAGAGGCGTGCATCATGCTCATGGGGCTTCCTTATTCTCACTGGCGGCGCGGGCTTCGGCCAGTCGCGCTTCTGCCGCTTTGAGATTCTCTTGAGCAGTGGCGAGTTGGGTCTCCAAGTCGTCGTGGCGCTGCTGCGGGTCTTCAGCGGCAGCCCGCGCCAATACTTTCTCCGCTTTACGCACGGCCGCTTTTGCAGCCGTTTGAGCAATGCGCAAGCTGCGCAGATCCGCCACGGGGAGGGAGGGCGAGTCCATGGTGCCATTCGCGCTGGGCGACTGTTGGGCAAGACGAGCCTGGCGGCGCGCTTTCTTCTCTGCCTCTTCCCTGGCCAGCCGTGCCTGACGAAATTCGAAGCGATGTTTGGCGTGTTCCGCTTTGGCGGTCTCGATGCGTTTATGTCGAATGCGCTGTTTCGCCGAGCGGTAGTCCTGCACCAGGGGGATCGCGCTCGGGCAAACGTAGCTGCAGGCACCGCACTCGATGCAATCGAACAGATGGTGAGCGTCGAGGGCGGTGTCGTTTTGGGCGCGGGCATACCAGTGCAACTGCTGGGGAAGCAATTGAGCAGGACACACGCTTTCACACGCTCCGCAGCGAATGCAGGGGGCTTCCGCTGGCGCTGGCGGCAGCTCCTCTTGTGTGGCAGCAATCAGACAGTTGGTGGTTTTGGTGACGGGGGCGGCCAATGAGGTTAGAGGCGTACCCATCATCGGCCCGCCGACTACCACGCGATGGAGCCGTTCTTGCACTAAGCCCACCTGCTCCAGAAGCGACGCGACCGAGGTGCCTACACGCACCCAGTAGTTGCCAGGATGATCAATGGCATCACCGGTGAGCGTGACGATTCTTTCTACCACTGGCGTCCCATCGCGAACCGCTTGCAGTGCCGCCATCAGCGTTCCGGGGTTGTGGCACAGCACGCCGATATCGGCGGGTAGACCGCCGCTGGGCACGTCGCGATTCAGCAGTTTTTTGATGAGCTGGCGTTCCCCCCCACTGGGGTAGCGCGTCTCGATGACCTTGAGTGCCACCTTGGCGGGCCGCCCAAGGTCAGCGAGAACGGCTTGGAGCGCTTGACAGGCCTCAGGCTTGTTATCTTCGATACCGACGATGATGTGTGCGGCTCCGCATAGACGGGCCAGCAACTGAGCTCCCTCGAGCACATCCGCCGCATGGTAACGTAGCGTCAGGTCATCGGCGGTAATGTAAGGCTCGCACTCGGCGGCATTGACCACTAACGTGTCAATCGCGTGCTGCTGGCTGACATTGGCTTTGAGGTAGGTTGGAAAGCCTGCACCGCCCAGGCCCACCAGCCCCGCCTCGTCCAGTCTTGATAGCAGCGCGTCGCAATGGGTGGTGCGCCAATCCAATGGCGGTAGCGTTATCCGGCGATCTTCACCATCGCCTTGAATGACGATGTCGCTATCGGTGATCTCGATCACGGTGCCGCTGATACTGGCGTGCACATTGGCTGAGACCATTCCGTCGCGACGGGCGACTGGCGTGCCTGTGTCGACCGCATCGCCCACGTTCACGCAGGGCAGCGCCGCTTTACCGGTGTGTTGCGACAGCGGTAGCGCGACCACATTGGGCAGCGGTGCGATGCGCAGCGGCGCTCGATTCGAGCGCTCTTTGCGTTCGGGCGGGTAGATGCCGCCTGGAAAGTCATTGGCTCGCATGCACGCTCCTAAGTGGTTGGCGGTCGCTCACGATCGGGTCCCACTGAGTCAGCGGTTTGCGTCGGGGCAGCATATCGATGCAATCCACCGGGCAGGGCGCCACGCAGAGGTCGCAGCCGGTACATTCGTCCTCGATCACCGTATGCATCTGTTTGGCCGCGCCGACAATGGCATCCACCGGGCACGCCTGAATACACTTGGTGCAGCCGATACACTCGGCTTCGCGAATGTAGGCCACCGTATCCTCATCAGTGGCTTCGCCGTCCAGTGGAGCGGGATCACGGCCCAGCAGGTCCGCCAGTGCTTGTATGGTCGTATCGCCCCCGGGAGGGCACTTATTGATGGCGTCGCCCTGATTGATCGCTTCGGCGTAGGGGCGGCAACCGGGGTAGCCACACTGGCCACATTGGGTTTGAGGCAGCAGCGCATCGATGTTCTCGACGAGGGGGTTCTCTTCGCCTTTGAAGCGAGCGCTTGCCATACCCAACAATGCGCCAAACACGATGCCCAGGCCGGTAAGGACGCCAGCGGCGCTCAGCACGCCCCACCATGAAAAAGGTTCGCTCATGGTCGTTACCCCTGTGCCAATCCAGAAAAACCAAGAAACGCCAGCGACATCAGACTGGCAGTGATCATGGCAATGGCCGCACCGCGAAAGGGTTTGGGCACATCTGCACTGGCCAAGCGTTCGCGCATGGCAGCGAATAGCACCAACACTAGCGAGAAGCCTAACGCCGCGCCTAGACCATACAGCGTGGTATGGAAAAAGCTTAGCTCGCGGTTGAGCGACAGTAGTGCTACGCCTAGCACGGCGCAGTTGGTGGTGATGAGCGGCAGAAATATACCTAATACCTGATGCAATAACGGACTGAGCTGGCGCACCATGATCTCGGTAAATTGCACGACAGCGGCAATCACGACGATGAAACTGATGGTTCGTAAGTAGGTGACGTCCAGCGGAACGAGCAAGCCATGGTAAACCACGTAGCTCGCGGCGGACGCGAGGGTCAAAACGAACGTGGTCGCCAGTGACATGCCCAGAGCCGATTCGAGCTTGTTCGACACGCCCATGAAGGGACAAAGCCCGAGAAACTGGACCAGCACGAAATTGTTCACCAGCGCGGTGGTGATCAGGATGACGAAGAGTTCATTCATGACGGCGTATTTTGCTTCGAAATTGGGCAGCTGACTAGAGACGGCTCGAAGAGGATGACACAGTGGCGACCTTGTGCTTTGGCAAGGTAGAGTGCTTGGTCGGCGGTCGTCATGATGGCGCTGGGGAGTGATGCCTCGCTATCGTCTAGCATGCCAATCCCAACGCTGATGGTGACATGTTCGCAGACCGGGGAGCGTTCATGGCGTAAGTGTAACTGATCCACGGCATCGACCAGCGCGTTGGCAAGTGTCTTGGCGTGCTGTGAGGTGACGCCTGGCAGCAACGCACTGAACTCCTCGCCGCCGGTGCGTGCGATGAAAAAGCCGTGACGGCTTGCCACGTCCTGTAGTGCAGCGGCTACTCGTTTTAAGCATTCGTCGCCTTGTTGATGGCCGTAGCCATCGTTGTAGAGCTTGAAGTGATCGATATCGAGCATCATGACCGCCAGCGGTGCCACCTCCTGCGTGGCTTGACTCACCGCAGCCGTCAAGCGCTGGTCGAACAGCCGCCGATTGGGTAGCTCTGTCAACGCATCGTGGGTGGACATACGCAATAGCTCCGCATTGAGCTGGTGCTGGCAGGCGAGCTGCTCGCGAAATGCCCTGGAAAGGAGACCGATTTCATCGCGACGCTCGGTCAACCCCTCGCTGTCATCGAATTGGCCCGCAAACTGTGTGAACGCAGTGAGCTGGCGCAAAGGCTTCAGCACCATACGTTCTAGCAAAAACAGTACCAAACCAATGACGAGCAGCATCAAACCCGCCGTCCACACCAACAGATAGCGAAACGTAGTAAGACTTGCCAGGTACTGCACGCGATTGAGTTCTATCGTCAACGACACGGCCTCGGAAGTGCCGTAGGCAGCGAACAAGTGAGAGGCCGTTACCTGATCCCCCGAGAACGTGAGCTCGGTTGAATGGGCAGCGGCAAAGGGCTCGACCTGCAGCGATAGAGAGAGCCCTGTGTAATCCGTCATTCTTTCGAGCCAAGCATCATCCAGGGCGCGGACCTTGAATAGCCAGCCGTTAGGCGGACCGCTCTCGTCGGTGTGGAGTATGTGGCTGGCGGCGACAAGGGCGGGCCACTGTTCGATGTACATGGCCATTGGCGCTACCTGGGTAGCGATGGCCGACTGCATGGTATCGACCCAGGGTGCCATCCACGCGCAGGGACCAACGGCGGCGGTGCAGGTTTGGTAGCGCCCGGTGGTCGGCTCCAACCCCGCCAAGAAATGAACCTCACCTTGTAGCGTAAAGAACGCCATGAGGTGATAGTTCATATCTTCGAACATTTGCTGGCTAAAATTGACCTCGGCGTAGCGAGGATAGCTGCCCTCGATGAACTGGTAGGTGTCATCCCAGTGTGCCCAGTCCTGCGCCTGAGCAAGCAGGCTTTCCTGGTTGAGCTCGAGGCTACGCGTCGCCCGGTCGAGTTCACGCTGCACCGCAGTGCGCTCTTCGGCTTTCAGCGCTGGAAAAATCAGCCATTTGCTGATGGCTGCGAGTGCTACCATGGCCACGATCAATACTCCGCCCAGTACGGCAAAGAAACGAAAACGCAAGGACAAGGAGAAGCGCTGGCCCATAGAGCAGACTCATGTTGTTGTTAATGAATGAAGGCCACTAACGGTGTGAATGAAAGTCCCTTAAAGACGAAAGGGGCAGGCTCATCGCCTTGCCCCTTTCGTCCATGAACGGCGGCGTTACGTTACACGTTGACCTGGTTCCGCGCCAGCGTCCGGTGAGAGCAAATAAATGCCCTCTTTGTTAGCCGAGGCGAGTACCATACCTTCGGAAATGCCAAATCGCATCTTGCGAGGCGCTAGGTTGGCGACCATGACGGTCAGGCGGCCTTCCAACGCTTCGGGCGAGTACGCAGAGCGAATGCCCGAGAAGACGTTGCGGGTTTCGCCGCCCAAATCCAAGGTAAGCTGGAGGAGCTTGTCAGCGCCCTCGACATACTGCGCTTTGGCAATGCGTGCAATACGCAGGTCCACTTGGGCGAACGCGTCAAAGTCGATTTCCGCAGCGATGGGCGTCTCGGCCAGCGGGCCCTTGGGTGCGCTTTTCAACTTCTGCTCTTCGACCAGATCCTCTTTCGATGCCTCGATCATTGCATCGATTTTCTCACGCTCGACGCGAGTCATGAGCGGCTTGAATTTGTTGATCGAATGATTGACGAGTACGTTACCACGGCTTCCCCAATCCAGAGTGTCAACATTTATAAACTCGCGTGCCTGCTCGGCCATGGCGGGGACGACGGGTGCCAAGTAGACCATCAGCTGGCGGAACAGATTAATGCCGACCGAGCAGATGTCCAGCACCTCCTGGTCACGTCCCTCTTGCTTGGCCAGCGCCCAGGGCTCTTTTTCAGCAATGTAGGTATTCGCTTCATCGGCCAATTCCATGATTTTACGCATGGCGCGGCTGAATTCGCGGGCTTCGAAATCGGCGGCGATCTCGTCGCCTGCAGCGATGAAACGCGCGACCATTTGCGGCTCGGCGCAATGCGGCGAGAGCGTGCCGCCACCGAGCTTTTTGACGAAACCGGCGCAGCGGCTAGCGATATTCACGACCTTACCCACGAGATCCGAATTCACGCGTGCGGCGAAATCCTCGAGGTTCAAGTCGAGATCATCCACTTTCGAGGTAAGCTTGGCAGCAAAGTAGTAGCGCAGGTACTCAGGATTGAGGTGTTCGGCGTAGGTGGCCGCTTTGATAAAGGTGCCGCGGGACTTCGACATCTTCGCGCCATCGACGGTCAAGAAACCGTGGCAGTTGACCGCGGTGGGAGTGCGCAGGTCGGCACCGTGGAGCATGGCGGGCCAGAACAGCGCATGAAAGTAGACGATGTCTTTACCGATGAAGTGGTAGACCTCGGCGTCGGAGTCCTTTTTCCAGAAACGGTCGAAATCGAGCCCATCGCGCTCGCATAGGTTTTTGAAACTGGCGAGATAGCCAATCGGAGCGTCGAGCCAGACATAGAAGTACTTGCCTGGGGCGTCGGGGATCTCGAACCCAAAATAGGGCGCGTCGCGGGAAATGTCCCACTCGTTGAAACCGGACTCGAACCACTCCATTAGTTTGTTACGGATTTGCGGCTGCACGTGGCCGTCGTTGATCCACTCCTGTAGAAAATCAGCGAAGTCCGGCAGTTTGAAGAAGTAGTGGGTAGAACTCCGCACCTCGGGCGTTGCACCAGAGATGGCGGACACCGGATTGATCAAGTCTGCTGGCGTGTAGGTCGCGCCGCATTTTTCGCAGTTGTCGCCGTACTGATCGTCCGAATGGCATTTCGGGCAGGTGCCTTTGATGAAGCGGTCAGCAAGAAACAAGCCTTTCTGCGGGTCAAACATCTGCTCGATATCGCGAGTCGCGATATGGCCTTTGTCACGCAGGCGGGTATAGATCAATTCGCTAAAGTGGCGGTTTTCGTCCGAGTGCGTGGAATGATAGTTATCGAACCCTACACCGAAGCGGGCAAAATCTTCCTGATGATCTTGTGAGACGCGCTCGATCAGCGCTTCTGGCGAGATACCTTCCTGCTCGGCACGCAGCATGATCGCCGTGCCGTGCGCATCGTCGGCGCAAACGTAGTAACACCGCTGGCCACGGCTTTTTTGAAAGCGTACCCATATATCTGTTTGGATATACTCCAGCAGGTGACCGAGATGAATGGCGCCATTGGCATAGGGCAGGGCGCTCGTCACCAGAATGTTGCGCGGGGCAGTATTGGACATGGTGAGTGAAAATTCCGGTTAGACAATACAAATAAAGACGGCGAAGGGGAGGTGCTTCGCCGGTAACGTCAGGTTGAATGCGAATTAGTCGCCAGTAACAACGGCTTAGTAGAGCGCCTGCTCTTCTTGCACCACTTCGCGCAATAATTCTAAGAACAGTTTATCAGCCTCGGAGTGCTCGGCAGGGTCTTCGGGAATATGCACGCTGGTCGTGTCAGAAATTTCATTGGCAATGCGCGCCATGACGGCTGGGCTGCTGCCTTCGGTGAGCTGCGAACGGGCAATGGCCAAAGACTGCTCGAGAATTTTAGGATCTTGTAGTAGTTTGCGGATAAAGCCGCGTAGCTCATTGATAATACGTGTTTTTTGAATTTCTGATGCGGACATGGGGAGTCTCCTTAAGACCGCGCTTGGCAAAACGACCAAGCGTGACCAATGAATGCCTTGACCATAGCACTTTTTCTACTCGTCAGCATGCGCAGATTGACGGCTAAAGACTCAGCCTGCCTGCCTTGTGTTTCACAGGGTTGGCGTACTGCTCGAGCCAATACGGACGCAGTGCTTCGGGGACACTGGCCAAGCGCGCCTTGAACCGCTCACGATCTTGTCGAGTAATCGCTTTACGGGCGACCAGCTCGGGTGACTCGCCTAGTGCTTCCAGCGCCAAATAGTGGCTGGGGAAGAGGCGATAGCCGCCAATGACTTGCCGATCGATTTCAGCGGCCACCTCGTCGGGGGTGGCCATGTCGGCACCGACCGGCGTGCCGAATTTGAGCTGAACGCGCCCTTTAGACCCGGTGATGCCTGCTACGATAGAGCGAATGTCTTCAAACTCACTTTTGGCGTAGCTGCCCTGGTGGGCGATATCGTGCAGCTCTTGGGCTTTTTGCACGTCGCAGGGATCATACTCGTAGCTGATCGAGACCGGCACCAACTTGAGCTCGGCAATGGCGTCACCAAACACCATGTCGCGTTCGGTGTGACGTTTGGCCATGATGAGCATTTTGATGATGGCAGGGTCCGTTCGGTCAATGCCGTTTTTGGCACGGCCTTCGCGCTGAGCCATCCATATGGAGTGGTTGTCTTCGGTAATCGAGTGGCGGATATACGAAGAGAGCTGCTGATAGGCGGCCAGCATGGCCCGCTTGCCGCGCGCGCTGCGAGGCACGATGAAGCTCTTGTTAAGGCGCATCAGGTCGGTGACATAGGGTTTTTTCAGTAAGTTATCACCTATGGCGATGCGCACGGTGTCTCGTCCCGCTTCATAAAGCGCATAATTGACGAAGGCAGGATCCAGTGAAATGTCGCGGTGGTTACCAATGAAGAGGTAAGCGCCGTCATCGTCGAGTTTGTCGAGGCCCGACACATCGAAGGCATCGGTCGTCGTGCGGATCATGCGCACCATATAGCTGGCAATGCGCATCTGAAATTCTCGGACGCTGGTCACTCCTTTGACTTCTCTTCGAACGGCATGGCCTGCCAGCGCGCGCGCCAGCGGTGGCGCCCACTTGGCCATGCGGGGCAGCCGGAAGCGGGTTAGCGCATCGAGCAGCTCGCTGTCGCGAGAAAGCCTTTCGAGTACATCGGCTACCTCATGATCCGCATAAGGACGAATGTCGGCCCAGGGGTCATTCGGCGTGTCAGCGTGTGGTGCGTTATTGTGTTGAGTCATGCGATCCGTTGGGTATCTACTAAATAATCGAGTGACGGTATCTGTGCGTATCGTTCGTTAGGCGTCTGATGGAGTCGTCGGTTCCCGCTGAGTTTCGCCACCGAGCCATTCGAGTAGGCGGGATACGTCCTCGGACAATGCCTGTGCCAACAAAATAAAATCGGTTTCCAATCGAGCCAGCGCATCGTCGCCGTCATCGGCATGATCCGCTTCTTCGATGAGCGCGTCGCCAAAGCGTAGCGATTTGAGTGCTAGATCGTCGTGCAACACGAAGCTTAGACGGCCGTCGAGACTCATCGCCAGTTTGCTGGCTTGGCGCCCGCTTTCGAGAAGCTGTTGAATTTCGTCGCTGTCGAGATCGACCTGGCGCGCGCGCAGTACGCCGTCGTCACCTTTGGCCTTGAGCTCCACTTGGTCGCCAAGCTGGAGGTCGGCAGGGCGGCTGGCCGGGTCGCCAAGCCAAGTGGTCATGGCGCGGATGGGCAACGTTTGGCTACTGAGCGGCGTGACTTTCAAGCTGCCAAGGGTTTCGCGCAGCAGGTCCAGTACATCCTCAGCGCGGCTGCGCGAGCTGGCATTCACGCCAATGAGCTGACGCTTCGTATCCCACCAGAGGTCGATTTTTTGGCTGCGGACGAAGGCGCGGGGCAAGAGCGCTTCGGTAACTTGCTCTTTGAGTGCCATTTTTTCTTTACGAGTCACTTTACGCCCTTCGCTGGCCTCGATGTCAGCGACCTTTTCATCGACTTCTTCTTTGACGACCGAGGCGGGAAGCAGACGTTCCTGGCGCAAGGCCGAGAGTAGGCGGTGCCCCTGAATCTCATGGACACGCTGGTCGCCGCCTAGCCGTCCGGCAGGAGCCGTCCAGCCCAAGCGGCGTGCATCCGCATTGCCTAGCGGCTTGGCCGCGTGCTCATCCAGTGCATTGGCCAGGGTTTGGCTATCTAGCTCGGGAGCGCCGTGCAGGCGATATAAATGCAGGTGCTTAAACCACATGTCACCGATCCTATGAAAAAGGTGGCACATTATGTCGAAACGCGGCCTGTCCTACCAGCACCTTGGCGCGGCGACTTGCTGTTGCACTAGTTTAAAACTTGTGTTTGATTTGCAAGGTATTAACGATTCCTTGCCCATTTCCATAAGCAGTGAACAAGAGGATGCTATGTCTGAATCAATTTCCCAAGTCGGTATGCGGGTTCGTGGTTACCATTTGGATGGCTATGGTCATGTCAACAACGCGCGCTACTTGGAGTTCATGGAGGAGGGGCGATGGGCGTTCTTTGACGAACATCCCCGGCTCATTGGGCAGCTTCACAGTGCTGGTCGCGCTTTCGTCGTCGTCAATTTGAACATCGACTATCGCGCGGCAGCCGTGCAGGGGGACGATTTGCAGGTGTTCACAGGCATCGTCGACGTGGGTGAGCGAAGTGCGCTCTGCCATCACCGCATCGTTCGATCTGACGGCACCTTGATCGCCCAGGCCGACCTCACCTTCGTTCTGTTGGATGTGAAGGCCAATAAAGCCGCCGCCATCGAAGGGGAGGTGCGCGATGTGCTGCAGGGGATGGTCGTGGCCAAGGAGTCGTTCACGCCCTGAGTGGTAATGGTGGTGTCATCGACTGCCCTTGATGCGTATGCAGTGGTATGATGGCCTGGTCTCTGCGCGCCGTCTTCCCGTGCTAAGTCTCGTACGGCAAAAGACGGCATTTTCAAGCGCTTTCAACTCTCGCAGTGCCAATGCAGTGCAAAGGATCTGACTTTCATGGGTGACATCGCCAGAGAAATCTTGCCCGTCAATATTGAAGACGAGCTCAAACAGTCGTACCTCGACTATGCGATGAGTGTCATTATCGGTCGCGCGCTCCCCGACGTGCGCGACGGCCTAAAGCCCGTTCACCGGCGTGTGCTGTTTGCCATGCACGAGCTGGGCAATGACTGGAACAAACCGTACAAGAAGTCGGCGCGTGTCGTCGGCGATGTCATCGGTAAATACCACCCGCACGGTGACAGTGCGGTGTATGACACCATCGTCCGTATGGCGCAGCACTTCTCCATGCGCCATGTGCTGGTCGATGGACAAGGTAACTTTGGCTCCATCGACGGTGATAACGCGGCGGCCATGCGTTATACCGAGGTGCGCATGGCGCGCCTGGCCCACGAGCTGCTGGCGGATCTCGAAAAAGATACGGTCGATTGGGTCGACAACTACGACGGCACCGAGCGCATTCCAGACGTACTGCCCACGAAAGTCCCCAACCTGTTGATCAACGGGTCGTCGGGGATTGCGGTGGGCATGGCGACGAATATTCCGCCCCACAACATGCGGGAAGTGATCGACGGCTGCTTGGCGCTGATCGACGACTACACGCTCTCGGTGGATGACTTGATGCAGTACATCCCCGGGCCGGATTTCCCCACCGGGGGCATCATCAACGGGCGCGCGGGCATTCTCGATGCCTATCGCACTGGCCGCGGGCGTATTTACGTGCGCGCTTGCCACACCATCGAGCACGACGATAAAACCGGCCGCGACCATATCATCATCACCGAGCTGCCGTATCAGGTGAACAAAGCGAGGCTGATCGAGAAAATTGCCGAGCTGGTCAAAGAGAAGAAGATCGACGGCATTGCCGAGCTGCGCGACGAGTCGGACAAAGATGGCCTGCGCGTGGTGATCGAAATCAAGCGCGGTGAATCCGGCGACGTCGTCGTCAATAATCTGTTTGCGCAAACCCAGCTGCAGAACGTGTTCGGCATCAACATGGTGGCGCTGGAAAACGGCCAGCCGCGGACGCTCAACCTCAAAGAGATGCTCGAGGCGTTCATTCGCCATCGCCGCGAAGTCGTCACACGGCGGACGCTTTTCGAGCTCAAGAAAGCCCGTGAACGAGGCCATCTGTTGGAAGGTCTGGCCGTGGCCATCTCTAACATCGATGAAGTCATCGAGCTGATCAAGGCCTCTCCCAATGCCGCGGAGGCGCGAGAAAAGCTGCTGGCGAAAGTGTGGCAGCCGGGGCAAGTGACCGCCATGCTGGAGCGTGCGGGCGCGACTTCTTGCAAGCCAGAGGACTTGGAAGAGGGCTTTGGCCTCAACCCATCGGCCACGGAGTATCGGCTCTCCCCCGCCCAAGCGCAGGCGATTCTAGAGCTTCGTCTGCACCGGCTGACCGGGCTGGAGACCGAGAAGCTGCTCGATGAGTACCTCTCGATCCTGGAAAAGATCGCCGAGTTTACCGAGATTTTGGCCTCCGCCGATCGCCTGATGGAAGTCATCCGCGAAGAGCTGCATGCGGTGCGTGACCAGTTCGGCGACGATCGTCGCACGGAAATTCAGGCCAGCCACCTGGACCTTTCCATCGAAGATCTGATCGCGGAAGAGGACATGGTGGTGACCGTCTCCCGTTCGGGCTACGCGAAGACGCAGCCGCTGTCGGATTATCAGGCGCAGCGCCGCGGTGGTCGTGGCAAGTCGGCGACGTCCATGAAAGACGAAGACGTTATCGAGCACCTGCTGGTGGCCTCGACCCACGACACCGTGCTGCTCTTCTCCAACCGCGGCAAGGTGTACTGGCTGAAAGTATACGAGATGCCCAACGCCAGCCGCGGCTCGCGGGGCAAGCCGTTGGTCAACATGCTGCCGCTGGAAGAGGGCGAGTCGGTCAACGCCATTTTGCCGGTGCGCGACTACGATCCGGAGCACTACATCTTCTTCGCCACGGCCAAGGGTACGGTGAAGCGCACCAGTCTCGAACAGTTCTCTCGTCCGCGCAGCGTGGGCTTGATTGCGATCGACCTGGAAGAGGGCGATCGTTTGGTAGGGGCGGCGATTACCTCGGGATCGGATCACGCCATGCTACTCTCCTCCAACGGTAAAGCGATCCGTTTCGAAGAGGGCAACGTGCGCGCCATGGGCCGTACCGCCCGCGGCGTGCGTGGCATGCGTCTCGCCGATGAGGCGGAAGTGATCAGCCTGATCATTCCCAAGAGTCAGCAGATCGATGCCGAAGCCGATACCGACGCAGATGTGGATGCCCCAGAAGAAGCCCTTGCTTCAAGCGAAAGCGAGGGCCAGATATATATCCTGACGGCCAGTGAGAATGGATACGGCAAGCGTACACGCCTCGAAGAGTTCCCGCTGCGCGGCCGGGGTGGACAAGGCGTCATCGCCATGCAAACCAGTGAGCGTAACGGCTCGCTAGTGGCGGCGATGCAGGTCTACGACAGCGACGAAATGATGTTGATCACCGATCGTGGTACGTTGGTACGTACCCGCGTAGAGGAGGTCTCCATCACCTCCCGAAACACGCAAGGGGTCATGCTGATTCGTTTGGGGAAAGAAGAGAAATTGGTGAAAACCGTTCGCGTGGACGAGCCTGAAGAGACGGATGACGTAGACACGGGCGAACCAGCAGACGCAGACAATGGCGCACAGGAACCGGGAACCGATGACACGTCATTATAATTTTTGTGCAGGGCCCGCAGCCCTGCCTAGCGCCGTACTCGAGCGCGCCCGTAGCGAGCTGCTGGACTATCAAGGTCGCGGCTTGTCGGTCATGGAGATGAGTCACCGCAGCGACGAGTTCGTTGCGATTGCAGAGCGCGCCGAAGCCGATCTTCGTGACCTGTTAGCCATTCCTAGTCACTACCGCGTGCTCTTTCTTCAAGGCGGCGCGAGCATGCAGTTCTCGATGATTCCGATGAACCTGCTGGGCCAAGGGGGCAGTGCCAATTTCATCCAAACGGGGATTTGGGGGAAGAAAGCGCTGAATGAGGCCAAGCGACTGGGTTTTGCCTGCCACGTCGCGGCCAGCAGCGAGGCAAATGGGCATACGGCCGTCCCGGGTGAGGAATCACTGACGATCAGCGATGATGCGGCTTACTTGCATTACACCTCCAATGAAACCATTGGAGGGTTGGAGTTCGACTATATCCCGCAGGCGATTCGAGTAGATGGCAACGACGTGCCGCTGGTGTGCGACATGTCGTCGAACATCCTCTCTGGCCCCATTGATGTCAGTGAGTTTGGCGTCATTTATGCGGGCGCTCAGAAGAACATTGGTCCGGCAGGTTTGACCATCGTTTTGGTTCGCGATGACCTGCTGGGAAGCGCGCCCAGCACCATCCCGTCACTATTCGATTATCAACTGCTGGCGGAAGCGGGTTCCATGGTCAACACGCCACCTACTTACGCGTGGTATTTATCGGGCCTTGTTTTTCAATGGTTGAAAAACGATGTGGGTGGCTTGGAAGCGATGGATGCGAAGAATCAGCGTAAAGCGCAAAAGCTATACGCCGCGATCGACGGCAGTCGTTTTTACAGCAATCCCATTGCGCGACAGAACCGTTCTCGTATGAACGTACCGTTCGTACTGGCAGATGAACGTCTGGACGCGCTGTTCTTACGGGAGGCCGACGAGGCTGGGCTGCTCAACTTGAAAGGGCATCGTAGCGTAGGCGGCATGCGCGCTAGTTTGTATAACGCCGTTCCCGAAGAGGCGGTCGATGCTTTAATTGCCTTCATGGCGGATTTCGAACAACGAAGAGGCTAACCAACATGTCCGATACGCCGATCCATTTAGACGACTTGCGTCAACGTATCGACCAGTTGGATGGCGATATTCTGCGCTTGATCAGTGAGCGAGCGAACTGTGCTCAGCAGGTCGCTCATGTGAAGCTTGCTCAAGATAAAGATGCCGTCTTCTATCGTCCTGAGCGGGAAGCGCAGGTGCTGCGACGCATCATGGCGCTGAACAAGGGACCGCTGGACTCCGAAGAGATGGCTCGCTTGTTCCGTGAAATCATGTCGGCCTGCCTCGCGCTAGAGCAGCCGGTCAAAGTGGCTTACCTCGGCCCAGAAGGCACATTTACCCAGCAAGCCGCGCTGAAGCACTTTGGTGAAAGCGCGGTCAGCTTGCCCATGGCCGCGATCGACGAAGTGTTTCGTGAAGTGGAAGCGGGCGCGGTGAATTATGGCGTCGTCCCGGTGGAGAACTCCACCGAAGGCGTCGTCAATCATACGCTCGACACCTTCATGGAGTCGTCCATCAAAATTTGTGGCGAAGTGGTGCTGCGTATTCATCATCATTTGTTGATCAGCGAAACCACGCGTCAAGACAAAGTATCGCGGATCTATTCGCATCCGCAGTCATTTGGCCAGTGCCGCAAATGGTTGGACGCGCATTATCCCCACGCCGAGCGTGTGCCGGTGTCGTCCAACGCAGAAGCAGCGAAGCTAGTGAAAACCGAGTGGCACAGCGCTGCGATTGCTGGGGACATGGCCGCCAAGCTTTACGGTTTGGAGCGCATCGCCGATAAAATCGAAGACCGTCCGGATAACTCCACGCGCTTTTTGATCATTGGCAATCAAGATATTCCCATGTCGGGTGAAGACAAAACCTCCATCGTCGTGGCCATGCGTAACCAGCCGGGTGCGCTGCACGACCTGTTGGAGCCTTTTCATCGTCATAAGATCGATTTAACGCGTATCGAAACGCGCCCGTCACGTACGGGGGTTTGGAACTACGTTTTCTTCATCGATTTCAAAGGCCACCGCGACGAGCCACAAGTGGCGGCGGTACTAGAAGAGGTGCGTCTGCGCGCATCCGAGCTTCGCGTGTTGGGCTCCTACCCTCAGGGCGTGCTGTGACAGTGTCGGCGCGCTCGAGTAAGCACACTCCCTGCCTCGAATCACGTGTGCTGATAGTGGGTCTTGGATTGATAGGAGGGTCATTGGCCGCTGCGCTTCGCGTCGACGGCTATCAGGGCCATGTCGTGGCCTGCGATCCCAATCCAGATGAGATCGCGCTCGGCATCGAGCTTGGGATCGTCGATTCTGGGGGCACTCGGCTTGACGAGCTGCTCGAAGGCGTCTCAATGGTCGTCCTGGCAGTGCCTGTGCTGGCTATGGAGAGCGTCATGGCCCAGTTGGCCGCGGCGCTCCCTCGTGCGGCTCGCGACGTCGTCATTACCGACGTGGGCAGTACCAAGGCAACGATCCGCGAGTGTGCCGAGCGGGTCTTTGGCAGCATGCCGCCTAACATGGTGCTAGGTCATCCTATCGCAGGGTCCGAAAAGAGCGGTGTGGCGGCGGCCAACCCCACGCTGTATGTGAATCATAAGGTGATTTTGACACCGGAGCCCAACGTCGACGAGCAGGCGCTGATGCGAGTAGAAGCGTTATGGCTGGCCTGTGGCGCGGACGTTCTCCACATGAGTGTGGAGCGCCATGACCAAGTATTGGCGCGCACCAGCCATCTGCCCCACCTGTTGGCCTTTTCCCTGGTGGATACCCTAGCGCGTCAGGATGAGCGGCTGGATATTTTTCGTTATGCCGCAGGCGGGTTCCGAGACTTCACGCGCATTGCGGGCAGCGATCCGGTCATGTGGCGGGATATTTTCATTGCCAACCGAGAGGCAGTGCTATCGTCGCTGGATGATTTTGAGGCCGGTCTAAAGCGTCTGCGTCAAGCCGTGGAGGAGGGGGATAGCGATGCACTCATCGCCACCTTCGACCGGGCCAGTCATGCGCGTCACTATTTCGATACGTTATTGAACAAAACCAGTTATCAGGCGGAATATCATATGCAACCACACGGTAAAGTGACTTATCGGGTGCAGCCAGGCGGCAAGGCGCAGGGGCGCTTGCGCGTGCCGGGCGATAAATCCATGTCCCACCGCTCGATCATGCTAGGCGCTCTGGCCGAAGGCGTGACGGAAGTCAAAGGCTTCCTGGAGGGCGAAGATAGTCTGGCCACCTTACAGGCCTTTCGTGAAATGGGGGTGGCCATCGAAGGCCCGCACCAGGGGCGCGTGACCATTCACGGTGTTGGTATGCACGGTCTCAAGGCGCCGGCAGGCCCGCTGTATGTAGGTAACTCTGGCACCGCCATGCGCCTGTTTGCCGGGCTGCTGGCGGGTCAGGCGTTCGATAGCGAATTGACTGGCGATGAGTCGCTAACCAAGCGTCCAATGGGCCGAGTGGCCGACCCGCTGCGCCTGATGGGCGCAATGATCGACACCGCCGAAGGCGGTCGCCCGCCGCTGAAAATCCACGGTGGCAAAGCGCTGAAAGGCATTCACTACGATATGCCCATGGCCAGCGCCCAAGTGAAGTCTTGTCTGCTGCTCGCGGGGCTTTATGCCGAGGGCGAAACCCGTGTGCGTGAGCCGGCGCCGACCCGTGACCATACCGAACGCATGCTCAATGGGTTTGGTTATGAGGTGTCCCGTGAAGGCGATACCTGCTGGCTGCAAGGCGGCGGCCGACTCACTGCAGGGCCCATCGACGTTCCCTCCGATATCTCTTCGGCGACGTTCTTTCTCGTCGCTGCTGCGATTACGCCAGGCTCCGATATCGTTTTGGAGCACGTGGGCATCAATCCGACGCGGATTGGCGTTATCAATATCTTGCAGCTCATGGGCGCTGATTTAACGCTTCAAAACGAGCGCGAAGTGGGAGGCGAGCCGGTTGCCGATATTCGTATTCGTTACGCGCCTTTGAAAGGCATCGATATTCCAGTCGATCAAGTGCCGCTGGCCATCGATGAGTTCCCCGCGCTGTTCATTGCGGCGTCCAATGCGTACGGGACGACGCGCCTGCGCGGCGCAGAAGAGCTTCGCGTGAAGGAGTCCGACCGTATTCAGGCAATGGCTGATGGCCTTGCGGTGCTTGGCGTTGAACATACGGTGGTAGAGGATGGTATCGACATTGTCGGTAACGGCAATGACAGTGGCCCGAGCTATGGCGGTGGTCGTATCGATAGTCTGGGCGATCACCGTATTGCCATGGCGTTTGCCATTGCGTCGCTACGTGCGGGTGCCGAGATCATCATCGATGACTGTGCCAACGTGGCGACCTCGTTCCCCGATTTCGTCGCGCTCGCTCAACGGATTGGGATGAGCGTCGAGGTGGAGGGTGCCAATGACCACTAAGGTACCTGTGCTGACGATCGATGGCCCCGGCGGTGCCGGTAAAGGCACGATTAGCAGCCTCGTGGCCGAGCGGTTGGGTTGGCATCTGCTGGATAGTGGGGCGCTTTATCGTTTGACGGCGCAAGCCGCCGTCAAACATGGCGTCTCGTTGGAGAATGAGGCGGCACTGGCGAGTATCGCGGCATCGTTGGATGTCGAGTTTCCGGTAGAGGATGGCTTGCCTTGCACGCTCTTAGAGGGTGAGGACGTTGGTCGCGCCATCCGTACCGAGCAAGCCGGTGAACGCGCCTCCAAGGTGGCCGCTTTGCCGCAAGTGCGTTCGGCACTGCTCCAGCGCCAGCGCGATTTTTGTCAAGCGCCTGGGCTCGTGGCAGATGGGCGCGATATGGGAACGGTCGTCTTCCCCGATGCCCCCTTGAAGATTTTTTTGACGGCCAGTGCCGAAGAACGGGCACGCAGACGGTATCTACAGTTGCAGGAAGCAGGGGTGGATGCTAGTCTGTCGAGTCTTTTAAAGGAGATTCAGGCACGCGATGCACGCGACACGCAGCGCAGTGTGGCTCCTCTCAAGCCGGCAGACGATGCCATCACGCTTGATACCACGCGCCTGAGCATACCGGAAGTGGTTGATCGGCTGACCGAACTGCTTGCCCAACGCGGCATGGCTGACGGCATTTGATTCTCCCTTGCGGCGTTTTTGGAAAGGTGTCACGACGTGGCAGGGCGACAGCCTCATCTCAGTGAGCCCGGTCAGGTCTAACCAGCGCTAACGCCTCCAAAAGCTGAGTGACATTAGGCCCGTACTCGCTGGTGGTACGGAGAAGGCAGTTATGCCTCAACAACGTTGATCACGTAGGAAAACCATGAGCGAAAGCTTTGCTGAACTGTTTGAACAGTCTCTTAACGACATCAACATGGAGCCAGGCGCCATCGTCGCGGCTCAGGTTGTCGACATTGACGGTGACTGGGTTACCGTTAACGCGGGTCTGAAGTCCGAAGGACAAATTCCTGCGGCACAATTCCGCGATGAAAACGGTGAACTGACCATCGCCATCGGTGACGACGTTCACGTTGCATTGGAAGCCGTCGAAGATGGTTTCGGTGAAACACGTCTGTCCCGTGAAAAAGCCAAGCGTGCAGAAGCTTGGAAGATTCTGGAAGCAGCCTTCGAGAAAGACGAAATCGTCAAGGGCGTGATCAACGGTAAAGTCAAAGGCGGCTTCACTGTCGACGTCGACTCTATCCGTGCCTTCTTGCCGGGCTCTCTGGTTGACGTTCGTCCGGTTCGTGACACTGCGCACCTGGAAAATAAAGAGCTGGATTTCAAAGTCATCAAGCTCGATCCGAAGCGCAACAACGTCGTCGTATCGCGTCGTGCCGTGCTGGAAGCAGAAAACAGCGCCGAGCGTGAAGCGCTGCTGGCCACTCTGCAAGAGGGTCAGCAAATCAAAGGTATCGTCAAGAATCTGACCGATTACGGTGCCTTCGTTGATCTGGGCGGCGTCGATGGCCTGCTGCACATCACCGACATGGCGTGGAAGCGCATCAAGCATCCGTCTGAAATCGTTGCCGTTGGCGACGAAATCAACGTCAAAGTGCTGAAGTTCGACCGTGAGCGCAACCGCGTATCACTGGGTCTGAAACAGCTGGGCGAAGATCCGTGGGTCAACATCAAAGACCGTTACCCGGAAGGCACCAAAGTGCACGCGGTCGTCACTAATCTGACGGACTACGGCTGCTTTGCTGAGCTGGAAGAGGGTGTCGAAGGTCTGGTTCACGTGTCCGAAATGGACTGGACCAACAAGAACATTCATCCGTCTAAAGTCGTTCAAGTGGGCGATGACGTTGACGTGATGGTTCTTGATATCGACGAAGAGCGTCGTCGTATTTCTCTGGGTATCAAGCAGTGCACTGCTAACCCGTGGGAAACCTTCAACGCCGAGTACAACAAGGGTGACCGTGTTTCCGGTACCATCAAGTCCATCACTGACTTCGGTATCTTTATCGGTCTTGAAGGCGGTATCGACGGTCTAGTTCACCTGTCCGACATCTCCTGGACTGAAACAGGCGAAGAAGCCGTTCGTAACTTCAAGAAGGGTGATGAAGCAGAAGCGGTTATTCTGTCTATCGACCCGGAGCGCGAGCGCATCTCCCTGGGTATCAAGCAAATGGATTCCGATCCGGTTGCCGAGTACCTGTCTGTCAACGACAAGGGCAGCATCGTGACTGGCCGCGTTGTGGAAGTTGACGCCAAAGAAGCGCACGTTGAGCTGGCGACAGACGTTATCGCTATCCTCAAAGCCTCTGAAATCAGCGCTGACCGTGTTGAAGATGCACGCAACGTTCTGAATGAAGGCGACAGCGTCGAAGCGCGCATCGTGAGTGTCGATCGTAAGAGCCGTCAGATCAATCTGTCGGTGAAAGCGAAAGAGCAAGACGATACTCGTCAGAACTTGAAAAAACTGCGTGAGCAAGAGCCGGAAGCTGCCGGCGGCCCGACGACCATCGGTGATCTGATCAAGCAGCAGATGGGTCAAGACTAATTCATTAGTCTATTGCCTATGAAAGCGCCGCCCCTAAGGGCGGCGTTTTTTTTAGCAAATATTTATTTTGTCTCGTTCTGAGTGTTTGTTCGGTATTAATCGCGGTGTTTTTTTGAAAAAGTGGCTTTAAGCGTTACCTCGTTGTCGAAGTTGTCGCTTAAAAAAATGTTTAGTAAGTAGGTCAAAATCAACTAGACTGTTGTCAATTAGCATAATTAAGGCAATAATGTCATCGCATCCTGAACTCGTCGGTATTGAGTTGTCCAGCTGAATACCATTGCCGTTGAATCTAAGCAGAAAGGGACCCCTCATGTCTTTGTTAAACGACTACATCCAGAAAGAACAACAGCTCAAGCAGCTACAAGAAGAGTTGCAGCGCTTAGAAGGTGATCAGCGTCTTAAGAGCGAGCTAGAATTTAAAGCTAAACTTGAAGCATTGATGAACGAGTTTGGTAAACGTCCTGCCGACGTCATTGCGCTGCTCGACCCTTCAGCGGACCAGCGTGTCAATGCTAAAGCACCTGCCTCTGCCTCACGCCGCAAGCGTCGTTTGAAGATTTACAAGAACCCGCACACGGGCGAAGTCATCGAAACACGTGGCGGCAACCATAAAGGGCTGCGTAGCTGGAAAGACGAACACGGTGACGATACCGTCGAGTCTTGGCTCGTTCGTATGGAAGATTAAGGTCGCCGTACCGGCACTTCTGCAAAGAAGTGCCGGATTTGCTTAAAGGGTAATGAAAGAACGACGTGCCAAAACGCTATAAGCCCTGGCAGTACTCTAAGGGAACGCGTAGCTCTAAATGACTTGGGTGCCATAGCACTCTTGGTGGCTCGCCGCTGATTTGAAACGCCTCTTCTTGTTGAGTGACGCGACAGAGGGTGGAAGCCAATACATCAGAAAGCTGTTCGAATTGCTCAAAGCGACTGCTGGCATAGTGTTGAGCAGGCGAGTCTACCCTTCGATAAGCCAATGGAAGTGCCAAATTTTCCATGGTTGCTGTGGGTTCTAAATAGAGGCCAACATCGGTTCTTGCTTTGCTATGGTGCTGTGACGTATCTAATGCAGACACGGTGTCGGCCAGTAGGTCTGGCAAAGCAACGGTCGGCGTGGCACGTCCCAGCTGTGCCTCAAAGCAGCTTAGGTGACTAGCGTGGTGTTTTTTGTTTCCCAGCCCTAAGATGGTGTCGGGCGCTTCATAGACACGCATAAAAACGGCCTGGCGCGGGCGGCTCTTCTCTATAGAAGTGATAAACTGATGTCGATGGGCAGTCAAATGTCGCATACCGCTGAGTGCCTGGCGATAATGCCGTGGCGTTAGCTGGTAGCGTCTTTGAAAGGCTCTCGAAAAAGAAGAGTGATTGACGTACCCGCAACGTAAGGCGATGCGAGCTATATGATGCGACGTCAGCGATAATAAAACGGCGGCGCGCTCCAAACGACGTTGCTCTCGGTAAGCACTTGGGGATAGATGAAAGCATTGTCGAAATTGTCGGCGTACCTGCGATGCGGAATAGCCCAGGTGATTGGCTAAGTCTTCGATACTCAATGATTGATCGAGCGTGTCCTGTAGCCAGATTTCAGCTCGTGACATGGCAATGAACATTATCTGGCCTCCTATGCGTCAGTCATACAGGTCAGTATTTGCCTGTAGAGCACCGTCCCGGTGCGTATGGTGCAAGTGCTGGTAGCTCTTCAGCCCAATTCTCTGTGCAGAATGTTGAGGAGAGAGCTAATATTCATGGCGTCGATAGCGCAAAATGTCACCATTGATACGCTATCGGTAAACCACTGTTACCGATTAGTGTTGCTAGAACGGTATTGTCTTTATGCTGCTAAGCTCAAGCAAAGGCAAGTTTGCTCTGCATGTTTACGCGTTTGTGCACAGTTTTTCGTGAGATTGACCTATTAGGCAGACGTATCGACCATTTCTGTAAGGTGTAAATGAAACATCAATGAAATATCAAAAGGTTCAAAAGCAACTGGATGAGCGTGAAAAGCTACGTAAATTTCGTGAGCTGGATGACGCCTTTGCGCAAGCACTGCGTCAGTTGGACGATCCTGATAGTGATGTTGATATCCCCACTGGGCCGCCTGTGCGCTCGTTAGAGGCACTTGAAGCGGATGATCAGGCAGCGCACGAAAGAACGCAGCAAGCGCGCTTTGCAGAGCGCCTGACAGCGCTCATGATCGAATACGGTCAGTCAGACCGTGAAGTGAAAGAGCTCATCGAGACGCTACTTGCTTACGGTTTATGGGAAATAGATCAGTTACCGGTGGTAAAAAGTGATCCACTAGCGGTAGCGGTAAACGCGTAAGCTAGGCAAAAACACATCACTTTCTAACTTTTCATCCCGCCGTTTGGCTCGTGTTCGGTGTGCAGGTGGTTCTGAAGGAGGCGCCTTTATGTGTGGCAGGCGTCCTTCGTGGGCAGGCACGATCAGCGGCATGGCAATATTTAGCGCCCGCCGCGTGTGTCCGTCTTCGAGAGGCTCTGTATAAAAGAGGTTAGCCCGCATCAAAGGCGCCTGATTCTGTACCTGAGCCAATGGCTCACTACTGGGAATGCCAGCGAGCTTACGTAGCTGTATGCGAACGTGCGGGGCATCGCTATCGAGCTGCAATAGCTTCTGCTCTGCTTGCTGGACAGTAATGCGTTTGATGGAGCGTCCGCTGCTGTACCACGCTAACCGAACTCGCGCGACAGGCGCATCGGCAATGGGAAGTTGACGCCAGCACTGTTTTAAATGTAAGCGCGCCATCCCCCCTTGGCGTAGCACACTATCGACCCCTGGGTGACGTTGAGGAAGGCGTCGTTTTACTTCACTGAGCCCACTTGGCTGACTTTGCTTGATCCGTTGCAGTAGGGCCCTAATGGTGCTCTTGACCGTATTAACCGCGTTGAAGGCGTCCATCAGTGGCTCATCTGCGGCAATGAGGGCAATGTAATTACGTGTTTCTCGCCCGTCTTGATCTTGCTGATGCCACATGTCGAGCAGTGCGTTCCTCAACCAATGGGGATCACTGGTGCCTTCCAAATGCCATGTCGGAGGTGTGCGGGTTTCATAGAGCGTTGCAGCACGATGAATGGCCGCCGTTAGCTGGTCGAAGTGAGCATCCAGTTCATGCAGCAACCGGTAGTGCGCAGGCGTGGCGTTAGGCATGGGCAAGGGGGCGACTCAAGTGAGTGGTGCGTCTTTATCGGCTTGCGCCAAAAGCGTTTCGATATCGGCCTCATCCATGGCGGACTCTCCAGATATACGGTGCGACTCTTCAGCCCAAGCCCCAAGATCGAGAAGTTGGCACCGTTTACTGCAAAAAGGACGATAAAGACTATTGGGTTCCCAAACTACCCGTTTGCTGCACTGCGGGCAATCGACCTCTAGAGGGGCGTCATTGGCGGGAATCGTCACAGGGTAAATCTCCTTCAAGTTATAGGGTCTCGATACTGCCGGTCCAGTGCGAGCACTTGGCGGCGGGTGTCGTCACGCCCCCGGCTATTATCGATAATATCGTCGGCACGAGCGCATCGCTCGTCGCGGGGTAGTTGGGCGGCGAGAATAGCACGCACCTGCTGTTCGCTCACATGATCCCGGGCCAACGTGCGCGCAATCTGCTCGGCTTCGGAGACATCTACGACGAGCGTGCGATCTACTAGCGCGTCCTGCCCGGATTCGAAGAGTAGTGGAGAGACAAGCAACACATAAGGCGAATGAGCCCCTAGCCGCGTTAGGTGCTCAACCAACCGTTCACGGATGCGTGGATGGGTGATGGATTCCAACCAAACACGCTGGTTGGCGTCTTCAAAAACGATGTCGCGCAGTGCGGCTCGGTGCAGGGTGCCGTCTTCGTGCATTACCTCGGGGCCAAAGCGTTCGATGATGGCATCGAGCGCTGGCTCGCCAGGCGCCACGATGTCACGCGCTACGTCATCGGCATCCACCCAGCCTATCCCTAACTCTCCGAACAGGCGGGCAACGGTCGATTTGCCTGAGCCAATACCGCCAGTAACGCCAATAATCATGTCATCCCTTGAGTGAAAAGTGACTATGTCGGTCAGTAGAGCAAAGCCAAATAGAGCGCCATGAGATCATCCCCCACGAGCAAGCCCACCCAACCCGCCAATGCCAAAAAAGGCCCAAAAGGCATGGCTTGGCCACGTAGCCTAGGCATCAGCATTTGGACCACTAGGCCAATGAGCGCCCCGAGTCCTGCCGATACGATAAGCAATAGGGGAAGCATACTCCACCCTAACCACGCGCCCAATGCGGCTAGGAGTTTGAAGTCCCCGTAACCCATGCCCTCTTTGCCCGTCACGAGCTTGAAGAGCCAATAAAAGCTCCACAACACGAGATAGCCAGCCATCGCTCCCAGTACAGCACTCGATAGCATGACGGGCTGGTACAGAAGTTGGTAGGCCAATCCTGCCCACAGTAGCGGCAGTGTCAACATGTCTGGCAGCAGATAAGTACGCAAATCGATGACTGCCAATGCCAGCAGTGTCATGCAAGCAGCGTAGATCCACAGGCTCGATAGTTGCCAGCCATGCAGTGCCAGAACGGTAACTGCCAGCACGCTTCCGATGAGTTCAACGATGGGGTACTGAGGGCTAATACGCGTTTGACAGTGCGCACAGCGCCCGCGGCGTTTTAGCCAACCGATCAGTGGCAGATTGTCGTGCCATGCAATCGCGTGCTCGCAACGAGGACACATCGAGGGTGGGTAAGCGAGATTGAAACGCGGGGTAGACTCTGTTGGTTGTTCTAGCGAAGCGAGCGCCTCGTTTCGCCACTGTCGCATCAGCATGACCGGCAGTCGGGTGATCACCACATTCAGAAAGCTACCCAAACATAGGCCCATCATTCCTGCAAAAAACGTCAATAGTAGTGGCGGTAAACCCATGGTGCTCCTAACAGATTGAGTGGCGCGCTTTATAGCGCCGTGCCGATTTCGAAAATGGGCAGATACATCGACACTACGACACCGCCAACCAGGGCGCCAAGCACGACAATGATGATGGGCTCCATGAGTGACGTCAGCGCGTCGACTTTATTATCGACTTCCTCTTCGTAATAATCTGCTACGCGGTTGAGCATTGCATCGAGCGAACCGGCCTCTTCACCGATGCTCACCATTTGAACGGCGAGGGCGGGGAAACGGTTCGTCATCCGCATGGCAAAATGTAGCTGCTGGCCCGTCGTCACATCCTGGCGCACTTCATTGATGGCTTTGATATAAACACGATTATCGGCCGCTCCGGCGGCGGTTTCTAGCCCCTCGATCAGCGGTACCCCAGAAGCAAAGGTCGTGGCAAGCGTGCGCGTGAACCGCGACACCGCAGATTTATGCATGATATCGCCAATCACCGGGAGCTTCAGTAGCAGGGCATCGAGCCGATACGCCACCTTGGGAGAGCGGCGAGAGGCCGTTTTCAACAGCATGACGCTGCCGACGAGGAAACCCAAAGCGTGCAGCCAGTACTGCTGGGCCAGATCAGAGAGATTGACGGTGAATTGTGTCAATGCGGGTAGCTCGGCGCCAAAACCTTGAAACATGCTTTCGAACTCAGGTACCACTTTGATCAGCAGCAGCATGGTTACCCCCACGCCGATGGCCATGACCGATGTGGGATACCAAAGGGCTTTTTTAACCCGGTTTTTGAGCGACTCGACTTTCTCTTTGTAGCTGGCGATGCGTTCGAGCATCTGATCGAGCGCGCCAGCCTGTTCACCAGCATCCACCAAATTGACGAACAGACGGTCGAACTGCTTGGGGTGTTTGGCCATGGCGCTGGAGAGACTGTCCCCCGAGGAAACGTCTTCCATGATGTGTTGTGTCAACGCGACCATTGCAGGCTTCTTCAAGCTTTCCGACACGGCCTGAAGTGCCTGCAAGATAGGAATGCCAGCCCGCACCATGGTCGCCATTTGGCGAGCGAAGACCATGATATCGACATTGGTGACTTTGCCTCGTCCGCTGAAGCTGCTGCGTTTTTGAATTTTGCTGGCCACGATGCGCTGTTTCGCCAGCTGCTCGACGATCTCGGCTTTGGTGCGACCAATCAGCTCGCCTCGCATGGGGCGATCCTGCGGACCTTTGCCCGCCCACTTCCAGCGATGAAGCGGCGCGGGTTTGTTGGCGCGGCGTGCCTTGGCTTTAGCCATGGGCGGCGTTACTCCTTGCTGATACGATTGACTTCTTCCAGGCTGGTGCTGCCATCCAGAACTCGGCTCAAGCAGCTCTGATACAGGCTAGGGTAACCTTCGCGGCGTGCCTGCTGGTCGATCTCGATAGCGTTGCCATCGCGCATGATCAGTTGGCGCATGTCATCGGTAATCGGCACCACCTCGTAAACGCCTAAACGCCCTTTGTACCCCTGGGTGCACTGCTTGCAGCCCACCGCTTTATAGATCGTCGCGTTGCGGATATCTTGCTGAGTGAAGCCTGCTTTACGAAGCGCCTCCGCCGGAATGTCGGCTGGTGTTTTACACTGATTACACAGTTTGCGTGCTAGTCGCTGTGCAATGATCAGGCTGACCGAGCTGGCGATGTTATAGGTAGCCACCCCCATGTTCGCGAGACGGGTCAGCGTTTCCGCCGCCGAGTTGGTATGCACGGTAGAGAGCACCAGGTGGCCGGTTTGGGCCGCTTTGACCGCAATTTCTGCGGTTTCCAAATCGCGAATTTCCCCCACCATGACCACATCTGGGTCTTGGCGCAGAAATGCGCGCAGCGCACTGGCAAAATTGAGCCCGATTTTAGGCAGCACGTTGACCTGGTTGATGCCCGATACTTTGATTTCGACCGGATCTTCAGCGGTGCAAATATTGCGTTGAACTTGGTTCAAGATATTGATGCCGGTGTAGAGCGTCACCGTTTTACCGCTACCCGTTGGTCCCGTCACCAAAATCATTCCTTGGGGCTTTTTTAACGCATACTCATAGGCGGCCTGCTGTTCAGGACTAAAGCCGAGCTGGTCGATCCCGAGCTGAGCGGACGTAGGATCCAAAATCCGCAGTACGACTTTTTCCCCCCATACCGTGGGTAGCGAGTTCACCCGAAAGTCGATAGAGCGGGTCCGTGACAGTTGCAGCTTCAAGGCGCCATCTTGTGGCAAGCGGCGCTCTGAAATATCCAGTCGAGACATGATCTTCAAGCGGGCCGCAATGCGGTGGCGCAGCGCAAAAGGTGGTCGCGCGATTTCGACCAACATGCCATCGATACGGAAACGCACCCGGTACTGCGTTTCGTAGGGCTCAAAATGAATGTCCGACGCGCCTCGGCTGATTGCATCGAGCAGGATTTTATTGACGAATTTAACGACTGGCGCGTCATCGCTATTTTGAGCGGCTTTGTCGAGTTCGACCTCGTCTCCATCAGCGTGCTGAACGATATTGAGCGCGCTGACGGCATCATCGATATTTTCCAGCTCATCGAGCATGCTGCGCTCGTTCTGCGCTAGGTACTGCACTAGCGTATTGCGCAGTTGATCGGCAGGCGCCAGAACGCCATCCACACTCAGCCCTGTGGCGAACTGCAGCTCATCGAGCTGGGTCAATGTGGCCGGGTAGGGCACGGCGACGGTCAGGCGGTGACCGTGACGAGCCAGAGGCAAAATATCCAGCCGCTCGAGTATTTTGACGGGGTAGTCGCTGGCAGGCGGTAGTGCGCTGACACGTATGGCTTCGAGATCCACCACCGGCAAGCCATATTCCCACGCAGCCGCCACCGCTGCGGCATCCGCATCGACCAAGCCACTATCGATGACATGTTGCAGTAGCGATATCTCGAGTTCAGCCGCCGTGGTCTCTGCAACGGTCGCTTGCGCATCCGTTAAAAGACCATGCTTGACCAGGCGCTTAGCAATGCCTCGCAACCCTCCATTGAGGGCCGCATGGCTAAGCGTCGACTCTGGGGCGGTTTGGCTCATGGCGTACTCGGAAGCTAAAGAATCGTGCTGAGAGTTGTACCATATTTGCCTGACGTGAGGTACTGACGAGGTGCTTGCAACGTACCCAAATAGGCTGAAAAAACGTCGATGAGCGGTTGAGAAACCTGGTTGCCAACCCTAAGGCGGTAGGCTAGTGTAAGCCGTATGTTAGGCCTAGGTTCACTTACCTTTGGTCTGCTGATGACTCTACCACTGCAAGGGAACCCCGCAATGCAAACAATCCAATCCAACCAGCCCCGTCGCTTCAAGCAGCAGGGCTTCACCCTCATCGAGCTGCTGATCGTTGTGGCGATTATTGGTGTGCTTGCTGCTGTAGGGGTGCCTCAGTATCAGAATTATGTTGAGCGTGCTGAGCTCACAGCTGAGTATGGGGAATTGAACTCGTATAGGGCTTTAGTAGAGGCTGAAGCAGTGTCCAATAATACTTCTCAAGATGATGTAGCAAGCGCCCTTGGAATCCCAACTGCTTTACCTGAAGACGGCAGCGAAAATGTAGCTTTAACCTCCTTTGGTGGAGAGGACAGCCAAGCAGTATTAAGTTCGGAAAACTTTACTTACACACTGTCGGATAACGCATGGAATTGTGATCCAGTAGCGGGTTCAACGGCCGCAGGGTTGGCTACTTCAAACCCATCGCAGCTACCGCAGGCCTGCCGCTAAGTCATTCTATAAGCCGCTTACCTCAAGCGGCTTTAATCTTTCCACACTCTCTGCGCAATTGCCTTTTACACTCAAAGCTCCTAGCTAGAATTACTGTCTTCAGGAGCTTGCGATGAAACCCATCACTTTAGGCATTGTGATCACCGCGCTACTTTGGCAAACCTCTGCGATGGCTCAGCCTGCCCATGCGCCAGCCCACGGTGCGCGCCAACACCACGATCAGCGATCCCATGAGCACTCGTCGCGCCACGAAGAGTCTCGCCGACATCATCAGCGGGATTATCGCTCGGTCGATTTGCCACGTATCAACGAGCGTGAGCTGCTTCGCTTATTGAGTCAGTACGATGCGCCCCGTGCCGAGCCGTTGCCGCCGGGCATTCAGCGCCAATTAGAGCGCGGTAAGCCGCTGCCGCCTGGTATCGCCAAGCGCTTTGATGGCCCGCTTGCCAACCAGTTACCTCGATACCCTGGCTATGAGTGGGAGCGTGTTGGCGCGGATGTGGTGTTGATCGAAGCAGCCACGCGTGTCGTGGTCGACGTGCTGGTCGACGCACTGCGCTAGCCGCCGAAAAGAGCAGCGTTTATGCTAGTTTATGTGTGATGTACCTCATAAACAGCAGGAGCACTTATGGCGAACGTTTCCTTGGAAGAGCGCTTGGCGCTGGCCATATCGATTGCGGAAGAAGCAGGGCAGATGATTCGTCATGCTCGTGACCAGCAATCATTTAGCCAGCGGTTAAAAGCGGGGATAGAGCTCGTGACCGATGTCGACGTTGCCGTCGATAAGCTCATCAGTGAGCGATTAGACGCGCACTTTCCCGGGGAAGCACGCCTTAGCGAAGAGTTGCGTCCTGAGGAGGCCTTACACAACCCCGCCGAGCAGTTATGGGTAGTGGACCCCATCGATGGTACGGTGAATTTTGCCCAAGGGCTTCGTCACGTTGCCGTCTCGATTGGATGGATCGAGCAGGGTGTCGGCAAAGTGGGGGTGGTACACGCGCCGTTTTTGAACGAGACGTTCAGTGCCGCTCAGGGGCTGGGGGCATTTTGCAATCAGCGGCCTATAGCACCAAGTCATGCAGTGTCCCTCGACAATACGTTGGTAGCCACTGGTTTCCCCTACGATAAAGCTGCCCGTAAGGCCCTGTTGCCTCGTTTGGAGGCGGCGCTGACCCATTGCCAAGACGTACGACGTAATGGCTCTGCGGCGCTGGATATTTGTGACGTGGCCTGCGGACGTTTAGACGCCTACTACGAAACCGTCTCCCCCTGGGATTTTGTCGCTGGCTGGGTCATTGCCCGTGAGGCAGGCGCACGCGTGGGGCATCTGGTAGACATACCCAAGGAGGTGCCGGCCGACCTTTATCCTGAACAGCTCTTGATCACCACGCCGAAGGTGTATGATGCAATGGCCAAGCTGTTAAAAGAGTCGGATCGTTAGCGGCCTCTTGGACGCATCGGCAACCATTTGAAAAGAAAGCGCAAAAAGGGCTTTTCATTTGGCTAATAAAGCGCTAGTATACGCACCGTCTTGAGGCAAATGCCAAACAGACATCGGAGTGTGGCGCAGCTTGGTAGCGCGTTGCAATGGGGTTGCAAAGGTCGCAGGTTCGAATCCTGTCACTCCGACCAATACTGAAAAGCCGCTTCGTTTATCGAAGCGGCTTTTTTGTGTTTCACTCAACATAAAAACGGGCCCCGTTTCAGGGCCCGCCGGGTAATAAAAGGATTAGCGGTGACTGTCGCTAGGGGAGTTGGGCTGCCGAGGCGTGCTTCTTCCTGACATCGGAGTGGAAGCGCCCGATGGACGCTTTCGCTGCCCGCGTAAGTCATTCCAGGCTGCTTTGGCTTTCTGGCGATTGGCTGGCTTGCGAAGCCAGTTGACGAGGGCCATCACTATCCATTTCCTCATAGAAACCTCCGGGTTTCCTGTGCGCCAATTATCGGTCTCCGGTTCTCATCTCTGCGTCACAATTGTGTATGTGTGAAACGTCATCAGCAGCGAGATGATTATCCCTGCGCTTTGTGATCGGCGAGCGCTGCCGCCACGGCCTCTTCCCATTGACCGGCGGTAATACCCCAGTGCTCCATTTCTGCTTGATCGGGAGCGCCTTCTGCGGCGCTGTTGAGCTCCTCGGGGGAGTTACGCTCGAAACAGTGCTTGGCGAAGGCTTTAGTTTTACCGTCTTGCAGTTGGTCGATCATTTCCATATCGAATTTCTCTCCTTGAGACGCGGTGATATGACTCCATGGCCGACGGCGATGTGTGGTCGTCGAACTCAGGCTTAGTGTAGCGGCAATTGGGCTACTCTGCAGAAAGAAGGAGGCTGTCGATCATGCCCAATACGTATCGATGATGATTTTCAATGCAATACTGGCTAGCAGGCACATGATCAGGTTATCGAACCAGCGATGTGGCAAGCGCTTACCTAACCGAGCACCCAAAGGCATGCCGGTGAGAATCACTATCAGCGCACCCAGGCTGTAGAGGGTGCGTTCAGCCGTCAGAATGCCTGCGCTTAGAAGGGCAGGAATTTGCACCAGGGTGATGGCGACGAAGAATACCGAAATGGACCCGATGAAGACGCGTCGCTCCAGTCGCATGGCGTTTAGGAAAGTGACCGATGCCGGTGCGGACATTCCTGCGGCGCCTTGAAGCACTCCCGCCAACAGGCCAACGGGAAGAGCGATGCGTTCGGCCACGGATAAAGGTAGCGTGGCCGAACGTTTGGAAAGTTTGATGGCAAGATACATGGCAATGGCGCCCGCGACTCCCAGCGAGAGATAGTCTGGGGAGATGACGACGAGCCCCCAGGTGCCGAGAACGATGCCTACGCCGCCAGCGATGGCGAACGTCAACAAAAAGCGCCAGGGCAAAAGGGAGTGGCGGTATTGCCATACCTGAAGGGCATTGCTAAATAAATTAGGCGCAACCAACACCGCAATGGCCAATTTGACATCGTAGAGCATGGTCAGCACTGGGACGACGACAACGGGGACGCCAGAGCCGATCGCACCTTTGATGATGCCAGCAATGACAAGAGTAAGCAGAGCTATGATCACGGTCAGAACCTGTCGGCAGGCACCGATGTGCCTGCCTGGGCGATAGTGCTATTTCAGCACGTAGCAGGGCGTGTAGGGCTGCCCATCCAGTTTCATACGGCCTTGAGCAACAAACGAGCTGAGCAGGGCGTCCAGTCGCTCCATGAGCGCCGGTTCGGCGGTCAGAACGAATGGGCCATGGGCTTCGATGGCTCGGATGCCAGGTTCTTTGACATTACCTGCCACGATGCCAGAGAAAGCACGGCGGAGGTTGGCGGCTAGCTCATGCGTGGGCTGCTGGCGGTGGAGTGCTAGCGCACGCATGGCGTCGTGAGTGGGCTCGAAGGGGGCTTGAAACTCACGCGCGATGGTCAAGCGCCAGTTGTAATAGAACGCATCCTGGTGTCGGCGGCGGAAATCGGCAATTTGATCGATGCCCTCACGCATTTTGCGCGCGACCGCCACCGGGTCGCCGGTAATGATGGTGTAATAGCGGCGGATCTCCTCTCCCAGCGTGTAGACCAAGAACTCGTCGATTTTCTGGAAATAGGCCGCCGAGCTGGTTGGGCCGGTGAAGACGAGCGGAAAGGGAATCTCTTTGTTGCTGGGGTGCAGCAAAATGCCCAGCAGGTAAAGGATCTCTTCGGCGGTGCCCACGCCGCCGGGAAAGACGATGATGCCATGGCCTAGCCGAACGAACGCCTCCAGGCGCTTCTCGATGTCGGGCATGACCACCAGTTCGTTGACGATGGGGTTGGGGGCTTCGGCGGCGATGATACCCGGCTCCGAAATACCCAGGTAGCGGCCATCTTTACGGCGCTGTTTGGCATGCGCCACGTTGGCACCTTTCATGGGGCCTTTCATTGCGCCGGGGCCACAGCCGGTGCAAATGTCCAAATCGCGCAACCCAAGGTGGTAACCCACATCCTTGGTGTACTCATACTCTTCGCGAGAAATCGAATGGCCACCCCAGCACACGACTAGACTCGGGTCGCGGCCCGGTTTAAGCGTGCCCGCCTTGCGCAGGATGTGGAACACCGCGTTGGTCGTGCCTTCGCCGGTGGTTAGGTCAAAACGGTTATGTTGCTGAATCTCGTTATAGACGTAGACGATGTCGCGAATGATCGACGAGAGATGTTCACGAATACCGCGAATCATGCGCCCATCCACGAAGGCTTCAGCGGGGGCATTGGTCAGCTTTAGCCGAATGCCCCGGTCTTGCTGTAGGACCTCGATATCGAAGTCTTTGTAGGCTTCGAGGATCGCCAAGCTGTCATCGGTGGGGCTGCCGCAATTGAGAACAGCTAGCGCACATCGGCGCAATAAATCGTGCAAACCACTTTTGGACGTGCTCTTCAGCCGGTTGACCTCATGCTGAGAGAGGACTTCAAGGCTGCCTTCGGGAGAAATAATGCTGGAAATCGTGGCACGAGGCGCTGGGGGCTGCGTCATTAGTTGAACTATCCCTAAGTGTGTTCATAACGAGCCTGCATACTAGCACGCTGCTTAATACGGTTCAGCAGTGGGGCCTGCGACCGATCCCGCGGGGTTTATGCTACTCTAGGCCATCGGCGCGCACGGTAGGCCGAACCGCGACGGTGACGTTAGTACGCCAAAGAGCGGCTAACGATGATGGATAATGAGGATGTTGTTCGAACCCTATGTTTAATGCCCAATATTTTCGGACGTTTATAACGTTGGTGGAAACTGGCAGTTTCACACGAACGGCGCGTCGCCTAGAAATGACGCAGCCAGGGGTTAGCCAGCATATTCGCAAGTTGGAAAGCTATCTGGGCAAAACGCTGCTCGAGCGTCGTGGTAGGAGCTTCACACTGACCGAATCGGGACGTCGTGCCTACGACTATGCGTTAAAGCTGTTTGCCGAGCATGAGCAATTTCGCCATGGTCTCGATGATGATTCGCTGGATAGCGGCGAGTGCCGCATCGCCTCGCCCGGCAGTGTGGGACTGATGTTTTATCCCTATATCCTAGGGCAGCAACAGATGCATCCCAATCTCACGGTCAATTACAGCTTTGCGTTCAACCATGAGATCGTCAACGACCTGTTAGAAGGGCGGTACGACATCGGTATCGTGACCGAGCAGGTCAATCATCCAGAGCTTACCTGTACGGTATGGCACAAAGAGCCGCTATGCTTGGTGGTGCCCGCTGACTTTGCAGGCAGTACGCTATCGGAGCTAATGGGCATTGGCTTCATCAATTACTACGACGGTATCAATCACGCCAACGCCCTGTTGCGCGCGAATTACCCCGATGATTTTCGCTCCATGACACACTTTCGCCATCAGGGCTTCACTAATGAGGTCAGCATGGTGTTGGACGCCGTAGCACGTGGGTTGGGCTTTACGGTGGTGTCGCGCCTAGTGCTCGAAACATCGCCTTGGCAGCGGCAGGTCAAGGCGTTAGCGCTGCCGCAAGCGATTAATGAAGTTCTCTATCTATTGCGCCGCCAAGACTCCGTGCTGCCTAAGCGCTATGAAAAACTGCTGAACGGTTTTCACGACCAGCGTCTTCAAGAAACGACGCCCCTGGTACCCGAATAACGGGCCAGGGGCGCTATTGGCTGCTAAACGTTCAAGCGTTATTGGCGATATTCGTCGATACTAGGGCACGAGCAGATCAATTGGCGATCGCCAAAGACGTTGTCGACCCGGTTCACCGAAGGCCAATATTTAGACGCCATCACCGCTTCGGTAGGGAAGGCGCCAAGCTGACGGTCGTAGGGCCGTTCCCAGGTGCTATCCATCAGGTCGGCTTGCGTATGCGGCGCATTCACCAGCGGGTTGTTATCCAGCGGCCACTCACCGCTTTCAACCCGCGCAATCTCTTCACGAATCGCAATCATGGCATCGCAGAAGCGGTCAATTTCGTAAAGTGACTCTGACTCCGTCGGCTCGATCATCAGCGTGCCCGGCACCGGGAACGACATGGTCGGCGCGTGGAAGCCATAATCCATCAAGCGCTTGGCGATATCCTCTTCACTAATGCCAGAGGCGCTCTTTAGCGGACGGATATCGATGATGCATTCGTGAGCGACCGTGCCGTTCTGACCGCGATAGAGAATCGGGTAGGAGGCTTCTAAACGCTTGGCAATGTAATTAGCGTTGAGAATGGCCAACTCGGTAGCCTCGCGCAGACCACGGGCTCCCATCATCTTAATGTACGCCCATGAAATCGGGAGAATGGACGCACTGCCGAAAGCCGCCGCCGAGACCGCGCCGCTGTCTGGATTGACACCGTTAATGGGCGTCACCACATGGTTGGAGACGAACGGAGCAAGGTGCGCTTTCACACCGATGGGGCCCATGCCGGGGCCACCGCCGCCGTGGGGGATGCAAAACGTTTTGTGCAGGTTGAGGTGAGAAACGTCACCACCGAAGTCACCAGGGCGGGTTAGGCCTACTTGGGCATTCATGTTTGCTCCATCGACATACACTTGTCCGCCATTCCGGTGTACCACGTCACATACCTTGCGAACGTGAGATTCGAATACGCCGTGCGTCGATGGATAGGTGATCATGACCGCTGAAAGACGCTCGCTGTGCTGTTCGGCTTTGCGGGTCAAATCCTCTAAATCGATGTTGCCGTTTGCATCACATTCGACGACGACCACTTCCATGCTTAGCATGGCGGCAGAGGCAGGGTTCGTGCCGTGTGCCGAGCTAGGAATCAAGCAGACGTCACGGTGCGCTTCACCTTGTGCTGCTTGGTAACGGCGAATGGCCAGCAGGCCCGCGTACTCGCCCTGGGCACCCGAGTTGGGCTGCATCGAGATGTGGTCATAGCCGGTGACTTCGACCAGAAACGCCGCCAATTCATCGATCATTTGATGATACCCCGCCACTTGGTCGCGGGGGGCAAACGGGTGCAGTTTGGCAAACGCAGGCCAAGAGACAGGAATCATCTCGCTCGTCGCATTGAGCTTCATGGTGCATGACCCCAGCGGAATCATGGCGTGGGCTAGCGACAAATCTTTGTTTTCGAGACGCTTTAGGTAACGCAGCATTTCGGTTTCGCTGCGATAGCGCTTGAACGTTGGGTGCGTCAGGAAATCGCTGTTTCGCTGGTACGCCATTGGAATCCAACTTAGCTGCTCGGCAACGACCTGCTCATCTAGTGCGGAAACCGCCAAACCATGCTCATCGCCCAGCAGAACGTCGAAAAGGGCAGCGACATCGTGAGCAGTGGTCGTTTCGTCCAGGCTGATGCCTACGTCACCATTGGCGAAATAGTGCAAGTTGATGTCGTGGGTCATGGCGCGGCCATGAAGTTTACCCGCGTCCACCTGCGTGAGGCGCAGCGTATCGAACCACGTGTCGTTGGCTAGCTGAACGCCTGCGCGCTTCAAGCCGGTTGCCAGCACCGTGGTGAGGCGGTGTACGCGGCCAGCAATTTTTCGCAGACCTTCAGCCCCGTGATAGGTAGCGTAGAAACCAGCGATATTGGCCAGTAGCGCTTGCGCGGTGCAAATGTTCGAGGTCGCTTTCTCACGACGAATGTGCTGCTCGCGAGTCTGCATGGCCATACGTAGCGCCGTTTTGCCTCGGCTGTCTTTGGAGACACCGATGATTCGCCCTGGAATCGACCGCTTGAGTTTGTCGGAGGTTGCGAAGAAAGCGGCATGTGGCCCACCAAAGCCCATAGGCACACCAAATCGCTGCGAGTTACCGACGACGATGTCTGCGCCCATTGCGCCCGGCTCTTTGAGGAGTACCAGGCTGAGCAAATCGGTCGCTACACATGTCATGATACCGCGCGCTTGCGCCGCCTCGAGCATTGGGGCGAGATCGATAACGCGGCCGCTAGCAGAGGGGTACTGCACCAGTGCGCCAAATACATCGTGCTCGGCAAGGCGCTCGGCAGGAGCGATGATCAGTTCGAAGCCGAAGAACTCTGCGCGGGTCTTCACGACGTCTAGCGTTTGCGGAAAGAGGTCGTCGGCGACGAAAAAGGCGTTCGACTTGCTCTTTTTGTTGCCACGCTTGCAAAGCGCCATGGCCTCTGCGGCGGCCGTGGCTTCATCCAGCAAGGAGGCATTGGCCAGTTCCATGCCGGTTAGGTCCATGATGACCTGCTGGAAATTGAGCAGACCTTCCAGGCGGCCCTGAGAAATTTCCGGCTGGTAAGGCGTGTAGGCGGTATACCAGCCTGGGTTTTCCAGCACGTTTCGCTGAATCACTGCTGGCATATGGGTGTTGTAGTAACCCTGGCCAATATAGCTCTTGGTGACGCGGTTTTGACGGGCAAGCTGGCTCAAGTACTCCAACGCTTCCGCTTCACTGCGAGGGTCGTCAAGGGCAAGTTCACGACCAAGCCGAATATCGCTTGGCACGGTTTGCTCGATCAGGTCTTCCATGCGCTGCATGTTGAGCGCTTTTAACATGGTGGCGACATCGTCGGGGCTTGGCCCGTTATGGCGTTTGATAAAAGCATCGTGGTCGGCCAATTCGGCCAAACGGCGTGATTCGAAAGGCATGGGGAGATTCCGGACGTGATGAGAAAACCGTGCAGAGGCGATCGATCAGCGCCTGTCAGATGGGCAGGCGCTGAGGCGACGTTGATCAGTCGTCGTTGCTTAGCGTCGCTTGATACGCATCGGCGTCTAATAAGCCTTCAAGGGCTTGGTCGGTGACACGAACTTTCATGATCCAGCCACCTTCGTAAGGGGCATCATTGACCGTTTCAGGGGCGTCTTCGAGGGCTTCGTTGACTTCCACCACTTCGCCATCGACGGGGGAGTAAAGGTCGGAAGCCGCTTTGACGGACTCGATGACACCAAACTCCTTGCCTTTATTCAGGGCTTGACCGACCTCGGGTAGCTCGACAAACACCACATCGCCTAATGCTTCTTGTGCGTGGTCAGTGATCCCAACGGTCACGGTGCCGTCTTGGTTGTCCAGCACCCATTCGTGGCTGGCAGCGTAACGAAGATTGGCAGGAAGATTGCTCATGATGTTTCCCTTTGCATTCAGTGGACGGAACAACGGCATACTAGCGCTTGTCGTTCGCCTTGGCGACTGTAGCCAGCTCGATGGAGCGTATGAGTCTCTCTATGGTACCGTGTTTCTTATCGGAAACAAGTTTCTTCATTGGTACTAAAACCTCACTTGTGGAGCGCCTTTTCCTAGCCTCCGGTCGTTTGTCGATTTCATAAAGAGAAGCTTTCTCTGCTAGCAAGCGACACGGGCGTGGATGCCCACTAAGAAAATGGTGTAAAACATACTCATCATGCGTTTTTCCAGCGAGAATTAAGCGCTATGGTAGAGACGCTTGGTGTTTTCATCTGCCTGATGGGTGGTGGGTGAGCAACCTAACCTTCATAACAAACGCATCAATCGAATTGGGTAAGGAGAGTCGTGTGGAAACATTGACCAGCCTATTAGGCGCTATTAACGGGGTTGTGTGGGGCCCGTTGATGCTGATCCTGTTGCTAGGGGTCGGTATCTATCTGCAAATTGGCTTGAAACTGATGCCGATACGCAAACTCGGCATGGGTTTCAAGCTAATGTGGCAAGGACGAGATGCCAAACCGTCTGCAAAGGCATCGTCAACGCCCAGCGATGAGGGGGAAATTTCTCCCTTTAACGCGCTGATGACCGCGCTATCGGCAACGATTGGTACCGGTAATATCGCCGGTGTGGCAACCGCCATTGCGCTCGGTGGCCCTGGCGCCGTTTTTTGGATGTGGATCACCGCGTTAGTGGGTATGGCGACCAAGTTTGCCGAGGCAGTGCTGGCGGTGCGCTACCGGGAGACCGATAGCACCGGTTATCATGTGGGCGGGCCGATGTTCTATATCAAAAATGGCCTAGGCCGTAAGTGGCTCTGGTTGGGCGGCCTGTTCTCTTTCTTTGGCGCAGTGGCGGCGTTTGGAATCGGTAACACCGTTCAGTCCAACTCGGTAGCGGACGCCATGGATGCCACTTTTGGTGTTCCTCACTGGTTAACCGGCGTCATCATCATGGTCCTGGCAGGCGCGGTGATTCTCGGCGGCATCAAACGTATTGCCAAGGTTGCTGGTAAACTGGTGCCGGTGATGGGCATTGCTTACGTCATTGCGGGCTTGCTGGTACTGGTCGTCAATGCAGGCCAAATTGGCGATGCCTTTGGGCTGATCTTCTACTACGCCTTCAACCCCATGGCAGCGGCCGGTGGGTTTGCTGGTGCCGCGGTGATGGCTGCCATCCGCTTTGGTGTGGCGCGCGGTATCTTCTCCAACGAAGCCGGTTTGGGGAGCGCACCTATCGCCCACGCAGCGGCACAAACGAAAAATCCGGTACGTCAGGGTTTGATTGCCATGCTGGGGACGTTCATCGATACCATCATCGTATGTACCATCACTGCGCTGGTCATTTTGACCTCGACGGTGTGGATGGAAGGAGAGGCGGGAGCGTCACTGACCGCGCTCTCTTTCGATGCAGCGCTGCCTGGTTTTGGTAACCAAATCGTGGCCATTGCGCTGGCGATCTTTGCCTTCACCACGATTTTGGGATGGTCTTTTTATGGGGAGAAGTGCTGCCAGTTTCTGTTTGGCACTCGCTCCATCATGCTCTACCGCGTATTGTTCGTGCTGGCCATTCCGTTGGGTGCCATTGCTCAGCTGGGCTTTATCTGGCTGATGGCCGACACCTTCAACGCCATGATGGCTATTCCCAACCTGATTGCGTTGGCGCTGCTCTCTCCCGTTGTCTTCAAGCTGACTCGGGATTATTTTGCAGGTAAGGACGTGCTGCCGGGCGAAGCCCTGGATCATGACAAGTAAGGCCTGCGCTTAAGGGCCATGCACGTTGTAGTAGAGCCGGGAAGCCTAGTTAGGCTTCCCGTTTCTCTTTTTTGATAGAGGATATGCCATGACTGATCTGAACCGAACGCCACTTCACACGCTGCACACACAACTGGGTGCCAAGATGGTACCTTTCGCTGGGTACGAGATGCCGGTGCAGTACCCGTTAGGGGTAAAAAAAGAGCACGAGCATACCCGTCAGCACTGCGGTTTGTTTGATGTGTCGCATATGGGACAGATTCTAGTGTCGGGTGAGCAAGTCGCTGAAGCGCTGGAAAGCTTGATTCCCGCTGATTTGGTGGGATTGCAAAAAGGGCAGCAGCGTTATGGTCTTTTCACCAGTACCGACGGTGGCATTCTCGATGATCTGATGGCCGTCAATGCAGGGGATCACTTCTATCTGGTGGTGAATGCGGCATGCAAAGAGCAAGATATTGCCCATTTGCGTGCCAATTTGGGGAATAGCCACCAAATTGACGTGCTCGACCGCGGGTTGCTGGCACTACAAGGACCCCAAGCTCGGGAAGTTATGCAGCGACTTTGCCCCCAGGTTTGCGAATTGACGTTCATGCAGCATGGGCGTTATACGCTGGCGGGGCATGACGTTTGGGTCAGCCGCAGCGGCTACACCGGTGAGGATGGTTTCGAGATCTCTGTCGCTGCCGACGAGAGCCAAGCGTTAGCAGAGACGCTACTGGCTGAGCCGGAAGTCGAAGCAATTGGCTTAGGGGCTCGGGATTCTCTGCGCCTTGAAGCAGGCTTATGTCTCTATGGCCACGATATGGATCAGAACACCACGCCCGTCGAAGCCGGTTTGATTTGGGCCATTGGTAAGTCCCGTCGGCGCGGTGGCGAGCGCGCAGCGGGTTTTCCGGGTGCCGATGTGATTCTGCATCAAGTGGATGCCAAAGATCATCCCCGAAAGCGCGTGGGCTTGGTCGGAGAAGGACGAGCGCCGGTCCGTGAAGGCAGCCTGCTAGTTGACGAAGCGGGTAACGAGATCGGTGTGGTGACCTCGGGGGGCTTCGGACCTAGCGTCGGTAAACCCGTCGCCATGGGGTATGTGACTCGAGAATGGGAGGCTCCCGGTACCGCCGTCTATGCACTGGTGCGCGGCAAGCAGCTCCCGATGAACGTCACTTCCATGCCTTTCGTAACGCCCGGCTACTATCGAGGATAGTCGTTCAGATAGTGGAAGAGCCCCTCATCGTGGAGGGGCTTTTTGTCAGCGCAGTACTTGTTGTCAGCGCAGTACTTGTTGTCAGCGCAGTACTTGGCGCGGATCGATGGGTTTGCCTCCTTGGCGTAAATCGAACAACAAATCATAGCGCTGTGTTGCGTTGCTTTGTCCCACTTCGCAGAGCTCGTCGCCCGCGCTGACTTGATCGCCTACGCGGACCAATATTCGTTCGCAAAGGGCATAGACGGTTTGCAAATTGTCTGCATGGTGAACGATGACGACATCGCCAAGCTGCCGCATGCTGTCTGCAAAACGAACCTCCCCGGGGGCGACGGCCTTAGCTCGGGCACCTTCCTGCGTGGCGAGTAACATGGGTTGCAGGGTGCCGCGGCTATCCGCCCCAAAGCGGCGCACTACGCGGTAATCCTCCAGTGGCCATGGCCAACGACGCGCTGACGCGGGCAGGCTCGCGCTGGGTGCGGGTGTCGGCGCCGATGAAGCACTCGACGAGCTGGTGCTTCGTGAGCCGTTACGCTGGCTTGACGGCGTGGTTCTGGCCGCACTGCTGAGAGGAACGCTGATAATTTGTCCGACGCGCAGCCCGGTCGGCGACGTGCCCTGATTCGCGCTCTGTATACGTCCGGACGTGGTACCAAAATGCCGTGCGATGCCTGAAAAGGTATCCCCAGGGCGAATTTGATAGCGGTAAGGGCCGCCAGAAGGCGCTCGTTCCTGCTGAGTGGGGATGAGTAGACGCTGTCCCACCGCTAAACGGCGTGGGTCGACGCCCGGATTGAAGCGCTCGAGTCGCTCCAGCGGTACGTTGGCTCGCGCCGCGAGCTGACCAAGCGTATCGCCTCGTCTAACGACTACCCAGTCACCACTGATACTGCTCGTCGAGCTGGCGGCAGGCACGCGCTGTCCCGAAGAAGAGGGCGACGAGCCAGCACAGCCAACGAGCATGCTCGCCAATACGCAAATCGTCAGCCAGTGGCTTAAACGTGGTCGCTGAGGCGGTCCAGCAAGGTATCTTTTTCCTGCCAGAGTGAATTGATCCATGCGTGGAAGCGTTCCTTGTGCTGCGGTTCGTCATGGTAATGAGCAGTCGACATCCACTCCGGAATGTCGATCTGCCGAGCTTTAAGCGTAATGGGGGCTTCTTTGCCACATAAAAAGCCTAAGAACGTGGGCGATGGGTTGGTATAGCTGATAGTGACATCCAGAATGCCATCTAACTGGTCGCCTAAAAGGCTCAATACTTGGGCAATACCGCCTGCTTTAGGGCGCAACAGGTGCTGAAAAGGGCTTTGTTGAGCGTCTCGCTTGGCGACGGTGAAGCGGGTCCCCTCGACAAAATTAAAGATCGCAATGGGCGCATGTCGTGCCCGGCGGCACATCCGCTCGGTGGATTCTCTATCCACGGTAGCCAGTCTAGGATTTAGCGCAATTTGTTCACGGCTGAAGCGGCGCATGAAAGGAAACTCGAGCGCCCAAAAAGCGAGGCCGACGATGGGAATCCAAATGAGCTGATGCTTGAGGAAAAAGCGCGGCATGGGAATACGACGATGCAGCGCCATGAAAAGAATGAAAATATCGGTCCAACTACGGTGGTTGGAAATGACGAGCCACCACTGTTCTGGACTCAATGTATCGGGCACGTCAATCGATACATCGGGCTTGAGCCAGCGTCGCATCCACCATAAGTTGACGCCAATCCAATTTAGCGCCACGGCACAAAGCCCTTTCAGCAGCCACTCCTTTTGTCGCCGCCCAGGAGCGATGACTTTCAGCAGTGTCAACAAAATGAGGGGAACGCCCCAAAACAGCGTGCACAACGTCAGCAACAAGATGCTAACGCCCCCTTTTATGATTGGCATACCACAATCCTCACAGCGACCTGACAGCGTGTCCTGTCTTACTCGACACGCGCTCTAGGATAAATGCTAATGGATCAACGTCACGCTGCCCAGCATAACCGCATCAAGATGTTAGGACGACGCCAACAGCGAGGGTGTTTTGATGCATTCCAACAGAACGCTGCGCAGCGCATGGGCGGCTACCGAGAGTTCTTCTTGCGTGAGGATGCCCACTCGACAAGCGATACTGGGTGCTTCAAGGGGCACGCAGTGAGCCCCTAGTTCATGCATTTGCCGAATGCACATCGATGGGACAGCGCTAACCCCCAGCCCCTCCGCCACCATACGGCCCACCGTGGCTAGCTGATGGCTCTCGAAGGCGACGGGAAGCGCCATTTGGCGCTTCCCGAGTTCCTGTTCCAATAAACGCCGTACCATCGAAGGGCGCTGAAGTGTCATGAAGTCCTGCGCCAGGAGCTGCTGCCAAGAGAGCGAGGTGGAGCCCGCCAGCGGGGAGGAGGAGGAGACGACGGCAACGAATCGATCCTCAAAAAGCGGCGTAAAATTCAAGCTACCAGTGCCTTCCGGAGCGAAGGCAATGCCAATTTCTACCTGCCGAGAGCGAACCATCTCCATCACCTCTTCATTGATGACGTCATGAACGGTGACGTTGATCTTAGGGTACTGCTGGCGAAACTTGATCAGCGCGCTTGGCAACAAGTTACCGGCAAAAGAGGGCATGGCGGCCACGCTGAGTCGTCCCAGCTGGAGGGTGAAGCGCTGACGCAGCCGCTCTTCGGTATTGTCCCATTGGGCTAGCAAATGCTTGGCGAGAGGGAGTAGGGACGCTCCCTCGGGGGTAAGTCTCACGCTTCGCGTACTGCGGATGAGTAGTTTTCCACCGAGAGAATCCTCTAACCCTTTGATAGCAAGGCTCAAGGCGGGCTGTGAAAGGTGCAGACGCTCGCATGCTTGAGTGAAGCTGAGGGTTTGCGCTACAGCCAAGAAGGCGCGAAGCTGCTTAACGGTCATGGCGTCTCTTTATAAGTTGTTAAAATAAATTAATAAGAAAAACAAACTTAACAAATATATCATCCGAGACAACACTGGCAATAGGGCGACAGCCGAGCTAACGCTGCTTACACTGTTTCAATCAGCATTCTCGACACCGAACCGTATTCAACAACAACGTGAGGCATGACAATGGCAGGATTCGATAAGCGTGTGGCTTCCTACGAAGAAGCAATGGAAGGCATCGAGAGCGGTATGACCGTAATTGCCGGTGGTTTTGGGTTATGTGGTATCCCTGAAAACCTGATTGCCGAGATCAAACGTCGTGGCGTCAAAGACCTTACCGTGGTTTCCAATAACTGTGGCGTGGATGGTTTTGGTTTGGGCGTACTGCTCGAGGACCGCCAAATCAGTAAGATTATCGCCTCGTACGTGGGCGAGAACGCCCTGTTCGAACAGCAGATGTTGAACGACGAAATCGATGTCGTACTGACGCCACAAGGGACGCTCGCCGAAAAGATGCGGGCAGGCGGGGCGGGTATTCCTGCATTCTATACCGCCACCGGCTATGGCACGCCGATTGGTGAAGGCAAAGAAGTACGGGTCTTTGATGGACGTCATTACATTTTGGAAGAGGCGATCAAAGGCGATTTTGCAATCGTCAAAGGCTGGAAAGCCGACCGATATGGCAACGTCATGTATCGCCATACGGCACAGAATTTCAATCCCATGGCGGCAACCGCAGGCAAAATTACCGTCGTTGAAGTTGAGGAGATCGTTGAGCCAGGTGAACTGGAACCCAGCCAGATTCATACACCGGGAATCTACGTCGATCGCATTATTCAAGGTACGTTCGAGAAACGTATCGAGAAGCGCACCGTGCGCAGTTAAGCGAAGAACGCCAACAATCAACTCAGGACTAAGACAAGAGGTGGCACCATGGCTTTAACTCGTGAACAAATGGCGCAGCGTGTAGCGCGTGAATTGCAGGATGGTTTCTACGTCAATCTAGGTATCGGTATTCCTACGCTGGTGGCCAACTACATCCCGGATGGCATGGATGTCATGCTCCAGTCCGAAAACGGGCTGTTAGGAATGGGGCGGTTTCCCACCGAGGAAGAAGTAGATCCAGACATGATCAATGCGGGTAAGCAGACCGTTACTGCCCGCCCTGGGGCGGCGATTTTCTCCTCCGCTGAGTCGTTTGCCATGATTCGCGGCGGTCATGTGGATTTGACCGTTCTGGGTGCGTTTGAAGTCGACCAAGAGGGCAACATTGCGTCCTGGATGATACCCGGAAAGCTCATCAAAGGCATGGGCGGCGCCATGGATCTCGTAGCAGGTGCAGAAAACATCATTTGCACCATGACCCATGCGTCGAAACACGGCGAATCCAAATTGCTAGAAAAGTGTAACTTGCCTCTGACAGGTGCTGGTTGCATCAATCGTGTGTTGACGGACCTAGCCTATTTGGAGATCAAAGATGGCGCCTTCATTCTCAAGGAGCGAGCGCCAGGCATTAGCGTCGAAGAGATCGTCGAGAAAACCGCTGGTAAACTGATCGTTCCAGATCACGTCCCGGAAATGACGTTCGACGAATAAGCATTTTTTTTCAGTAGCATAAGGCGTGGGCGAGCGCTCACGCCATTTCGCAGCGAGTGTGAAAGGGCAGCAAAATCTCTGCCACACGTTCGTGATCATCACTGACCTGTTTTTGAATCAGGGCTAATCCACCCAAGCACAAGCGGTGCTCGTCGCCGTCGTTGAAGACCATTTTTTGCGGCATCGCCGGGTAAAAACGGTGCTCGAGTAGATTGGAAACGGAAAAGACACCGTTTTGTTGGCCACTTAGTGGCGGCATGCCGGCCTTCTCTAACTGTTCGTTTAGGGTGGCGAGGGGCGCCTGCATTCGATGGCAGTCGAAACCGGCATGATGCAGCCGAGGCCCCATGACGGCAAGCCAAGCGGCTAGTGGGTGCGCGCTGTATAGCTGTCGGTAGAGTGTCCATGAGGGCATCGGCCAGGGCCTGCCTCGGCACAAAAGATTATGGCCTTTGCAATCAGCCGGGTGGCTTTGATGCACCAGCGTCGTCAACGCTTCTCTGGGTGCTTTCGAAAGCGTGCCTATTTGTAGCTCAGCAAGGACCAGCCAACTGGTATCGTCGCTGGGAGCCATCAAGTGAATCAGCAGCCCTTTGTCAGCCATGGCGTAATACCCCGCCGAGCGGTAGCCCATGCGTGCCAAAGGGAGTCCTAGAGCATTCATGGCGAAGGGGCCGTAATTCAGCGTGACCAGCGTCAAGTATTCTGCCTGGGTGTTGAGCGGCCATAACCTTAAGTTGCCGATATCGGGGTGGGTGTGGACGTAGTCCAGCCACAGCTGTTGTAAAAACTCCTCGCGCTGCATGGGGAATCCTCGCCGCCTAAAGACGTCCGTAAGTCAACGGATAGTTGAAAGGTCAGTATAGGCAAGCAAGGAATTGACAGGTTCAACGGGCTTAAACGGCCAATCTAACGCCTATTAGGAAGCCAGCAGCTGTTTTTCACGCACGAACTGATCAAATTCGGTATAGCCGCCGACGTGCTGCTGATCGACGAAGATTTGAGGAACGGTATGGATGGGCTTACCCGCCGTTTTGGCGATATCGTCCTTGGTGACCCCTTCTGAGGGCATGTCCACATAGCGGTAACCGTCGATCTTGCCGCTGTTTTCAAGATGCTCGGCAAGTTGTTTGGCGCGAACGCAAAAAGGGCACGACATGCGCCCAAAAATGACCACAAACATGGCAGTGACTCCTTTACGATATGAGCGTTAAATGAAAATCGATGCTCATTGTGGCGTAGGGAGCGCTTTTTAGCCAATAGCGCCACGCTACGTTTGCTATAAAGCACACCAATCAGCGACATAGATCAGGAGAATCCATGCAGACCTTGGCACCGCATGAGTATGGACATTTAGCCGAGCTGGCTAAGTGTTATCGCGATGATCATTTGGCAACGCTGAAGCAGCAGCCGCACTTCAACCCTCGATTAGGGGTGGATGCTCTCTGTTTTCAACATCTCGACACGCGGATTAGCGGTGCTAGCGTCATGGCGGGTGCACTGATTACCCCCTGTGAGCTGTGGTTGGTGGCGTTACCGGAACAGGCTACGTTACAGGCTCCGCTGGATTCGCAGTGTGTGCTGGCGCTGCCATCTGGCCGTTATGCGTTGGTGTTGGAGCGTTTGTCTACGGGTATCGAGCTCTACAAGCGAAAAATACTGGATGACTTGAGCGATCTAGAGTCTTTGCAAGAAACGGCTCGCTTCGCCCAGCGCATGATGCAGCAGTTGATGACGCAGCCCAGCGCTGCTTATGCGTCGCCCGAGTAGGCAGAAGCAGTAGGTGGCTCCTATACTCACCAACGTTTATCTCTTCATTTTCATGTACGTCATAAAAGGAAACTGGGATGGCATCGCAAAAAGCGACAACACCACGGGTTGCCGTGGTAACGGGTACCAGCAGTGGCATCGGGGAAGCCGTCGTTCGACATTTCTGTGAGCAGGGGCATCAAGTATTGGCCGTCGACTTCAACCCGGCTGGTAAAGAGATTGCGGAGGCAGCAGGTGCCGCGTTCTATCAAGCGGATCTTACCGATCCCGATGCGTGTCGTGGCGCGATCGCCGAGGCGGTCAAGCGTTTTGGTGGCGTGGATATTCTCGTCAATAACGCAGGCATTCAGCATGTTGCTTCGATCGAGACTTTTCCTGAAGCGAAGTGGCGCCAAATCATCGATCTGATGCTGACAGCCCCTTTCCTGCTCACCCAGGCCGCCTGGCCTTACATGCGTGAGAAGGGTTGGGGCCGTGTGGTGAACATCGCTTCTATTCATGCGCAGGTGGCGTCACCAGGCAAAGCGGCGTATATCAGCGCCAAACATGGCATGATCGGGTTGACCAAAACCGCAGCGCTGGAGGGTGGCGAGCAGGGCATTACAGCAAATGCGATTTGCCCAGCATACGTGAAAACGCCGCTGGTCGATAATCAGATCGCGGATCAAGCGAAGCTCAATCATATGGATGAGCAAGAGGTCATCGAGAAGATCATGCTCAAAAATGCCGCCGTCAAACGCCTCATCGAACCATCCGAAGTGGCTCAGCTGGTGGCTTATCTGACCTCGGACGCGGCAGGGGCCGTGACGGGGGCTAGCTGGAACATCGACCTTGGTTGGACGGCGCACTAAACAGTGCCGATTGCCTGCTCTCCTAAAAGACTCATGGGGGAGCAGGCTCAAAAGCTTAGCGGCGAACCGGACGTTTTTGCAGTTTGCGCTGCAGCGTGCGGCGGTGCATGCCCAGTGCCCGAGCTGTCGCTGAGATATTGCCGTCGTGCTCTTGTAGCACTTTTTGAATATGCTCCCAGGTGATCCGGTTGATGGAAGGAGGGTTGTCTGCCAATTCCACATTGGGATCGGCATCAGGATGCTCGAACGCTGTCATCACATCATCTGCATCCGCTGGTTTGCATAGGTAGTTGATGGCGCCCAGTTTGATGGCCTCGACTGCCGTCGCGATACTGGAATAGCCGGTCAGCACCACGATACGACAATCGGGCACGGCAGACAGGAGATCGGGCAGCAGTTTGAGTCCAGAGCTGTGTTCCAGCTTCAGGTCCAGAGTGGCCATGGTCGGCTTGAAGTGTGACGCAGTGCTCAGCGCTTGATCGGCATCATGCGCGACCATGACCTCAAATCCTCGCCGGGTCAAGGCGCGGCTCAGTACGTGGCAAAACATCTCATCGTCATCGACAATCAGCAGGCGCTGCGCTTGGTTCTGCATACTTCCCTCGTTTGTCTTGATCACTGTTGCCTCCGCTTAGTTGGGCGCTGAGCCGCGTGGCAGCGTGACCTCGGTCAGCGTTCCACCTTCGGGATGATTGTACAGGCTTACGCCGCCGCCGAAGCGGTTGATGGTGGCATGGGTGAGAAACAGGCCAATGCCCAACCCTTTGCTTTTGGTCGAGACGAACGTATCACCTAGCTGGTCGGCAATCGACATGGCCACGCCTGGGCCGTGGTCGCGTATATCGATGATCACGCTGTCGTCTTGCCAATCCAAACGAATCGCGATGTGTTCAGGGTTGGCGTCTGCCGCGTTATTCAATAAATTGGTCAGCGCCTGGTCCAGCGTGGCATCTACCGCTAGCCAGGGTCGGCCGCGGCGCTCTGCGACGTCGAAGCGATGACTGACATCGGGACGAATGACCAGCCAGCGCTGCACCACGCCCGCTAGCCATACTTCGGCGTCCAGCACTTCGGGCTCGGCCATGCGCCGACGGTCGGCACTCGTCACCAAATGCTGCAGGCGTGACTTGCAGATATCGACCTGCTGACGTAACAGCGCGATATCCTCCTCCAGTGCGCTATCTCTTGTTGCATCGGCCTGCATCTCCTTGAGCAGGACGGCCATCGTCGACAAAGGTGTGCCCAGCTCGTGGGCAGTGCCCGCCGCTTGGGTGGCAACGGCCAGTACCTGCTCGTTACGAAGGGCGGCTTCACGAGTACGCGATAGCGCTTTGTCACGACTGCGCAGTGCATGCGCCATTTTATAGATAAAAAACGTCACGAGCCCAGCCGACAGTCCAAAGTTGAGCCACATGCCCAAGATATGCAGGCTCAGCGGTCCTTCGCTACTGATATGGCCCAGCTGTGGAATCGGGTGATAGTAAAACATCAAGAAGCTGTAACCGGCCATGGCACAGGCTGCGATGATCCAGGCGTGCCGCCAAGGCAGCGTTGCAGCTGCAATGGTGACAGGGACCAAGTAGTACGTAATGAAAGGGTTCGTAGAACCACCCGAAAAATAGAACAGCAGTGTCAATCCGGCGATATCGGCCAAGAGATGCGATAGGTACTCGCCATGGCTTACGGCCTTGGGTCGGCCTAACCGCCACCAAGTGGCAATGTTGAGCAGCCCCATGGCAATGACCACGCTCACTACGGCCGTGACGGGTAGGTCGAATGCCAGGAGTTCGATGCCAACGATGATGGCCATCAAAAAGCCCGTCCAGGTGATCCCCCGAACGATGGTAAGCCGAACCAGGTTACGATTGGGCGTAGAGAGCGGTAAGGGCAGGGCAGTAGGCATGGTTCGACTTATTTGCTCGATGTTTTGACGCTATGAATGACGAACTTGATGAAAAGTGTCATGACAAACGTCAGCCAACCCGCCGATGCTAGCAGGTTGAACAGCAATATTTTGGGAGGAAGCCACGCCGAACCGAGGAGTGCCTCCAGCATGATATGAAAAAACATGGCTAGCAATAGCGGCAAGGCAAGCGTGTGGATCCACATGTCGGTGCGGCGTTTGCGAATGTGATAGCGACGCAGTAAGTGGCGTAGCGGCCTATGTGCCCAGCTAAAGAGTACCAGCGTTGCCACGACGAACATCACCGCAAGTGTCGGTTCGGTGCTTTGACGGTGCATCGATATGGAAATGGACCATGCAAGCCCCAGCCATGCCAACCCTTCCAGGCTGGCAATGAAATCTGCATAGCGGCGTACGTTCTGCATAAACAACTGAATCCTTGATCTTACAGCGTGGCGTCATGATACGACACTTGCGCGGACCTGTGGGAGCACGCGCAGATTTATCCTAACGGCGTATTGGGTATACTGTGGCCGCTCGCAGATCCCCTTCACCCAGATCAATAGGATTCGCCGTGGACGCTATTACTTTGACCCGCCCTGACGATTGGCACCTACACTTGCGTGATGATGAGGCACTTCGTGCCGTGGTGGGGCACACCGCCGCACAAATGGGTCGCGCGATCATCATGCCGAACCTAAAACCACCGGTGACCACGACAGAGCAGGCCGTCGCGTACCGCGAGCGCATCCTTGCCGCTTTGCCCAAAGGCAGCACCTTCGAGCCGTTGATGGTCCTTTACCTGACGGATACGACACCGCCCGAGGAGATCGAGCGTGCCGTCGAGAGTGGTATCGTCAAAGCCGTGAAGCTATATCCAGCAGGGGCCACGACCAACTCTGCCTCGGGTGTGACAGATATTGCTCACTGCGACGCCACCATTGCCATGATGGCAAAGCTGGGTATGCCGCTGTTGGTGCATGGAGAGGTCACCGATCATGAGATCGATATTTTTGACCGGGAAGCGGTGTTCATCGAGCGCGTTATGAAGCCGTTGTTGGCGCGACACCCTAACTTGAAAGTCGTATTCGAACACATCACCACGCAGCAGGCGGCGGAGTTCGTGGCTAGCGCGCCTGATAACGTGGCGGCTACTATTACTGCTCACCACCTTCTTTTCAATCGCAACCAGATGTTGGCTGGTGGTATCCGCCCTCACTACTATTGCCTGCCCATTTTAAAGCGCGAGCAGCATCGCCAAGCGCTGTTGAGAGCCGCTACGAGCGGAAGCCATAAATTTTTCTTAGGCACCGATAGCGCGCCCCATGCCAAGGGCGACAAAGAGTCCAGCTGTGGCTGCGCGGGTGCTTACACCGCCCCAGCCGCCATCGAGCTCTATGCCACTGCCTTCGAACAGATGCAGGCCCTCGACCAGTTGGAAGCGTTTGCGAGCTTGAATGGGCCACGCTTTTACGGCCTTACCCCGAATGCGGATAGCATCACTCTCGAGCGTCGTGAATGGACGCTGCCAGCGAGTTATCCCTATGCGTCTGGACAAACCATCGTGCCATTACTGGCGGGCGAGACGTTGGCCTGGGCGATGAAGAAGTAGCGGCTAAGTAGCATAAGTGCTCACATAAAGTGCTCTTAACAAAGCACTTTCAATGGAAAACGGAGCCTGGGTGGCTCCGTTTTTTTATGCATGGGCGAGCGACGAATATGAGCCGGGTTTACTGCTGTCCTAATGTCAACAGCATTTGATCGACCATGCGCGAAGAGTGGTCGGCCGCGGTATCGAGAAACTGCTCGAAAGAGAGGTGATTGTCGCCGCTGCCGGGGATGTCGGAGAGGGCGCGAATGACCACGAAAGGGCAGTCATAGAGGTAGCACGTTTGGGCAATGGCCGCGCCTTCCATCTCGACGGCAAGCATGGAGGGGAATTGAGCGCGTGTGGCGGCTACTCGATCTGGATCGGCCATGAACGCGTCGCCTGTAGCAATCATCCCTTCACGCACGTTGACTTCTCCCAGAGCGGCAATGGCGCCACGAGCGATCTCGCGTAGGCGCTTATCCGCAGGGTAAGCGGCGGGCATGCCGGGCACCTGGCCTAATTCGTAGCCAAAGACGACGGCATCGACATCGTGATGGCGAAGCTCATCGGAAATGACCACATCACCAATGGCCAAATCGGTGGCAAAACCGCCTGCTGAGCCCGTATTGATAATGGCATCCGGCTGGTGACGCTCGAGTAAAATGGCCGTGCCTACCGCTGCGTTCACTTTGCCGATACCCGATTGCAAAATGACGATCTCTAGGCCATGGCGCGTGCCGGTATGAAAGACGAAACCGGCGTGTTCGTAGCGTTCAGCGTTTTCGAGCTGTCCCGCTAAGATGCTCACTTCCTGCGCCATAGCGCCAATAATTCCAATGCGTTGCACGGGTATTCTCCGTCCTGATGCGTTGAGTACAATCGAAGGGCATTCGGTCTTTACGATTGCTGGTCGTGGCGTTCAGCCGCTTCTAACGTGTTCTCTAACAGTGTGGCGACCGTCATGGGGCCCACCCCCCCCGGAACAGGCGTGATGTGACTAGCGCGCTCGGCAGCGGCGGTAAAATCTACATCACCTACGAGAGTGCCATCTGCCTGGCGATTGATACCTACATCGATGACCACTGCACCCGGTTTGATCCACTCACCCTTGACGATACCTGGTTTGCCCACGGCGACGACGACTAAGTCAGCGCGGCTGACGTGACTGGCCAAATCTTGTGTAAAGCGGTGACATACCGTCGTGGTACAGCCCGCCAACATGAGTTCCAACGCCATGGGGCGACCAACGATATTGGAAGCGCCTACGATGGTGGCATCGAGTCCGCGCACTTCGACACCGCTTTGGGCCAGCATGGTCATGATCCCTTTGGGCGTGCAGGGGCGTAGCGAAGGGAGTCGCTGAGCCAGTCGACCCAAGTTGTAGGGGTGGAAGCCGTCGACATCTTTATCTGGGCGTATACGTTCGAGAATGGGTCGAGCATCCAAATGGGCTGGCAACGGTAACTGAACCAGGATGCCATCGACAGTGGGATCAGCGTTTAATTGGTCCACCAGCGTCTCGAGCGCTTCTTGCGAGGTGTCGGCAGGTAGCGCATGTTGAAAAGAGAGGATGCCTGCCTGTTCGCAGGCACGGTGCTTGTTGTTGACGTAAACATGAGAGGCGGGGTCCTCGCCGACCACGACAACGGCTAGTCCGGGAGCGCGAGCGCCCGCTTGCTGGCGCGCCGCGATGAGATCGGCCACGCGTTGACGGACATTAGCGGCGATGGCTTTACCATCGATGAGTTGGGCGGTCATGTAATGAGATCCCTATGCGGTTTAAAAGCGAAGCAATGACAAGCGCCGACGACAAGGCGCGTTTTAAAGAGAAGGCGATTTTCGCATGGTAGGACATCAAGGCAAAGCGCCCAGCGAATCAATCACTTTAAGTGTTGACTTTAAAATCAGAAATAGTAATATATGCCTCGCTTGAGACGGGACACGCAGCAGCGTCTAAAGCAAGCAATCGGGATGTAGCGCAGTCTGGTAGCGCGCCTGCTTTGGGAGCAGGATGTCGGGGGTTCGAATCCCTCCATCCCGACCACTTGCCTAAAACGGAAGGTGTTAATCTGCTTCTCCAAATTTTGGTTGTGGTCAAGTGCTCATCCGTATTCTTTGGATACATCATGTGCGCCCATAGCTCAACCGGATAGAGCAACGGCCTTCTAAGCCGTAGGTTGCGGGTTCGAGTCCTGCTGGGCGTGCCAATCAAATACGTATCCGTGTTTGTTTTCCAGTCGGATGTTATCAAGCGCGCTTTCGTCAGTGGTGGATGTAGCTCAGTGGTAGAGCCCCGGATTGTGGCTCCGGTGGTCGTGGGTTCGATCCCCATCATCCACCCCATTGACGAACAAGCGTATTGTTTTACAGGTTGTGGTGGATGTAGCTCAGTGGTAGAGCCCCGGATTGTGGCTCCGGTGGTCGTGGGTTCGATCCCCATCATCCACCCCATTAACCTGATCGCTGTTTTCTTGCCTCTCATATTTTCCCTCTTTTCTTCTCCTTCCTTTTTGTGCTTCTTCTTATTTGTTCGGCCGTTTTGTTTATCTCGGCATGACTTTTATCCGTCCCTCCGCTGTCACGGTGATGGGCTCCGGTTGACCCAGTAAATACCCCTGCGCGTAATCGATTCCCAGTGAACGCAGCGTGTCCAATGTCGATTGATGTTCGACGTATTCGGCTACCGTGTCGATGTGCAGAGCTTTCCCAACCGCATGAATGGCTTCTACCATCGCGCGATCGATAGGATCGGTATGAATATTGCGGATGAAGCTGCCATCGATTTTGAGGTAGTCGACGGAGAGTTGCTTCAAGTAGCTAAAAGAAGAGAGACCGGTGCCGAAGTCATCGAGGGCAAATCGGCAGCCTAGAGATTTGAGCGACTGAATCAGTTCGCTCACCTTGGAGAGCTGTGCAATCGCAGCGCTTTCGGTAATTTCGAAACATAGGGTGCCGTCAGGCAGACTGGCACCACGCACGTGCTGTATCAGCTCCTGACAAAAATCGCTGTCTGATAGGGAGTCCCCCGATAAATTGATCCCCCACTGGCCAATGGTATCTCCCTCAGCGCAGCGATGGCGGTCACTCAGCCAGGCGAGCGTATTGCGCACCACCCAGCGATCGATGCGGGGCATGAAGTGATAGCGTTCAGCGGCAGGTAGAAAGCTGCCAGGAGCGATCAGTGTGCCGTTCTCCTCCAAGCGCAGCAAGATCTCTCGATAGCCTGAGTGATGACCGTTAACCGCGGTAATAGGCTGTGCGAACAAGCGAAATGTATCGTTATCCAAGGCATTTTGCAGCCGCTGAACCCACTGCAACTCTCCATGACGCTCTAGTAGCAGATGATCGTCCGGTTGGTAGCAATGAAGACGATTTCGACCCGCTTCCTTGGCGGTATAGCACGCAGCATCGGCGGCGTGGAGTATGTCCGACAGACGCATGGCGTGCTCGGGCGTCATCGCGACCAAGCCGATGCTAACGCCAATGCCAAAGGTGTGGCCTTGCCATGCAAAGCGAAAATGTTCGATATCGCGACGAATCGCTTCACAGATGATATTGGCCTTCTTCATCGGGCAGTGAGTCAAGACGAGCGCAAATTCGTCCCCGCCTAGACGAGCAACCGTATCGCTATCCCGAACGTGTGCTTTCAGTTTTAACGCTATCTGTCGCAAAAGCTCATCCCCCGCCAGGTGTCCGCAGGTATCGTTGACGATCTTGAATTGATCCAGATCGAGATAGCAGAGCACGTGGTGGTGCTTCTCCTCCTGGGTGAGCAGTTTGGTCATCAGCGTCTCGAAGGCTCGCCGATTGAGGAGCCCTGTCAGATTGTCATGGGTCGCCTGGTAGCTGAGCTGTTCCGAAAGTTGTCGGGTCAAACTAACGTCTTGAAACACCACCACGGCACCAAGAGTCAGGCCACCCCTCGAACGAATCGGGGCAGCGCTGTGCTGAATGGGCACGCGTTTGCCGCTATGGTGCAGTAGCTGGCAATGTTCGCTGAAATGCACCGCACGATGTTGGGTCAATACCTGTCGCGCGGGATTGCTGATGGGCTCGTCGCTCAGCTCGTCGCGAAGCTGATAAACGGTGTGAATCGGTTTGTTCGTCGCTTCGGTGAGCGTCCACCCTGTTAGCCGTTCGGCCTCACCATTGATAAAGGTAATGTTACCGCTGGCATCACAGGTGATCACGCCGTCGCCAATGGACGCTAGCGTGGTACGGGCCAAGTCTCGCTCTCTATTCAACTGCTCCTGAAGCTGCTTGCGCTCGGTGATGTCGCGCACCATGCCAGAACACTCTGAAGCCGAGCCGATAGCACCTTCACTTATTTGGAGTTCCAAGTAACGCACTTGCTGGTCCTCCAGTCGAAGCTTGATTTCATGCTTAGCGCCAGGGGCGAGGGGGGTATGGGGAAGCAGCGTGGTCACCGGACGACCAACCAGCTGTTCGGCGTCCACGTCGAACAGTGCTTCTGCGCCGGGATTCAGTCCCGTCAGTGTTCCATCGGCTTGCCAAGTAATGACACCATCGCGCAGGTTGCGCAGCATGACCTGCGTATGTCCCACTGCGCGTTCCAGCGCCGCTGATACACGGTTGTAACTAGCGGCGATTTCGCCTACTTCGGTGAACGGGTCCGCTTCGATCCGCTGGCGCATATCGCCCTGCCTTTCATGCTGGCGCATATGCTCGAGGAGTTGGTGGAGTTCGTTCTTGGCGCCATGCTCGGCGAGGTTGAGCCCCATTTTTTCCGCGTCCTCAGAGACCCGCAGAGGAAGAAAGCGACGTGTGATGCGAAACAGCATCCAGGCCATGCCAAAACTCCAAAGGCCGCAGGTCAACACGCCGAGTAGTTGAGTCCCAAATTGCTCCATGCGGCTAACATCGTTGCCGAGTCTGCTCATGTCCGCGAACCAAGGAAGGGCGAGGGTGCCCCACACACCGCTAACCAAATGAGCTGGGATGGCGCCTACTGCATCATCGATACGCTTTTTCAGCAGCCATTCGCTGGCCAGTACCATCAGCACGCCGCTTACGCTACCCAGTAAAAAGGCGGCATGGAGTGACAGCGCATGAGCACCTGCCGTGACGGCCACCAGACCAGCGATGGCCCCGTTGATGGCATACATGACATCGGCGTAGCGGCGCACCCGCCAGCCCACCAGCAGGGCCGATAAAATGCCGCCTACGGCACCCAGCATGGTGTTGGCGATAATCCCAGGCACGGAGCTATTCAGCGCGAGTGTGCTACCACCGTTAAATCCAAACCAACCCAGTATCATGAAGAGCGCCCCCAGCATTGCCAGCGGCAAGTTCCCCGCTGGAAACGCGGTGGGGGGATGATCGATCTGAAAGCGCCCTTGGCGCGGACCAATGACGATTACGGCTGCGAGGGCTACCCAGCCGCCAACACTGTGCACCACGGTCGCCCCGGCAAAGTCGATGAAGCCAAGTGTGGCCAACCAGCCAGGCATGCCTCCCAGTAAGCCGCCCCAGGCCCAGTGGCCGAACACCGGGTAAATCAATAGGGCAATCCAAAAGGCGGTCCATAAATAGCCAAGGAAGGGCATGCGCTCGGCAACGGCGCCTGCAACGATGGTAGCGGCCGTGGCGCAAAACATGGCCTGAAAGACGAAGACCGTCATGAGCCATGCGTTGGTAGGTTCCAATTGCCAGCCAAACAGGGAGCTGCCTAGCCATCCCATTTGCGAAATGCCAAACATCATGCCGAAACCGGCTAGCCAGAAAACGCTAACGGCAATAGCAAAATCCGCCAAGTTCTTCATTGCTACGTTGATGGCGTTTTTCGTGCGCGTAGTGCCCGCTTCCAAACAGAGAAAACCTGCTTGCATGACGAAGACGAGCGCTGCCGCCCATAGCACCCAAAGCGTGTCGATCAAGGTGGAGTCGAAGCTATCGGCCATGGTGTTTTCCTTGTACTGTTTTGGTGCATCGCAGACATGAAGGGGGTGCAAAGAATGTCGAGTTGCTTCTCATGAACGCAGCGTCCAGCCTAAAAGTGTCCATAACGATGGAGTGGCTCAGGTAGTGTTAATGGTAATGAAGCAATTGTTGTGCCGCAGATAGTGAAGTCATCCTTTATTGCGCTTTAAGCGTGATAAATGACTAAAAATGATAGATAAAACAGTTTTTATGACTGTGCAAATGCGGTTTGATTGGTGATATTTTTCAATATGTTAACCATGCTGCTCACAGTATGAGTCTGAACAATATCCAGATAGAAAGGAGTGCATCAAAATGGCGCGTCAAACGGTGGTGTTGGGGGCAGGCATGGTAGGGGTCAGTATTGCTTGGCAGCTGCAGAAACGTGGCCATCAAGTCACGCTGGTCGATCGTCGCCAACCTGGCCGAGAAACCTCGTTTGGTAACGCGGGCATCATTCAGCGAGAGGCGGTTCGGCCCTATCCGTTTCCTCGCGATATGAAGACCATCCTTAGCGTGTTGCCTAATCGTCGTGTCGATATCCGTTACCGGCCCGCCGGAATGGTCAATGCCGCTTCACCGCTGCTGAGCTACTGGCACCACTCCTCATCTCGGCTTTATAAAAAAATCGTGCCCGAGTACGCTTCACTGATTCAGCTTTGCCTAAACGCCCATGGCCCGATGATCGAAGCGGCAAAGGCCGATCATTTGGTGCGTAAGGAGGGCTGGTTGGAGATATATCGCACTCAAGCGAAGCTCGATAAACGCATTCAAGAAGCTGAAGAGGCCCGCGAACTCTATGGCGTCGAATTTGCTGTGCTCGACCGCGCTGCGTTAAGCGTTAAAGAACCGCAGCTTGGTGATGACATTATTGGTGCCATTCACTGGCTCGACCCCTGGACCGTTGCTGACCCCGGTGGCCTGGTGGCGGGGTATGCGACGTCATTCGAGGCCATGGGTGGGGAGTTGTTACAGGCCGATATTACCGGCGTCACCCAGCACGGTGAGCGCTGGACCGTAACGACCAACGCAGCGTCGTTAGAGGTAGATCAAGTCGTCATGGCCTTGGGGCCGTGGGCGGGCCAGTGGATGAAGCCGCTGGGCTACCATTTCCCAACGTTCGTAAAGCGCGGCTACCACATGCACTATGCGACTCAGCCAGAAGCGAAGCTGAATTACTGGTTGATGGATGCCGAAGTTGGTTATTTGCTGGCACCTATGAATGCGGGAGTGCGCTTGACCACTGGCGCGGAGCTGGACCGTCTTGAATCCCCTGCCGATGAAGAGCAGTTGGGCGCTGCTGAGAAAGTCGCGCGCTCGATCTTTCCACTTGGGGAACGCAAGGACAGTGCGGCATGGAAAGGGGCTCGTCCATGCCTGCCGGACATGAAACCCGTCATTGGCCCAGCACCGCGCCATCCCGGCCTTTGGCTTGCGTTTGGCCATGGCCACCAAGGATTTACTCTGGGACCTGCGACTGGCCAATTACTAGCGGATATGATGGAAAATAAACCAACGGCCATCGATATGAGCCCCTTCCGTGCGGATCGCTTTTAAACGCCTTGTCGCACGTCTTTACATAATCACGCGGGAGAAACATGGCTCCGTCGGTTTGGGTTTGCTAGGCTATGAATGTCATCTATAGGAGCGAGGTGTAGTATGGATGTAGCTGCAAGTAATGCCGTCAGCACAGCGCTGTACATGAATCAGGCGCAAACCGCTGAGCAAGCGCAAATGCAAATGTTCCGCGAGGCTCTGGACGTTCAAGCTGAGCAAATCACTGAAGTGTTGGCCTCTGCTGACACCGGTGCTCAGCCGAACCTTGCTCAAGAGGGTAGCGTGGGCACCCAAGTGAATACCTACGCCTAACGCTTGCTCTTGTTGAGTGCTTGCCTCAATAGACCCAAACGCCGACACTGTCGGCGTTTTTTTGTGCACTGGACGTTACTCACGTGGTGGTATGCCGTTGTAGGCGACTTGCGTTACCATAGGCCTATTGCGTCGAGGATTTGGCGCCAAGTTTTAAGTCATCACGTTGCACCTTCTTAGAGAACTCCATGTCTGACGCCCAAATAGCGCGCGAAGCCGAGCTGCGCCGTACTTTTGCGATTATTTCGCACCCTGACGCCGGCAAAACCACGATCACAGAAAAGATGCTGCTGTTCGGGAATGCCATTCAGCTGGCGGGGTCGGTGAAAAGTAAACGTAATGATCGCCACGCAACGTCCGACTGGATGAAGATGGAGCAGGAGCGCGGTATTTCGGTCACTACCTCCGTGATGCAGTTTCCTTACGGCGGCCGTATCGTCAATCTGCTGGATACGCCGGGTCACGAGGATTTCTCCGAAGATACCTATCGTACCCTGACAGCGGTGGATTCTGCGCTGATGGTCATCGACGGCGCGAAAGGCGTCGAAGATCGCACGATCAAGTTGATGGAAGTATGTCGTTTGCGCACGACGCCCATTCTGACGTTCATCAATAAAATGGATCGCGATATACGCGATCCCATCGAAGTCATGGATGAGGTCGAAACGGTCCTCAATATTCAGTGTGCGCCGATGACGTGGCCGATCGGGATGGGGCGCCATTTCAAAGGGGTGTATCACCTCTACAATGATGTCATCCATCTTTACACGCAAGGGCAAGGCAACCGTATTCCTGAGGATAAGCGAATTGAGGGATTGGATAACCCTGAGGTAGACGCGATCCTGGGCGAGGAGCAAGCCGAAGAGCTTCGCATGGAGGTCGATTTGGTGCGCGGCGCGTCTCACGAATTCGACTTAGAAGCCTATCGTCGTGGTGAACTAACGCCGGTCTATTTTGGTACCGCCATGGGTAACTTTGGCGTGCGTGAAATGTTGGATGGCTTCGTTGAGCATGCGCCATCACCACAACCTCGCGAGACCGATACCCGCGAAGTGACCGCGAAAGACGAGCGATTCACTGGTTTCGTCTTCAAAATTCAAGCCAATATGGATCCGAATCATCGTGACCGCATTGCGTTTCTGCGCGTCTGTTCGGGTAAGTATGAAAAGAACATGAAAATGCGCCATGTGCGCATTGGTAAAGACGTCAAGATCGCCGATGCCCTGACGTTCATGGCCTCGGACCGCTCTCAGGTAGAGGAGGCGTGGCCTGGCGATATCATCGGCTTACATAACCACGGCACGATTCAGATTGGCGATACGTTCACCGTCGGTGAAGATATGCGCTTTACGGGGATCCCTCATTTCGCTCCTGAGCTTTTCAAGCGGGTTCGCCTAAAGGATCCTCTCAAGATGAAAGCGCTGCAAAAAGGCCTGCAGCAGCTCTCTGAAGAGGGCGCTACGCAGGTATTCATGCCGATGGACAACAACGACCTGATTCTGGGGGCCGTGGGTACGCTTCAGTTCGATGTGGTCGCCCACCGTTTGAAAGAGGAGTACAAGGTCGACTGCCTTTACGAGGGCGTCAATGTGCAAACCGCACGCTGGGTCTATTGTGACGACGCGAAAATGCTCGAAGAGTTCAAGCGTAAGGCAAGCGCCAACTTGGCTATCGACGGTGGTGGCTATCTAACCTACATCGCGCCGACGCGGGTCAACCTGCAAATGACCCAGGAGCGCTGGCCAGACATTCGTTTCCAGCCAACCCGCGAGCATTAATATCCGCAAGGGGGATAGATGCTGATAGACGCCCACTGTCATTTGGACGTTGCGGAGTTCGAGACGGACCGTGATGCCGTCATCGCCGCTGCGAAGGCCGTGGGCGTCTGCCGCTTCATCGTGCCTGCGACGGTGCGGCAGCGTTGGCCGCATGTGCTGGCGCTCGGCGAGCGTGACGATGTCCGCATCTGTCTCGGGCTTCATCCTTACTTCATTGAGCACCATCACCCAGATGATTTGACGGCTCTCGAGGCGCTGGTCACCCAGCAGCTCGAGGGGGCGCCTAAGGACCGGCCGGTGGCGATTGGTGAGTGCGGTATCGATGGTCGTTTTATTGATAGTCTGGACGCTCAGTGGCACTACTTCGATGCCCAGCTTTCTATCGCCAAGCGAAGCCGTCTACCGGTCGTGGTTCACTGCGTCAAGGCCAATGACAATGTCAGTCAGCGGTTGCGCCAACAAGCGTTGCCAAGGGCAGGGCTCGTTCATGCCTTTTCTGGCTCCTACGAACAGGCCGCCAAGTTTTTGGATATGGGCTACATGCTGGGATTGGGGGGGGCGGTGACCTATGAGCGTGCTCAAAAGTTACGCCGCGTAGTGACAAAATTGCCTGATGATGGGTTCGTGCTGGAAACCGATAGCCCCGATATGCCGTTAAGTGGCTACCAAGGCCAGCGCAACGAACCTTCGCACGTGGCGCAGGTGGCGAAGGTAGTGGCAGAGTTGAGAAAACAGCGCTTCGCAACCGTGGCGGCATTGAGCAGTGCCAACGCCGCCCGGCTGTTTGCATTAGACGATCAGTTCTGAGCAAGCTGAGCGGCTATCTGCTCAGGGTCCAAGCGCTCGATCGGATAGGGAAGCGCCTGCAAGGTAAGAGGTGTTGTCTGCCAATAGACGGTCACGCCGTCTTCCATCACCTTGGTATTCATTACGGCCAGAAGCTCGATGTGCTGATCATCGCTGGTTGCACTGCTGACGACTTCGCCTAACGATTTACCGCTCTCATCCATTAGGGTGGCACCCAGCTCGGGCAGCGAGGCAGTGTGCGCGCGGGCGTGCACGAGGCGCTTCTTGACTTGGCCGCGGAAATGGGCGCGGGCAACGACCTCCTGGCCGGTATAGCACCCTTTCTTGAAACTAATCCCGCCCAACGCTTCCCAATTCAGCATTTGTGGTAGGAACTGGTCCTGCTGAGCGGCCGTGAGCCACGCCAGTCCGCTACGGATATCTGACAGCTTCCAGGCGTTGAGCAATGCCTCGCTGTCTGTCAAGAGATTTTGAGGCTCTTCTTCGAACATGAATAGCCAACGAGGAGACCCTGGGAGGTGTAGCACCGTGCCAGACGTGCTAGTGGCGTGGGTGTAGGGCTGCTTTGGCAACGTCACGCCCAGACAATAGGCCAAGTTTTCGGCTGACTCACTGGCGCCTGCGAAAATGATGTTTTGTGCCACTGATAACTCCGCTTTGTAAAAAGCGGCAAATTTGTTCAGGTGTTTGGCCAGATCATTCGCCAGAGAGGCGTCGAGAATCAGCCGATAATGATTCATCTCGAGCCTACACAGCTGTCCGTTGGCCAACATGCGGCCCTTTGGGGTACAAAAACAGGTAAGCGGCGCAAACGAGCCGTTTGCCAATCCCACTTGCGCGCTGGTTTGACCTTGCAAGAATTTCTCCGCATCGGCCCCTTTGATATCCAGTGCAGCATATTGATCCAAACGTACGGCACTAGAGGGCGGCGTCTTCTCCATGGTCATGGTCGCTCCTGAACATTGTGGGTAAGCATCGTCGATCTTTATCAAAATGTGGGCAGACTTGTTGGATTGCAAGGCCTTGACGGCATGCTAGACTCTTCATTCTGTATCAGGTTTGCATAGGTAATGGTCGTTGCCGGTTACCACGACGCAACCTAGGCAAACACTTTTCCTCAAAAGGACGTTTCATGGCAGTTCAATCATTGAGTTTTCAGGGTGTTACCACCGCAGAACAAGTCAACAAAATTACCACCGCTCTGATGATGTTGGATGGCGTCGATAGCGCTGAAGTGGGGCGCTATGGTGCAGAAGTGGAGGGGCGCGCGAAACGAGACGCTCTCATCAAGGCCATTGAAAAACTCAACCTGCGCATCAAGGTATCGTAAATGCATCTGCCTATCGTGGTGATCAGTGAACGAAATAGCGCCTTTCGTCAGCGCGTCGAGGTCAACGGCATGGATGACCTCTTCGCGGACGTGCCTACGGTGGTAGGAGGAGATGAAAGCGCTCCAGATCCCCATGACTATTTTGATATTGCGCTGGGAACCTGCAAGGCGATCACGGTCCAAATGTACGCCAAACGTAAGCAGTGGCCGTTGGAAGGGGTGACCGTCACAGTGCAGCGCGATGACAGCGGCGAACGCCAAGGTCACTACAAGCTGGACGTGACGTTAGAGCTTCATGGCATCAGCGTTCCAGAGCAACGCGCTAAACTGGAGGAGATAAGCCATCGCTGCCCGATCCAACGCCTGATGACCCAGGCGACGATCGAGATAGCCACCCACACCGTGTAGGCCCATTCACCAATAGGAGCAAAGATGAGCAAGGAATTTCGTCTGCAGTCAAAATTTCAGCCTGCGGGCGATCAGCCTGCGGCCATCCGCGGGTTGATTAGCGGTTTGGAATCCGGGCTTGCCCATCAGACGCTGCTTGGTGTCACCGGTTCGGGTAAAACCTTCACTATGGCCAACGTGGTTCAGCAGTTGCAACGACCCACGATCGTCATGGCGCCCAACAAAACGCTAGCAGCCCAGCTTTACGGGGAGTTCAAGTCGTTCTTTCCTGATAACGCCGTCGAGTACTTCGTTTCGTATTACGACTACTACCAGCCAGAGGCCTACGTGCCTTCTTCAGATACGTTCATCGAGAAAGACGCTTCGATCAATGACCATATCGAGCAGATGCGCTTGTCCGCTACTAAAGCCCTGTTAGAGCGTCGGGATGCGCTGATCGTCGTTTCCGTATCGGCGATCTATGGTTTGGGGGACCCCGATCAGTACTTGAAGATGCGTCTTCATTTTACACGCGGTGAACTGATCGATCAGCGTGCGTTTTTGCGCCGTTTGGCCGAGCTTCAGTACACCCGTAATGATATGGATTTCCGTCGCGGTACCTACCGCGTGCGGGGCGATGTCATCGATATTTTTCCAGCGGACTCGGACGAAGAGGCGGTGCGCGTCGAGCTGTTCGACGACGAAATCGACTCTATTCGTTTGTTTGACCCGCTGACCGGCGATGTTCGTGGTCAAGTACCTCGCATGACGATCTACCCGAAGTCCCACTACGTGACGCCCCGAGAAACCATTCTTGAAGCTATCGACGCCATCAAAGCCGAGCTCAAAGAGCGCTTGGAGTGGCTGCGTCATCACGAGCGTCTGGTAGAGGCTCAGCGGCTAGAGCAGCGAACGCTCTACGACATCGAGATGATGCTCGAATTGGGCTACTGCAACGGGATTGAAAACTACTCGCGCTACCTCTCAGGCCGTGCTCCTGGCGAGCCGCCTCCCACGTTTTTCGACTACTTGCCGGATGATGCGCTGCTGTTTATCGACGAGTCACACGTCAGCGTGCCTCAAGTGGGAGGGATGTACAAAGGCGACCGTTCGCGTAAAGAAACGCTGGTGGAGTATGGATTTCGCTTGCCGTCCGCGTTGGATAACCGGCCGATGAAGTTCGAGGAGTGGGAGTCGATCTCACCCCAAACGATTTTCGTGTCGGCGACACCTGGGCCTTACGAGGCCGAGCACGCAGGTCAAATCGTCGAGCAGGTCGTGCGACCAACGGGCTTGTTGGATCCGCAGATCGAAGTGCGCCCGGCCAGTTCGCAGGTGGACGACCTGCTGTCGGAGATTGGCTTACGTAACGCCGTTGGCGAGCGCGTGCTGGTGACAACGCTGACCAAGCGCATGGCGGAAGACCTGACGGATTACCTCGACGAGCACGATATCCGGGTGCGCTACCTGCACTCCGATATCGATACGGTCGAGCGTGTCGAGATCATCCGAGACCTGCGGCTGGGTAAGTTCGATGTCCTGGTGGGTATCAACCTGCTTCGGGAAGGGTTGGACATTCCTGAGGTATCGCTGGTCGCCATTTTGGATGCCGACAAAGAAGGCTTCCTGCGCGCTGAACGCTCGTTGATCCAAACCATTGGTCGTGCCGCACGCAATGCCAACGGCAAGGCGATTCTGTACGGTGATCGAATCACCGATTCCATGCGTAAAGCGATCGATGAGACCGAGCGACGCCGTGCCAAACAGATGGCGCATAATGAAAAGCATGGTATTACGCCCACAACGGTCACGCGCTCCGTGGCGGACATCCTCGAAGCGGCCCAAACGCCGGGTAAAAAGGGCAATCGCCGTAAGGGTAGCGAGCGTAAAGTGGCTGAGCCATCAGGCGGATACGATGTGGCGTCCATGAACCAGCAGGAGCTTCTGGCCGCCATCAGCAAGATCGAAGATGCCATGTTCGAAGCAGCGCAAAACCTGGAGTTCGAAGAGGCTGCCCGGCTCCGCGACCAGCTGCATCAAATGAAAGAAAAACAGCTGGCGCTAGGATAACCGATGCCCGAAGGTCCCGAGATCCGCCGAGCGGCGGATCGCATTGAAAAGCAGATTGGTGGAAAAATTCTCGAGGATGCCTGGTTCGCCTTTCCCGAGCTTGCCAGTCAAGCCAGCTCGCTGATCGGTGTCAGGGTGTCGGCAGTGGACTCGTGGGGAAAAGCCATGCTGATTCGGTTTGCCGACCGTCGTGTGCTTTACTCGCACAACCAGCTTTATGGCGTATGGAAACTGCATGCTGACGACAAGCCACCCAATACGTCGCGCTCCTTACGAGTTCGTTTGGTGGCGGAAGGGCGTGCTGCCAGTTTATACAGTGCTTCTGACGTTTCGCTTTGGGAAGAGGACAGGCTGGCGCATCATCCGTTTTTATCCCGTTTAGGACCTGACTTGCTGAGCCAGCAAGTCAGTGCTGCCGACGTAGAGCAACGTCTTTTGTTACCGGCGTTTAGGCGCAGAAGTTTGGGAGCACTACTGCTCGACCAGGGGCTGGTCGCCGGCCTGGGTAACTACTTACGTTCTGAGATTCTGTTTTTTTCCCAGTTGCATCCCAAGCAGCGTCCTTGTGACCTCACGAGTGAGCAGCTAGCGGTGTTGTCGTCGCGCATCATCGATATTACCCGCACGGCTTACCGAACAGCAGGTGTCACCAATCAGGACGCGTGGATCGAACAAGCCGTTGCCTCTGGTGAGTCTCGCCGCCAATGGCGGTTCAGCGTGTTCGAGCGTGCCGGATTATCGTGCCACCGCTGTGGTTATGTGATTGAGCGTACGACAATAGGGTCACGGCGACTCTATTGGTGCCCTCGGTGTCAGCCACCTCCTTCGCCGTAAATTTTATACCGTTATCTCAATTTTGATGATTCATAATCCTACCAAAGAGCTAAGTGAACAAAGCGCGTAGCCCACTGGATTGGCTGCCGCCTTGGGCCTCAATACGGTATACTTCCCGCACACTTAGACGGCCGCCAAGGCTGCAGCCTAGACGTTAACCGAGGAGCTGTTAATCCATGACCGTGATTCGCCAGGACGACGTGATCCAAAGCGTTGCCGATGCTCTGCAGTACATCTCTTACTACCATCCCAAAGATTTCATTGACGCCATGGCGGCGGCCTACGAGCGGGAAGAGAACCCGGCAGCCAAAGATGCCATCGCACAGATTTTGATCAATTCCCGCATGTGCGCTACGGGTCACCGCCCGATTTGCCAAGACACCGGCATCGTGACGGTCTTCGTACATGTGGGCATGAACGTCACATGGGACGCCGAGATGAGCCTTGACGACATGGTCAACGAAGGCGTGCGTCGTGCATACCAGTTGCCGGATAACGTATTGCGAGCCTCGGTTCTGGCCGATCCGGACGGCAAGCGTCAAAACACCAAAGACAACACGCCCGCCATCATCCACCATAAAATCGTGCCGGGCGATAAAGTCGACATCCATGTGGCCGCGAAGGGAGGCGGTAGCGAAGCAAAATCGAAATTCGCCATGCTTAACCCTTCCGACAGCGTAGTCGATTGGGTAATGGAGCAGCTTCCCAAAATGGGGGCGGGCTGGTGCCCACCGGGCATGCTGGGTATTGGGATTGGTGGCACCGCTGAAAAAGCGATGGAGATTGCCAAAGAAGCGCTGCTCGACCCTATCGATATCCAAGAACTACAGGCTCGCGGTGCCAGCAACCGTGCCGAAGAGCTGCGTCTCGAGCTATTCGACAAGGTGAACAAGAGTGGTATCGGCGCGCAGGGGCTGGGGGGCTTGACCACCGTGCTGGATATCAAAGTCAAAGATTACCCCACCCACGCGGCGAACAAGCCAGTGGCGATCATTCCCAACTGTGCCGCTACCCGCCACGCCCATTTCACGCTGGACGGATCCGGCCCTGTGGCCTTACCGGCGCCTAAGCTCGAAGACTGGCCGGAAATTACCCGTGAAGCGGGCGACAACGTGAAGCGTGTCAATCTGGATACCGTCACCCCCGAGGAAGTGAAAACCTGGCAGCCTGGCGACACGCTGTTATTGAACGGTAAACTGCTCACGGGCCGTGATGCGGCTCACAAGCGCATGGTCGATATGATCGCCAAAGGCGAGCCGCTGCCTGTCGATATGAAAGGTCGTTTCATCTACTACGTTGGGCCGGTCGATCCGGTGGGTGACGAGGTGGTCGGCCCGGCTGGCCCTACGACGGCGACGCGAATGGACAAATTTACCCGTACGATGTTGGAGGAGACGGGGCTATTGGGCATGGTGGGTAAGGCCGAGCGTGGTCAAGCTGCCATCGAGGCGATTCGTGATAACCAAGCCGTCTATCTCATGGCGGTGGGTGGCTCTGCCTACTTAGTGGCGCAGGCCATCAAGAAATCGCGGGTCGTAGGGTTCGAGGACCTAGGAATGGAAGCCATCTACGAATTCGAAGTGGAAGACATGCCCGTTACCGTTGCGGTGGATAGCCAAGGCACATCGGTGCACCAGACCGGTCCGGCCAAATGGAAAGAGATCATTGCTGAAAAAGCGTGATAGGCTGATGCAATAGACGTTGTATCACGACAGGAGCCCCGTTTTAGCGGGGCTCCTGTGTATGGAGCGACGTCGTGAGACCTAACGGATGTTGAGGAATAGCCCATGACCTCTTGGTTGCTAGGGACAGGGATTATGTTGATTCACGTGCTGGGTATGATCTCGGCCGTGATGGCTCTGATGTCGAGTCGCACGTCACAAGGTGCAGTCGCGTGGATCATTTCATTACTGACGTTTCCCTACGCCGCAGTCCCTGCCTACTGGCTATTTGGTCGTCCACGTTTTTATGGTTATGTGACCGCAAGAGGCGCTCGCGATTCGGTACTGCGCCGGGTGCTCGTACGTTATAGGCATAACGTAAAACCTCACGTTGCACACTCTAACAATACCGACATACAGGCCGTCGAGCAGTTGGCCATGATGCCGTTGACGAAGGGCAATAGCACCAAGCTTTTGATCGATGGCAAAGCAACGTTCGAGAGTTTGTTCCAAGGTATCGAACAAGCGCAGGACTACCTGCTCATCCAGTTCTTCATCGTCCGTGACGACGAGTTGGGTCGACAGCTCCACCGACAATTGAGCGCGGCGGCCAAGCGAGGAGTGCGCGTCTATTTTCTGTATGACGAAATTGGCAGCCGTAAACTCAACGACAGCTACTTTAACGAGTTGAGAGAAAGCGGCGTCGAAGTATCGCCATTCCGTTCGTCACGCGGACTCAAACACCGTTTCCAGCTCAATTTCCGAAACCATCGCAAGATTGCTGTAGTAGATGGTAAGCAAGGGTGGATTGGCGGCTTCAATGTGGGGAACGAGTATCTAGGTAAGAGCGCCAAACATGGCCCTTGGCGAGATACCCATTTAAACGTGCAAGGCCCTTGCGTGTTGGGATTACAAGAAGCCTTTTGGGAAGATTGGCACTGGGCAACGGGAGACGTCATTACCTTGAACTGGCATGCAGAGTGCCACCCACAGCAAGATCAGCAAGTAGTCATCGTGCCTTCTGGCCCAGCCGACAAGCAGGATACCGCAGGGTTACTCGTACAGCAGCTGATTCATAGTGCCAATCACCGCTTTTGGGTTACAAGTCCCTATTTCGTACCCGATCAAGGCGTACAAGACTCGCTACGACTAGCCGCCATGCGTGGTGTTGATGTACGTGTGATGATTCCAGAACGGCCAGATCATTTACTGGTGTTTCTTTCCGCCTTTTCGTTTTTGCCTGACATGTTAAGGGCAGGCGTAAAAATATACCGTTATCAACCTGGGTTCTTGCACCAAAAGATCATGCTCATCGATGACTCTTCAGCAACAGTCGGCACAGTGAACTTAGATAATCGTTCGTTTCGGCTAAATTTTGAGATTACGGCATTCGTGCCAAGTGCTGATTTTGCTGCCGATGTGGCCACCATGTTAGAAGCCGATTTTGCAAGGTGTCGCCGTGTAACGCTCGATGAAGTGAGCCAGCGACCTATGTGGAAAAAGGTCGTTTCTCGCGCTGCTTATTTAATGGCCCCCGTGCAATAGAGTCTCAGCGTCACCAACGGACGAAACTCTCAACGAACAAACAATAGGAGACATGGGTGAACCTAGAAACAAAATGGCTGGAAGACTTTGTCGCCCTTGCAAACACTCGGAGTTTTTCAGCCTCTGCCCGACAGCGCCATGTCACCCAGCCCGCGTTCAGTCGGCGTATCAGGGCCTTGGAGCAGGCCGTTGGCGTCACCCTGGTGGATCGATCCACCACCCCCATTGGGTTGACCTCGGAAGGGCAACTCTTTTTGGTGACTGCACGCAATTTAGTCGAACAGCTTAATGAATCGTTGAGTCATTTACGCGGCTTGTCGATTGCCAACGAAGCGCTGGACATCGTCGCGGCGCATTCGCTCGCGCTGAGTTTCTACCCCCCCTGGATCTCAAGACTGCAAAAAGGACTGGGGGAGTTGCCGACGCGCTTGGTCGCCATGAATGTCGGTGAAGCCATTCATGTGCTTCGCGAGGGTAACTGCGACCTGATGCTGGCCTACTACGACCCTTTCGCGACGATGCAGTTAGATGCAGAGGTCTTTCCATCATTCTCCATCGGTAAGGTCAAGATGTTGCCCGTCTCGCTACCTGATACGCAGGGTAAGCCGCTATTTTCGCTGCAGCGTGATAGCTCGATTCCGTATTTGGCTTATACCCAAGGGGCCTTTCTAGGCCGCAGCGTGCGCATGCTGCTGAAAAATGACCCATTACGAATGAAACTTCGAACCGTTTATGAGACGGCGATGGCCGAAGGTTTGAAGGGCATGGTATTACAAGGCGTTGGTGTTGCTTGGATACCTGATTTTTGTATACGCGACGAGTTAAAAACCGGCAAGCTCGTGAGAGCTGGGGATGAGAGTTGGGATATACCGCTAGAAATACGTCTCTATCGCTGTTCGCTAGTGCACAAGCCGGGGGTAGAGCGGCTGTGGCGGCAGATGATGAAACTGCCGCGTGATTTCTTGCAGGCCTAAACGTGTAGCTCTAAAGAGAGCCAAAATCTGCGGGCAGGCCGAGGAAGTTTTGGATAATGAAAAAATGGTCTTCAAAGAGGCTTTCGGGCTCCAGGTCGGCAAGCGCCACCCAGCGTGCGTGATCGCCGCCCTTGACGGGTTTAAGGCGGGGCAACTGCTGGTCGGGCCGCAAAGCAAAGTAAAACGCCTCGGCCAACGTGCGACCTCGCCAGCTGCGGTGTGGCTCATCGAACAGCCGCTGACCCTTTAGCGAGCCTTTCAAAACGGGCTCTGGTACTTTCAGCCGGAGCCGTTCGCGAAGTTCACGCAAGCAAGCATCTAGCAAACGCTCATGGGGGTTGATGAAACCACCGGGGAGGGCGAACAATCCTTTGCCCGGCGCCGCCGTACGCTTGACTAACAGCACATGACCCGACTGAACGACAACAGCGTTCACCGTGACGAAAATAGGCGGATAGGGTGCCTGGGACCAGGCGTGACGATATTGGTCTAGAAGCTGCTGCTCTTCCAGCAGCCGATGGTAAGCATTTCCTTTGCAAAAATCTCTGACGCTCTCTACGACGCCGGGTGGCAAGTCATGGTAAGCACCGGTACTCAAGTAGTCATCGGTAGAGCCAGGGGAACGAAACAGCCGCTCACGAATGTGACTAGCTGAAATACCTTCGACCAACGGGACACTGACGGACTCCCACTGGGGGAAAAGCGAGAGATAGTAGCTTGATTGGCCGCGACTCGCACCAATGAGCCCAATGCGCGGTAAGCGTGCATTGGCGGGGGTAGCCAGATCGCGCACCTTGCGCTGTACGTCTCTCACCCACACATCATCGTTATAAAGCGCATCCAACAGGGGAGTGATTTCAAGCCGCTGATTGTCCGCATCGTCAAATCCTGAGCGAAGCATCGATTGGCGCTCATTGAAATGCCAGGGATTGCGTAACGACCGTGCTTGCCAGGATGAGCCCACCATGACGATCACTTGGCGCGCTTTTTTGAGCGCTTCTCGAATAATGGCCAGATGCCCCAAGTGGGGTGGCTGAAATCGACCTATGAACACTAAGCAATCAAAGTCGTAAGATGTGGCAGATCGGGCTGCATCTGAGTTCATCGCATTTCCTGATTGCGGAAAATGAAGAATAGAGCGGTGCCATTATGATCGCCACCCTACATCCCTGCAATGCAATCATGACTGCGCTCAACGCTTTGATTAGGTATGCTTATTCATTCGTTGTCAGACCGGCGTTGCAAAAGAACGCTATACACTGCGTTGAAGGGAAACACTATGATTAAAAAGACACTCACGTTTTGGTGGAACGTGGTTCAGGATGCAACGTCGTTATGGCTCGAGCGCAATGCGTTCAGTTATGCCGGATCATTGGCATTTTATACGCTGTTTTCGCTCGCACCGACGGTTATCATTGCCGTTACCGTGATTGGTGTGGTGTTAGGAGAAGAGGCCGCCCAGGGCCAAATTGTCGCCCAATTACAAGGCACTTTAGGAGTGGATGCGGCCTTGGCGGTCGAGCAAGCCGTGGCGCAATCGCGCATTGAAGAGTCGGGTATCCTGCCGACCTTACTTGGCTTTATTGCGTTACTCGTCGGTGCCACGACCGTCTTTGCCCAGATGCAGTTCTCGCTCAATACCATTTGGGGAGTGACCGCTAAACCGACCAGTAACAGTGCATTTATTTTCATCAAAAACCGACTGCTCTCGCTGACCGTCGTACTTTCGATTGGCTTTATTCTGCTCGTCTCGCTTGTGCTCGGTGTCATGCTCAGAGGGATGCTTCACGCTGCTAATGATCTTCTCCCTTTCGCAAGTCTACTGACGACGACCGCAGAATCTTTGATTTCACTGGCCATGGTCGCTTTACTCTTTGCCACTATCTTTAAAGTACTGCCGGATGTCGTGTTACGCTGGCAGGATGTATTGATTGGCGCTGTCGTCACTGCCGTGCTTTTCACCATTGGGCGCAGCGTGATTGCGATCTACTTGGCTTATACCGCGACGGCGTCGACCTATGGAGCGGCGGGGTCCGTCGTCATGATTCTTTTGTGGGTGTACTATAGCTCGCTTATTTTGCTGTTTGGTGCTGCTTTTACGCGCTCGCTGCTGTTACGCCGTGGACGTCCGCTAGTGCCACGCAATAGCGCCGTGCTGGTCAAGCGAGAACTGCTTTGATGTTAAGGAGTGGACGATGGCTCAATGCTGTGTACGTGCATTCGTAACGGGAAAAGTGCAGGGCGTCTGGTATCGCCGTGCTACTCAAGAGCAAGCACTCTTGAGAGGCGTCACCGGCTATGCGAAAAACTTGCCTGATGGTCGTGTGGAAGTGCTCATGTGTGGCCAGGTTGCGGCCGTCTCAGAGCTTGGTCAATGGCTATGGCAAGGTCCACAAGGGGCGCAGGTCACTCATGTCACGCTGGAGACACTCGAGAACCAATACGCCCCTGACCACTTCTCGACCTACTAGATACGTGCTACTGGCACTGGGTGAAAAAGTTAGTGAGCCTCGGTTTGCCAAGCGCGGATATTGTCGGCAGTGAGGCCAACGATGTTTTGCCGTGCTTCAGGCGTTATCCAAGCGTTGTGAGGCGTTACGATCAAATTGAGCGGTTCTGCTTTTGCCAGAGCATCGAGGAGCGGATGCCCGTCTTTGGGCGGCTCGGTAGGCAGCACATCGACCGCTAACCCACCAATGTCCCCGTTACGAAGGGCCTCGAGCGCCGCCACTTCGTCGATGATGCCGCCACGGGCACAGTTGACGATCAAGAGTGACGGCTTGGCCTTGGCAAGACGCTCCTTGTTGAGAAGGTGTTTCGTAGCCTCGTTCAGCGGACAGTGTAGGCTGATGACGTCGGCGGTGGGCAGCAGTTCGTCCAAGGACGGCCGCTGATCGTTGTGCTCATTGCCGGGTCGGGCGGCAAACGTGACTTGCATACCAAAGGCTTCGGCTAAACGTGCCACTTCAGACCCCAGTTCCCCTTGGCCGACCATGACCAGTTGCTTGCCAGACAACTGCAGTGTGGGATGTTCCTGCAAGCAGAAAAAGTCACTGTCCTGCCATTTTCCATCGGCAATGTCCGCTTGATAGCGGGGGAGGCGATTGGCCAATGACAGCATGAGCATGAGGGTATGTTGCGAGACACTGGCTGTGCCATAGGCCGAGACGTTCTTGACGGCGATGTTATGCGCTTTAGCGGCCTCCAGATCGATGTTGTTCAGCCCAGTGGCCAGCACACAAATGAGTCGCAAAGAAGGTAGCTGAGCGAGCGTGTCGGCGTCGAGTTTGACCTTGTTGACGATCGCGATCTCTGCTTCGACCAAGCGTTCACGAGCTTGCGTCGTGGTGCTCTGCTGATGGATCTCTAAGTGCGTGACAGCGTTACGAATCGCCGTCAAATCGATGTCTGGGCCAAGGCTTTGGGCATCCAGTATGACCGCGTTGGGCATTGCATGTTCTCCATTCATTGCCGAAAGCCGCTTGGCCTTGCTCGGCAGGGGGCACAAAAGGGTATAATGACCGCTCTATCGACCGCAGTCTTGGAATTTATCCTGGCAGGCCACATATTGTCAGCCTGATAACGTCGGGTGAACCGCGATACCGACAAGACGAAACCTGTTGGAGTTGAGCTTTTTCAGGAGCCATCAACATGCCCATCTATGAGTACGAGTGCAAGGCCTGCGGCCATCGCATGGAAAAACTTCAGAAAATTAGCGCAGATCCGTTAAAAAGCTGCCCTGCATGTCAGCAAGATGATCTGGAGCGCTTGGTCTCTGCAGCCGGGTTCCGCTTAGCGGGTGGCGGTTGGTACGAAACTGATTTCAAGACAGGCAGCAAAAAGAATCTTGCTGCTGAAGGACAAGCTTCCGGTAGCGCGAAAAGCGATGCCAGCAGCACGTCAACAAACAAAGGCGCCGCGGCATAGCCGCGGCTGTCAGGGCCATGGCCCAAGACAACTTAATTGCCACGAAACAGAACAGGATGTGACATGCGCAGCCATTATTGCGGCCAGCTTAACGAAACATTGGTGGATCAAACGGTCACCGTTTGCGGTTGGGTTCACCGCCGTCGTGACCACGGTGGGGTTATTTTTCTCGACATGCGCGACCGTGACGGTATCGCCCAGTTCGTCGTCGACCCCGATACCGCCGAGGCGTTTGCTAATGCCGATCGTGCTCGCAGTGAATACGTTCTGCGCATCACTGGCCGCGTTCGGCTGCGCCCCGAAGGCACTCAGAACCCCAACATGCCCACCGGCATGATCGAAGTGCTGGCAAAAGACGTCGAGGTGCTCAATACCGCCGCAACGCCGCCTTTCCAGCTCGACGAGCATGGCAAAGTCGGTGAAGAAGTGCGTTTGAAGCATCGCTATATCGATTTACGTCGGCCCGATATGATCGAGAAACTGCGTCTTCGTTCGCGTATTTCACATAGCGTTCGTGCCTACCTGGAAAACCAAGGATTCTTGGACATCGAAACGCCGGTACTGACCCGTGCCACACCTGAAGGCGCGCGAGACTATCTGGTACCTAGCCGCACCCATGCAGGCAGCTTCTTTGCGCTGCCGCAGTCCCCCCAGCTGTTCAAGCAGCTGTTGATGGTGGCGGGTTTCGATCGCTACTACCAAATTGCCAAGTGTTTCCGTGACGAGGACCTGCGTGCTGACCGTCAGCCGGAGTTTACGCAGATCGATATCGAAGCCTCTTTCGTGGAAGAGAACGACATCATGGGCATTACCGAAGCCATGATTCGTCAGTTGTTCCAGGAAGTGTTGAGTGTCGAACTTCCCGAGTTCCCGCGCATGACCTGGCAAGAAGCCATGGACCGCTTTGGTTCCGACAAGCCCGACCTGCGTATTCCGTTGGAGCTGACGGATGTCGATGACCTCATGAAGCAGGTGGATTTCAAGGTCTTTTCCGGCCCGGCCAGCGCAGACGACGGTCGTGTGGCGGCGCTCAAAGTGCCGGGTGGCGCCAAGCTTTCTCGTAAAGAGATCGATGAATACACCAAGTTCGTGGGTATTTATGGTGCGAAAGGCCTGGCGTGGATCAAGATCAACGAACGTGCCAAAGGGCTGGATGGCTTGCAGTCGCCGATCGTCAAGTTCATGGAGAACGTCGTCGAAGAGCTGCTGGACCGTGTGGGGGCCGAGGATGGTGACATCATCTTCTTCGGTGCCGACAAAGCGCGTATCGTCAATGAAGCCATTGGTGCGCTGCGCGTCAAGCTCGGGGCCGATCTTGACCTCTACACCCAGGCGTGGGCGCCCCTGTGGGTCGTTGACTTCCCCATGTTCGAAGCCGACGACAATGGCCGCTTAAGCCCGCTTCATCACCCGTTTACGGCACCGTCTTGTTCGCCGGAAGCGTTGAAGGCCGACCCGGCCAAAGCGCTCTCCCGCGCTTACGACATGGTGCTTAATGGTACGGAACTTGGCGGTGGCTCTATCCGTATCCATGACCAAACCATGCAGAGCACCGTGTTCGAGATTTTGGGTATTGGGCAAGAAGAAGCGCAAGAGAAGTTCGGCTTCTTGCTGGATGCGCTGCAGTACGGCGCACCGCCCCACGGCGGCCTTGCCTTTGGTTTGGATCGTCTGGTCATGCTCATGGCGGGCGCAAAAACCATTCGTGAAGTCATTGCCTTCCCGAAAACGCAAAGTGCGGCTTGTTTGATGACCGACGCCCCGGGTGAGGTCAGCGCTGACCAGCTCAAAGAGCTCAACATTCGCTTGCGCCAAAAAGTAAAGGCGGATGCTGCGGGCGAATAAGATCGCCTTATCGCATTGACGAGTCAAACACCGACGCGCCAGCGTCGGTGTTTTTGTTTCAGGTAGTACTAAAGGAAGAGGGCGAAGAGAAGTGTCCATGGACGAAAGACAGCCCCCTGCGACGATTAGAATTCTGGGGATCGATCCAGGTTCCAGGATCACCGGGTATGGAGTGATTGACCTAGTAGGGATGAAGCCACGCTATGTAGCCAGCGGCTGCATTCGAACGGCTGAGGGAGCGCTAGAGCAGCGCCTGGCTCAGATTTATGCAGGGATTGGCGAGGTGATAGGGCTTCATCGCCCCGATGCCGTCGCCGTCGAGCGGGTGTTTATGGCCAAAAATGCAGACTCCGCGCTGAAACTCGGTCAAGCCCGTGGAGCGGCGCTGGTCTGCCTAGCGAACCATGGATTAAGCATTGCCGAGTACGCAGCGCGGCAGATCAAACAGGCGGTAACCGGGCAAGGGGGAGCCGATAAAAGCCAAGTTCAGCACATGGTCACTACGCTGCTTGGCCTATCGGCCACCCCCCAAGCGGATGCTGCCGACGCGCTGGCGATTGCCTTGACGCACGCCTATGCAGGGAGTGCGCTCGTCATGGCGACGCCATCTCGCAGTAAACGCCGCGCTACCGGTCGTTGGCGGCTTTAGGGTTACTGGTCATCTGTACAGAGTAGCTTTATAGTGACCGCTACTTCGAATGGCTGTGAGGCAAAGGATGATTGGACGTTTGACGGGCTTATTGCTGGAAAAACAGCCGCCGTGGATGGTGGTTGACGTTCACGGGGTAGGTTACGAGCTCGAAGCCTCAATGAACACCTTCGTGGCGCTGCCAGCCCCTGGCGAGCAGGTGATGCTATATACCCATCTGACAATACGTGACGATGCCCATTTGCTTTATGGCTTTGGACGCGAGCATGAACGGGCATTATTTCGTGCGCTAATCAAAGTCAACGGCGTCGGCCCCAAGCTTGCCTTGGCGATTCTATCCGGTATGGATGAAGACGCTTTTATGCGCTGCGTGCGAGACGACGACAGCAAAGCACTGACGAAGCTGCCAGGAGTGGGTAAAAAAACGGCGGAGCGTTTGATCATCGAAATGCGCGACCGCTTTCCGGATTGGGAGCAGGGCAGTCATGCTCCCCTCGCTTTAGAAGCTACCAGTGGACGAGCCGCGCCTAGAGACCATTTGGCAGACGCAGAAGCCGCTCTCGTCAGCCTGGGTTATAAGTTGACCGAGGCGGCCAAAATGCTCGCCGATGTTGATCCGAACCAGAGCACCGAAGCCCTCATCAAAGCCGCATTGACCAAGCGAATGTCTGGTTGAGCTGTACGGGTATCATGAGTACGCCTTGGTAAGCACTCCAGAAGAGTCACTATGTTAGAACACGACCGATTAATTGCCGCCGAGCCCGAGCAAGGCGAAGTGCGCATCGACCATGCGATTCGTCCCAAGCACCTCAAGGATTATATTGGCCAGCCACGGGTGCGCGAGCAGTTGGAGATTTTCATTGGGGCGGCACGGCTGCGCGAGGAGAGTCTGGACCACACCCTGGTCTTCGGCCCGCCAGGGTTGGGCAAAACGACGCTCGCAAACATCATTGCCACCGAAATGGGCGTCGGGTTGAAATCGACGTCTGGTCCGGTGCTCGAGCGCGCCGGCGACCTTGCCGCCATGCTCACGAATCTCGAGCCTGGCGATGTGCTGTTCATCGATGAAATCCACCGCCTCTCTCCCGTGGTAGAGGAAGTTCTGTATCCGGCGATGGAGGATTTTCAACTCGATATCATGATCGGTGAAGGCCCCGCAGCGCGATCCATCAAGCTGGATCTCCCAAAGTTCACACTGGTAGGTGCCACGACACGAGCAGGACTGCTCACGTCTCCGCTACGCGACCGCTTTGGCATCGTGCAACGCCTCGAATTTTATAACCTCGAAGAGCTAACCGAAATCGTCGCGCGCTCCGCCCGTTTGCTTGGCGTGGAAACCAGCCGTGAAGGGGCCATCGAAGTCGCCCGGCGCTCTCGTGGGACGCCTCGTATTGCCAATCGGTTGCTGCGCAGGGTACGCGACTACGCCGACATCAAGGGCGACGGCGTGGTGGACGTGACGCTCGCCGATGCGGCACTCAATATGCTAAACGTCGATCATCACGGGTTGGATCATATGGACCGACGCCTGCTGCTGGCCATGATCGACAAGTTCGATGGCGGTCCGGTCGGGGTCGACTCACTGTCTGCCGCCATTGGCGAAGAGCGCGATACCATCGAAGACGTTATCGAGCCGTATTTGATTCAGCAAGGCCTAATGATGCGTACCCCCAGGGGACGCGTGGTTACCCGCCAAGCTTGGTTGCACTTCGACCGCGTGCCCCACGAGCATTCGATCAATGCCGAGGGAGAGCGTCGACCATGAGCGAAACATTTAGCATCCCCGTGCGGGTTTATATGGAAGATACTGACGCGGGGGGAATTGTCTACTACGTTAACTACTTGAAGTTTATGGAGCGTGCACGCAGTGAGTGGTTGAGAGATTTAGGCCTCGACCAGCAAACGCTGCTAGACGAAGGTACGCAGCTAGTGGTATACCGCATGGCCTGTCACTATGCCAAACCGGCCCGGTTAGATGAGGCGCTCACGGTGACGGCCAGCATCGCGGAGCAGGGACGCTGCCGAATGACGTTCGCGCAGCAGGTTTTTCGTGAAAAGGAACTCTTGTGCTCTGCCACAGTCGAGATAGCCTGCTTGCACGCAGCAACACTGCGCCCCAAAGCGTGGCCATCATCACTTAACACCGTATCCCGTCGATAACGACACTAATTGATTGAAGAGGGCAACTGTGAACGATAACGCCATGTCCATTCCCCACTTGATAATGAGCGCCAGCACGGTCGTACAGCTGGTCATGTTGCTGCTCGTGGTGGGGTCAATTCTCTCGTGGGTGGTGATTTTTCAGCGCAGTATCGCGCTACGACGAGCCAAGCAGGAGTACAACCAGTTCGAAGAGTCGTTTTGGTCTGGCGTTGACTTGAACGAACTCTACCGTGAGATTCCTGCGGACGATCCTCGGCACGGCGCAGAGCATATTTTTCAAGCTGGTTTTCGTGAGTTCAATCGCTTGATGCCCAAGACTCGCAGTGCTGACACCGTTCTCGAAGGCGTTCAACGCAGCATGCGCGTTGCCTGGTCGCGGGAAGAGGATCGTCTGACTCAGCATCTCGTGTTCTTGGCAACGGTCGCCTCTGCCAGTCCCTATATCGGCCTATTTGGCACGGTGTGGGGCATCATGGGGTCGTTCCAGTCGCTCTCCATGACGCAACAAGCCACGCTCGCCACGGTGGCCCCCTGGATTGCAGAGGCGCTGATTGCCACCGCCATGGGGCTCTTCGCTGCGATTCCCGCCGTTATTTTTTATAACCGTCTCTCCAACAATGCGTCCCGCCTACTGGGCAAATACGAAGACTTTGCTGAGGAGTTTCACGCCATTTTGCATCGTAATCTGCAAGGGCGTGACGGCAAACCTAGCGCTGGTTAAGGGAGTCTGCCATGCAAGGTCCGTTCAATCGTAGTGGCAAAAGCAAGCCGATGGGGGAAATCAATGTCGTCCCCTTCATCGACGTCATGCTCGTGCTGTTGGTCATCTTTATGATTACCGCTCCTATGCTGACGCAGGGTGTGCAGGTCGACCTTCCACAGGTCACCTCCGAGCCTATTGAGACTCAGGAAGATAATGACCCGATCATCATCTCAGTCGATCGAGAGGGCGGCTACTTCATTACGTTGGGTGAGGACTCGACGGCCGTGACGCTCGACGAGATGTCGGAAAGGGTCGTGGCCATTCTGCAACGCCGCCCGGGAACACCGGTCATGGTGAGGGGTGACCGCAATGTACCCTATGGCCAGATCGTTCTTCTGATGAGCACGCTGCAGCGCTCGGGTGTCGCCAACGTGGGGCTGCTTTCCGAGCCGCCGCAAGATGGTTAAGGGCGAGTCGCACATGGCTGTGAAACCACCGCGTGACCCTCAAGACGTTGGCTATACGTGGCCGACGATTTTGGCCATTGCCGTGCACCTGCTCGTCATCGTGTTTAGCTTGATAAAGCTACCCAGTATGACGGCCGAGCCTGACTCCTCTTCGATCGTACAAGCGACGTTCGTGAGCACGGAAACGTTTACCGATCAGGCTCAGCAAGTCACCGAGCAGCAGGCGGCTATGAACAGTGCCACTGAGCCTGAAACGCCCGATCCAGAACCGCCCAGCGAAGAGCCCTCTGCAGAGGAGCAGGCCGCCGCCGAAGCCCAGCGACAAGCGGAGGCCGAAGCGGCTGAACAAGCCCGCGCCCTCGAACAAGCGCAAGCAGAGGCCGAAGCCGAGGCGCAGCGTCGTGCTGAAGAGGCTGAACGGTTGGCCGAACAGCAGGCAGCCGAAGCTCAGGCTCGCGAAGCCGAAGCGCAGCGTGCTCGCGAAGAAGCAGAAGCCCAGCGTCAGCGAGAGGTGGAAGCAGAGCGTGCACGAGCGGAAGCGGAGGCTCAGCGTCAGCGTGAGGCCGAGGAACAGCGCCAACGCGAGGAAGAAGCTCAACGTCAGCGCGAGGCGGAAGAGCAGCGTGCTCGCGAAGAGGAGGCTAGACGTCAGCGCGAAGCCGAAGAGCAGCGCGCACGTGAAGAAGCCGAAGCGCAACGTGCTCGGGAGGCAGAGGCGGAGCGTCAGCGCGAAGAGGAGGCTCGTCGCCAACGAGAAGCAGAGGAGCAGCGCGCGCGTGAGGCAGAAGCCCAGCGCCAACGGGAAGCCGAAGAGCGTCGCGCCGCAGAGGCGGCAGAAGCCGCTATGCAGCGCCAGCTCGCTGGAGAAGCAGAGGCGGCTGCCAATGCTCAGCAAGCACAGCAAGCAGCGAACAGCTTCATCAACATCGTGCGCCGTGCCGTTGAGCAGGCGTGGCTGATTCCGCCCGCTGCGAGTGATTCGATGAGTGCTACGATACAAGTACGGCTTGGCCCATCGGGTGAGCTGTTAGCGACTTCTGTGGCCGCCTCCAGCGGCGACAGTGCATTTGATCGTTCGGCCATGCAAGCGGTCGAGCATGCTGCCCCGTTCAGCGAGTTACGTGACTTGCCAGCGGAGCAGCAGCGTACTTTACGTCAATTTAATCTGCGATTTACCCCGGGGGATGTTCGCTGATGCAAACGTTAAGCAAAGTGTGGCTCTTTTGCGTACTGCTACTGATCAGCAGCGTAGCAAGTGCCAATCTAACCATTGAAATTACCCGCGGCAGTGATCAAGCGCTGCCCATTGGCGTCGTTCCCTTTGCAGGCAACGAAGGCTTACCCGAGGACGTTGCTCAAATCGTGCAAGACGACCTCGAGCGTAGCGGTTTTTTCGCACCGCTCGAGCGTAGCGCCATGTTTGACCGTCCCAGCCAAGCGTCGGACGTCGAGTTTGGCACCTGGAGGTCGCTGGACGTTCGCTACCTCGTCGTGGGGCGTGCCCATCAAACAGGTGGGGGGTATGAGTTACAGTTCGATTTGGTCGACATTAGTGGCCAGCGCCCCATGATCAGTGAAACCGTCACGGCGAGCAGTAACGATCTTCGCGGCGCAGCGCACTACATCAGCGATCAAATCTTCGAAGCCATTACGGATATTCGCGGTGCATTTTCGACGCGCATTGCCTATGTGACGGCTCAGGGGCTGGGCGACAACATGCAGTTTGGCCTGTACGTTGCCGATGCCGATGGCCGCCGCAGTCAGCAAGTATTGACATCCGATCAGCCGATCATGTCACCGGCATGGTCTCCGGATGGCCGCAAACTCGCTTACGTCTCGTTCGAGACTGGCAAGCCATCTATTTACATCCAGGACGTCAATACAGGCCAGCGCGTTCAAGCCACCTCGTTCGACGGCATCAATGGCGCACCGACGTGGTCTCCCGATGGCCGCCGTATCGCCATGTCACTTTCTAAAGACGGTCAGCCGGAAATTTACGTGCTGGACGTGGCCAGTCGTTCTTTGGAGCGTATCACTCAAAGCAATAGTATCGACACCGAACCCGCTTGGTCTCCGGATGGTCGCAGCTTGATTTTTACCTCCGATCGCAGCGGCGGCCCACAAATCTATCAAACCTCGCTGGGTAGTGGAGAGACCAACCGATTGACCTTCACGGGTAACTATAACGCCCGTGCACGCTTTTCACCTGACGGTGAAGAGATCTTTATGATTCACCGTTCGAGCCGCGGTTTCCAAGTGGCCAAGCAAAATCTTGATGGCGGTCGCTTGGTGGTGTTGAGCGAATCCACAAGAGATGAATCTCCTAGTGTTGCACCGAACGGGACCATGGTAATCTTCGCTACCCAACAGGGTAATAGCGGAGTACTAAGTGCCGTTTCAGCCGATGGCCGCTCGTCATTTAGGTTGCCCGCAGCACAAGGTGATGTACGTGACCCTGCGTGGTCGCCTTTCTTAAATTAATAGATGAACAGCACTAATCTCTGTTTTCAGGCAAGGAGTCTGATTATGCAACTTAAGCCGTTGGCTCGCTCATTGGCAGTCGCGTTATCTATCGTAGTGATCGCTGGCTGTTCCAGCACCGGCGGAACCCAGGACGGTGACTCGTACGGAAGCCAGGATGGCAGCAGTATGGGTGCTAACACGTCGGGTGTGGGCACAGGTGGTCAGTATGGTTCAACATCGGGTTCAGGCGCTGGCCAGCAGGCCGATTCGCGCATTCCTGAAGTGCGTACGATCTACTTCGATTACGATCGTGACACGATCAAGAGCGAGTATGAATCCGTCGTGATGGCGCATGCGCGCTACCTGCGTGCCAACCCGAATGCCCGTGTGGTTTTGCACGGCCACACCGACGAACGTGGTACTCGTGAATACAACATGGCACTAGGCGAGCGTCGTGCCGGCGCCGTGCAGCGCTTCCTGAACATTCAGGGCGTTTCTCCGTCACAAATGAGCGTAGTTAGCTACGGTGAAGAGCGTCCGGCAGCGAGCGGCCAAAACGAAAGTGCTTACTCGCAGAACCGTCGCGTCGTCTTTAACTACTGATCGTATTGGCGTGTGCAGGCACGCCAATCGCATCGCTCGGAGCTAATATGAATCACAGTCTCAAGCGCTATGTTGAGAGGCTGTGCGGTGCGGGAGCCCTGGCGCTCCCGCTTTCCGTATTGCCCTTATCATTTTTGTCCGGTACAGCGTTGGCACAACAGCCCCTCGTGCAAGATCTCTCTTCTGGTTCTTCCAGCGGCTTTTATCAGCAAACGCAGCGGCAAGAAGCATCGGGTGGCAATCTGGTGCTGTTCAATCAAGTGCAGGAACATCAGCAGGAAATCCAGCAGCTACGGGGCCAAATCGAAGAGCTGCGGCATCAATTGGAGCAATTGCGAAACCAGTCGCAGCAGCAATACCTGGATATCGAAGATCGCTTGATGAGCAGCGCGCCAAGTCAAATCGAGCAGGCCACTCCTGAGGTCGAGCCCGAGGCTGCAGAGCAGGTCGTACAGGCACCTTCCTCGCGAAACGTTTCCGAAGATGCCCAGGCCGACTATCAAGCTGCCTTTGCCCATGTACAAGCCCGCCAATTTGGGGACGCTATTGCGGCGTTCGAGGCCTTTGTGTCCAACCACCCCGATAGCAGCTTGACCGCGAACGGTCATTACTGGCTTGGCGAGCTCTACGCTGCGGAGGGTGAGCTGGACGCTGCAGACCAAGCGTTTACCCGTGTCATCGAGCAGTACAGCGGCAGTACCAAAGTGCCCGATGCGCTCTACAAGCTTGGCTTGGTCAAAGCACGTCAAGGGGAAGCTCAACGCAGTCGTGAACTGTTAGAGCAGGTCCGCGACGACTATCCGCAAAGCAGTGCCGCAGGGTTGGCCAACGATTTCTTACGCCAATCCGCAGGTTAACAAGTGTGAAGAGAAACGCCTCAAGGAAACCTCATGAGCTGTAAAATCGACTATCAACCAGCGCCCAATCTGCTCGAAAATCGCGTCGTGTTGGTAACCGGTGCGGGAGATGGGATTGGTCGCGCGGCGGCATTAGCCTATGCCCGCCATGGGGCTACCGTGGTGCTGTTAGGGCGCACGATTGCCAAGCTTGAACGCGTTTATGATGAAATCGAAGCAGCGGGAGGCCCACAGCCCGCCATTTTTCCGCTCAACTTCGAAGGCGCGACCCTCAAGGACTTCCATGACATGGCAGAAACGCTGGACAAAGAGTTCGGGCGTTTGGATGGCCTATTGCATAATGCGGGATTGCTGGGCCGTATCACTCCTTTCGAGCAGTATAATCCTGAGCTGTGGGAACAGGTGATGCAGGTCAATATCAATGGTCCCATTTGGATGACACAGGCGCTGCTGCCGTTGCTGCAAGCATCCGATGATGCTTCGGTAGTTTTTACGTCGTCTAGCGTAGGGCGGAAGGGCCGCGCTTACTGGGGAGCCTATTCGGTCTCCAAATTTGCAACGGAAGGCTTTGTGGAAGTGCTCGCTGACGAGCTGGATAAGCAGCCCAACGTGCGGGTCAATACGTTGAACCCTGGGGCAACGCGGACACAAATGCGCCGTACCGCTTACCCTGGAGAAGATCCCTTCACGCTGCGCACGCCTGAAGAGATCATGCCAACATATCTATGGCTCATGGGGCCCGATAGTAAAGGCGTCAGCGGCCAGAAATTCGATGCCCAGCCGCCACGCGCCTGACCGTTTCTCTTTTTAAGTCGTTCGGTGGCCGTGCAAAGCGGCCACCAGCTCAGCGCAGGTCGCAAACCATAGGTCGGCGGGCCACTGCTGATAGTCCTCCTCTTCACTGATATAGCCATAGCCCACGGCCACGGCGGTCATGCCAGCCGCTTTGGCGGCTTCCATGTCTCTCACATGATCGCCGACGTACCAACACGCCTCGGGTGGAATGCCCAATCGCTTTGCTGCTTCCCAAAGTGGTTCAGGCGCTGGTTTTTTGACCCTCAAGTCATCAGCACACAACAAAGCCCCCGGGGTAAGCGCCAGCGCCTCGATCAATGGTTCGGTATAGCGGCGTGGTTTGTTGGTGACGATTCCCCACTTACGTGCTTCCCCCTCCCAGGTAATCAACCACTCATCTAGGGGAGCGAACAGTCTGCTATCGACGGCCAAGGCCTGCTCGTACGCATCCAACAAGAACTGCCTGGCCGCATCGTGCTCAGCACTACCCGCCTCCAGTCCGAGTGCCAACGTCACCAATGCGCTGCCGCCATTCGAGACTTGGGCGCGTATGACGTGAAACGGCAAAGGATCTAAACCGTGATGCGCACGCAGTGCATTCGTCGCCGCCGCGAGATCCGGTGCGGTGTCGACCAGCGTGCCGTCCAAGTCGAATAGAATCGCAATGGGGGGAGTAGCTGACGTCATCATTCGCTCACTTTACGGCAATACATCATATAGTTAACCGACACATCGTGGGGCACCAAGCGATAATGACGCGTAATGGGGTTATACGTCAGCCCTGTTTGTTCGCGTACTTCTAGCGCTGACGAGCGTGCCCATTGGGCCATCTCAGAAGGGCGGATGAATTTCGAGTAATCGTGAGTGCCGCGGGGCAATAATTTGAGCACGTACTCTGCGCCTACAATGGCAAACGCGTAGGATTTTGGTGTTCTGTTCAACGTAGAGAAAAACACATAACCACCGGGACGCACCAGTACGCTACAGGCACGAATGACCGAAGCAGGATCAGGGACGTGCTCCAGCATCTCCATGCAGGTCACCACATCGTAATGACCAGGCTGTTCGGCTGCTAAGCCTTCGACGCTAACATGGCGATAATCGACCTCGACCCCACTTTCTTCAGCATGCAAGCGGGCAACGCCAAGCGGTGCTTCGCCCAGGTCGATACCCGTCACATGGGCACCTCGATGGGCCATCGCTTCACTCAGAATGCCGCCACCGCAGCCAACGTCTAAGACCTTTTTTCCGGCAAGCCCCGCTCTGGCATCGATAAAATCAAGTCGCAGTGGATTGATATCGTGGAGCGGTTTGAATTCACTGTTTGGATCCCACCAGCGACTGGCAAGTGCTTCAAATTTCGCAACTTCTGCGGCGTCGACGTTGTCTTGGTGGCGCCCAGTAGTGCTATCCTGAAGTGTCTCTGGCATGGTGTAACCCCTATCAGCGATGAATGGTGAGTAGTCGATGCGCCCTTGGCCATTGTTAGGCGAGGTGCCATCCACTCTTACGTTGAGTATGATGGTTATTCTAACCACTCCTGGCGTGGAACGCATGGAAAGGAACGCAGCATGAGGCCTAACACTTTATTTTACCGGCGCTTATCGGATAAGGAGAGCCGCTGATGAAGGTACTGCTGCATGGAAGTGAGCTCAGCGCGGCCACGGCGGCGGCCGCCCTGGCCTGGGTCGGACACCGTGTAGATTGGCTGCTCCACGACAGCGTTCCGTGGTCCACTCTGGTCAATGCAGATTGGCTGCGGCGCGAGCCTTCTCTCATGGGGCATATCGAACAGGCCATGGCTGCTGGTAACTTACGTGTCATCGACGCCCCGGAGATGTGTAAGACGCCCGATGTTGTTTGGCTAGGGCTCTCTCCTAGCCAGCGACAAGCGGCCAGCACGCTTCTCGGGCACGGCATGTTCGACGCCTACAGTGGGGCAGTATTGGTCAATAACTCGACGTTCCCGGTAGGCGAGACGGAACGGCTGCACTCTCTCATGGGGCAGCAGCATAGTCGTGTTGCCCTGCCTGATACATTAGAGGAAGGACGTGCATGGCAATCGTTTACGCGGCCCATGCGCTGGCTGCTGGGTTGTGATGACGCCAAGGGCGAACAGGTGACTCGAGAGCTACTGCGCGCTTTCAACCGTCGTAGCGAAGTGTTTCAGTGTATGCCTTGTCGGGCAGCGGAACTGACCAAGCTGGCCATCAATGGCATGCTCGCGACACGCATTAGCTACATGAATGAGATTGCTGGGTTGGCGGACACGCTGGGAGTCGATGTCGAACACGTTCGCCAGGGAATGGGGGCCGATACACGTATCGGTTTTGAGTACCTCTATCCGGGCTGCGGCTTCGGCGGGCCCAATTTTTCGAGGGATTTGATGCGCCTAGCCGACGTACAGTCCGCTAGCGGACGTTACTCGGCGTTGCTCGAGCAAGTCATGGACATCAATGAGCAGAAGAAAGAGACTCTGTTCAGAAAACTATGGGGGTTCTTCGAAGGCGATCTAGCGGGTAAAACCGTGGCGATATGGGGAGCGGCCTTCAAGCCCGGCACCGCACGCATCGACCACGCGCCGGTGCTCACGTTGCTCGAAGCCTTGTGGGCACAGGGCGTCACGGTCAAGCTCCACGACCCGGCCGCCACTCATGCGCTGCACGCTACCGTTGGCCAGCGGGACGGTCTAATGACTTTCGACGCAGATCCCTATTTGGCTTGCCAAGATGCGGATGCGTTGATGTTAGTGACCGAATGGAAGGCCTACTGGAACCCCGATTGGCATCGCTTAGCGAGTCTCCTCAACGCAAGGCTTATTTTGGACGGTCGTAACATTTACGATCCGGCTTTTGTGGCGAGCTGTGGCCTGCATTACCGAGGGATTGGGCGCCGCGCCGATCCAACGACGCTTTAAGGAAACATCATGTCTGACGCGACTTCATCTCAGCGTATCGTTCCCGATGTGGATCAAAGCCTGACGGCGCATCATTTACGTCATCGCAGAGGCCCGAAGCTTTGGCCCCTGTGGCTCATGTTAGTGTTGATTCTACTTCTCTTGGGAGCTGCGGCGGCGGGATTGTGGTACGAGAGAGAACGGCTGCTGGGCGAAGTACATCGCGTTAGTGGTGAAGTCTCTAATCTACACGCCAGGCTGGACTCAGGTGACACGGATGCTCAGGATGCGTTAACCTTTGTACAAGCTCAAATGACGACGCTGTTTCAAGAGCAGGAGCAGCTCTCCATTGCGCTCACCAATACCCGGGAAGAGCTCTATGGGCTGCTGACGGATAATGAGGAGCTAGTCTCCGATGAAGCACTGGAGCCACTCGCTTTACAGTTGGAACAAGTCCAAGAGCAAGCCGAGTTACGCGACCGCCAGCTCGCCTCGATACGCTCTTCGTTGGATGCGTTGGAGCAAGCAGGAACGTCAGGGCGGCAAAATTTGGTCGAAGAAGTAGCGCATTTGGAGAACGTTCTGGGGCAGCGTCTGACCTCCATGGAGCGCCAAGTTTCCAGCGACCGAGAAGCACTAGAGGCACAGTTTCAAAACTGGCAGGCAGAGGTCGAGCAGCAGTTGACTCAGCTATCAAACGACGTGACGGCCGTTGCATCAGCCGATGAATCTGCCACTCAGGCGGAGCTATCGGCCCTTCAGGAGCAGTGGTCTCAACGCTTGAGTACACTCGAAAGCGACGTCAGGCAGGTCCGCCAAGCGCAGCTTGCCTTTAGCGCGCAGATGGAGATGCTGAGAAATTAAGTACCTGTTTATGCGGTCAAGTGTAGTCGCCACACAGCCGGTCATGGGGTTAGGGATATCACGGTATGGGAAGACAACGGCATTGGCCCTCGGCCAAACAAATGGCCTGTGTAGTGACACTGCCACTTTTATCGGTTGCCACCTCCACATGGGCGTTAGAGGCGGCTATTAGCGGTGTCAGCGGTCAAGTCTCCGATAACATCGGTGCTTACTTGGAAACTATCGACGCCGAACAATACACCGACACGCGTTTAGAGGGGGAAATTCGCCAGCGTACCCAAGAGGCCATGCGCGTATATGGCTACTATGAGCCCGACGTCACGGTGGATCTAAACGCGACGCCTATTTCCATAAGCATAGAACCAGGCCCACAAGTCACGATCGAAGTGCTCGACATCACCCTCAATGGAGATGCTAACGACGATCCACCGTTCCAAGAAGCGCTAGATGACTTTCCTCTCAAAGAAGGCGACCCTTTACGTCATGCTCCATGGGATAACTTGCGCTCGCAGTTCGCTGGGTTAGCGATCGAACGCGGCTATTTCGACTGGGGCTTCTCCGACCGTAGAATGGAAGTCCGTCCTTATTTGGAAAGCGCGCGTCTCTACATGACCTTCGATAGCGGCCCTCGTTATCAGTTTGGCGAGACGTTGATCACGGGCAGCCATATCCAGCCCGAGCGGTTACGTGAAATGCAAACCTTCGAAACAGGGGACCCTTACCTCGCCGAGTCGCTAGCCCGCTATAATCAGCGGCTGGCGGAAACAGGTTGGTTCAGTTCTGTTTCTGTGCGGCCACGCTTGGAAACCGCGCAAGAATTGACGATCGCTCCTCCCAGCGGTGGATCTCCCTGGTGGAACGAAGCGACGGCATCGCAGCCCCAGCGTCCGCGACTGAGCAGCGCAGCACTGGCCAGCGCACTGAGCATTCACAGCCACAATGACACTCGGCTTCCCATCGACATCAATGTAGAGCCCGCTGATCGACACCAATTCGAAGTGGGTGTGGGCTTTGCTACCGACGTGGGCCCCCGTCTCCGCTTTGGGTGGCAACAGCCCTGGATCAACCGGTTTGGCCATAGCCTCAACCATGATCTCTATGTATCTGCTCCAGAGCAGCGGTTTACCGGTGTGTACAACATTCCTCTCGAAGATCCCCTACGTGACAGCTACCGTCTCCAATACGGCGTGCGAAACGTCGATGATAGCGACACCCAGTCGTTAGAAGGCACGGTGGAAGTGGCGCGGCGCTGGGAGTTCGATAACCGCTGGGTGCAAACGCTTTACTTCAGAACGACCTATGAAGATTTTACTCAAGGTGGTCAGGCAGACGAAGTTTGGCTGTTCTACCCCGGTATTCAGTGGTCGAGAACCCGCACGCGCCCTCAACGTTTTCCGTTATGGGGCGACCGCCAGCAGCTGTCGATCGAATACTCCGACCGCGCCTGGGGATCCGATGCGCGATTCACCCGGCTCACGGGGGATACTGAGTGGATTCGTATGATCGGTAACGATAATCGCTTTTCTGCACGGTTGAGCATAGGGGCCATTGAGACGGATGACTTTGACAAACTACCGCCTTCGCTACGTTTCTTTGCCGGCGGTGACCGCAGCGTACGTGGCTACTCCTACGAGAGTTTGTCCCCCCGCAACCCAGAAGGGCGTTTACGCGGTGGCCAGCAAATGCTGACGTCGACGCTTGAGTACCAGCGCCGTGTGACCGGAGACTGGTGGGGCGCCACCTTCATCGATGCCGGTGATGCATTCGATAATTGGGGGCCCAATGATCTCAAAACAGGCGCAGGGGTAGGGGTTCGCTGGATCTCTCCTGTAGGGCCTATTCGCTTCGATATAGCCCACCCCTTCGATGTGGACGACGCTTTCCGCGTGCACTTCTCTATCGGTCCGGAATTCTAGGAGAGCGCCTTGACTCAGGTCGATAAACCAACAGCCCCACAGCGTCAGCCGCTCTCGGCCAAACGCCGCCTCTGGTTAGCCCTATGGAGCTTGCTGCGTCTGCTCATCGTCTTCCCGCTATGGGTGCTGGGCATAATCATCATTATGCTCGGCGTTGCCTTGTCGCCTTGGGGGACGGAGCAGCTGTTCTCGCAGGGCGAACAGCGCGGTTTCTTTACCTATGAACAACAAGAGGGCGCGCTTCTCGATCGTTTTCGTCTTCAAGGCTTTCAGATGGCCGTTGCAGGCACTCGGATCGAGATTGATGATGTCGAGCTTGCGTGGGCAGAAGACTGTTTACTCTCCGGTAAGCTTTGCCTGGAGTCACTGCGGATAGAACAGGCTGACATTCGTCTCTCCAGCGGGTCAGGGGCGGAAGAGCCGCCTCAAGAAGAACCGGGGCCTTTAAATATAACGCTGCCGTTTCCCATTGAGCTGCGCGACATCGCATTGAATGACGTGCGGCTTACCCTGGGCGATGGTACTCGTATCGAATGGACAGCATTTACCACCTCGATCTCTGCTGAAGGGCAGCAGGTCACCATTGCACCCACGACGCTCGAATCGCCGTCGATCTACTTGCCGCCATCTCCAGGTGTACTGCTGACGCAAGACACCAACACAGCATTGAGCGCAATTGCCATTGACGCTGCCGTGCAGGCCACTCGCCCCGTCGAAGCTGACGATGGAGCGCCGTTAATTGCGCTGAGCGACCGGGAGCGCCTGTCGCTACCCGAATTCACAATGCCAACCGACGTCGAGTTGGCCTCCTTGCTCGTCACGGATGTCGATATTTCAGGTGCCTTCGAGTACCAGGTCGAGCGACTGTTGTTAGAAGCGCAGGCACGGGAAAGTCGTATCACGCTCAGTACATTGGAGCTTGCCACCCCAGATGCCGATGCCAGTTTAACGGCCGACATCAGTTTGAACGGTGATTATCCCCTGGATGCGGCGCTTCGCGCAGAGCTATGGTTGCCCGACATTTTTCCCGCGCTAAGGGGAGAGCAGGTAGCCCTCGATCTCTCGGGTAGCCTTGCCGACTTGACGGCTGATCTCAGGTTCTCCGGTCAGGTGGGAGCCACGTTGACGGCTCAAGTCGATGCGCTTGCACCCACGCTGCCTTTCGAGGCACGTCTCGAAAGTGATCGCCTGCAGTGGCCGTTGAGCGACCCTTCCAGCGAAGGTGCAGGCAGCGAAGAGACCGATAGTGGCAATGAAAGCCAAAGCGACCCCTATATACTGGAGAACCTCGATCTCGCTGTCAGTGGAAGCCTAGCGTCGTATCGAGTGAACTTGGCCACGGTGGCGCAAGGCCCTCAAGTTCCAACGACCGCCATCGAATTGGAGGGTGAAGGGGATTTGTCTTCTTTCCGCTGGCTCCCGCTCGCGATCACCGTCGATGAGAGCGTTGTGAGCAGTGAAGGCGAAGTGAACTGGTCCGAGGCCATCGCCGTGGACGCACAGGTACGTTTGGATGCGTTGGATCCTTCACTCTTCGTCCCCCAGTTGGAAGGCAATCTCAGCGGCAGCATCGTGGCGAGTGTCCGCCAGCGGGGAGCGCGCTGGGACGTCAGCGTGCCTGAACTCGATATTCAGGGGCGATTGCAGGAGTATCCTCTCACTCTTCAAGCAGAACTCGCCGCCAACAGTGATCTAGAAGTCGATATCCAAACGCTGCTATTCACCCAAGGCAATAATCGCCTGACCGCGTCTGGTCAAATGAGCCAAGAGGCAATGTCTCTAGAGGCCAATATCGCGCTCAACCAATTGCAAAGCCTCCATCCTGATCTAGCCGGGGAGCTGACCGGCGACATTCAGGCACAAGGCAGCTTTACGCAGCCTAACATCGTAGCGAATGTGAACGGCCGCAATCTGCGTTTTGCCGAGAACCGCTTAGCGGTGCTTTCGCTATCTGGAAGAGTGGAAGGTCTGGATGATCCTGACCTACGCATCGACCTGGATGCCCAAGGCGTCAACGCAGCAGGTCAATCATTGGCCTCTGTCGCGTTGGATCTGACCGGCCGACTCTCAGAGCATGCCCTACGCCTTGATGCCACCGGCGACACCAACAATGTTCTAAGCCGCGCGAACGTGGCGCTCAATGGCCGTTTCAACCAACAAGCTCAGCGTTATCAAGCCCGGCTGACACCTCTGGAAGTCGATTCGGAGGCTGGGGACATCCGACTGGAAGAGCCTCTGGACATTACTTACAACCTGGCCAATGGGCAGGCCAACCTCAGCCCGTTTTGTCTGCGTCGCTTGCAGGGAGGGCTAGTGTGCTCTGAAGAGCCAATAACGGCCTCTGCTGACCAAGGGCGCGCCGTGCTGAGCGTGCGCGAGGTGCCTATGGAAATGTTGGAGCCGTTCCTGCCAGAGGAGTGGAGCTTCCAGGGGGACACCACGGCCGATCTAGTCGCTAGTTGGCGTCAGGGCGGCGCACAGTGGCAAGCCAATCTTCAATTATTGAGTGAGTTGGCCATCACTGCGGTTAACGATTATGGCCAGCCCGTCGAGCTACCGGTGATCGATCTCGATACACGAATCGAAGCCAATCAAGCGCAAGCGCAGGCAGACGTGCTGTTATCCCTCTCCGAAGCGGGAGAATTGACGCTCAACTTGGCGGTTAACGACCCTCTAGGTCAGGGTGCCCTAGACGGTCAGCTGCGCGCCAATAACATCACTCTAGCGCCGTATCGCCCCATGGTAGTGGGTATGGACGAGTTAGAAGGCGGCCTGAATGGCACCGTTACCATTGGCGGCTCGACTAGCCAGCCGGACTTACAGGGTGAGCTTGCTCTGCGTCGTTTAAAAGTGAGCGGGCCAGACATTCCCATTGCGATCGTGGATGGTGAACTAGCCGTTGCCTTCGATGGTGAAGAGGGGGAGATCGATGGATTCATTGCCGCAGAACGCGGACGCCTTAACATCAGCGGTAACGCCTATTGGCCCACCGGTGACGCCTGGCGAATCGGGGTCGATCTCAATGCAACACAAGAACCCTTGCTCGTCGTTCTCCCGCAGTTTGGCCGCTTGGAGGCAGCGCCGGACATTCGCATACGCGTCACTCCTGAGCGTCTTCAAGTTCGTGGTAACGTGGACCTCCCCTGGGCGCGTCTGGAGGTCGGTGATTTACCAGCGTCAGCAACATCACCTAGCCCCGATGAGATCATCATCACCGAGCGAGATGACCGCGAGGCCGAGCGCCAAGCACGTCTGGCCGCAGAAGCAGGCAACGACCCCAGCGCGGCCGACGAGTTAGCATCCACCGGCATGGTGCTTGACGTTCTGATCACGCTCAATCTTGGCCGGGATATGCAGATTTCAGCTTACGGGCTGGAATCAGGGCTGAGCGGCAGTCTCGAAGTTCGCCAAGACAGCGGCGCGCTGCAGCTATTTGGCGATGTCAATCTCGTCGATGGCCGTTTCCAAGCCTTTGGCCAGGATCTGTTGATTCGTCGTGGTCAGCTTATTTTCAGTGGGCCACCTGGACTTCCGGTATTGGACTTCGAAGCCATTCGAAACCCTGAAGTCACCGAAGATGACGTGATTGCTGGCTTGCGGGTCACCGGCAACGCAGAGCAGCCGAACGTCATGATCTTCTCCGAACCTGCGATGGACGAAACGCGCTCCCTTTCGTACCTGCTGCGCGGCCGGGCACCGGATGCGTCGGGTGGCGGGATCGACAGCGCGTTGACCACGGCGCTGATCGGAATGTCATTAGGACGGACGGGCGGCGCCGTGGGCTCGATTGGGGAAGCATTCGGTATCGACGATCTTACGCTGGATACCACCGGTGCCGGTGATGATAGCCAGGTCGCCGTGAGCGGTCAGCTCACTGATGACTTACGCATTAGCTACGGTGTAGGTATTTTCTCTCCCATCGCGGAACTTACGTTACGCTACACGCTTTGGCGGAACCTGTATGTTCAAGCAGTGTCTGGAGCTAACCAGGCAGTGGACCTGATCTATAGATTCACCCGTTCGGGCGATCCTTATATTTATCCCCAGCAATAGAGAGGGTGTTATGACGCTATTGACGAAAAAAAGCGCACCAGAAGGGCGCCACACACCTATCGAGACAAGCGACCTTCATACCATTACCGGACACTCGATCCATCCTCCTTATCCGGAAGGACATGAAGAGATCGTGTTCGGTATGGGTTGCTTTTGGGGAGTTGAGCGCCTTTTTTGGCAGCAGCCGGGGGTATATGTCACGGCGGCTGGCTATGCCGGTGGCACGACGCCCAACCCGACCTACAAAGAAACCTGCACTGGCCTGACCGGCCACACCGAAGTCGTCCGGGTCATTTTTGATCCCAAACAGGTCCCTCTAGAGACTCTGCTGCAAATTTTCTGGGAGCAGCACGACCCAACGCAAGGTAATCGCCAGGGTAACGATATCGGCAGCCAGTACCGTTCAGCCATCTTTACCACCACGGACGCGCAGCTGGCGGTCGCTCGGCAGAGTGCCGAAGCCTTTCAGCAGGCCCTTACACAAGCCGGTAAAGGCACTATCACCACAGAAATCAGACCGCTGGACGTTTTCTATTATGCCGAGGCGTATCATCAGCAGTACCTCGATAAAAATCCGGGGGGATACTGCGGCTTGAAAGGCACAGGCGTCACCTGCGCCATAGGGTAAAGGACATCATTATGCAGCATCGATCTTCAAGGGGGCGAAGAGCCCCCCAGTGGGCATGCGTCATGACGCTACTAGGGCTTTTTGCCATGAGTGCAAAGGCTGAGCAGTCTCTCCCTGCAATGCCGCAGACGGCAGAAGATACGCCGTTTGCGAGCGAACGTGAGGCGGTCATTTGGCGCCAAGACGAACTCAAAGACCTGGAGCGTCTGCTCCGGCAGCTTCGCTTCGACTTGGTCAACAATCAGGATGCTCGTGGAGCAGCCCCGCGACTGGCAGAGTTGCAAGAGAAAGCGACCCAAGCCCATTTTTTGCCAGCCTTTATTGCAGGAACCGATGGACGTGGCTCTGACGCCAAGCCAGACATCTGGGAAGAGTGGGAAGATTTTGCTGCCGGGTTCACCGACCTGGAAGAGAAAGTGAGCGTTTTGGTAGAAGCGGCAGAACGGGAAGATTACCGAGCAGCGACGCGCGCGTTTTCCGATGTTGGACTGAGCTGTCGTAGCTGCCACCGAGCTTACCGCTACGACTGACGGCAACGGATCGTGGCGATGGTGGAGCTGTTGCATTAGGGACCGAGAGGAAAATCGCCATCAGTCGCTAGGCTGAACACGGTCGATGCGATACAGCGTTTCGACTTGATCGAGGCCACTGACCGTACAGTTCAAGTCTTTGACGCGGCCGTCGCTCAAGCCATATACCCAGCCGTGTACCGAGATCGACTGGCCGCGTTGCCAAGCTCGCTGCAAGATTTTCGTCCGGCATAGGCTACTGACCTGGGCGTTGACGTTTAGCTCACACATGCGGTCGATCTGCTCCTCTAACGGCAGATGCTCCAGGGTGTCACGATGGCGTGTGTACTGTTCGCGGACCGAGTGTAGCCAGTAGTCCACCACCCCGCATTCTCCGCCGGTCACGGCTGCTTTGATGCCGCCACACCCGTAGTGGCCCACGATCATGATATGGCGCACGTTGAGCACATCGACTGCGTACTGGACCACCGAGAGCGCGTTCATATCGGTATGGTGAAGCAGGTTGGCGACGTTACGGTGAACGAACACTTCGCCAGGCGGCAGAGCAATGATCTGGTTGGCCGGTACGCGACTATCCGAGCAGCCGATCCATAAATAGTCTGGGGATTGTTGGTTCTCCAACCGTTTGAAAAAGTCCGGATCCTCTTTGCGCATGCGCTCAGCCCATGTGCGGTTGTTCTCTAGCAGCGTTGCAATTCGATGAGGCATCCAATCTCCAGGCGGCATTGTTAGTTGAGTTTATTCGGGGGCCAACGGCGTTGTTAACAAACTGTTGTTAACAAACTAAGGAAGGCGTTTTTAACCTCCCTTGCCCGCAAGGTCAATCTTATTAGCGCTTACCCAACCGTGGTAAGTTCGGCAGAGGACAGGAGATAACCATGTCAGCAGAGGCTGCATATGACTTCGATTTATTCGTGATTGGCGCAGGCTCCGGCGGCGTTCGCGCGGCACGTATGGCGGCGGCGGCTGGAGCTCGCGTGGCGATTGCAGAAGATCGTTACTTAGGAGGCACCTGTGTGAACGTGGGCTGCGTGCCCAAGAAGCTCTATTCATATGCGGCACACTTTCATGACAGTTTCGATGACGCAGCGGGGTTTGGCTGGCAGCTGCCATCCCCTGCAACCTTTGATTGGCCGACTCTGAGAGACAACAAAACCAGCGAGATCAAACGACTCAACGGTATCTATCAGCGCATGTTGGAGGGAGCAGGGGTGACGCTCTTCAACGCGCGCGCCCGGGTGACCGATCCGCATACGGTTACTTTGTCCAATGCCGAGGGCGACGTCAGCATCAGTGCCGACAAGATTTTGCTGGCCACCGGCGGCTGGCCTTGGGTGCCTGAGTTCCCTGGCAGCGACCTTGCCTTGACCTCCAACCAGATATTCGACCTGGAAACCTTCCCCGAGCGTTTTTTGGTGCTGGGGGGCGGCTATATCGCCGTTGAGTTTGCGAGCATTTTTAACGGTTTAGGTAGTGAGACGCACCTGATTTATCGAGGCGATCTTTTTTTGAAAGGCTTCGATCAGGAAGTACGAGAATTCACCCGAGACGAGATGGCTAAGAAAGGTGTGAAATTACATTTTGCTGCCAACATTGCGCGTATCGAACAGTCGAACGGCGCGCTGCAAGTGGCACTCACCACGGGTGAAACGCTGGAAGTAGATGCCGTTTTGGCGGCCACTGGCCGCCAAGCCAACGTGACCGGTCTGGGCGTCGAGTCGTTGGGTATCACATTAAATGGTGATGGCAAACTGCCGGTCAATGAGCGTTATGAAACCACGGTGCCTTCGATTCTCGCCTTGGGAGATCTGATCGAGGGGCCTGAATTGACGCCGGTAGCGCTGGCAGAAGCCATGCAATTAGTAGACATTCACTTCCACCAAAAAGCGCCAAGGCCGTTGAATTACGACACCATCCCCACCGCCGTTTTTTGCCATCCTAACATTGGCACTGTGGGACTTTCGGAAGAGGCTGCAAGGGAAAAATTCGATAAAATCCGCGTCTACCGTACCGATTTTAGAGCCATGAAGCATACGCTTTCCGGAAGTCAGGAACGCATGCTGATGAAACTTATCGTCGATGACGCCAGCGACGTAGTCGTAGGTGCCCATATGGTGGGCGAGGAGGCCGGTGAATTGATTCAAGGTATCGCCATCGCGGTACGCGCTGGGCTGACCAAAGAAGATTTTGACCTTACCGTTGGCATCCATCCCACCGGAGCAGAGGAGTTCGTGACCATGCGCACTCCCTCCCGTTATTGAACGGCCTTTTGCTTATGCAAGGCGAGCATCGGCTCGCCTTTTTTGTCTCGCGTAGCGGTCAGCCTGATCTAAACTCATTGAGTGATCTCGCCAAGAGCAGGCGTGGGAGTCGGCCTGTTTGATAACCAAAATTTATGGAAAGTAGGGAGATGAATAATATGGCTTTTGAATTGCTCATAATCAGCTGTTATAATGAAACTCAAATTCGCTACAGCGAAGCATAACCATGAGTACGCCCATCAAGCCGTTTACACCCTCTGCCGAGCTGGCTCGACCTACCGTTGCAGACGCCGTGGTAGGCCATGCAGAAATGCCACTGTTTATTCGTAAGCCTAATGCCGACGACGGTTGGGGCATTTACGAATTGATCAAAGCGTGTCCACCGCTCGACGTGAACTCAGCCTATGCGTACCTGTTGCTGGCGACCCAGTTCCGAGATACCTGCGCCGTTGCCACCAATGAAGAGGGCGAAGTCGTGGGATTCGTTTCGGGTTATGTCAAAGACAACGCGCCAGATACCTATTTCTTATGGCAAGTAGCGGTGGGTGAGAAAGCGCGTGGAACGGGGTTAGCACGCCGTTTGGTAGAAGCCATCATGTCGCGCCCCGAACTGGATGATGTCCACCACCTCGAAACCACCATCACACCTGATAACCAGGCTTCTTGGGGGCTGTTTCGACGCTTGGCAGCGCGCTGGCAGGCTCCCCTCAATAGCCGGGAATACTTCTCCACTGAGCAGTTAGGTGGAGAGCACGACCCGGAAAACCTCGTCCGCATCGGGCCGTTTCAGACGAACCATATTTGATCTGTCGTCTTGAGCGAGCGTTTTCCCGCTCGTGTTGACCTAGCTGCTTTTCTCGCTTGGCTCACAACACTGATATGGAGGTCGCAAATGCAGACCCAGACACTCGAACGCATGGAATCCAACGTTCGTACCTACTCACGTTCGTTTCCCGTTGTTTTTACGAAGGCACAGAATGCACGTTTGACCGATGAAAATGGCCGAGAGTATATCGACTTTCTGGCCGGTGCCGGCACGCTGAACTACGGCCACAACAATCCGCACCTAAAAGAAGCCATGATTGACTACCTGTCCAGTGACGGTGTGGTTCACGGCTTGGATATGTGGACCAGTGCCAAACGCGATTATCTGGAAACACTGGAGAACGTGATCCTCAAGCCCCGCGGGCTCGATTACAAAGTGCATCTGCCAGGTCCGACGGGCACGAACGCCGTTGAGGCAGCCATCCGCTTGGCGCGTGTTGCTAAAGGTCGCCATAACATTGTGACCTTCACCAACGGCTTCCACGGCGTGACCATGGGCGCACTGGCTACCACCGGCAACCGCAAGTTCCGTGAAGCTACCGGGGGGATTCCCACCCAAGGTGCCAGCTTCCTGCCGTTCGATGGCTACATGGGCGAGCACGCGGACACATTGGACTATTTTGAGAAACTGCTGAATGACAAGTCAGGCGGTTTGGACATTCCTGCAGGTGTCATCGTCGAAACCGTGCAAGGCGAGGGCGGCATCAACGTTGCCGGTCTGGATTGGCTCAAGCGCTTGGAGGGCATTTGCCACGCCCACGATATTCTATTGATCGTCGATGACATCCAGGCAGGGTGTGGCCGTACGGGTAAATTCTTCAGCTTCGAGCATGCAGGTATCACGCCGGATATCGTAACCAATTCGAAATCGCTGTCGGGCTTTGGACTGCCATTTGCTCATGTGTTGATGCGTCCTGAACTGGATAAGTGGAAGCCCGGTCAGTACAACGGAACTTTCCGCGGCTTTAACCTAGCCATGGTGACGGCGACTGCAGCGCTGAAAAAATATTGGTCGAACGATACCTTCGAGCGTGACGTGCAGCGTAAGGCGCGTATCGTTGAAGAGCGTTTTCAGAAGCTAGCGGCACTGCTGACTGAAAACGGCATGCCGGCAACTGAGCGCGGTCGCGGTTTGATGCGCGGTATCGATGTCGTGTCGGGTGATATCGCCGATAAGATTACCAGCACGGCCTTCGAACATGGCCTGATCATTGAAACCAGCGGTCAAGACGGGGAAGTCGTGAAGTGCCTATGTCCGCTCACCATTACCGACGCAGACTTGTTGGAAGCACTGGATATTCTGGAAACGTCAGTTAAGACTGTCATTAGCGCGTAGTTGAGCGTTAGTCTAACCGTCCTAACGCCATTACGTCCTTGAATAGGAACGGGCAGCCTGTACGGGCTGCCATGCAACGGAGCACGTTATATGATCGTTCGTAATATTGAAGAAGCTCGTCAAACGGACCGCCTAGTCACCGCGGAAAACGGCAACTGGGATAGCACCCGTCTCGTGCTGGCCAACGATGGCGGAAACTTCTCGTTCCACATCACGCGTATTTTCGAAGGCACCGAGACGCATATTCACTACAAGCATCATTACGAGTCCGTTTACTGCATCGAAGGGGAGGGCGAGGTAGAAACCCTGGCGGATGGCAAAATTTGGCCCATCAAACCAGGCGATATCTATATACTGGATCAGCACGATGAACACCTGCTGCGTGCCCATAAGACGATGCATCTGGCCTGTGTTTTCACGCCGCCGATCACTGGCAACGAAGTTCATCGTGAAGATGGCTCTTACGCGCCTGCTGATGAATAAACTCTTGCTTTGATGTCGCTAGTGAAAGCAGCTTGGCGTGCCGCCAAGCTGCTTTTTTAATGGCTGCCTAGCGGTCGACTTGTTCGAATACGAGCGTTATTTCTCCCAGTGTCAGGCCAAATTTGCGCATGGCGGTGCGGTTAATGAGTCGCCCGTCGGGCTGAAGGTACATCCAGTCATCCATGGTGAAACTGAGCGTACGTCCTCCCACGTCGATGTCGAGTGGGTAGCGCATGTGAAACGCGTGGCCATATTGCCGGGCATCGACTTGGCCCTCGACGTCATTGGCGGTACCAATCCAGCGGTGCTCGTCGACACGCTCGAATTCCCAAACGCGCTGGTCGGTTTCACCATCGGAAAATACGAAGGCTTCATCTAGCGTTAGCGTGTCGCCCTCGAAAGTACCCGTGATATCGACTGTAAAACGCCGCTGTACTTCACCTGAGTAGTCTTGCACCATTCCCCAAGCGCGAGTTTGGCCCGTAAAGTACTCCGCAATGTCTAAGCGGGGGGCGGTATCAGCATACTCCTCGATGTTGACGCTGGTACAGCCAGTAAGCAGCACAACACTAGATACGAGCAAGAAGGCACGCAGGCGCTTTCGTGAGAGTTTCATTGAGGAAATCCTTGATATCAATGTCGAAGTGTATAGTTATTGTAGGAGAAAATATGGCGGTTCAATAGATGTCGTTAGCGCTATGCCATCCTAGACGTTATCCGCAGTTCGCATAATATATATTATGTTAAATCAAGTGAAATGGTCTGATGAAAAACCGCTACCATGTTGGACAAGCGGACTGCCTTCTCCTTATCATTCGTGCTCTTACTGTCCAAGGATATCCCTCGTTATGCGCTCAGGTGTTTTATGGCTAATGGCCGGTTTGTCAATGTCGTTTGCAGGCTGCGCAGTGACACAGCCAGAGTCGAATGAACCGCCGCCGTTGAGCGAGGCCTCGTTCAATAACCGCATCCTTGAACTTGAAGCGTCCCTTTCACAACGTTGTGAAGCGACGACGCAATTGCATGAACAGCAGAGTAGTCAGCAGCAGGTGCTAACGGCCGACGTTCGCGAGGTAGGCAGCTTGTTGCGGCTAATGCGCCAAGATATTGCGAGCTTGGAAGCACGCGGTGAAGAGCCCGTCATCATACGTGAAGAGTGCAGTGTCACAGAGCCTGCAGACAACAAAACGCTGCTGGGACGCAGCGAATGGGTGGGATTACCCAGCATTGGTACTTATCTGAAGGCTCGGGTGGACTCAGGGGCCAACACCTCTTCCCTGTCTGCCGCTGACATCACGCGTTTTGAGCGTGACGGTGAAGACTGGGTGCGTTTCAAGTTAGCGCTCAATGATGACGACGTCGTCGTCGATCAAGTGCGCGATGAGTGGATCGAGGCGCCTATCGAGCGACGCGTCAAAATCGTGCAGGCTTCTGGCGAAGAGTCCCGTCCTGTCATTTCTCTACTCATGACATTGGGCCCCATCCGCGAAAATGTCGAATTCACCTTGAACGACCGTACGCATTTGGATTACCCGGTGCTACTGGGTCGTCGCTTCATGATGGATATTGCCACGATCGATGTGGCCGAAACGTATCTGCATGACCGCCCGGAATTTCCAGGTGGTGAGCCCTCTGAAGAAGCGGCTGACGATGAAGCGGCCGATCAAGACGATACCGAAGAGTAATACCACTCCCCTGCCGCTTTACGCTGAAAGGAATCACCATGTCCCGGTTGCCGTTTTATTTTATCGTTGGGTTACTACTGCTGGTCGGGATCGTCGCCAGCGTGCATCGCCATTTACAGTTCGAGATTCCCTGGTTTCCAGGAGAACAGCGCCAAGTGTGGGAAATTGAAGCAGTCATTAACTTCAACGCACAAAATGGTCCAGTGCAGGTCGATTTGGCGTTGCCATCTCACCAGGCCGGGTTTCGCGTACTGACTGAAAACACCGCCTCATCCGGTTATGGGCTTGCCTATCAGGCGGATGAGCTGGGTCGGCAAGCCCAGTGGACCATCCGTGAGGCAGCAGGCAGCCAGCAACTTTATTACTCCGTGCAGATGCTGGTATCCCCTGATTCGCGTGCGCCCGTACAAACGCCGCCCGGCATTCCAGCCGTCACTCCCTGGGAAAGCCCCTACGACACGGCGGCCAACCAGCTAATCGAGCGCGCCTGGGGGCGTAGCGCCAATAACGCCACGTTCGCTCGTGAACTTATCTTGGATATCAATGGCGAGCGACAAGGTGAAAACGCCCGCTTGCTGCTAACTCAGATGCAGCCTTCCGCGCTGATCGTTCGCCTTTTGAATCAGGCAGGCGTGCAGGCAAGAGAAGTCAGCGGTTTGCTCCTCGAGGACGGTCGCCGCCGCCAAACGCTGAGTAGTTGGATTCAAGTGTTCGACCAAACCGCCGAAGAGTGGGCGCTGTTCAACCCTGCCACTGGCGAGCAGGGACAGCCTGATAACCTGCTGCTGTGGGAAACCGGTGGTCGTGCCGTACTCGAAGTTCAAGGTGGCACTAACTCTCGCGTATCGTTCTCGATGTTGACCCATTATCAGCCAGCATCCGCGGCGGTCCGTAACCACTACTCGGACGATACGCTGCTGAATTTCTCGATTCACAGCCTACCATTAGAAGAGCAAGCGCTGTTCCAAACTATCCTTTTGATACCGATTGGCGCGCTGGTCGTGGTGTTCCTACGTGTGCTGGTGGGCGTAAAGACATCGGGCACGTTCATGCCGGTACTGATTGCGCTGGCCTTCATTCAAACGACGCTGCTCACCGGTTTGATTGGATTCTTGCTGATCGTCGCCGTTGGCTTGATCATCCGTAACTACCTTTCTTACTTGAATTTGCTGTTGGTGGCGAGGGTATCGGCGGTCATCATTACGGTCATCGCGATCATCTCGATCTTCACTGTGCTGGCCTACCGTATGGGTCTGAGTGCCGGATTGACGGTCACGTTCTTCCCGATGATCATCCTAGCGTGGACCATCGAGCGGATGTCGATCCTTTGGGAGGAGGAAGGGCCCAAGCAGGTGCTAATCCAGGGCGGTGGTAGCCTGCTGACCGCCGTGTTGGCTTTCCTGGCAATGAACAACCCGTGGGTACGCCATATCACGTTCAACTTCCTGGGCGTGCAGCTCATCTTGATGGCATTCATTCTGCTGCTGGGTAATTACACCGGCTATCGCCTGCTGGAGTTGCGCCGTTTCAAACCCATCACCGAAGACGAGAAGCCGTCATGAGTTGGCTGAAAAACTGGACGTGGCCTACCCGTCTTCGGGATAAAGGCATCGTGGGTATGAACCGGCGTAACATTCGCTACATAGGGCGGTATAACGCACGTCGGCTCTATCCGCTGGTGGATGATAAGTTAAAGACGAAACTGCTGGCTCAGCAGTACGGCATTACCACCCCTGAGCTGATTGGCACGGTCACGACACAGTTTGGTGTTCAACACATTAGCGAAATGCTAGATGGCCATGCGGGATTCGTGATCAAGCCTGCCAAAGGGAGCGGTGGCAAAGGTATTTTGGTCATCGAGAAAGTAGAGAATGGTTTGTTCTACAAACCCAGCGGTGCGAGCCTAACGATCAGCGATATCGAACGTCACGTCTCCAACCTCCTCTCGGGGTTGTATTCGCTTGGTGGTTCACCCGACGTGGCCGTGATCGAAACGCTGATCAATTTCGAAGAGAGCTTATTGGAGTATACCTACGAAGGCGTTCCCGATATTCGCGTCATCGTCTTCAAGGGTTACCCAGTCATGGCGATGATGCGCCTCTCCACCGCCGCCTCCGATGGTAAAGCGAATCTTCACCAAGGCGCCGTCGGCGTGGGGTTGAACATTGCCACCGGGGCAGCGCTGCGTGGCGTGCAGTTCGACCGTCCTTGTTACAGCCATCCCGATACGGGGCACGACTTGGCCAGTCTGGTCGTACCCCAGTGGGAAACACTGCTGCACCTAGCGGCGGGCTGCTACGAGATGACCGGCCTTGGCTACCTGGGGACCGATATGGTGTTGGATCGTCAACACGGACCAATGCTGCTGGAGCTCAATGCCCGACCCGGCTTGGCGATTCAGATGACCAACGGCGAAGGCTTGCGCCGTCGCTTGGATCTCATCGAGCGTCAACCCGACAACGTCCCGGTGGCCAAGCGTGTCGCGTTTGCCCAGCACCACTTTGCGCGCAAGAGCGAGCTGGTCGATACCCCTGACACACCTTCGGCAACGGCGTAGACTGCTTGTCTAATGCCCAACGAGTGATCCAATGACAGAAGCCAATACGCTATTGCAGCAAGCAGAATCTCAGTGCCACACCCGCGGTGTTCGGTTCACCCCGATACGCCGCAGGGTGCTTGAGCTCATCGCAGAGCATGGCGGAGGGCTGAAAGCGTATGACCTGCTGGACCAGCTTTCTACGGAGCACGCTGCCGCTCGCCCGCCCACCGTCTACCGCGCGCTGGAATTTCTTATCGAGCAGGGGTTGGTGCACCGTATCGAATCGCAGAATGCGTATGTCGCCTGCGCCTGCCCTGAGCATACCCACGGCTTCCAGCTGCTCATCTGCCGTCAATGTGGTTACGTCGAAGAGCTGCACTTGGATGAAATCAGCGATCAGCTTGCGGCCCTGGCAAAGCGCCAAGGCTTCAACGTCGAGCGTCAAACCATCGAGCTTCAGGGTTTGTGCCAAGCGTGCCGAACAGCGAGTAATGCCTAATGTCTCAACTTGACTCAATGACTCCCAAGCAATTTTTCAAGGCGCTAGAGTCCGCCTCACCCACCGATAGCTTGCCCTCATTGGCCACACTGTTAGATGCTGTCCAATTCAACGAAGATGGCCTAATCCCCGCCATCGCCCAGCAGCACGATACCAAAGAGGTGCTGATGATGGCATGGATGAACCGCGAAGCCCTTGAGGAGACGTTGACCACGCAGCGAGTATGCTACTACTCGCGCTCGCGCCAGAAGCTTTGGCGCAAAGGCGAAACCTCGGGCCAACAACAGCGCCTCATTAACGCGGCGCTGGACTGTGACGGCGATACGCTGCTCGTACAGGTCGATCAAACGGGGCCTGCCTGTCACACTGGACGTCGCAGCTGTTTCTATGTCTCGTTAGGGGCAGACGGCGCAAAGATCACCAGCGAGCCGATGATCGATCCGGCAACGCTTTACGGTAAAAAAACACCGTGAAAAACGTATGGCGGCTCCTGCAGCGAGGCTGTCATAGATTACTGACCGCCATATTGGTGGGCTGCATACGCATCTACCAATACACTCTCAGCCCATTATTGGGCCCGCGGTGCCGCTTTTGGCCAAGCTGCTCTGCCTACGCCATCGAAGCGCTCCAGGTGCATGGTCCGATCAAAGGAGGCTGGATGGCCGCCAAGCGCATCGTAAAATGCCACCCTGGCCATCCAGGGGGCATGGATCCGGTACCCGGTGGGCGCAGCGAAGCGTTATGCCGTGATGATCAGGAGCAAACGTCAAAGCGCTGCTGCTCGACCTGCGGCCATCACTAATCGCGTGCTCCTCGTTTATCACTGCTTGGCTACTTGATAAATACGCTCTAGCATCGCGTGTAAGCCATTACTGCGCGTTGGCGAAAGATGTTTATCAAGCCCCAAGTCTTTCAAGAAATGCGGCTCGGTCTGACTGATCTCTTCTGGCGTACGCTCGCTATAGATGCGTAGCAGCACGGCGATCAGTCCAGAGACAATGGCCGCATCCGAGGTCGCTTTAAACACGAGCTTGTCACCCGCCTGTTCATGGCACATCCATACATTGGATTGGCAGCCCTGAATTTTGAACTCGTCGGTTCGCCGCTCTTCGGGAAAGTCAGGAAGCTGCTTGCCCATATCGATGATGTATTGATAGCGGTCCATCCAGTTATCGAACATCTCGAACTCTTCCACCAGCTCCTGCTGGGCTAGCTCTGCGCCTGAAGTCGCCATGGCGTATCCTTTGGGTTGATGAGTCTTTATAGCCGCTATTATAACGGTTCAGCCCGTTTTTTTGGGGGCGTTTTCAAGCGGTGTCGCTGCTGCTCGTGATGCCACTCGTCGGCTTCGGTGTGTAAATAGCGACGGGTGGTATCCAGCTTGGCGTGGCGGGCGCTTTCCGCCAAGTAGCGTAAGCTAACGCCTGATTGCGCTTGGTGGGTAATCGCCGTATGCCTCAGCCAGTGAGGCGTTGCTCGCCGAAGCGCCTCGACATAAGCAGGCTTGCCGCCCTTCTCTTCGAGTGCGTCAGCAGCGTTGGCCAACGTCTCTTTGATCAATCGGTAAAGCTGGTTGTCGCTTATACCTCTGCGCTTATCCAGCGCGCGAATCACCGGGGTTGGCTCGTGATAGCCTGGCAATGATACGAGACCCAGCGCTTCTCGCCAGGTTTGCAGGCTTTCGAGCATGTCCACGGGCACGGGTATGCGGGCTTGCTTACTGCCCTTCCCTATCACGCGCCACCACCAGCGACCTTCGACTTCGTGAAAGTCACTCATTTGAGCATTGGCCATCTCGCTAACTCGTGGCGCTAGTAGGTAGGCAAAGCTAAAGATAAACCGTCTTCGGGCACCCTCATAAACGAGCCGTGCGTCATTGCTATGGCTCGGCTGGTTTAGCCACTGCCACAACCAAGCCCATAGCGGCTGCTCCAGATAGCGCTCTATGCGCTGCCCCTGATTGTTCATTCGCCGCGCTTTGTCGCGCATCAGCGCAAAGGGGTTGTGCCCTACCCAGCCGGCCTCCACCAGCCAGCTAAACAAGCCCTGCAGAATGATCAGGCTCTGCCGACGACTCGTGGGAGAAAGACCGTTTCTAAACGGCCGCCACTCAGGATGCTCTCGGGGTTTTGAAGGCCCCACCCATACTGCCCGGGGCTGCGGGTTCTCTAGAAAAGCTTCGAACTGGCGCAGTAATTCACGGTTCATATCGGGCAGCCGTTTATCCTGGCTGGCTAGCCAAAGCAGCAGTCGTTCGGCTTCTCGCCGGTAGCTTTTGAGTGTTTGTGGGCTGTCTCGATACTCCGTTAACCACAGCAGCACGGCCTGGTGGTCGTTGTCCGCTTCGATTCGTGAACGCAGATGAGGAGACAGCGCTCGTTGGCTCGCTGGCCAGTGACTCCCCTCCCGCTTATCGCTGATGCCAGTCTCCGCACCAATGGGTGCGTGCTCGTCCGGGCCAAATCGAGTCATTGAAGGGGGCATGCTGGCTCCTTGCTAGCCGTGGTCTATATCGCTGTGAGCAGTGTGGCGTTACAGCGTTATAAATTCAAGATAATGAGCGTAATCTTGAATTTTACTGTTATTAAATAAATAATATTACGTTTTATGTTTTACGTAATAATTGTTTTTTTCTCACAAAGACAGGACAATGCCCCTCAAGTAACGCCACTCAACGCATGAGGAGGACGCCATGGCGCGCAACGGAGTTCAGTACAGTGACGTTCAGCAAGCAATCGACACGCTGCTTGCTCAAGGGGACGCCCCCAGCGTGCAGCGTATCCGCGAAGTGCTTGGCACCGGCAGTTTTACCACCATCAGCGAACACTTCCGGCAATGGCGCACCGAGCGTGAGCAAAATCGCGATGTACCGCCTCCCAAAGGGGTACCAGAAGTCGTCGTCAATGTAGCCAGTGAGCTATGGCGGGAAGCGCAAGAGTCGGCCTACCAAGCCCTAGTGCACTACCGAGAAGAGGCCAATCGTCAGGTGGAGGGCGCGCAGCAAGAAGCGGCCGAAGCACGTCAACAGGCTGCCAATGCCGAACAGCGTGAGAGCGCCCTGGCCGAGCACCTTCGCCACATTGAACTACGCCTGGAGGTGCTTCAGCGTGACCTGGGCGAAAGCCAGACCCATGAACGTCACTGGCAGCAGCAGGCAGAGAAAGCCGCTGAAGAAGTTAGCCACTATCGAGGGCAATTCGAGCAAGCCCAGCAAACTCTCAAAGCGGATCAGCAGCGTTTTAGTGAGCAACAGGCCGCGCAGCAAACTGCCTGGGAGCAGCGCTTGGCCCAAGAGGAACAGCGCAATGAGGCGTCAGAAGGCAAATTGATGGCGTTATTGGACACGCTGCGTCAAGAGCGGGCACAAGAAGAGAAAGTGCTGCAAAAGCGTCTACAGCAGCGGGAAGAGCGAGCAGAAGCGCTATCCAAAGAGGTTCGGCAGGTGACCGATGAACTACATCGCTATCAGCAGGAAAGCGCCTCTCAGCAGCAGCGCTTGGCAGAGCTCGAGCGCCACAATGCCGAGCTACAAACGCAGCGCAGAGAACTGCAGGTAGCGCTGGACAGGGCGAATCAGGCATTAGAGGCACAGCAACAACAAGCACGCGATAGCGATCAGTGGCAAGAACAGCTATGGCAGCGTATGGCGTCCTTGCAAGCTCAGTTGGCGGCACTACCAGAAGCACTCACGCCGCCTGCCAATGACCCGGCCCAACCAAAAAAGCCACCCCAATAGTGGGATGGCTATTCGCTATCAAGAGCGACGTTTAGCGCTGGCAGGTTAGTAAACCTAGCTCATGCGACCACGCTCTTTTTGGCATCTGCCGGATACGCTCAGCGGTAGTAGGCGTTCGTGGTATCGGTGTGATCGGTCACGTCACGGATACCTGCCAGCTCGGGAATACGCTCCATCAGTGTCTTCTCGACACCGTCCTTGAGCGTAAGATCCACTGCGGCACACCCCTGGCACCCCCCGCCAAAGGCCAGGATGGCCACTTTGTCGTCGGTCAGTTCGACGAGTTTGATTTCACCGCCATGAGCCGCCAGTCCAGGATTGATTTCGCTGTAGAGCGTGTAATTGATGCGATCTTCGAGCGGACTGTCGGCATTGACCTTGGGCATTTTGGCATTGGGGGCCTTGATGGTCAGTTGACCACCCATGCGGTCGGCGTTGAAATCGACCACCGCTTCTTCCAAAAAGGCAAGGCTGTTTTTGTCGAGAAAAACGTTGATTTTCTCGAGTTCGAGTTTGACGTCAGTGGGCTCTTCTTCACCAGGACGGCAGTACGCCAAGCAAGTTTCTGCGTAGGGAGTGCCGGGTTGAGTGATAAAAATGCGGACGGCTATTCCCTCGACGTTCTGTTTTTCGAGCAGTTCGGCGAGATATGTTTGTGCGCTGTCGGTAATGTCGATACCAGGCGCTTCGATAGTCGTGGTCATATGGGACACTGTCCTCCCGTGGTAGTGGCAACGCCACATCACATGTCATTTGCCACTATGGTAAGCAAAACCGCCTGCCGACACAATCCCGAGTATTTTAGTCGGCTATTGCGGTGTGCATGAGAAAGCTTAATAGAGAGACTGCAATAACTTCACGCCCATGTTTGCTGCCCTACAGGGTACCCTTTGGTATGATAAGCCCCGCTCACCTATCGACGACTATAAAAAACATCCTTTCCGACTGCGACGCTGGAGAATGTCCCCTGCCATGGCTGCTAGTGATTTGACTGCTTCCCTCACCCATCGCCTTTCCCAACGCATTCTCATTCTGGATGGCGGTATGGGCACCATGCTGCAGAATGCCCAACTCAGCGAGGAAGATTTCCGCGGAGAACGCTTCCGCGCTTGGCCATCGGATCTGAAAGGTAATAACGATCTACTTGCGTTGACCTGCCCCGATGTGGTCGCCCGTATCCACCGCGACTATCTCGAAGCGGGCGCAGACATCCTGGAAACGAACACGTTCAACAGTACTCGGCTCTCTCAAGCCGATTACGGCATGGAAGACCTGGTGCCGGAACTCAACCGCGAGTCGGCTCGCCTGGCGCGCGAGGTGTGCGACGCCGTGGCGGCGGAGACCGATGTCCCGCGTTATGTGGCCGGGGTGCTGGGGCCAACGTCGCGCACGGCGTCGCTTTCGCCCGACGTCAACGACCCCGCCAAACGTAACGTCACCTTCGACGAGTTGCGTGACAACTATTACGAAGCGGCCAGTGCTCTGATCGAAGGCGGTGCCGATTTGATCATGATCGAAACGATTTTCGACACGCTCAACGCCAAAGCCGCCATTTACGCCCTCGAGGAGTTATTCGATGATCTCGGTCGTCGTTTGCCGGTGATGATCTCCGGCACGATCACCGATGCCTCGGGCCGCACGCTGTCCGGCCAAACGACAGAGGCCTTTTGGAACTCCGTGCGTCATGCTAACCCGCTGTCGGTGGGCTTGAACTGCGCCCTGGGGGCCGAGGAGCTGCGCCCCTATCTGGAAGAACTCGCCACCAAAGCCGATACGTTCGTCTCTGCCCACCCTAACGCGGGTTTGCCGAATGAGTTTGGCGAGTACGACCAAACTCCAGAAGAGATGGCGGCGATCGTTGGTGAGTTTGCCCAGAGCGGCTTGGTCAACATCATTGGCGGCTGCTGCGGCTCGACGCCTGACCATATCCGCGCCATTGCCGAAGCCGTGCATTCTATGGCGCCCCGTCAAGTGCCTGAGCGCAGCAAAGCGTGCCGGCTGTCGGGTCTCGAGCCGTTCAACATCGAAGCCGACTCGCTGTTCGTCAACGTAGGCGAGCGCACCAACGTCACCGGCTCTGCTCGCTTCAAGCGCTTGATCGTAGAGGAAGATTTCACCACGGCTCTAGAAGTGGCTTTAGAGCAGGTCGAAAACGGCGCGCAGATCATCGACATCAACATGGATGAGGGGATGTTGGAGTCGCAAGAAGCCATGGTGCGCTTTTTGAACCTGATCGCAGGCGAGCCGGACATCGCCCGCGTGCCCATCATGATCGACTCCTCAAAGTGGGACATCATCGAAGCGGGCCTGAAGTGCGTTCAGGGCAAGGCAGTGGTCAACTCGATCTCGCTCAAGGAGGGGGAAGCCGCCTTCCGCGAACAGGCCACCAAGTGCCGTCGTTTTGGCGCCGCCATTGTCGTCATGGCGTTCGACGAAGAGGGCCAGGCCGATACGTTTGCGCGCAAGACCGAGATCTGCGAGCGCGCCTACCGGCTGCTCGTCGACGAGATTGGCTTCCCGCCGGAAGACATCATTTTCGACCCCAACATCTTCGCCATCGCCACGGGTATTGAAGAGCACAACAACTACGCCGTCGATTTCATCGAAGCCACCCAATGGATTCGTGAACACCTACCCCACGCCATGGTCTCTGGGGGCGTGTCCAACGTGTCTTTCTCGTTTCGAGGCAACAACCCCGTGCGGGAGGCGATTCACTCGGTCTTTCTCTACCACGCCATTCGTGCGGGCCTCACCATGGGCATCGTCAACGCGGGTCAGCTCGCAGTCTATGACGACCTGCCCACCGAGCTGCGTGAAGCCGTCGAAGACGTCGTGCTCAATCGCCGCAGCGACGGTACCGAGCGATTGCTGGAGATCGCCGATCAGTACAAGGGCGACGGCAGCGGCGCCGCCAAGAAAGAGGATCTCGAGTGGCGCAGTTGGCCGGTCAACAAGCGTATCGAGCATGCGCTGGTGAAAGGGGTCACCGCATACATCGAAGAGGATACCGAAGAAGCCCGAGCCCAGGCGGCCCGTCCTATCGAGGTGATCGAAGGTCCGTTGATGGATGGCATGAACGTGGTCGGCGACCTGTTTGGGGCGGGTAAGATGTTTTTGCCCCAGGTGGTCAAGTCCGCCCGTGTCATGAAGCAGGCGGTGGCGTATCTGATTCCCTTCATCGAAGCGGAAAAAAGTGAGGACACTCAGGCCAAGGGCAAAATCGTGATGGCCACGGTCAAGGGTGACGTCCACGACATCGGCAAGAACATCGTCGGCGTGGTACTGCAGTGTAACAACTACGAAGTCATCGACCTGGGCGTCATGGTACCGACCGAGAAAATTCTCCAGGCCGCCATCGACAACGATGCCGATATCATCGGCCTCTCCGGTCTGATTACCCCGTCGCTGGACGAGATGGTACACGTTGCCAAAGAGATGCAGCGCCGCGGTATGAACCTGCCGCTGCTGATTGGCGGCGCCACCACCTCAAAAGCACACACGGCGGTAAAAATCGAACCGCAGTATGAGCACCCCGTGATTTATGTCACCGACGCATCTCGCGCCGTGGGCGTGGCAGGCAGACTGCTAGCCCCCAATTTGAAGTCGGCCTACGTGGCCGAGATCCGTGAAGAGTACGAGAAAGTCCGCGAGCGCAACGCCAAACGCCGCCCCAAAGCGGCAGACCTGGACTATACCCAGGCGCGTAAACGACGCTTTCGCACCGATTGGGTAAATCACACGCCCGCCAAGCCGAATACCCTGGGGCTGATGACCTTCGACGAATATGATCTGGAAGAGCTGGTCGAGCGTATCGACTGGACGCCCTTCTTCATGAGTTGGCAACTTGCCGGGAAGTACCCAAAAATCCTCAATGACGAAGTGGTGGGCGAAGCCGCCCAGAGCCTGTTTGCCGATGCGCAAGTGATGCTACGCAAATTGATCGATGAACAGCGCGTGCATGCCCGCGGGGTCATTGGTTTATGGCCCGCCAACAGCGTGGATGACGACGTGATCGAGGTCTACGCCGATGAGAGTCGCACCAAGGTTATCGAGCGTTTGCACCACATCCGTCAGCAAACCACTAAGGGCCGTGACGGTATCTGCTACAGCCTGGCTGATTTCATCGCCCCGAAAGAGAGCGGCAAACCCGACTGGATTGGGGGCTTTGCGGTGACCACCGGACATGGCGTGGATGAACTCTCCAAAGCCTACGAGGCCGCCGGTGACGATTACAACGCCATCATGGTACAGGCGCTGACCGATCGGCTAGCCGAAGCCTTTGCCGAACGCATGCACGAGCGGGTGCGTAAAGAGTTTTGGGGCTACGTGCCTGAAGAGGCGCTGGATAACGATGCGCTGATTGCCGAGAAATATCAGGGTATTCGCCCTGCCCCTGGCTATCCTGCGTGCCCTGACCATACTGAAAAAGCGACGCTGTTCCGCCTGTTAAACGCCACGGAGAATACTGGCCTGACGCTCACGGAAAACTTTGCTATGTGGCCAGCGGCCGCCGTGTCGGGCTGGTACTTTGCGCACCCCCAGTCGAAGTACTTCTCCACCGGCAAAATCACCCGAGATCAGGTCGAGGTGCTGGCCGAGCGCAAGCAGATGCCGCTGACCGAAATGGAGCGTTGGCTCTCGCCGGTGCTCTCTTACGACCCTAGTTGATCGACTCATCCATGACGCCGGTAGTGCGCCGTCAAGGTAAGGTCATGCGTTTGGCCCTTCCGATCATGTTGGGCATGCTTTCTCAGAGCGTGCTCAACTTGATCGATGCTGCCCTAGTGAGTCATCTGGGACAAGAAGCGTTGGCAGGGGTCGGACTCGGCGGCTATGCCATGTTCATGATGACAGCGCTGGTGTTCGGTCTCTCTTCCAGCGTCCAGTCGCAAACCGCCCAGGCAGTAGGTGCCAATCAAAGTTGTCTTACACGTCCCCTAGGGTCCGGGTTGGTCATTGGTGTGGCTGTCGGTTTACCCATCTCTTGCATCGCTTGGTGGCAGGCGCCGGAGCTAATCCGATGGATTGCTCCCTCGCAAGCGGTCACGCACATTGCCGTCGACTACTTTCGCTTGCGGATCGTCGCACTGACCGCCATCGCGCTGACGCTATGCCTGCGCGGCTACTGGAACGGGCGACAGCAAACGCACCTCTACCTTCGTATCATCGTCGTCGTCCACACAACTAACGTTGCACTGAGCGCGGCTCTCATTTATGGGGTCGCTGGACTGCCAGGCTTAGGGGTGAACGGAGCCGCCATCGGTACGACCTTGTCACTGCTCTTGGGACTGGGGATCTGGGGAGTCATCACGTGGCGACAGCGTCAGCCGAACGCGCTTTCGATACCCTCCTGGCAGAGCATTTTGTCGACGCTGACGCTAGCGTTTCCCCATTCGCTACAGCAGCTTTGGTTTGCCGCTGGTTATGTCGTGCTCTTTTGGCTACTGGGTAAACTCGGCACGCCGAGCGTTGCGGTCGGTCATGTCTTAGTGAATATATCTCTTCTGCTGATTCTACCAGGCGTGGGCGTTGGAGTGGCGGCCATGAGTCTTGTCGGCGAGGCGCTGGGCCGTGACGATCGGCAGGCGGCACACCGCTGGGGCATTGACGCCTTGAGCGTTGCCGGTATGCTGCTGACTGTTTTAGCGTTACCAATGCTGGTGATACCCGACACGATTCTAGGCATTTTCTTTACCAATGAAGCGTTGGTTCAGTTAGGGAGACTGCCCCTGCAAATTACTGGCCTGATGATCGTGTTCGACGCCGCCGCGCTAGTACTGGCGCAGGCGTTGATGGGCGCTGGTGCTCAGCGTACCGTCATGCTGCTCACGCTAGGGATGCAGTGGCTACTCTTTTTACCTCTGGCGTGGTGGGTCGGTATTTGGCTCGGTTACGGGTTAGTCGGGGTCTGGTTGACACAGCTCTTTTACCGGCTGCTCAACTCCACTGGCTTTTTATGGGTGTGGCAGCGCCGCCGCTGGTTAGTCCATGACACTCACTCGCAGTTTAAATAGCATTTAACGATAAAAAGATAATTATATATTCTTTTGTAGAATATGACGCCCGCGTTAGAGTGACGGTATATTACCGTCCGTCTCGACGTGACCATTTCGCTTTTAGCAGGATCGTGCCACATGTACCGTTATGATATTCACGACCAAACGCTGGTTGACGAGCGCGTAGCGCAGTTCCGCGATCAGATGGAGCGCTACCAAGCCGGTCGTTTGGGAGAAGAAGAGTTTCGCCCGCTGCGGCTGCAAAACGGCCTGTACATTCAAAGGCATGCGCCGATGCTGCGTATTGCTATACCTTACGGTATGCTGGCGGGCCATCAGCTGCGTGCTTTGGCCGAGATCACTCGCCGCTACGACCGCGGCTACGGCCACTTCACCACGCGACAAAACCTGCAGCTCAACTGGCCTGCACTGGAAGACGTGCCGGATATCTTGGCCGAGCTGGCCAAAGTGCAGATGCACGCCATCCAAACCAGCGGTAACTGTATCCGCAATACCACCAGCGACCAGTTTGCGGGGATTGCCAACGACGAAGTCGAAGACCCGCGCCCTTGGTGCGAGCTGATCCGCCAGTGGTCTACCTTACACCCCGAGTTTGCTTACCTGCCGCGCAAATTCAAAATTGCCGTCAGCGGCGCCGCCCAAGATCGGGCAGCGATTCAGGTTCATGACATTGGCCTGCGCTTGTGGCGCAACGCTGACGGCGAGCTTCGCGTCAAAGTATTGGCGGGTGGCGGTTTAGGCCGCACGCCGATGATTGGCGACGTGGTGCGTGAGGACCTGCCCTGGCAGCACCTGCTGACCTATCTCGAAGCGTGCGTGCGGGTTTATAACCAGTTCGGTCGCCGTGACAACAAGTTCAAGGCGCGTATCAAAATATTGGTGAAGGCACTCGGTATCGAAGAGTTCCGCCGACGTGTCGACGAAGAGTGGGCGCATTTGAAAGATGGCCCCCAGACACTGAATCAAGCCGCCGTCGACGCGGCCAAAGCGCACTTCCCCGAGCCTGAGCGCCGCTCGGTGGCCGACAGCTCGGTGGAAGCGTTCGATCAACTGCGTCGTGACAATCGCAGCTTTGCGCGTTTCGTCACCAATAATGTGACCGACCACAAAGTGCCGGGGTATAAAGCGGTCACACTGTCGCTGAAGCGCCGCGAGCATGCTCCAGGTGACGTGACTGCCGACCAGATGGACGCCGTGGCCGACCTCGCCGACCGCTACAGCTTTGGCGAAGTGCGGGTGACTCACGAACAGAATTTGGTGCTATCCGACGTGCCAGTCGACGAGCTCGAAGCGCTTTGGAAAGAACTGGATGCCCTGGGAATGGCCAACCCCACTGTAGGCACGCTGAACGACATCATCTGCTGCCCTGGTGGCGACTACTGCAGTCTTGCCAATGCGGTCTCCATTCCCATTGCTCAGGCGTTACAAGAGCGCTTCGAAGATTTGGATTTCCTGTACGACCTGGGGCCCCTGGATCTCAACATCTCAGGCTGCATGAATGCCTGCGGACACCACCACGTTGGCCATATCGGCATTCTTGGCGTGGATAAAAAAGGCGAAGAGTATTACCAAGTCTCGATTGGCGGTAATTCAACGGATGACGCCTCACTGGGTAAAATTCTGGGCCCCTCTTTCTTCCGTGAGGACGTGCCGGGCGTGGTCGAGAAGGTGCTCGAAGTTTACGTAGCCGAACGTCACGAAGATGAGCGCTTTCTGGATACGTATCGCCGTATTGGCCTAAAACCCTTCAAGGAGCGTGTTTATGCCCAGCAATGATACCCAAGTCGAGGCAATGGAACAGACCCCGGTCCACGTCGATCACTTGATCGACAACGGCGAACTGGCCGCGGAAAATGCTTGGTGCGTCTCCTACGATGCGCAAACACTGCCCGAGCAGCGCCCTGCCTTCGTCCCCCTTGCGCTATGGCAGAACAACCAGGCTGATACAGAACTGGCACCGCTGCTAGCGAGCGACACAGAGCTCAACGCTGAGCTGGCTAGTGAACTAAAGGCAGCACCCGCCGTCGCCGTCGACTTCCCCGCTTTCACCGACGGGCGTGGGTACACCATTGCCCGCCTACTCAGAGAACGTTACGGGTTTACGGGAGAGATACGTGCGGTAGGTGACGTTCTGGTCGATCAGTTGGATTACATGCGTCGCTGCGGTTTTTCGACCATGGCATTACGAGATGATCAGCACCCAGAAGATGCTCTGCGCGCCCTCAATGCGTTTAGCGTCCGGTACCAGACCGACGTAGAAGTACGCCAGGCGCTCTTCGAAAAGCGTTTAGCCACTACCCACTAAAGACAAGCTGCATCGCTAACGCCGACAAGGGCATGCCTTTGTCGGCGTTTTTTGTTTAGCCGCGCCGTTTCTGCTGGCGCTCGCGATTATTGGCTTTAGCACGGTCGCTTTTGCGTAGCATGATCCAGGTAGCGCCGAGCCCGCCTTCAGAGGGCTGGGCCGACACGTAAGCCTGCACCTCATCGAACTGAGCGAGCCACTTGGCGATATAGGAGCGCAACACGTTGGCCGGGCTGTCCACCTCCCGCCCTCGCCCATGAACGACCATTACCGAGCGGAGGTCGTGGGCATAGGCCTCCTGAATAAAGGGAAAGAGCATGCGTCGACACTCTGCTAGCGGTCGGCGAAGCAGATGAAGCTGGGCTTGCACGCTGTATCCGCCATGCTTCAATTTGTCGACCACCCCTTGTTGAATACCTTCACGGCGAAACTCGATAGGATCGAAAGGTGGCAGTAAATCGACGAAATCGTCCGAGAGAAAGTTACGCTCATCCAAACGCTCTTCGGCGCTTTCGCGTCTGGCCAACTGTGCTTCCGATGGCCGCTGACGTTGGGGACCTGTATCTGCACGATTGCGCTTTGGCAGTGGCTTCACATCACCCACTAACGCGCGGAAGTCCATTTCATCACGAAGTGACTGGCTCATAACAGGCTCCTCCGATAGGGTCTAGGCCTAGACAGCGTAATGTATCTTAGCAAAATCACCGACACTGCTTAAGACTTGTCTTATCACAGGCCGTTCTGCACCCTATACATCTACCTATCACCAAGGAAAGAGATATGAGCTGGGGAAAGCGATTAAGCGTCGGGTTGCTGGCTGGCGCGGTAGGCGTGACCGCTTGGCTCTGGCTGACCATGCTCAGCCCATGGTTCTATGAACGGCCTGATGAGCTGCCCACGATCGAACAGCGCACCCACCAAGTATTCGTTTACGGCACGCTACGTTATTGGCCGGTTCGTTGGATTGTCATGGGAGACTCAGGCTCGCCAGAGCCGGCACGCCTGGAAGGGTTCGAGCGTCATGGATTGGATCTTTCGCCGAGTGATCATAGCCATGTCGATGGTCTATTGTTGACCGTGTCACCACGCGCGCTCGAGCGCCTCGATCGTTATGAACGGCTCGGCATTCGCTATGAGCGCATAGAGCAGACACTGGCCGATGGCACTACAGCATGGGTTTATGTTCGGCTTCCGGAAGTCAGCCTGATGGATAGCGCTCCTGCCTATGGGATAGCTCTGTTACCATATGAGGCGTTGCCAGTGACCGCTCAACGCCTGGTCGCTCTGCCCACCAATTAGGATACGTCATGAGTGAAGCCACGCCTTTTGTCTTGATTCTGTATTACTCCCGTTCAGGAGCTACGGCAGACATGGCCCGCCAACTAGCAGCGGGCGTCGAGAGCATTCCCGGTATAGAAGCGCGACTGCGCACGGTACCTTCGGTTTCCCCCACCTGTGAAGCCGTCGACCCCGAGATTCCCGCTGAAGGGGCAGTCTACGCCGACCTGAACGATTTACGCCACTGCAGCGCACTGGCGTTGGGTAGCCCTACGCGCTTTGGCAATATGGCCGCGCCACTCAAGTTTTTTCTCGACACCACTAGCAGTCTTTGGATGAACGGCGCGCTAATCGACAAGCCCGCCAGTGCGTTTACCTCGACGTCTAGCTTGCATGGCGGCCAAGAAAGCACGTTGCTGACCATGCTGGTGCCACTTTTGCATCACGGTATGGTCTATGCGGGCATCCCCTATAGCGAGACGGAATTACTGAGCACTCAGCATGGCGGCACGCCTTACGGGGCCAGCCATGTGGCTGGCACACGCAGTGACCGACCGGTTGACGAGCACGAACGAGCGTTGTGCCAAGCACAAGGAAGACGGCTCGCCAAACTCGCGTTAGCCTTACATAAAATGCGCCAGGAGACGTCGTCATCATGAGACAGTGGTTAGAGACGCTGGAAGAGAAACACGGACTCGACACGTTGACAAGACAAGCACGACTGTTAGTGCTCGTCAGTTTTGGCGTGCTGCTTCTGCTGGTGATTTATCGTGGCTTCTTCGTACAGGGCGAAACGTTCAATTGGCGACCCGTGGTGGCGTTCATTTTGCCTTTGGTGCTGTTCTTGCCATCGATCATTGGTCAACGTGCCCGTGGGCACGCTTGGCTTGCCTTCGTCAGCTTGCTCTACTTCACCCAGGGTGTGATGTTGGCGACCTTGCCAGAACAGGGAATGAGAGGCGTATTAGAAGCGCTTGTATCGCTGGCGCTCTTTACGGGCTGCATGGGCTACGCACGCTTTCGAAGCCGACAACTCCGTCTTAACGGTTAAACGATATCAATAAAACCATAGCCAGCCACTGACACCTGCTGCGATCAGCAGCGCCCCAACGGCGTAGCAAGTTTGCCTGCGCGACGAGGCGGGTTTTGCGTCGACGGGCGGGCTATGAAATCTTTTCACTCCCGTCAACATGGCGGGAATGAGCCGCTCGCCTTGTAGCGTGTGCCAAAGTAGCCCTGCGACATGCAAACCAATCAACACTAACAGTAGATCGCTATTGAGTGAGTGTAACTGAGCGAGCAGATCGCCCATGTTAGCGTCTAACACTCCGTAAAGCGGTGCCTGAAAGAAAATATCATCGCTCAAGAACAGCCCACTCATCGCTTGAAATCCAAGCGACACTAGCAACAGTACGACCATCCACCCGCCGAGCGGATTATGGCTGGCGTAGGGAGATGCGCGCCGTGTCATTAGCGCTTTGGTATAGCGTGCGGTAGTCCTCGGGCCATATACGAACGTGCTAAAGCGAGCATAAGGGGTGCCTACCCAGCCCCAGATCAAGCGAAACACGAGTAACCCAATGATCAAATAGCCCGCCTGAGCATGTACTTCCAGCGGAAATAGAAAGGGCTGACCCATGGTTTTAGTGGTGTAGAAAGAAATAATCACCGCTGCCAGCAGGGACCAATGAAACAAGCGAATGAACGCATCCCATACGGCTATGCGTGTCGTGCGGCTCTGCATCGCGCTATCCTCAATCTTCGTACGAGTATATTTTCGCATTTATGGCAATATTCTCATAGAAGGATTCCGCGAGCTCTCCAACGCTGTGTCACTGGGCCATCCTGAACGAACAACACTTGAGCTTTAGCGTTAGACCAGCGAACATGACCTCATTGTAATTTATCACCTCAGGGGAGCTTCACCGATGACACGTAACATTGCCGACGTCAGGCGTGACTACGAGGGCGGGCGTTTGGACGAAACGCACACCTCCGACGACCCATTCGTGACGTTCGATGAGTGGTTCAGTCTGGCCCTTGACAGCGAAGGTAAAGATGGCAATGCCATGACGCTCTCTACGGTCGACAGTCAGGGTCGTCCTCATGCACGCGTTGTGCTGCTGAAAGGGTTCGACGAGCGAGGCATGGTGTTTTTCACCAACTATCATAGCCATAAAGGTAGCGAGCTGAGCAATGTGCCCTATGCCGCTCTCACCTTTTGGTGGCCGTCTCTATCACGTCAAGTGCGGATAGAGGGCCCGGTGGAGCAAGTTTCCGCCGAAGAGTCGGATGAATACTTCGCCAGTCGCCCACGCGGTAGTCAGCTCGGTGCTTGGATTGCCACCCAAAGCGTGGTGATTCCTGACAGGAACTGGATCGAAGAGCGTCAAAAGCGCTTCGAACAAGCTTATGAAGGCCAGGATATTCCCCGTCCTATTCACTGGGGAGGCTATCGGGTAAACCCGGAAATGATCGAGTTTTGGCAGGGGCAGCCCAGCCGCTTGCACGACCGACTGCGCTACGAACGGCGCGACGGCGGTGAGTGGAGCCGCTTCCGTTTAGCGCCCTGATGCCCAGGCGCAAGACGTAACACTCAAACGGTCTGCGGGTGACAAGCCACAGACCGTTCATTGGAAGGGTCAATCCGGTTGACTCTCCAAACGATGGCGCTGCCACTCGCTGTCGGGTTCATTCAGGCGCAGTACGGCATCGATCACCTGCTCTTCCATATTGTAACGGCAACGAAAACCAAGATGTTTCATCAACGCTCGCATGGGGTGATTATCCACCATGATCTTACCGATCATTTCGAGCGTGCCGAAACTGGTGCAGTAGTCGATCATTTTCTTCATCAGTAGACTGCCAATGCCCAGTCCCTGAAGATCATCCCGAATGATCACGGAGAACTCGGTGCGGATATTGTCAGGGTCGTTCCATACCCGAACCACCCCCAACATCTCCTTACTGCCATCATCGTGCTGATGCTCGGCGATGAATGCCATCTGACGGTCATAGTTGATATGCGACAAAATCGACAAGTCGCGCTGGGTAAGGTTCGACTTGTTATGGAAGTAGCGGAAACGGATGCTCTCCTCTGAGAGCTGCCGGTGAAAGGTGGTGATCAGTGGTGCATCCTCTGCGCGGATGGGTCGCACTTCTACCTGCCAGCCATTTTTCAACGTCACCCACTGACGAAGCTCTTCCGGGTACGGCATGATCGCAAAACGCGCGGGGTGCCCCAGATCCATGGCAAAATCCACTGCCAACATACCGTCGCGGTTCAACAGCAATGGATTGAGCTCCAGGCCACGTAAATCGGTCAAATCCGACGCCATTTGGGAAAGTTTGACTAGCAACTGGCATAGATGCTGGATATCCCGCTCGGGGTCGGCGGAGTGCTCGCGGATCAAAGAGGCCGCGTGGGTGCGCCCCACGACGTCGGAGGCGAGGCTCATATTGAGCGGGGGCAACGCCACCTGCCGGTCAGCCAACACGTTGACCTTATACCCCCCAATACCAAACACGATCAGCGGCCCAAATACCGGGTCCCGGGTGATGCCTGCACAAATCTGCATCGAATGTTTGCCCCGCTGCATCGGCTGCAAACAGTATTCGCGAATGGCATGCTCGGGAAATTTCTCCTGCACTTTATCGCCTAATTGCCTCACCCCGTCGGCGACTTGTTCGGGCGTCTCTAAATCTTGCAGTAACCCAGCGGAAATCTTATGCGGATGCTTGCGGTAGCGATACGGCCGACAGTTTCCTTCGTGAACTACTTTCAGCGCCTTTGGTCCTGGAAAGCGTTCGGCGACCACCAAGGCTTCTTCTGGTGAGTTCACGTAGGCGCTGGGGGCGGTGGGTATACCATAAGCTTCCAATACTTGGGCGGTTTCAGAGTGAGCGAGAGTTTGGCGACCTTGTTCTTTTGCTTGCTTGATCAGCGCACGACACTCGGCGCGAATCTCTGGGCTCGTGGAAAACGGCAGGCTGGGCGGTATTTCATGCAGCAACGCCTGAACGCGCTGGTAATCCACCATATGCATAAAGGCCTTCACCGCTTTTTCAGGTGACGTATAGGTAGGAATACCCGCGAGGTTGCAGACATGTCGCGCATTGAGCGCCTCTTTCAAACCCATCCAACTCGTGAGTAAATTACGTTTAAAAGAGCGACGGTGATCGATGAGCGCTTGGGCCGTGACTTGGGAAGGCGCTAAACGTGTAGGTGCATGAACGACCAGGACGGCATCGACGTTCGGGTCAGCGGTGACGATTTGCAGCGCCTCAACAAACCGCTCCGGAGTCGCGTTTCCGCCCAAGTCCACCGGGTTTTCGCCGGGCTTGCTCATATCGACTTGACTTTTATGTAACGCCGCTTGGGTTTCGGGGCTGAATTCAGCCAGCTTGCCACCCGCGCTAATTAACTTATCGATGGCCAGCATGGCAGGCCCAAGTCCATTGGAGACGATTGCCAAGCGATCACCGCGTAGCGGTTTCATACGTGACAGCGTTTCTAGGGCATCGAGCATTTCATCCGAATCGTTGACACGCACCACGCCGGCACGTGCAAAGGCGGCATCGAACACGACATCGCGATTGGCAATGCCCGGCGTGGGCGGCATACCAGATATGTCCGACTGAGCGGTGCGACCACTTTTGATCGCTACCACGAGTCGGTTGCGTGAGGCATCCCGGACAGACGTCATAAAGTGCTGGGCATCCGTCACCCGCTCGAGATGGAGAAGAATCGCTTGCGCAGGCGAATACTGATTGACGTAGTCGATGAGATCCGGCAATAACACATCGACACTATCGCCAACGGTAATGAGGTGAGAGAAGCCCACATCTCGGCCCGCTGCCCAGTCGATCATCGCATTGGCCAGCATTCCTGATTGGCCTAGATATGCCACGCGCCCCGCCTTGATCGGCTGGCTGGCATACGAAGCATTGAGTTTTTTTCCCGGTACGATTAGCCCCATACACTCCGGGCCTAGAACGCGGATGCCGGATTCACGGGCAGCCTGCAGCATGCGCTGGCGTATCGACCCCTTGCTGCCCTCCTCACGGTCTAGGTACGCACCCCCGGAAAGCACCAAAGCCGCCTTCACACCGTACTTACCCAACTTTTTAATCAGTCTGGGAACGCCCTCAATGGGCGAACACACGACGGCGAGATCAGGAATGTCGGGCAGTTCCTCCACTGTACGTACGCAATCTACGCCAAACACCTTTTCATAACCTTTCAGGTTAACGGCCCAGAGCTTGCCTCTGAATTGGCCATCTTGCAGGTTGCCCAACACCAAACCACCCAAAGATTCTGGCTTTTCAGAGGCACCGAACACCGCCACCGAGCGAGGTTCGAAAAAATGATGCAGAAAGCGTGTGCTCACGATGCGTCTCCCTCTGACATGAATGACTAATGTGTACGACTTATTGACACTGTCGCGCAAGCCCTCGAGGCGATTAAGGTGATGCTAACGTTACCGGAGCGCTCGAATGATCACTGCCTACCTTACCCACCCCGACTGCGTATTGCATCATATGGGGCCAGAGCACCCTGAAAGTCCCTTGCGGCTAGAGGCGATTCGGGCGCGCCTGTCACTTTCTGGACTGTTACAGCAAACCATGCAGGGTGATGCCAAAGAGGCGAGTGACGAGGCGTTAGCCAGAGTTCATCCTTTGCGCCACCTTCATGCCTTGGAGAAATGCCTGCCTAGCGAAGGAATCGTGACGCTGGATAGCGACACCATGATGAACCCGGATAGCTTGAAAGCAGCGCGTGTAGCCGCAGGTGCCGTCATTCGGGGCGTGGATCAGGTGTTCAAACGGCAAGCGGATAACGTCTTTTGCGCCGTGCGCCCCCCCGGCCACCATGCCGAAGCAGCCGATGCCATGGGCTTCTGCTTTTACAACAACATTGCCGTGGGGGCCGCTCATGCAAAAGCAACCTATGGTGCTCGACGGATCGCCATTCTCGATTTCGATGTTCACCAGTGCAACGGCACCATCGACATTTTTAAGAACGATCCAGACGTGCTCATTTGCACCAGCTTTCAATACCCGTTTTATCCTTGGCGTTACTTGCGCAGCGAATGGCAAAACGTGGTGAATACCCCGCTGGAAGTCGGTACCGGCAGTGAAGAGTATCGACGGGTCATCGAACGTCATTGGCTCCCCGCACTGCATGCCTTCAAACCCGACCTGGTAATGTTATCGGCAGGGTTCGATGCTCATAAAGAGGACCCAATGGGCGATATTTGCTTAGAAGATGAAGACTTCTATTGGGTAACGCACCTGGCCATGGAAATTGCGGCGCTTTATGCCGACAATCGCGTCGTGTCCGTACTAGAGGGAGGTTACAACCCAACCTCCCTTGCCAGCAGCGCCGAGGCGCATATCAAAGCGCTTTTGGGACTCCCCTTCACCGATGCTCCCTAGTGGCGCCCTGAGCGCAAGAGCTGTGGTACCATGCGGCGTTCATGTTGCCCTCTACCTCACGTGACCGTTATGACCGCCACTTCTGAAGAGCACGCAGCGCTGCGCATCGCGTCAGGGCGAAAGCCGTTCGTCGAACCACTACGGTTGGGCGAACGGCTCAAACAGATTCGACTAGCTAATCAATGGACGCTGGAGGACGTGAGCCAGCGCACCGGTATTGCTCGTTCTACGCTTTCTAAAATCGAGAACGACCAAGTCTCGCCAACGTTCAGCGTAGTACAGAAGCTAATGAGCGGTCTCGATATCGATCTACCGCAGCTTTTTACGCCTCCCAAGCGCGAGCGCTACACCATGGGACGTCGCGATCTGACGCGTAAAGGAAAAGGCCAACTGCACCCTACCCCAACCTACGAACATGAACTGCTGGGCCATCAGCTCGCGCAAAAGCGCATGATCCCATTTAAAACGATCGTTCGAGCACGCAGCTTTGACGAATATCATCAGTGGGTACGGCACGATGGCGAAGAGTTTTTGATGGTACTGCACGGCGACATCATGCTTTATACGGAATTCTATGCTCCGTTAGTGCTAGCGGAAGGAGACAGCATCTACTTCGACAGTGACATGGGCCACGCCCTAGTCTCTACCAGCCAAGAAGATGCGGTCGTGCTATCAGTATGCACCCGCGGCGATCTGGTATAACCCTGTTCAGTCGGCTATAGACAGTTCGTTGGCTTAGGTAACCCAGCAATACGAGCCAAACGTTTTGGCGGGCTGCCGGGGAATAAACGCATCAAATAGACCGAGCGCCCTTTTTCCTCGCCTAGGGCTTGCTTGGTGGCTTTGACCAATGGGCGCATCGCCGGCGCCATTTCGTAGCGCGTATAAAAATCCCGAACCACACGAATGAGCTCCCAATGCTCCTCCGTCAGTGCTAGCCCTTCATCCGCAGCTAATAACGCGGCAACGCTATGGTCCCAGTCGCTTTGCTTAACTAAATAGCCCTCAGGGTCTATTTTAACTTTTTGGGTTGCATCAAGATAACGGTATAAACTTGTATCGTTCATTAGTCAGTACCACGATAAAATCTTCGTATGCTGCTCGGTCAACGCAACAAACCCTCTCATATCCAGCCATCGATCTTGAGGAACGGGGGAAGCTGGATATACACCCCGAGATATTGCGTCTTCCTCCAATATGAACACGTGGATATCATTTTCCAGGTGCCAGCCCCGCCAATTAACGTGCAGTAACGCTTGAACGGCATCTTCGATGAGCAAAATACTATCGCCCTCGGCAACGGTGAGGAGCATCTGTTCTGCGGGCTCGCTATGCGTGGGCTTGTTCAAAATATGTAACATGGCGCTGCCCATTCAAAAATTCATCACTTGAGAGTGGCGATGTAACAACTCGGGCAACCCCGCGTCGGCCACTACAGTCGCCCCCTCTACTAGCTGGTCGACTTGCAAGTGCAGCGCATCCAGCGCGCTTTGTGGCACTAACAGTTGATCGATGTCGTACATCTCCAGCATATCGATGGTCGGTAGCGTCGCTTTCTGCCCTGGCGCACCCGTTTTTTGCTCTTTTAGCAGGGCCAGTACGCCCTGCCCAAGAAACAGTAGACTGACAGTTTGGCCAAACGCGGCCGCTACCAAAGCCACGTCCAGCCCCTCTCGCAGGGCATTGGAGCTATACGGCGCATGACGAATGATCACCAGCCGCTCGTTTTCATGACTCATCATACTGCTCCCTACGCAAAGGTGATCACACGATCGCAACGCTGTTGAAGGGCGAGCAATTGCCCCAGGCCGGTCAATTCGAACGGCGCTTGTAGGTTGAAGTGCGTTTGGCCATGGCGCTTGGCCTCGGTCTCGCTCATTATCCCCCGGCGCAGCGCGGCAGCAATGCATACTTCCAGTGCAACGCCATGCTCGTGGTGCAACGCAATCCACGCATCACGCATGTTGAGTTCGTCTTGTGGCGGAGTCATTAACTGTGAAGCGTTATGAACTCCCTCTTGATAGAAGAAAATTCCCGCCACTCGGTGACCTGTATCAATGAGCGCCTTGGCAAAGCGAAGTGCCGAGTGCGGTGCTGCACTGGCGTAAGGCGCGCCCATGACCAATAAGCCGTACTCCATTGTATCGTCTCTTACTGAACCCGTGAAAAAAACAGACCCTACCTAGTAGGGTCTGTTGGGGATGCCGCGTCAAGTGACAGCCTGCATGCTAACGATCAGTCGTTGCTCATGATACCCAGAATAGAGAGCAGGCTGACGAACAGATTGTAGATAGAGACGTAGAGCGTCACCGTGGCGAGGATGTAGTTCGTTTCACCAGCGCGGTGCACGATTTCACTCGTTTGATAGAGGATCGCGGCAGACGCAAATAGCACGAAACCTGCAGACACCATTAGCGACAGCGCGGGGATGTTGAAGAAGATACCCGCCACCATGGCGAGGATCAGCACGATGGCACCCGCCATCAGGAAGTTACTCAAGAAGCTGAAGTCTTTTTTGGTCGTCAGCGCCACAGCAGACAGGCCAATGAACGTCAGGCCGGTCATGGCCAGAGCGTTCATGATCAACGCGCCACCGTTAGGCAGCGTCAAATAGGCAGAAATAATCGGCCCTAGGGTGAACCCCATGAAACCCGTAAACGCAAAGGTTGCCAGCAGACCTGCTGCGGAGTTGGCGGTCTTGTGAACCAAGAACATCAAGCCATAAGCCCCAATGAAGAACACGAAAATGTTCATCTGCTGGATACCCATGGCCACAGAAGCGCCCGCCGTGACAGCCGAAAACAGCAGTGTCATCGCCAAAAGAGCGTAAGTGTTGCGTAACACCTTGTTGGCACTAGCGCCGCTCACCACACTCTGGGGTTGCGTTCTCGCCGTGTTCGAATCGTTAAAAGCCATGTATCTATGCTCCCTAGTGGTCATACTATCAACGGACAAGGATGCCGTTAGCTAGTTCCAGACGCAAGTCTTAGTCTTCCACGCTAAACATCCGCGTTTGTGTCTCTCCTTTCGATTGGGTTGACTATGCTTTAACTCCTACACCCACTTGGACAGATCCATGCGCCATAAAATTCCTACTTCATTTACTTGCTTCGGCCTTTTGACACTCGCGTCGCTGTCGTTCGCCACGACGGCTAATGCGTATACGCCCAGTGGAGAGGACGTTAGCTACGATGTAAACGGCGAACGTTTCGAAGGCTATTTCATCTCAGGGGGCGACAACGCCAAGGGGAGCGTCATCATCGTCCACGATTGGGACGGTATAGATGATTACGAACGACAGCGCGCCGATATGCTTGCAGAGCAAGGATACGATGCGTTTGCCGTCGACCTATTTGGGGCAGGCAATCGTCCCCAGGCCACTGAAGACAAGCAGGCAGCCACACAAGCCCTTTATCAAGACCGCGAACGCATGCGAACGCTGACACTAGCAGGGCTCGATCAAGCACGAGCATCAGGCGCCGCCACACAGGCGGTCATCATGGGGTATTGCTTTGGTGGTGCAGTCGCCCTAGAGATCGCTCGCTCGGGCGAAGCCAACGATATTGCTGCTTACACGAGTTTCCATGGCGGACTAGACACACCCGATGGGCAAGCCTATTCAAGTGACACGCCGCCGATTTTCATTGCTCATGGCGGTGCTGATGAGGCAGTGAGCCTAGACGATGTGGCAACTCTAGCGGAGGAACTGGAAGCCGCGGGAGTGACGTATGAAGTCGGCATCTATTCGGGTGCACCGCACGCGTTCAGTGTCTTCGGCAGCGATCGTTACCACCCACGTGCCGATGAGCAGTCCTGGGCAACGTTCAATCAGTGGCTAGAGGAGATGCTGTAGACACACGGTAGAAGGTCACCGAATAAAAAAGGGTAGCCGATGCTACCCTTGTTCGATGCCCGAAGGCTCGGCTTGTATGCCATGAAATGCTTACAGCAGCGGCGGCTCGTGATCGTCGCCATCTTCTTCTTTTTGCGGTGTGACGACCGTCGACGTGACTTGGCGAGCATCTTGAGCGTTATAAAGACGCGCATCGATAATACTCAGCACGCTTAACTGTGCTAACAACACCGCAAAACAAACGATTAAGCCTTTTAACATGGTCGTGGCCCTTTGCCAGACGAAACGCTCGTCTGAATGATGAGAATAGTAGCGCAGGGCCAATAGAAAGCAACGCGGCGCTCAAAATAAATGGCGCGTCTACTAGGCGAATTCTTCGGTGTCGATATCCGCCTGCTGTGCTTCGTTGTAGCGCGCGCCAGCGACGTCGTTGGGACGCATCATTTCGTTGAGCAGCGCAAGGTCTGGCTCGCTCAACACCAGCTGTTCAGCTCGTAGATTTTCCCGCATATGGGTGACAGAGCGTGTTCCGGGAATCGGCACGACATGCCTTCCCTGCGCTTTTACCCACGCCAACGCCAACTGGGCGGGAGTGATCTCCAAGCGGATTGCCACGGCCGTGAACTGCGCCAGCAGCGTGAGGTTATGGTGACGATTATCGCCATTGAAACGCGGCATTCCGGCGCGCACGTCGCCTTCGGCAAAGACGGTATCGGCATCGATGGCGCCGGAGAGAAACCCTCGACCCAAAGGGCTAAACGCCACCAGCGCCGTCCCTAGGATTTGGCACGTCTGGCTCAAGGCGATCTCGGGATTACGCGTCCATAGCGAGTATTCGGACTGCACCGCCGCAATGGGATACTCGGCGTGCGCCTTACGCAGCGTGTCGGCCGAAATTTCTGAAAGACCGACGGCCCTGATTTTACCCTCCTCGACCAGCCGCCCCAGTGCGCCCACACTCTCCTCGATGGGCACTTGGCGATCCATACGATGAAGGTAATAAAGATCCAGATGATCGGTTTGCAAGCGCGCCAGGCTCTCTTCACATTGGCGGCGCAGCGTCTCGGGCCGCCCGTCGATCACTCTTTTGCCGCTCTCTGGGTTCATGGCCATGCCGCACTTGCTAGCCAAGAAGAATCCTTGCCGTTTGGACGCGAGCGCCTTACCCAGCAAGCGCTCGTTAGCCGTCGCACCATATAGCGTGGCCGTATCAAAATGGCGATATCCCATTTCGAAGGCCTCGTTAAGTGCTCGTATGCCCGCTTGCTCGGGCACGTGTTGCCCATAGCCATGGGATAAATTCATACAGCCAAGCCCAATACGCGGCGAGGCCACTTCTTTCAAACGATCATAAAACGCTGACATACCACTCCTCACTCAATAGGCAGACCATCAATAGAAAGATCACGACGCTATCGTCTGCCTGGACTGCAAGATTGCACAAACAGGCACCTGTGTCCCCAGCCAATCCGGCAAGCGGTGTTCGAGATAATATCGCGGCCGCCAAGGGGCGCCCTCGATGAAACCAACATGGCCGCCACTGGCCCAGAGTTCCAGCGTCACACACTCTGGTATCATATCGGCCTCGGGTACGCTGTGCGGGTAAATGAAGGGATCGTCTTGGGCGTGCACGATCAGCGTCGGCACTTGAATGGCTGATACGAAGAAGGCGCTACTGCAGCGTCGGTAATACTCCTCAGCGCTGGCAAAGCCGTGCAAAGGGGCCGTGACGCGACCGTCGAAATCCCAAAACGTTTCCATTCCGTCCAACGTTTCCAGAGACGTCAAACGCTCAAGCTCTTGCTCTCGGCCCTGCGTACGGAAAGCTCTCTGTTTGGATTCCACATAATGACGCAAACCGCGTAGAAATCGCGCCTGGTAAACCCTCGAGAAGCCATGGCGAATTCGTTCGGCACAGTGGTCCAGCCGAAACGGTACCGATACCGCCACGGCGGCTCGGAGCATGCTTTGGCTGCCTGTCTCACCGAGATATTTCAACAGCACGTTGCCGCCTAGGGAGTAGCCCACGGCCACGAGCGGCTTATTCGGATAGCGTGCGGCTAACTGCGTGACGATATCGGCAAGGTCTTCGCTGGCACCGGAATGATAACCACGGGCTCGATGATTGGGTTCGCCGGAGCAGCCGCGCCAATTGACCGCCACACTTTGCCAACCCTGCTGGGCCAGCGCCTGCTGCTGGCCTAGAATGTACAGCGATGACGAGCTCCCGGTGAGGCCATGGAGTAGAATAGCGCAGCGCGTCGCTTCCCCTCGTAGCCCGTACCAGTCCAGATCGATGAAATCGCCGTCCTCCAGTGTGATACGCTCTCGATGACGCTGGAGCCGAGGCGTGGCTCGAAAAAGAGGGCTATACAGCGTTTGCAGATGCCCGCCGGGTAGCCAACGCGTTGGACGAAAAGTGAAAGGGGAAGAGCGCATGCCATGAGTACCCGCCGAGAAAATCGTCGATCAGCTTAGCAAATTTTCGATAAAAAACGGCGGTTGAGCGCTCTTCTCAGTTCTAATCGTCGACATCGACTTTACGTAAATCATCGACGGCCACCCCGCTTGGCAACTCCTCTGGTGATGCAGGCAGCCAAACCGGTGATAGATCACTATCTTCACGACCGTCTTTATGGGTATGGCCAGGAATGCGATACACCACCTGCTCATGTCGATGATCCCACGCGTAAATCCTTTCCATATGCGCTCCTTGTGACTTTGAAACTTTTCGATAGGGTCATGCACGCAACGATAGACCCGTAACGCCCGAGAGGATTCCCTGTGCTTTGCTATAGTCAGGCTTCCTCTCTCCTAGGAGACACCTATGCTTGCTCTGCAACGGCTTCGTAAAACCTTCAGCACGCCTCAGGGCAAACTCCAGGTACTGGATGGGGTCGACCTCCATCTAGCCCGCGGCGAAAGCCTCGCGCTGATGGGCGAGTCCGGTAGTGGCAAGTCCACCCTGCTCCATCTTGCCGCTGGCCTGGATACACCCGATAGCGGTCAAGTCGTTATCGATGGCCAGTCACTCTCCGAGCTCAATGAAACCCAGTGTGCCCTTCTCCGCCGTCAGCAGTTAGGGCTGGTGTTTCAGCAATTTTACCTCGTGCCGAGCCTGAACGTAGCCGACAACCTAAGCTTGCAGGCAAGGCTAGCAAACAAAGAAGATCCTGGATGGAGCCGTCATTTAATAGAGCGGTTAGGGCTTGCCGGGCGTGAAGCGCACTACCCCGAACAGCTTTCCGGGGGCCAGCAGCAGCGGCTTGCCATTGGGCGAGCGCTCGCCGTGCGCCCGTCGCTACTGCTGGCCGATGAGCCCACCGGCAATTTAGACGAGCAAACGGCAGGGCGCGTGCTGGAGCTGCTGCTTGAACTGGTCAAGGAGACCCGCTGCGCGATGTTGATGGTGACGCACAGCGGCCGCGTTGCTGCGCCACTGGACCGCTCCCTGCGTTTACATCGGGGCCAACTTCAGGACGCTGTCGCATGATGGGACACGTACTGAGGACACTGCTCAGCCACTATAAGCGCCACCCGACGCAGTTGGCGATGCTACTAATAGGTTTATGGGTCGCCAGCGCGCTATGGAGCAGCGTGCAGGCGATTAACACCACTGCAAAAGAGAGCTATGCCCGCGCTAGCGCACTGTTCACTGCAAGCAGCGATCAGCTCGACCGCTTGGACGGCGCACCGCTGAGTATGGACGACTACCTAGCGCTACGCCGGGCGGGACTGCCTGTTTCACCGCTGCTCGAAGCCACGATCCTCCACCAGGGCACCACCCTAACGCTACTGGGTATCGACCCCTTCACGCTCCCCTCCGGTGACGGCACTAGCTCGCTCACAGCGTTCATGACACCTCCTTGGCAGACACAGCTCGCAGCGGACTCCCTACCCTCCATTGGGCTGAACCGCGCGGACGCGCCAGGCGCAACACCCCTCCTTGGCGGATACCACTTACCGCCCTTAACGCTGCGTAATGATCTCCCTCCCGGCACACTGGTCATGGACATTGGCGCGCTATCTGCGCTGCTTGGCGAGCGGGCAACGCTTAGCTTGGTCGCCGAACCAGACGCCATTAGGCAACCCCCTAGCGGCTACCGAATGACCCGGGCGGCCAGCGTGGCCTCACCGGGCCAGTTGACCGATAGCTTCCATCTCAACCTGACGGCACTGGCTTTTCTTTCCCTGATCGTTGGACTATTTATCGTCCAAGCCACGCTTGGCTTGGCCATGGAGCAGCGGCTGGCGACGATGCGCACGCTACGGGCACTGGGAGTACCGGCCGCTACACTTACTGCCGCCACATTGTTGGAACTTTTAGTGTTAGGTGGCATTGGTGCCGCCGCCGGATTGGTCAGCGGGCTGTTGCTGGCAGGTAAACTCCTGCCTGATGTCGCTAGTACGCTAAACACACTCTATAGCACCGAGGTGCAGAGCGCCTTGAGCCTGCCTTGGCATTACTGGCTTGGAAGCCTCGCCATCACACTGGGTGGCTTGTTGCTTGCCGGTAGCGGTACGCTATGGCGTGCCGCCACGCTCAATGTGCTTGCCTTGGGCCATGACCACGCTTGGCGAAGCAGCTATCAGCGCCAGCTACGCCGCCTCACCATTGCGGGGGGCGCTGCAGCACTCACGACACTGGGGGTGGCACTCTGGTTGAGCAGACTTCCTACCGGCAGCGGCTTACTGCTGAGTTTTGGACTCGTCGCGGCTCTGCTACTGACCTGTGCGCTCTGCTTACCGCCGCTTCTTGACATCTTACTACGCTGCTTGCAGCGCATCTTTCGTCGCGCCGCCCTGCTGCAATGGTCCGTGGCCGATATGCAGCGGCAGCTTCCCCGACTATCGCTGGCCATGATGGCACTTCTCATCGCCCTGGCTACGAATTTAGGGGTGAGCAGTATGGTCGGCGGCTTTCGGCTGACCTTTTTAGAGTGGCTGGACCAGCGTCTCACGGCTCCCCTATACATTAACGCCGCTCCCTCGACCCTAGCGCCCCTCAACGTGTGGCTGCACGAACAAGCGAGCGTGTTGGACACTCTTCCCACCGCCAGAGGCACGGCGCAGTTGCTCGACGTGCGCACGGCGTCCGCGCATCAAGCCCCTCCAGCAGGCGCTGTTTCGCTCTTCGGGATCCATCCCATACCCAGACTGACCGACTACTGGCCCCTGCTAGCCACCGAGCGAGGCATCTCTGCAGCTTGGCAAGCACTGCGCGAAGACGACGTATTCATCAACGAGCAAATGGCGTTTACCTATGGCTTTGTCCCCGGGGACACTCTGACACTCGCCACTCGACAGGGCAGCCAGGAAGCGACCATCGCTGCGATCTACCCTGATTATGGCAACCCGCAGTCGCAGATCGTCATGACCGTCGACGCGCTAACCCAACGCTTTGCGGGTGAGCTGGCTACCGTGGGGGTGGCTCTGCGAACCGACGCAGACGAAGCGCGGTTTCGTCGCGACCTCATGGATACGTTCGGCCTGTCAGGTGAGGCGCTGGTGGACCAGCAGGAGATCAAGCGAACGGCGAGGCAAATTTTCGAGCGCACCTTTACTATTACCCGCGCGCTCAATGCACTTACCCTCGGCGTGGCCGCCTTGGCACTGCTGGCCACACTGCTGGCCCAGGCGCATCAGCGCCAGCGTCATCTCGCCGCGCTATGGGCGCTGGGAGTGCCACGCAGGACGTTGGTGGTGCTACCGTTGATGCAGTTAGGCGGACTCTCGCTTCTCACCGGGCTATTAGCCCTACCGCTGGGCATTGCGATCACTTGGCTGTTGGTGGCTGTCATCAACGTCGCGGCGTTTGGCTGGCGATTACCGCTTCAACTGTTTCCCAGCGACATCATGACGATGTTGTTGACGGCGGTCGGAGTGGCACTGCTTGCGGCCATCCTTCCCTGCTGGAAGCTCTGGCGCAGCGCGCCTAGCACGTTGCTCAACGAAGGAGTCACATGAACAAACGCACCCAGCAAGCGTTGCTGACCGCGTGGATGATCGGCATGGCCACCCTACTGGTGGGCTGCAGTGAGCCAAGTGACATGTCGTCCCCCCAAGCCGGCTTTGCCGGACTGGGAGCGGAGGCAGAAGGTTACGCCCAGGCTAGCGCCGAGACGCCGCTCGTTTTCCCCGACGACCACGGTCCCCATCCCGACTACCGTATCGAGTGGTGGTATCTTACTGCCAATTTGGAGGATAGCGTCGGCCAGCCGCTAGGCCTTCAATGGACGCTCTTTCGCCAAGCACTGATGTCCCCCGATGAGCGTCCAGCGCCTATTGAGTGGGCCAGTGACCAAGTCTGGATGGCTCACATGGGATTATCTAAAGGGGGCACGCATTTGGCGGCGGAACGCTTTGCTCGCAGCCACAGTGAACAGTCCCAGGGTCAGGCGGGCGTCACGGCGTCGCCGTTTCAAGCTTGGATAGACGATTGGCGCTTTCAAAGTCCCGCCTCCGCGAACTTCGAGCACTTCACCCTTAGCGCCTACAGCGGTGAGGGCAATGAGCGCTTTGGCTACGCGCTAACGCTGTCGGCAAAAGGCCCGCTGGTGTGGCACGGCGACAACGGATTCAATGCCAAAACCGTGCAAGGCCAGGGGTCGCATTACTACAGCCAGCCCTATCTACAGATCGAAGGAAGCGTCACACTCAATGGCGAACAAACGAGCGTGACCGGCAGGGGCTGGCTGGACCGCGAGTGGAGTAGCCAACTACTCACCGCGGAGCAGACCGGTTGGGATTGGTTTTCCCTGCACTTGAACGATGGGCGCAAGCTAATGGCCTATCGGCTACGGGGCGGCGGAGAGAACGGCGGCGACTACGCGTTTGCCCATCTGTTCGACGCGAATGGCCACACCGAGCAGATAGGCTCCCAGGAGATTACCCTGGCCCCGCTTACGACCGAGCGCGTCGCGCAGCGCGATATACCGACGACCTGGCAATTGGAAATGCCCAACGCCGGGTTGGATCTCACGATCGAGGCCCGCCATCCCAATCGCTGGATGCCGACCACCGTGCCCTATTGGGAAGGGGATGTGACGGTGCGAGACACCATCACGCAAGAGGCGCTAGGAGTCGGCTATCTAGAAATGACCGGCTACGCAACGAGCAAATGAGCCGTATTCACTCACGCTCGCCCGGGATGGGCTGCCAGCCTTGGGGTGAGTAGCGCTCCAGGCCATTTTCGCCCAATCGCGTTAGCCACAGCCAGCGGTGGTGAATCAACTCGGCAACGACCGGCTGGCGCTCGATGATGGCCTCGATACGCGCCTTGGGCGCATCCACGACCACCGTAAGACGCAGCGGTTCGTGGTGCAGCGTATCGCCATCGCGCAGCGACTGCTCTGGCAAACCGATACGTAGCTGGGGAGAGTTCCCTTCGATCACGCCCACGTGACCGCCCACCACCGAATGCAATAGCTTGTTGCCCCCTCCGTACAGGCCGGGTACCACGGTCGACGCGTAGTACTGCAGATTGATCCAACTAGCGACCAGCATTGGCGCCATCATCAATCCTTCCAGTACGCTGCCTTCCGGGTCTTGCTCGGGGTAGTACTCGTGCAGAAAAGCGCGGCCATCCAACGCTTTACCTTGGGTGCGTGCCCTGGGCGCGAGAATCAACGTGGCGTTATTGACCAGCCCCCACTCCGGGCGCGGCTGCGACCAATCGGCGCCACGCATGGCCATGCTTTTCAAACGTTCGATCGCGCCCTCTTTCTCAACACCCAGAGCGGGAGCACGCTCCAAGCGGGTGGCCGCACCAGCACGCTGGGCAGCATCTTCGAAAGCCCTCAGTGCGCTTTCCAACGTCTCGGGCATCTGCTCGTCGTGATAGACGTACACCCGGTCGGTCAGCGTACAGTGCGTCGCCGCTAGCGCGAAAAATGGCGAAGGCAGCACGATACCCATCTGTGGCAACGCCTGCTGAACCTCCGTGTCATTCAGTAGCGCAGCGGCGACCCGGGCATTCATGCCGCCACCCTGGCCGCCACAGGCACCGCAGGTCAGCCCGGCATGGTGGGGATTGTTGTCACTTTGCGAATCGTGCCCCATCAGCACCAACAGCGAAGCGCTTGGGTGACCCAAAAGCGTGAGCAAATTTTTCGCCAATGCCACCTTGTCATGGCGTGCAATCGGCTCGCCGTCGTGAGTATGAAACAATCCTGCGGGCGCCTCGCACTGCGGCACCGGTGCCTGCTTGCGCAGACTGTCTTTGATCAGCTTACAGCCCCAAGCAATCCCGGTGGTCTCGACGAGCGTGAACGTCGAGAGCGGCGCGTATTTGGCATGGCGTACGCTTTGACGCTGGCTCTCTTGCTGATAGCGCTGCATGCCTTGTGCATGAGGTTCAGGCGTGCCGATCCGGTAGGCGGGCTTCAGCAGCCCCGGCACGCGGGGTTGAGCCCGGTCGGGGCCGGTGTCCGCATCGGCGACCGGCATGCCGAAAAACCCGGCTACCCCAAGCGTGCCCACCGAGGCGTCGGCGTTCTCCAAGTGGCGACGAAAGCGCTCCGAACGTACGTCGATACAAAACGCAGCTTGCACCTTGGGTAAGTGGGGCAGCGGCTCACTCGGTGCCGCTAGCACCGACGCAAGCCTCCGCTGATACCCCAGCTCATAGGCGTGCTGCCAGCACCACAGCGCCTCGTGCTGGGCAAGCGCGGTCTGCCCGGTTTGCCACTGGGAAAGCCATTCACTTCGCTGAACAGTGGTGAGCTGATCGACTGCGAGCCACTCCCAAACCAGCGTCATGGCCGCCAGCTGGTGTATGCCTGCACTCGGCTGTTGATCAGCCGAGTGCCACCCAATCCCCTGACACCAGGAAGCCCATCCGTTGACTCTCAATAGAAGCGTATGGGTCAACGCCTCGAAGGCCTCTGATGTCAGCGCCCAATCCGCCGCAACCTGCTCGACCGCGGCCATGGGCTCATCGGGCAGCGCCCGTAGCGACTGGCGAAGCGTTTTAGACCAGCGTAAATCGTGCTGCACCGTATGTTTCCAGAAGGGATACAGCGACTCCCCAGCAGGATTCGACCAACGCTGCTGATGCTGGTCGAAGTAGCTGGCGCAGCTCTCTGCAAGCGCATCGAACCCATCGTGCCCTTCCAGCACCTCCCAGGCACTGCGCAGCGGCGTGGCGGCTTTGGGAGGGGATGCCAAGTAGCCGACTAGGCTCTGCTCACTGTAAGCATAGCCGCCCTGACGCAGCGCTTGCTGCACATCCTGAGATGTGATGCGCCCCGCCTCCCATGCATGGCGATAAAACTCGGCGGGCATGGTCATTGGCTGCCCAGCACGGCGGCTCAACGCTTGGCTCACCTGCTCGATGGGCTGATGTTTGAGCCCCCACCATGGGTTGACCGCAATCCACTGATCCAAAGGCCATACCGGGGCAATGGCGTCGGTGGCACGCTTCAAAGCATCAAGGTACGACGACGTCATGACCACTCTCCTTTCAAACCGTGGGCCAGCGGTACAGGACGTGACCAATCATGAATGGGGGCAATGGCATCGACGGCGTGCTGGAACGGCAGCGCCAAGTAGAGGCCTTGGCTAAAGTGAACCCGCCAGCGCGCCACACACGCCGCCTGCGGAAAGAGCGTGACCGCTCCGGCGGCCAGCACCAAACTCGCCAGCATCAGCGTGCCCAGCAAGCCCGCCATCAGCGTCAAGGGGGCATACGCACTGGGTAGCGCAGGCGCGAGCATGCTGTGAAGCAAGGCATACAGTGGCACCAGCCCCAGCGCCATGACGAATAGCGCTAAACGCTTGCGCTTTGCCGTGCCCACGGGCATGCCCAATAGCGTGCTACCCACGGCCAAGCTCAGCAGTGCCCCGAGTAGCGGGTTGTGGCTTACCAGCGTGGGGAACACGGCCAATACCACTGCGGCAAGCGCAGCCGCAGGCAGCGCAAGGGCCAGTCGCTGACGGATCGGGGCCAGCGGCAAGCGCTCACAGCGAGCCGCACGGACGGTACGGCCAGACGCCAAGAACGAGTGAGCTTTGTAGAGCGAGTGCGCCAGCAGATGCGCCAACGCCAGGGTGTAGGCACCGACGCCGATTTCGAACAGCATGAAGCCCATCTGCGCACAGGTCGACCAGGCCAGCGCGTGCTTGACAGACGTTTGGGTCAGCATCGTCATGACGGCCACCAGAGCCGTGAAACCACCCACGGCGATGAGCAGATAGTGCCCCAGCGTCAAGCCATCGAAGACTGGAAATAGACGTAGCCACACGAAGCCCCCCAAGTTGATCACCCCTGCATGCAGCAGCGCCGACACGGGCGTGGGTGCTTCCATGACTTTGATTAGCCAGCCGTGCATGGGCACCTGGGCACACTTACACAGTGCCGCCACCGCCAGGGCAACGGAGGCCGCCTCTACCTGCCAGCCACCTGAGCCAGCGGCAGCCGCGGCAAACAGTTCTGGCAGTTCGAACGTGCCAAAACGCGCATAGAGCAGCGCTACCGCTGCGATCAGCGCAATATCGCCGATACGGCTGACGACGAATTTCTGCCAGGCCGCCCGCTGCGCCTCCACACGCTCGGGATAGAGTGTCAAGAGATGGTGCAAGGCAACACTGACGCCGACCCAGGCAATCAACATCACGACCAAGTGATGGGTAAACACCAACAGCATCACGCTGGCGAGGACGACCAGACACCACGGCAAAAAGCGACGCTCTCCCCGGTCACCTTTCAAGTAGCCCTCGGCAAAGCGCAGCAATACGGTACCCAGCAGGCTGATGAGCAGCGCCATCCACACCGCCAAACCGTCGGGGTACAATCCTAAAGGCTGGGCGGTTTCAGGCAGGCCGGTCGGTAACCCCCAGGCATCCATCAAAAGCAGCGCGCCCACGGCAAGGCTCGCTACCAGCGCACTTAGGGTCAGCAGACGGCCCGCTTTCCATGCACGGCCTAGCGATTTGGAGGAGCCAGCGCGGGCGCTCGCGCCTGCCACTACCAGTAGCGATACCGGAATCAGTAGCCATAACGCGAGCAGTGCCAGCACCGCGAAGTCGATGAATTGAGGCATAGCCGTTCTCCCTTGGTCGTATGCCAATGACTATGCCGCCCTCGTCACCATATAAAAAATAGTTTATATCTGATAAAACGTTCGCTAAAACAGAACGAATAACCCGCCCTCGCTGAGATCTCCTGCCATGAAACTCAACTACCACCATCTTTACTACTTTTGGCAAGTGGCAAAATTAGGCCATCTCACCCGCACGGCCGAGGCGCTGCATGTCTCTCAGTCTTCCCTCTCGCAGCAGATTCGTCAGTTAGAGGAGCGCCTGGGCCAAGCGCTCTTCATTCGTGAAGGACGCCAGCTGCACCTCTCCGAGGCCGGGAGGCTCGCCTTCGATTACGCCGAGGCCATTTTTACCCAGGGAGAAGAGCTCAGCGCGCTGTTCGCCGAGGGTGGCCACGCCCACCGCGAGGTCGTTCGCGTGGGGGCGGTCGCCACGCTGTCGCGTAACTTTCAGGAGGGGTTCGTAAGGCCGCTTCTAGGTCGAGACGATTTGGATTTGATTTTGCAAAGCGGTGGGCTCGACGACCTGCTCAGACGGCTTTCTGCCCATAAGCTCGACGTGGTGCTCTCGAACCAGCCCGTTCGCGGCGATAGCGAACACCCCTGGCACTCTCAGCGACTGGCGCGCCAGCCTGTGAGCCTGATCGCCACGCCTCATCTTTCCCCCCCGCCCATATTTCCTAGCGCGCTAAACGGGCATGCTTTCATCTTACCCGGCGTGGAAAACGCTACGCGCCACGCGTTCGATCAGCTTTGCGGCCATCATCGTCTCACGCCCAAAATCGCCGCCGAGGTGGACGACATGGCCATGATGCGTCTGCTGGCGCGGGATACCCAGCACATCGCCGTCATGCCACCGGTCGTCGTGCGTGACGAGCTCAATAACGGAACGCTCAAAGATTACGGCGCGCTCCCCGGCGTCTGGGAAGAGTTCTACGCCATTACCATCCAGCGCCGGTTCGAGTCGCCTAGCTTGAAAGCGCTGTTAACACGCACGGGGGAATCGCTGCTGGATTGAGCCAGAAGTGAACGTAACGCAATTCGCTAAGTTTGGCTAGGAATCGTGGACAGCTTAATTGGCATCAAAAAAACCCGCCGAAGCGGGTTTTTAGGCACCATTTACGTCAAGGTCTTTCCCAAAGCATGCTCCCTGAGGGATCGTCCAGGCGAAGCACCTCAATACTTAGACTGGCGTCATCACCAATCGATGGGTTGCCCCATGGGCCAGTGCTATCGGGCGCTAAATTCCATTCCAACGTTTCGCCCGGCTCGATACCGCCAGAAATGGTGTAGTAGAACGTCTCGTCGACCCAAGGCACCGAACGACCTGGGCTTTGCAATACACCTCGGAAGTGCGCCCTCGCGACTGGCTCGCCAGTGTTGTTGGTCACGCGCAACGTTATTACGGGATCAGCATTCAACGAGTCATCATCAATTAGCTTGTACTCGGCGCTTTCGATAACGAAGCGGTCCAGCATCTCTTGCGCAATGGGAATGTCAAGATCGTCAGCCTCTTTGCTTTTCTCGGGGAGCTCTCCCGCGAGCTCGAGCACCTCAGGGCCGCTAAGGCCGTGCAAACTGCGACGAGCCTCTGTGGCCATGTCTTCAAGTTCATCATCACTTAGCTCGCTGATCTCGACAATCGTCATCCCTTGCTGAGATCGACGCATCAACAGAGCTTCGACGGCTTCGTTAAAGCGCTCTGCCTCTGATTCATCTAACGAGGCGCGAATTTCTTGAAGTGACCTGTCGAAATAGCGCGGGTTTGAGCCGTCAATGGTCGGTTCTGCATGAGCAATGCCTGACATGGCCAACGCTATCGCTAGAGCTAATACCCGTTTCATAAACGCACCGTCCTGTTGGTTGAGGTATCAACATAAGCCAAATGGCCAGCCTTGAACATATCTCTTAACCACGAGACACCCCGTGAGGGTAGCCGACAGGGAATGTGTCTTGAAAACGCTCCACCGAGCGTTTTAAGGCGACAAAGTGATCGGCATAGTGGGCACTTAATTTTCCCAATCTTGCCGAAGTTGGCTATTGATTGCGGGCCATTGGTCCGCTGGATAATGAGGGCTGATTGCATAGCAGCCTGGAGGTGTTCCCAATCGCCCAGAAAAATTCGCACGGCGGGGTCAGTCTGATTAGCTATCTTTTTCGGAAGGCTCGTTAGTGTCATCACCTTTCTGTTGTTTGGCAGCTCGCCCCTCCAAAACGCGAGGCGCAACAAAAAGAGCGACCATACCAAACAGATCCAGAGCCCCGATAATACCTGCAACGACAGTGCTAAACGGCGCGATCACCGCAGCGGTAATGAAACCGCCAATCGCAATAGAAAGACCATAACGCTGTCCACGCTTATCTTTATCAATAGCCCCAGTCAGGCCCGTCTTTTGCATATCATGCGTATGCTTTTGCTCATCCACAGCCATCTGGAGGATGGTTTCACGAGTCTTATCATCGTAGGCATTGAAATGATCAGGATGAGGTAATGCACCTCTATACATGGTCGTTTGCTGCCTAACGGCCATAACATGCTGATGAGGCTCATCTTCAACAAGCAAGCCAGCTAGCGCCTCTTGTTGATTGGGTGTTAGCTGTCCACGCTTAAGTCCTTGAACAAGAGCATCGGTATCTACCTCTGGATCCAGGTACTCACCGATAGAACCCTGATCATAGTTTTCAGATCCTTCGTTATCAGTCCTGTCTTGCGTTTCGACATTCTTATCCTTCATGGCCAAGCTGCTCATAAGCCTTGATGGATTTGTTGAGCTGTACTCCTACACTCTGCCAATACTGACCCACACGTTGCTGAGGTGTACCTTTTGGCATGAACTCAATGTAGTTACCCGTTGGCCAAATCTGCATAACAGAGCCAGCCGCACGAGCCTTGCGATGTGGTTTGATGCGTAATTTCATGTGATTAGCTCCTATTTCCCGCCCGCATCTACAGCTGCCCTTACCCTAAAGCTTGGGTTCATTATGCGTTAGAGACAACGCAATCTCCAGTTGAATTCCCATGATCTCAAAAGAGCACTGTTAGTTACTGCATGGAGTACAGCGATTCGTACTAGATGACGCACTGAAAGACCGGTGCCTTTTATAAAGGGCTTGTAGGTAGGAAGGAAGCGCGGGGCCTAGAAACGCAAAAGCCCCTGACGAATCAGGGGCTTTTCGAGATAAGTGGCGGAGGGACAGTCCGTATACTACACATCCCACAACATCTACCACAATCCAGCAAACCACTGATTTAAAATAAAAAAATAGTCAATATAGTCCAACCCCATCCACTCACATACAACGTAAAACAGAGCTCAAGTATGGGCTGGTGTATGGGCTGAGATATGGTACGCTAAAAACCTACTTCGGGGATAGCGGCTATGGGCAAACTGACGACAAAAGGCGTTCAAAAACTGGTCAGGGAGTCAAACCCTGGCATGACCAATGATGGGGATGGGTTGTACCTCAAAATTGGTAAAGGTGGTGGTGCAAGCTGGATTTATCGCTTTCGCTGGAATAGCAAGTTACGTGACATGGGGCTTGGTAGTTACGTCGACATATCGCTATCAGAGGCAAGGGATTTAGCTTCTGAGCAACGTAAGCTCGTCAAGCAAGGCATCGACCCGCTGTCAGCACGTGAACAGAAAGCTGATACAGAAGCGGGGCCTGTAACGTTCACTCATTGTGCAGCGCGCTACATTCAGTCTCACCGTCGCAGTTGGCGAAACGCAAAGCATGCGCGCCAGTGGATAAGTACGCTAAAAACATACGTGCGCCCGGTAATAGGCAACCTCCCAGTAGAGGAGGTCACCACGCAGGATATATTGAAGATTTTAACGCCTATCTGGACGGCCAAAAACGAGACCGCTAAGCGTGTACAAGGGCGTATTGAAAACGTATTAGACTTCGCAGCAGCACATGAATATCGCGACCCGGTTAACCCTGCCCGCTGGCGTGGCCATCTCGACAAGCTGCTGGCTAAGCCATCACGGATACAAAAGGTGAATCACCACCCTGCTATGCCTTATTACCAAGTAGCTGCATTTATTAGCAAGATTGATGCCTACAACAGCATGTCATCAAAAGCGCTGCAGTTTTTGATACTGACTGCCACACGTACATCAGAGGTGCTCAACGCTGAATGGCATGAAATCGACATTGGAAAAGCTACATGGCAAATTCCAGCCGAACGCATGAAAGCTAACCGAGAGCACCGGGTGCCGTTATCTAACCAGGCAATGAATCTATTGCTGAGCCTGCCGCGAGTGAAGGGTAATAATCATATTTTCCCAGGAATGAAAGCTGGTCGACCACTATCTAATATGTCACTCCTACAATTTATGCGCGGGCTTGGCTACGGCCCTAGTGGAGAAAAAGGCAATTATGTACCCCACGGTTTCCGCTCAAGCTTTAGAGATTGGACTGGCGAGGTTACCAGCTACCCACGTGACGTGGCGGAAATGGCTCTAGCACATGCCATAGAAAACAAAGTGGAGGCCGCCTATCGACGTGGCGACCTTTTTGAAAAACGCAGAGCAATGATGCATGAGTGGGCAGATTTCATACATGTCCACTAAACAGCCATATAGGGAACTGTTTCAGACAGCTTTAATCACATTTTTAAAATGAGTAAAAGGCTGTCTTACACCCCATGTCAGGCTCATTAACACTAGGAAGGGCTTATGCAGAGCCACGGCTAGGCAGCCCAACCAACCCTTCCCCTGGGTACGGGTGCTAGAGCGCCGCCTGAACCGCGAGATTCCCTATCAACTGGGATCGAACGAAGGTCTAGATATGCCCCACCACGCCCTGCGTCAGTACTTTGGTTATGCTATGACCGCCCAAGTGTACAGCTATGGCGACAGTGAAGCTCTGGGAATACGCTCACGATTGGCTGAACAGAAGCAGATTCCTCTCGAAGCCATGCTAGTGGATGCTGGTGCTGATAGTCTGCTCGCTCTCTCCCTTCGAGCACTAACTCAAACGAGGGATGCGTGATCAGCACAGCGGGTACTTATCCGACGTTCGCTTATTTTGCTAGAGGCCATTGCTGCCGCCTGGTAGAGCTGGCCTACCAGGAAGGTCCAGGCCTGTTGGCACCGAATCTCGATGCGCTGCCAGAAGCCGCTCATCGCGAAGGAGCTAAACTAGTGTATCTGGCCAACCCGGACAACCCCAGCGGCCATGTTCATAATGATAAGGATGTATTAGCCTTCCGCCAGTCATTACCCAAAGATTGCTGACTGCTGCAGGACGAGGCCTATCATGATTTTCGCGAGGATGCCGACAGTGAGTTTGGCCGCCGCGTACTGCCTGGCGTGGTGTGGGTTCGCACTCTGTCCAAAGCACACGGGCTGGCGGGCCTGCGAGTAGGCTTTGCCATTGCCTAGCCAGAAGCATTGGCAGTGATGATGAAGGTGCGTATTCACTATGCAGTATCAACACTGACCCAGGCCGCAGCAGAAGTTGTGCTCGACCATCCAAACGAGGTGCAGACTTATATCAAGGCGGTTCGCCAACGGCGTGAAAAACTTACAGCACACCTATTGAAGTTAGGCGCTGATATATCGCCGAGTGCCACTAATTTTGTTTGTTTGCGTCTACCGCGCCCCGAACTGGCGGCACAAATACACCATGCCTTGCTTGAAGAAGGCAAACTGATTTCATGTTCTGCAGACCCAGCCCTTGAGCATATACTTAGGATTACTACTTTGGCAGACGCCTTAGTACCGGGTCTGCTGGCTACTTTGGAAAGAAGTTTAACTTGGGTTTTGTACCTGACACTCCCTCTCCCTATACACCTACCGCGCTGTGGCCGAGGGCGAGTCAGCGCCGTTCCATAGGTTACCCCCCCCAGTCCAGCGGATCAGTCGATGTATGCCAAGTTAGTCTCCCAGCTCTCGCTACTGATTTCGATAGCCGCCCTCAACGCTGCTTCATCGCCCGCCCTCAAGGCGGCATAGATCGCTTGATGGTCCTTCAGGGCGACCTCCGGCAATGTCTGCATAGAAGTTTCCAGTGCTGCCTCTATCAGTTGGATCAAGGTTTCACCCACCCGAATGGTCATCGGATTATGAGTCGCTTGCAGGATCGCCCGGTGAAAGGCGACATCATGAAGCGCTGTCTGCTCTCCGTTGATGATCGCTGAGGCCATGGCATCAATGGTTTGTTGAATTAGGACATGGTCGTGCGGTTTGGCATTGTGCATGGCTTGCAATGTGTAAGCAGGTTCGAACATCTTGCGAAACTCAAGCACATCGCGGGTCATGCCTCGGGCAAGGATCATGCCGAAAGCCATTGGATCTACTAATTGAATCTACTAGAGTAACGCCCGGCTCGAGGCAGATCATCGTGCCCTGCCCGCGCTTAACTTCAACGATGCCGATCGCCTGAAGCATCTTAATTGCCTCGCGAACGCTCGACTTACCGATCCCTAACGTCTGAGTCAGCTCGGCCTCAAATGGTAAATAATCGCCGGGGAGAAGCTCTCCGCGAATTAAAGCCGTTTTTATTCTTTCAAGCAGTTGCAGGGTGACCGAGCTGCGATCAATGGAATTGCCGAAAGACTCTTTTGATGTGATCGGCAGTGTGGTTAGGCGTTTCAGACTCATTCTGACATATCGTATTGGAGTGCCGTAGAACATCGAAAACCCTTTTTTGCCAATAGTTTTATACCTAACCAGCGACAGTTTCGAAGTTTGTTATTCTTAGTATTTGTAATTTCTTGCTTGCAGATAAATTGCAATCATGTCTAGGGGCTGTTGACGTTTCACATCGGTAACCAAAGGAAGCCACAGGCTAAAGCAACCATGTTCTCATAGTTTCGCTTGAGTTTATCGTAGCATGTCGCGCTAGCCCGGTAATGCTTCATCCGTGCAAACGCATTCTCGACCAAGTATCGATATCGATTTAACCCACTGTACAAGCTGGCTTTTCATTTATCGAGTAGCGCTTACGCGGAATCACCGGACGCGTCTTTTGTGCATTTATCAGCTGGTGAATAGTGTCACTGTCTTAGCATTTATCAGCCACTAGCGCCTCGCTGGAAGATAACTCAGCAATCAGCGCCGGGGCTTCCTTGCTGTCATGCACCTCGCCTCCCATACATAAGCCTGAAGGCAATAGGGAGTCCGTAAGCCACTACCAAATGAATCTTACTGGTATTACCCCCGCGGCTTTTGCCGATAGCCTCAGTATTATCACTGGCCGCGCCTGCGCTGTGCTGATGTGCCTTGGTATAGGTGCCATCAGTGGAGAGCCATTCGACATTGGGATCGTCCAACAAAGCGCCGAAGATAGCCATCAACTTGCCAGCTGCCAACCAGGCATTGAAGCGCTGATAGACCGTGTTCCAGCGGCCAAAGACCTCGGGTAAATCACGCCATGGGCAGCCGGAGCGCATTCGATAAAGAATGCTTTCCACCGTCATTCGTAGATCGGCTGAGATAAATCCTTTGTTGAAGCAGGATGGTTTTTAGCTTCGCCAATGTTCATTATTGAGCATCAGTCGGGGCATTGCAGGCTCGCAGAGTGATGGCTTCGGAAGCTCTACTCTGCGGGTTTGCTCTTGTTTTGCCAATATCCCTGCCCTGAAACTTCAACAGCCCCTAACCTCTCCCCACCGCTGCATGGCCTCAAGTAGTTCTCGTAGCAGTGGGCGCACTTCAGCGGCACGGTCTTCACGATAGGCAAAGATTGGTTGTTCGTCGCATGGTTCGTTCATATAGGTACGCTGGGAAAGTTCGAGCTGTACGGCGTGAATATGGTTAGTTGGGTCTCCATAGCTACGGGTAATATGCCCCCCCTTGAAACGACCATTAATCACATGACTAAAGCGAGATTGGGCGGCACACACTTTTAGTAACCGCTGACTAAGCTCCGGATTACAGCTCTGCTCCTCAAAGGTACCCAGATTAATATCAGGCAGTTGGTCGTCGAAAAGCCGCGGTATCTTTGAACGGATAGAGTGCGCGTCAAATAGCAGCGCATAGCCGAAGCGCGCCTTTAGCCGCGCCAATTCGCCTGCCAGAGCGTTGTGATAGGGGCGCCAAACATGCTCTTTGGCCCAGTCGCGCTGAGCCTTAGTGGGTTCCTTCCCCTCTTCATACAACGGCTCACCGTCGAAGTCGGTGCTGGGGAACAGCCCGGTCGTCGCGCCAGTATAGAGTGGCGTATCACTCTCCGGCCGATTAAGGTCGATAACGTAGCGCGAATAGCGCGCCTCAATACGGCTCGCCCCAAGCTCGGCGGCGAAGTTGTAAAGCTTGGGAATATGCCAGTCGGTGTCGGCAAGGCTGAGCGCAGCTTTATTAAGCCCCGCCTCTACCTCCGGCGTTAGCGCGGTGCCTGCGTGAGGCATTGAAATCAATAGCGGCGTATCGCCCTGGGTGAGTTGGTAACTTTCGATCATGCCTCTATCTCCTTACCTGCTTTGAATACCGTGACCGGCAATTGCCCGCCCAGCCAGTAGCTAAGCTCCGCTGGACCGGTAATATCCCATACGACCGCGTCTGCCCATTTACCTACTTCTAGCGAACCGTGAGTGGCCTCAATACCCAGCGCTTTAGCGGCATTGATGGTCACGCCTGCCAGCGCTTCTTCAGGGGTAAGGCGGAACAGCGTGCAGCCAAGATTCATCATCAAGCGTAACGACAGCACCGGCGACGTACCGGGATTAAGGTCGCTGGCCAGCGCCATGGTGACGCCCTGCTCACGAAAGGCTGCAATCGGCGGCAGCTGGGTTTCACGTAGCGTCAAGAAGGCCCCCGGCAGTAACACCGCGGCAGTGCTGCTTTGTGCCATCGCACGCGCATCGACTTCATCGGCGTACTCAACATGGTCAGCGGAAAACGCACCAAACTCTGCAGCCAGTTGGCAACCGCCAAGGTGCGACAGTTGCTCAGCATGTAGCTTGAGCGGCAGGCCCAGTTGCTTGGCGGTTTCAAATACGCGCCGCATCTGTTCCACAGAGAAGGCGATACCTTCACAGAAGCCATCGACGGCGTCGACAAGGCCTTCCTTCGCCAGTGTCGGCAGAATTTCCTCGCAGACTAGATCTATATACTCATCGCTACGTTCGCGGTATTCGGGCGGCAGCGCGTGGGCCGCAAGGCACGTCGTAAGCACTTCGACAGGTAGCCGTTCCCCCAGCGCCCGGGCCACCTTGAGCATTTTGCGCTCGCTCTCCAGATCAAGCCCATACCCCGACTTGACCTCTAGCGTGGTGACGCCTTCGCGCAGCAGTACTTTGGCGCGCTTCTCAGCGCTGGCCAGTAATTCGTCAAAGCTGGCCTCGCGAGTGGCCCGCACGCTGCTAACGATCCCACCGCCCTGTTTAGCTATCTCGCTATAGCTCACGCCCTCCAGGCGCTGCTCAAACTCATTACTGCGGTCACCGCCAAACACCAGATGCGTGTGGCAGTCGATCAACCCTGGCGTTAGCCAGCGCCCACCCAGGTCACGCACTTCATCGAATGCAGCATCGCGGTCAAGTTGCGCCTCAGTGCCAATCCAGGCGATGCGTCCCGCGTCTATAATCAGCGCCGCATCGCGCACAATTCCGTAGCGGCCACCCGCCAGGGTCACCGCATGGCAGTGGTGCCATAGCTGTTTCATGCTTCCTCCTAATCGCTAGGCTGCCGACTCGGCAGTAAGTTCGGGGCAATAGACAGGAGCTTATCGATCACTTGAGTCTCCTTTAGGCGCTGGTAAGTCGCCTCAATATCCAGGTGCAGCGCATGCTCTTCCTGGTAAGCAGGCAAGACGTCTCGCAGTGATTTCCAAGCCAGCGACGTGCCCTTGGCAAACTCATCGCTGCCAATTAAATCAAGGGCCTGAGAGGCGAGTAGATATTCGATAGCAAGAACGTAGAAAGCATTTTCGAGGGTCTTGTCCAGTTTCAGGGCAGCACTTTCGCCAAAGTTTAGATGGTCTTCCTGGAGGCCCGAGGTGATAAAATTGTCGGTTACTGCGGGCTGCGCCAGACGTTTGTTATCCGCCACCAGGGAAGCTGCCGAGTAGTGGGCGATCATCATGCCGGACTTGACGCCGCTTTCAGTGGTCAAGAAAGGTGGCAGCTGATTCGCCTGGGGGGTCACTAAACGGTAGGCGCGCCGCTCTGAGATCGAACTCCACTCACAGGCCGCGATGGCCAACAGATCGCAGGCCATCGCCACCGAGGCGCCGTGAGGATTAGCCTGGGTCACAGTCTGGTTGTCATCTTCAACTGGAACCACTAACGGGTTATCAGTAGCAGAGCGGAGTTTCTTCTCTTCCATCTGAAATAAACACTACATTATGAATGAAGCAATACCCATAGACAGCGGAATGGCTACCACCATCGTCAGGGCTGTTCTGACCACCCAGACGACCGTCAGTCCATAGAATGAAATCGGGATATTGGTCGCCATGATGCAAGGAATTGAGGCAGATACGAAGAGAATAGAAGAGATGGCCGTAATCCCCGCCACCAGCTTCGAGACAACATCAGCCTCTGCCATGATCAACGCGGGAAGGAACATCTCTGAGTAGCTCGTAGACACTGCTGAAGAGAGTTCCAGCCCATTCTCCATGCCAAAGAGTAGCGTGATGGGGTAGAAGATATACCCGATGTAGTCAAAGGCTGGCGTGTACTTCTCAATCAACAGGCTGATCGTGCCGACCGAGAGAATGGTTGGAAGGATGGTCATCGTCATCACGATGCCATCCTTGAGGTTATCCTTGACCAGGTTGAGGAAACTCTTCGGGCTGTTGGCGACCCCAATGGCTTCCGCCACTGCCGTTGCCACGCGATCTCCCTTGTCCGGTGTCGCTTCTCGATTCGAGGCGTGATCGTCCATGCTGGAGATGGGAGGAATGCGTGCACTGATAGCCGTTACCACAACCGTAGTGAACAACGTTGCCAGGAAGAACACTACCCAGATATCCATCAGCCCCAGTGTTCTGGCCACGATTACCATGAAAGCGACGGATACCGTGGAGAACCCCGTAGCAATAATGGCAGCCTCCTTCGCGGAGTACTCCCCACTGAGGTAAGCCTTGTTGGTAATCAAGAGCCCAACGGCAAAACTGGTGATGAATGACGCCACCGCGTCAATAGCAGACCGTCCGGGCACCTTGAACGCCAGGCGCATGAAGGGCTGGGTCAAAGTCCCGACCAGCTCCACCAGGCCATAGTTGACCAGAAGCGGCATAAAGATGGCGCCAATCGGCACCAGGATACCAACCGGAATGACCAGCGCCTTCCAGAGAAACTCCAGCATGAAGGGCTCGTAAAGCGCTGCCGGGCCGGCCTTGAAGATGACCATGCCTGCCAGGACCAGGCCGATGAACTTGAAGAGGGTGAACACGATACTGCCAAAGCCCTGTCGCCAGAACTTCTGCATGATGGGTAATACCGAGCCACCAATGATAAGCAGCAGCGCGTACCATTGGCTGTTTTCACCCAGCAGGTTCTCACACCAGATCACCAAATGGTCGAGAAGAATGGTGTTCTTCTCGGCTATTGTTATCGGAACGAAGAAGACCATGATTCCAAGGAAGCTCGGAATCGCCACCCTCAAGATTTCGGCAAGTGAATGTTTTCTCTTGGCATTGTTGTCAACAGCGCTATTGTCCATTTCCCGCATCCTCTTAGCTTAGGATGACGACAGGGGAGAAGGTCTCCCCCATCGGCCAGTTATCAAGGGCGACCTTCGAGGCCATCTGCTTCATCTTCAGAAGCTTTCGGGATCTTCATCTCGAAACGGTTATCTACCACCGTATAATCGTGATAGCCCATGCGCGCGATAGGACGCGCTTTCATGATGTCGATCTTACCTTCTTCGGTAATGAACTCATCCTTGACGTGAATCTTCACGACTTCTGCAAAGACAATATCGATCGTACCCACGTTCGAGTTGCCTTTGAGACGGTGCGTCGAGATGTACTTGCACTCGAAATGACAGGGGCTATCTGCCACCATCGGCACATTGGACAGGTCAGCCTTGACCGTCTTCAATCCAGCGAGACTGATTTCACTTTCACCATACGGCACCGCCATGGCGGACGTGTTCATGGCGTCCTTGAGATCAAAGGTCACCATGTTCCAGACGAACCAGCCGGTCTTCTCTGCGTTGATGACCGTATCTTTGCGCCGGCCATCGGGATACTGGTTGGCAGCAAACATCACCATCGGCGGATCAAACGTCAGGTTCTGCCATTGACTGTAAGGTGCCAGGTTCTCGACCCCATCCGGGCTGATAGAAGAGAGCCAGCCGATCGGGCGCGGAACGGTACAGCTTTTGAAGGGTGAGTAAGGCAGCGGGCACTTCTCACTGTTCGGCATATATTTCATGTCATGTCCTCTTGTTTGTTGGAGTCAGGCCGTTCACTTGACCATCGGCAGATCAAGGTCGTTTTCACGGGCACAGTTCTTGGCGATCTCATAGCTGGCATCAGCGTGGCGCATAACGCCAGTAGCCGGATCATTCCGCAGCACGCGGCCAAGTCGTGCGTGGGCATCATCGGTACCGTCGGCGACGATCACCACGCCCGAATGCTGGGAGTAACCCATGCCCACCCCGCCGCCGTGGTGAAGGGAGACCCAGGTGGCGCCTCCGGCGGTGTTGAGCAGCGCATTGAGCAGCGGCCAGTCGGAGACGGCATCCGAGCCATCCTGCATTGATTCAGTCTCGCGATTGGGGCTGGCCACCGAGCCGGAGTCCAGGTGGTCGCGACCAATCACAATAGGTGCTTTGAGCTCGCCACTGGCGACCATGGCGTTAAACGCCTGCCCCAAGCGAGCACGATCCTTTAAGCCAACCCAGCAGATGCGCGCCGGTAAGCCCTGGAAGCTGATACGCTCCTTGGCCATATCCAGCCAGTTATGCAGATGCGGATCATCTGGGATGAGTTCTTTGACTTTCTGATCGGTTTTATAGATATCTTCTGGATCACCGGAGAGCGCCACCCAGCGGAATGGGCCAATTCCCTGGCAGAACAGTGGGCGAATGTAGGCAGGCACAAAGCCGGGGAAGTCGAAAGCGTTAGAAACGCCCTCCTCCTGAGCCATCTGGCGAATGTTATTGCCATAATCGAAGGTAGGTATACCCATTGCCTGGAAGTCGAGCATGGCCTGCACATGCACCGCCATGGAGCGCTTAGCCGCCTTAACCACCATCTCGGGCTCGGTCTTCCCGCGTGTCAGATACTCATCCCATGACCAGCCTGCGGGCAGATAACCATGCAGTGGGTCGTGAGCGCTGGTCTGGTCGGTTACCATATCCGGCTTGATGCCACGCTTAATCAGTTCCGGCAATATTTCAGCGGCATTGCCATGCAGCGCAATCGAGACGGCTTTACCTTCTGAGGTATAGCGCTCCAGGCGCGCCAGGGCATCGTCGAGGTCACTCGCCTGCTCATCCACATAGCGGGTACGCAGACGCATATCAATACGACTCTGCTGACACTCAATATTCAGGCTGCAGGCACCCGCTAGCGTTGCCGCCAATGGCTGCGCCCCGCCCATACCACCAAGACCGGCCGTCAGAATCCAGCGCCCGGCCAGCTTGCCGTCGTAGTGCTGCCGACCAGCCTCAACAAAGGTCTCGTAGGTGCCCTGGACAATGCCCTGAGAACCGATGTAGATCCATGAACCAGCCGTCATCTGGCCGTACATCATCAGGCCTTTCTTATCCAGTTCATTGAAATGCTCCCAGTTAGCCCAGGCTGGCACTAGGTTGGAATTGGCAATCAGCACCCTCGGGGCGTCTTTATGGGTTTCAAATACCCCCACCGGCTTACCAGACTGAATCAGCAGTGACTGGTTATCTTCTAAACGTCTGAGCGTTTCAACGATGGTATCGAAACACTCCCAATTGCGGGCGGCGCGGCCAATCCCGCCATAGACCACCAGCTCTTTGGGATTCTCGGCGACATCTGGATCTAGGTTGTTCATCAGCATGCGCAGCGGTGCTTCAGTCAGCCAGCTCTTGCAGGAGAGCTCGACTCCATGAGGTGCCCGAATTTCGGTATCGCGAAAGCGTGAAAGAGACATGGTAACTCCTGTTTGTTGTCAAAGCTTGTATATACATTATGGCAACAAACGCTTCTGCGCAATCACCTAAATCGCCCTTTTTAGCAAAAAAACAACTCAGTCCCAAATATTCGCCAACATAGTGCAAACGCCAAAAATAGGGCGAAATTACGCACCAAAATGGACTTTACGAGGGAATTCCAACTCTCTTCTTTACCTAAGAAGCGGACTTCGCTATATGTATATACATTATCCGTTATTCGTTAACAAAAAGGAGCCCCAATGACCCATTGCTATTTTGCTGATCATGCCCTACTACCGACTGGATGGGCCTCTCAGGTGCTGTTCGAAGTCGATGCCACGGGCATGCTTACATCGGTACTGCCCAACAGCTCGCCCGGCAACGCCCAGCGCTTAGCCGGGCCAGCGCTACCCGGTATGCCTAACCTACATTCACACGCTTTTCAGCGCGTCATGGCGGGCCTAGCAGAAGTCGGTAGCCCCCAGCCAGACAGCTTCTGGAGCTGGCGAGACCGCATGTACGGCTTGGTTGACCGCCTGACACCGGATCAAGTGGGCACCATTGCCCAGGCGCTCTACATCGAAATGCTCAAGGGCGGCTATACGCAGGTCAGCGAATTTCATTATTTGCACCACGATGTATCGGGCCAAGCCCATAGCGATCCGGCTGAAATGGCCTGGGCGATTAGCCAAGCAGCCGATCGCAGTGGCATTGCGCTTACCTTGCTACCGGTGCTTTACGCCCACAGCGGCTTTGGCGGCCAGCCACCCAATCATGGGCAAAGACGTTTTATCCACGCCGTACCAGATTTTTTGAAATTGCTTGAGACGTTGAAGCCAAGCTTTGCCGACCACTCCACACAGGCACTAGGCATGGCGTTTCATTCCCTGCGCGCGGTGACATTGGAAGAGATCCAGGCGGTGCTGGCGACGAACCCTGTCGGGCCACGCCACATTCATGTCGCCGAGCAGCAACGCGAAGTGGAAGACAGCCTCGCCTATTCAGGCAAACGCCCTGTGCGCTGGCTACTGGATAACGTTGAGGTGGATGAGCGCTGGTGTTTGATCCATGCCACTCACCTAGACGACTCAGAAGTACATGACCTCGCCACTAGCGGCGCCGTAGCGGGGCTCTGCCCGACCACCGAGGCCAATCTGGGCGACGGCATCTTCCGCGCAGTGGAGTATGCCGCCCAGGGTGGGCGTCTGGGCATTGGCTCTGATAGCCATGTATCACTCGATGTGGTTGAAGAGCTACGGCTGCTTGAGTACGGCCAGCGCCTTGCCACCCAACAGCGCAACTGCCTGCACAATAGCGACATACGCCCGGTGGGCGACTGGCTTTACCGCCATGCATTAGCGGGAGGCGCCCAGGCCTCTGGCCAACCCATCGGCGCGCTCGAAGCGGGCAAGCGGGCCGATATTGTCGTTCTTGATGGCAGTGACCCCTACCTCGCCACCAGTTCAGACGAAACGCGGCTAGGGCGTTGGCTGTTTGGCGGTTCCAAGCAACAGATACGCGATGTCATGGTCGCAGGCCGCTGGGTTATCCAGCAGCGGCGTCACGCCCTTGACGAAGCGAACAATGCCGCACTGACCAAGCTGTTTGGTGAGATCGCCTAGCCAATAGCGCCCCACTGGTCAACTCTCTCCACCTGCCCCTGGAGCCCCTATGCCTGACAATAACTACACCCTCAAAGCCACACCAACCCTTCTGTTTAAGCTGCTGGTGCCAAGCCTGCTAGGCATCCTGGTGTTCTTTGTACCACTACCTTTTGACGGCAAGACCACGATTCTTCTCGATCATATGGTAAGCGCCGTGCGCAGCATATTAGGGGGCGCCGTGGCCTACTACGCCATGGCGGTGATTGTCGCAGGCGCCCTCTATCCGGTGATTACCGGTCATTGGCGGGCTAATCGCACCGAGCGTGTATTCACCGTGTTCAAGTGGGTGGGGGTCTTGTGCGCTATCATGGCGCTAAGCGGAGCAGGGCCGTCGGCACTGCATACGCCAGATATGCTGCCCTTTCTGTTCGACAAATGGTCATCTCGGTGGGCTTGATCGTACCGATCGGCGCAGTTTTTCTGGCACTGCTCATCAATTACGGCCTGCTTGAGGGCGTCGGCGTCCTCTGCCAGCCCCTTATGCGTCCCTTGTGGCGCACCCCAGGCCGTTCGGCCATTGACGCTGTCGCGTCATTCGTCGGCAGCTACTCAATCGGCCTGCTTATTACTAATCGCGTTTACCAATCGGGCCAATATTCGGCCCGCGAAGCGGCGATTATTGCCACCGGCTTCTCTACTGTATCAGCCACTTTCATGATTATCGTCGCCAAAACCCTCAACCTGATGTCAATGTGGAACCTGTACTTCTGGCTGACGCTACTGATCACCTTCACGGTTACCGCGATCACCGTACGCCTGCCGCCACTCTCGCGAATGGACGATGAGACAACTCACCAAGAGGCGCCAGTAGCGAACGGCCAGCGGCTGACAAGGGCTTGGCAGGAGAGTCTAACCGCGGCTGAAAGCGCGCCTGGACTCCTGCGCAGCGTGGCAATCAACTTTAAGGAAGGGATGCTAATGACCATGAGCATCCTGCCCTTTATCCTTTCAGTTGGATTGCTCGGCCTGTTATTGGCCAAATACACCCCGGTATTCGACTGGCTGGGACTAATTTTCTATCCGTTAATCGCCCTGTTCGGCATAGAAGAAGCCAGCCAACTAGCCCAGGCAACAGCCTCAGGACTCGCCGAAATGTTTCTGCCAGCACTACTGATGGCTGATGCGACCTTGCCTGCACGCTTCGCCGCCGGTGTGATCTCCGTATCGTCGATTCTGTTCTTCTCGGCATCAATTCCGTGCATTTTATCGACGACCATTCCACTCAGCGTTGGCCGTATCGTCATCATTTGGTTGATCCGAACGATGCTCAGTCTGACACTGGCCATTCCCGCTGGTTATTTTGCAGCTTGGGTAGCGGGCTAGGTATTTGAACGCGCCATAGTACGCAATTTATAGCGGTCACCGGGATGCAGCAGGTGAGCATAACTAATTAGGCGGTCGCCTGACCAAGTGCGCCGACGAACACTAAGGCAGGGTAGCGCAGCATCAATTTCCAGCCACTCTGCCGCGCCCGCTTCAGGCAGCACCGCCTCTACCACGTGCTCCATATCGGTAATCGGGCAAGCGGCAACCAACACCTCGTTGGGGGTTTGGCGATTGAAGTCTGCCTCCAGATAGCCAGGCACCCAACGTGGATTGACGAAGCGCTCTTCGAGCTGGATCGGCTGGCCATTTTCCAGGTGAATGAGAATCGAATGAAATAACCTAGTCCCAATACGCACACCCATCCGCAGGGCAACCTCATCGTCAGCATTCAACGCTTCGCAACTCACCACACGATTAGCGTATTCGTGGCCACGGCTGCGTACCTCATCAGCGATATTATTAATTTCGGCCAATGACGACTCAGAGCGGCGATCCGTTACAAAAGTACCGATCCCCGATTGACGCACCAGATAACCTTCCTGCACTAGGTCGCGAATTGCCTTATTGGCAGTCATCCTGCTGACACCAAAGGTAACCGCAAGCTGCTCCTCAGGCGGGATCTTGTGATCGACGGGAAAATGCCCCGTTTGGATATTATCCAGCAAGTACTGCTTAATCTGTTGATACCGGGGCGGTTGGCGTCCCACGTGCTCTCCTCAAATCCCTTTCACCACCCCGCTTAGCACTCTGAAAAGGAGCATCAACCCCGCGGAGACAGGTCGACCCTAATCAGGCGCGTTGCAGGCAGCGTCTCAAATGTCATTGTGTTACTGCTATCGGTCGCTAGCTCGTCATCAGCGTTTAGCCTGGGCCAGTGCCAAACATCACCACTACCAAGTGGCAGCGACGGCTCACCGACCCGCCACGCCTGCCCACCAACGGCTAAGATAAGTGTCTCAGCGTTTGGGGCTTGCTTTAGCGGCTCCCCAGGCGTTAGCCAACGAACAGAAGCCTGCCAGTTTGCTGGATTGTACATTATATTCAGCGCCTGGCTCGGCCCCTCGGGCAACAAGCAATTCACCACTGCCTCACCTTTGAAGATAAAGCTTTCCCGAGATGCCAAAACAGCACGCTGATCAGGCAAAACAAGCGTGACCGGATGCTCGCCTATCACCGTAAAGTGACGCCTGACCCCAGTAATAATCGAGAATGGCCCTTCCCTGTCAAGTTCAGCCACCGAAACCCGCCAGTCCGGCGATTCCCCATCACCCTCCTGGCGCGCCACTTCACGTGTCACTCCACCGCCATTTTGCCAAGCGACCGGCACAAGCTCGGCATAGCGTAACGTTTCAGGCAGCTTCATTGATTGCTCCTCATCAGGATGCGGCGGCCTTGCGGTAGCTCATTGAGGCATCAATGCGACCCAAGATGTAGTCACCCGCGGCTACCGGCGGATATTGAGCTTCTGCTGCTGAGACACCAAGGTCGGCAGGGTCAACGCGAGCCGTATAGTCGGGGTCATAAAAGGTCGCTATGGAGTAGCGTTCCCGGCCACTGGTATTGATGACACGATGCAACGTAGAGCGAAAGCGGTCATTTGACCATCGCGCCAACAGATCACCGACATTAACTACCAGCGAGCCCTCAATAAAGGGGGCATCAACCCAGCGCTCGCTACCCAGCTCGCGCACTTGTAAACCACCGACGGCATCTTGGTAGAGCAGCGTCACGCAGCCATAATCAGTATGCGGCGCAACGCCAAACTGATCCGCCGGTCGATCATCAGCCTGCACGGGGTCCAAGTGCCAGGCTCGTCAAAATAGGCCGAGACTGTGATAGGTAGAGCTAATATGCCCATCGAGCATGATATCGCCAAAGCAGTTGCTAACTTCATTACAATCCCTTTTTTAGCTTTTGAATGCTGCAATGACTACTATCGGCCTGAATAAAATTTAATTTAGTTAAATTTTACTTTCTGATCTGAGCAATACACGTCAACCAAGCATCAAATCTAGGGCAGCCTGCCCTTGCTTCATCTAAGGCACCTTCTAAAGCCACTGGTCCATGGAATTTTTTATCGTAATGAGGGGCAATAGCTTTTATACGCCGAGATGGGCAGGTTTCGTATCCATCGTTGACTAGCTCGGCACCTCCGCTTTGGCCAACGATGCTACGGAGCTTAGCGCTGAGCCCATCGACGCCAATGACTTCCTCCGCATGATCAGGTACTGCAAGCACGAGGGCTTCAAATTCGTACTGCTGAACATAGGGGGTAAATCGGTGACGTTTATCCTCGGGCACAAGACCATTGATAGCATCCTCTAGAGCGTAAACGTCACCCGGCGGGCGTTTATGAAAACCATAAAAGTCATAAAACGTTGTTACATGATCAAACATAGCCATCAACTTACTAAGCTCTTTATCGATGCGCTCAAGTGACACACGTCCGCGCATATCAATGGGGCTAGCAAACACTTGATTTTGGGCTAATACCGGTGCCAAAACACGTGTTACAAACTCTCGCTCAGTCGCTCCCTCAACGCTAATGCCTAGTCGAATCACGCGGGGGTACCTCCCAGCAAATTTTTCTCCCATAAGTCTCCCAAACGATAGTCCTCCAGCCATGCTTCTAAGGAGACCGTATCTAGCCGCTTAAAAGTAGAGCGATTTTCCCGGTGCTCGACAACGACGACATCGTCAGCGCTGAACTCATTGGCCAACGAGACGGATTGAGTAGAAATAATGATCTGAGTGGATTGGCTAACCAGCCGGAGCATTGAGCCTAGTAGCTGTATGGCATAGGGGTGCAGGCCCAATTCAGGTTCGTCCAGCAATATCAGAGAAGGTAAATTAGGTTGTAGCAGTAATGTGGCCATGCAGATAAAACGCAGGGTTCCATCGGAAAGCGCATGGGCATCAAAGTAAGCATCGCTGCCTTTATGTTTCCAACGTAGCCGGATCTTGCTGTCGTTATGCCGTTCAGGTGCCAGTATGAAATCGTGAAAAAACGGCGCAACCCGCTGGATCGTAGATACAATTCGCTTATAGACATCTGGGTTGTGCGTCTGAATGTCATAAAGGAAAGCCGCTAAGTTTTCACCCTGCTCGCGTAATCGGTCACTGTCCAACAGCTCTCCCGCCTGCTTCATAGGCGCACTGCTGCTCGTATCGTGGAAGTGATACACCTTCCAGTCAGAAATGTGCTTAGCCACATTACCTGCAATAGTCGCTCCCTGTGGGGCAGGCAATGCTGATTCGTCAGCACCAGGCTTAGCTAGCCCTTTTTTTTTGTCGCCACCTGAAAAGCCTATGGTGTCAGCAAAAAACTCGCAAAACTCCTCTTTAAAGACTAGCCGCCCATCTTGCGATGGAATCAAGGTTGCCCCATAGCTGTTTGGATCAAAGCGCAAGTACGTTGAAAGTGTGGGAGTCTGTTTTCGGCCAAAATGAAGCAGCGCATCCGCCCCGCCCTGTTCCGCTACATATAGCTGCAAATCTTTTTGAAGCAGCTTATTCATGAAGCGAAAAAAATTGATGAAGTTCGACTTCCCCGCACCATTGGGGCCAATTAGCACGTTCAGTGGCTTGAGCTCTAGTGAGGTAGACTCGATAGAGCGAAAACCATTAATTTCTAGGTGCGTGAGGTAGCCAACTTTAGCCATTCACCGTGTCCTCCAGCCCATGAGATGTAAATCACCCACCTTACGCAGGCAGTAAAATCTATGCAGTATCGTGATGAATCCATCACGTTTGAATTCATCATCATACGCTAGATTCGCCCATCAAGCTGCCGACCTGTAAGCAGCTTCAAGATCAGCAGCGCAAACTGCCTACCGGTTTCTTCGTTTTCTAGCAGCGGCATACTCAGTTTTTCATGGTCGTTCATCGCGTCTAACACGGCGTCGGTCACGCGCTTGGGAAATAGCCCATGCATCACTTGGTTTTCGTCATGGTGGTTGATCTGGGCCATGACAGCATCATCACGTTCAATGCGGTCGGCAATACCGTTGGCGAAATGCAGCTTATCGCCATCGCTAATATCTGCGCCGTAGAGGTCATTCAGGCGCTCGATAATCTCATTAAGGCGTTGAGTTTCGGGGTCATGGGGTTTGCCGGAGCCAACATCTGAGATTGGTTTCAAGCCGTAATCGCCACTCTCCTCTTCAAGCGAGAGGCGCTGCTCAGCGCGCTTGGTCAGCCGGTAGCTGTCCAGCTCAAGCTCGCTGACATCAATAGGGTCGCCAATTAATAACCGGTCAATACGTAGCAAGGGATGCAGGTGCTTGGCATACACGCACAGCTGCTCTAATTCAGCATCATCGAAGTGGATGATCTGACTGAGAAATTCATAGGTGCGTACAAAGCTTTGTAAGTTTTTACGGAACAGGTCCAGCTCATCGCGGGTCTTGCCTGCGTCTTCCAGCTCCTGCTCGGCACGCTTTATGCCTTTATCATCGCCTTGCTGCTCAGCTTGATATCGGGCGTCTTTCCACGTTTGTTGCTGCTGTACGGTGACTTCATAACGCTTTTTGAAACGATCTTGAGCAGGCTGGCAGTAGTAACTTAATCGTGAAGCGGGTGCTTTAGGGTCAAAGAAAGCAATAGCAAACGCTTCCACCTCAGGCCAGTGATAAATGCCGCCCGCATCCAATGTGCGTTTGAGGTCATACACCACCTGCGGATCGGACACATCTGCCAACGTCGCTTTCCGATAATACGGCGCAAACGCTTCTAAAATTTCTTGTGGTTCATTGAAGAAATCGAGGATAAACGTCTGTTTGCCAGGAAACAGTCGGTTCAGCCGCGAAAGCGTCTGCACGCAGTCTACGCCCTGCAGTTTTTTATCCACGTACATGGCGCATAGCTTGGGCTGGTCAAAGCCTGTCTGGTATTTATTGGCGGCGATCATCACGTTGAAGTCGTCGGTATCTAACGCCCCCGCTAAATCACGCCCACGAACGCCGGGGTTCAACAGTTTGCTGGTTTCGCTGACTTCTTCAGGAATAACCTCATCGGCCGGTACGCTGCCGGAAAACGCCACTAAGGGATGCACGTCACTATAGCCTTGAGCTTCCACATACTGGCGCATCGCCAGCTGATAACGCACCGCCTCTTGGCGGCTAGCGGTGACCACCATGGCCTTGGCCTGGCCATCTAGCAAATGACGCACATTGGCGCGGAAGTGCTCAACAATGACCTCTACGCGCTGGGCAATGTTGTAAGGATGTAAGCGCACCCACTTAGCTAATACACGGGAGGCCTTCTTGGCGTCTACCTCTTTCTCTTCATCTTCCAAGTGGGCCAGTTTCCAGGCGGTGCTGTAGGTGACGTAATTACTCAGCACATCCAGAATGAAGCCTTCCTCGATAGCTTGGCGCATTGAGTAGAGATGAAATGACTCAGGCTTGTTGTCCGCGCTTGGCGGCAAGCTGGAGTCTGGTACACGGCCAAACAGTTCTAGTGTCTTGGCCTTGGGTGTGGCGGTAAAGGCGTAGTAGCTGATGCGCTCATTCGGGCGACGAGTGGACACGGCTGCATCCAGCATTGCTTCTGCACTGATTTCCTCATCATCTTCCGCGCTCTCTTCAGCGGCGGCTAACAGCGCCTTGAGCTTGCGCGCAGAATCGCCCGCCTGTGACGAGTGTGCTTCATCGGCAATGACCGCATAGCGGCCCTCGGCAAGCGTGGGACGTTTATCCAGCGCATCGAACAGCGCAGGAAAGGTCTGGATAGTGACGATGATGATGCGGGTATTGCTCGCCAGCGCCTCCGCCAGCTGTTCAGATTTGCTCTGGTTGCCGACATCGCGGGTGATCGGGCAGACCACCCCATGGGCATGTTCAAACTGGTAAATGGTGTTTTGCAGCTGGCTATCCAGCACGGTGCGGTCAGTCACCACAATCACAGAGTTAAAGCGCTTCTGCTGGCCGCTTTCGTCATACAGGTTGGCCAACTGATGGGCGAGCCAGGCAATGGAGTTAGATTTACCTGACCCCGCGCTATGTTGAACTAGGTAACGCTGCCCGCCATCTTCAGCTTGGGTGGTCTCAATCAGCTGATTAACCACTTCCCATTGGTGGTAACGCGGGAAAATCAGCGTTTCTTTCGTTTTGCGTCGACCGTGAAAGTCTTCGGTGGTTTTCTGCTCCAAGTGCAAAAAGCGTCCTAGAATCTTCAGCCATGCATCCGGCAACAGCACACGCTCCCATAAGTAGCTTGTGGCGTAGCTATTGCCATCTTCTGGTGGCGGGTTGCCAGCACCGCCGCCTTCAGTGCCCAGGTTAAACGGCAGAAAGAACGTTTCTTTGCCCGCCAGTTTCGTGGTCATCGCCACTTCTGCTTGGCTGACCGCAAAATGCACCAATGCGCCACGCTTGAAGGCGAGTAGCGGCTCAACCTTGCGGGTAACAGGATCTTTTAGCGGGCGATCATGGCGGTACTGTCGCTTGGCGTTTTCTACCGACTGCTTAAACTCACTTTTTAGCTCTAAGGTGGCGGTAGGGATACCATTAACAAAAAGCACCAGATCCAGACGCGGGTTATAGCTCTGGCCGCCATTGGCTTTGTCTCGGGCATGGGGCGAGTAGGCAACTTCCGGCACTACGCGCAAACGGTTGGCTTGATAGCGTGAACGTGCTTCAGGGTTCATGGCATGGTCGGGCTTAAAGCTGCACAGATCAAATGTCACGCCCGGCACTTTAAAGCCATGGCGCAGCACTTCTAGCGTGCCCGCCCGCTCCAGTTCGCGTACCACTTTCTGCACAAACACCGTTTCAGAGGATTGCGGGTTAGCCTTGCAGAACTTCTCCCAGCGCTCGGGCCAAGCCTCCTGCACATACCCCAGCAGATCCTCTGTATAAAGTGCTGTGGTGCGGTCATAGCCGCTGGCAGTACCCACTGCCCAACCACTAGCAGCCATGGCGTCGATGATGTCTTGTTGGAACTGGGCTTCCCTGCTGTCCGCCATTGAAAATCCTTAGTAGTTAACTACATAGCTGCTTTACTTTATTTTAATCATACATAAGCCAGTGGATAACCAGCATTCTTGATAACCCACCATGGCCAGCTTTCGTTATACTTTGCCTTCGTCCTCCAGCCTATCTCTAAGTGCTTGTAGCTCTCTACCAGACAAAAGCATATCAAGTCCCTCTTTCGCAGCACTGAACCAGCGATTGACCATGTCAGATTCGTCCACTGCCCCTTTCATAACGTCGGCCATCGGGCGATGAATCATCAACGGATGCCATAGGTTATTTCCCTGCGAAACCGCCCACTCGCCAGACTGCTGGGTTAGTCGATGGCATAGCGAGCGGTACTCAGGCGTTTCCCAGAAACTATTCCGCTCCCCCCAACTCTTTGTAACATCTAGAATAATAGAGAAATCCCCGCCCCTCTCCTTGCCGACAGGCTGGATACTATGATCATGAGAAGAGAAGTAATATCCAACAAAAACGCTGGGTCTCCACGGCTGGGCTAGGTTAACTCCATAGCGCCCTTCCACCATCCCCAGAATTCTTTTTCCTCTTAGAAAAGCAATCCTTTCACTCTCTGAGTTGGCAAATGCATCGTAAGCCCACTCCCAGTCAGCGCTAACTCCTTGCTGATTGGCCGACTTCAAAGCTGTGTGAATCATCTCGCTGGGCAGACCAATTTCTTCGGCAACGGTCTCAATCCCATTTTTAAACTTACGCTGGCCAGAGGCGCCTAACGGCTGATCAGACTCAGCCCGCTCTTCAATGGTATCGGGTGATTCGCTAGAAATATTGACCGAAAGCTGTCCGCTGTCATCATTCCGGATAACTTCCACAGTGGTTCGGTGTATGGTCTCAGTACGAGCTATGGGCTGAGATAGCCATATAATGTCTTCAGGATACTCATCGTTTTGAAACGGGGAGACTTCCAAAACACTAATCTGATAATCGGTTGCATCGTTCCTACTGGCTGAACGAATCCATTCTGATAAACCTTCAGGTGCTTCATCACAAGCAATGATGTAATGCAACTGCCCTTGAGACAGCCGATTTCTGTAACTTTGCGCTACCCAACGCGCCCGATCGGGATCTCCCACTAGCTTCAAAGCGACGTGTTCAAGACGAGTACAGCCAGGTAGACCTTGAGAAAACAGTTCAACTTGACTGCGTTCATCAAGGCTGCCAAGTGCAGCACCGTAATCGAGAATCTGTGAAATGACAGACCTACCTCTAAGCTCCCTGTTGCCAAAGCGCTTCACTTCCACAATTCCGACATCACCACGATCAGTCAGGAACATTAGATCAGGGTATTTTTGATGCCCCATTAAGTCTTGAACGCGGCCCTGCCTAACTAAGTGAATGCTGTCTACAAACAGGCCTATCCTCTCAAGACACAGCAGCTCATGGTTCCTGCAAATCACATCCTCTAAATGTGATTCAAGAAGCCCTAACTGCCCCAGCCGTTTTCGCTTCAACGTTTGATCAGAGCCATTAGTGCTGGTTTTCACCATGCCATCAATCACGCTAATTCACCCCTTGATTTCCCTAGAGTGGCCGCAGCACTCACCTGCTGGTCTTGCCAAGCCCCATATGTTTGGCCAGTGCCTTCCAATTTCCAATGTATTCGCCCATTGGCACTTCGACCTGACACCACTGCAGCAGCGGCACTCGGGCTAGTAAAAGCGTAATCGCTGGCGAAACGTCTCACCTTGTTCTCATCCTCAACCAGCACTCCTTCATCACATAGCTGCTGATAGAGGCTTTGGTAACCACCATCAACACCTGTCCATGTACCTCTGGCGATAGAACCTTCCAGCACGTAAAACTCACCGTCCAGTTCTTGCCCGTAGGCTTTAATACCGTAACGAGGTACTTCTGCTACAAACTTTGGAGAGGCAGCTGGCGACGGTTTTAATATCGACGGTGGGTGAGATGGCATAGGCCGACCACGCAAAAAATCCAGCCCAAGTACCGGCAGTACCGTACGGATCTGCTCCATAAAAAAAGCCATATCAGCACGGTCGGATTCGGGCAAGTTGATGTATTCGTGCGCGGTGCCGTTGGCTAGCTTGCAGCGCCCTAGCTCGCCTGCTGACTGGATCAGCAGGCTTTCCAGATATTTGACGTGGGCTTTGGTAAGGTTTTGATCCTTGCTGGTCACTAAACAGACTTTCTCCCAGAAGTCCTTCCCCCACTGTCAAGCTAGTTGGAGTGTCAGCGGCTGTTAGACTCTGAACGATGTGGGGCGTGACGAGGTTCCGATGAAGTACTCCGACGAGCGCCGGGAAGCCATCCTCAAGAAGCTGCTCCCGCCG